>NZ_JBIBHJ010000013.1:0-303923 GCF_042956945.1 Streptomyces sp. NPDC008150 | reverse complement strand
TTCTTTTTTTGGTGGGGGGGGGGGGGGCGGGGGGGGGGGGGGGGGGGGGGGGGGGGGGGCCCCCCCCCCGGGGGGGGGGGGGGGGGGGGGTGGCCCCCCCCGGCCGGGGGGGGGGGGGGGGGGGGGGGGCCCCCCCCCCCCCCCCCCCCGGTCCGCCGCGTTCCCGGACTCCGCGCTCCCTCCCCCTCCCCGCCTCCCGGATTCCCGCCGCGCACCACCGGGAGCCTCCGCCCCGCGGGCGCTCCGGTTCTTGATCGGCATTTCGCCGCATTGCCGCCCGCGGCCGCAACCCGCCGCACGATCTGCCTTTGGCGAATTCCTTTCCCTCTCCGCGCGACATTCGGCGCGATGTCACGTTCACCTCACAGCGAGGGTCTGACATCGTCGGTGCGCCAAAGACACGCCACGAAACGGGGAATGGGTGGAACGGAATGCTCCGAATTCATTTCTCGGCCGAGGACCTGACGCGGGTACGCGTCGCCGTCGCGCCGCACCCACTGTGGGAGATCGCCTGTAGCCTGCACAGATTCCAGACGGCGGACGGGCGTTGGGCCTACGCGCACTGGCACAGGACCGCGTGCGCGAACATTCGTGACGCGCAGGCGGGAGCCATGGTCAGGAAATTCCTGCTGCCCCTCTTCCCGCGGGCGAGTTATTTTCCCGACTTCCTCACACCGGCGGAAGGAATCACCGGTCTCGAGGAGGGGCTGAACGCCGTACTGGAAACTCCTCCGGGCCAAGTGGCGCGCGAGGCACGGAAACTCGCCACGACGATCGAATCGCCGGCCTGGGTGACCCGTATCGCCGAGCGCGACATGCGCGACCGCATCGTCGGGGCGCTGCGCAGCTACCACCGGACGGTGATCGCCCCGCACGACCGCCACATCGGGGAGCGACTGCGCGCCGAACGCATCCGGCATGCCCGGTCGCTGCTCGAATCCGGTACCGAAGGCCTGCTGAGCGGTCTCGCGCCCACGCTGCGGTGGCGCCATCCGGTCCTGGAGATCGAGTCGTACCCGGAGAAGCGCGACGTGCTGCTGGGCGGCCGGGGCATCCTGCTGATCCCGTCGTACTTCTGCTGGCACTCCCCCATCACCCTGGCCGACCCGGAGCTGCCTCCGGTGATCATCTACCCGCTCCAGCACGAGGCGCGGCCGGGCCCCGAGCGCGAGGGCCGGCCGCTGCGCGCGCTGCTCGGCCGTACCCGCGCCGAGATCCTGCTGGCGACCACCACCGGTGCCACGACGACCGAGGCGGCCCTGCGTGCGGGGGTGTCCGTGGGCACCGCCTCCCACCACACCGCGGCACTGCGCGACGGCGGCCTCATCAACAGCGACCGGCACGCCAACACCGTTCTGCACACGCTCACCTCGCTGGGCGCCGCCCTCCTCGACGGCCCCCGCACCGGGGCGGGCACCGCGTCCCGGTGAACCGGCGCGCGCCCAGCGGGCCTCCTGCACACGGCAGTTGTGCCAACACGACACGAACACGACGCCCTCCAGGGGGATATCGACGTGAGGAACAACCGCTCCGCTTACTAGGATTGCCGTCACTGAGCGAAGACCGTCGACCGACCGGTGCCGAAGACGCGCACCGGTCCGGGGCGCCGGTGCCGGGGAACGCCCCCGGCGGCGGCGACCGTGGTGCCTGGGAGGGGCCGTATGTTCCGACGCATTGGCGAAATCGTCGTCCGACATCCCGTCTGGACGATCGTGGCGTGGGTGATCGCGGCGGTGGCCATCGTCGCGACCGCACCGACACTGCCCTCGACGAGCGACGAGAGCAGCTTCCTGCCGAGCAGTTACGAGTCCATCCAGGCCGCGAAGCTCCAGGAGGACGCGTTCCCGAGCGCCTTCACGCCCTCGGCCATCGCGCTGTACCAGCGCACGGACGGCGCCAAGCTGACCAAGGCCGACCTGAAGGACGTCGACCGCATCACCCGGGAACTGGGCGGCAAGCACATCGACCAGGTGCAGAAGGTCGTGCCGGGCCAGCCGTCCACCGACGGCAAGTTCACGACGACGCTGGTCCAGATGGACAGCAAGAACGCGGGCCAGCCCAAGCAGGCCGACGCCGCCAAGGTGCTGCGCACCGACGTCAAACAGCTCACCAAGGGCACCAACCTGGAAGCAAGACTGGGTGGTTCGGCCGCCCAGGCACTCGACCAGCAGGACTCGTCGAAGCGCGGTCAGGCGCTCATCGGCATCGGCACCTTCCTGATCATCCTGGTCACCCTGCTGATCATCTTCCGGGCACCGATCCTCGCGGTGCTGCCCCTGTTGGTGATCGGCCTGGTGTCCACGCTCGCGAACGGGCTGATCGCCTACGCCACGAAGCTGTTCGACCTCCAGGCGAACAGCTCGATCTCGTCGATCCTCATCGTGGTGCTGTTCGGTGTGGGCACCGACTACTTCCTCTTCCTGATGTTCCGGTACCGAGAACGCCTGCGCGCCGGTGACGAATCCAAGGAAGCCATGATCAACGCCGTCGGCCGGGTCGGTGAGGCGATCGCCTCCGCCGCGGGCGCGGTCGTCATCGCCTTCCTCGCGCTGTCGTTGTCGACGCTCGGCTTCCTGAAGCAGATGGGCCCGGCGCTCGCCATCGCGGTCGCCGCCACCCTGTTCGCGGGGCTCACGCTCATCCCCGCCGTGGTGTCGCTCATCGGCCCCAAGGTGTTCTGGCCGTCCAAGTCCTGGCAGCGCGAGCCCGAGAACGCCCGGTTCGCCGCGCTCGGCCGCGGGGTGCGCAACCGCCCCGCGCTCACCGTGATCGTGTCCGGTCTGGTGCTCGTGGTTTTGTCGCTCGGCACGTTCGGCTACAAGGCCACCTTCGACCTGGCCTCGGGCTCCATGCCCAAGACCAAGGAGTCGATGGTCGTCCAGGACAGCATGATGCACGCGTACTCGGCGGGTGCCGCGGCGCCGACCGACGTGTACCTCTCCAGCACCGACAACTCCCCGCTCGACAAGGCCGGTTTCACCGCCTACGCGGACAAGCTCGCCGCGGTCGACGGTGTCGACGGCGCCAAGCTGTCCCAGGTGAGCAAGGACGGCACCACCGCCGACTTCACGGTGACCCTCAAGTACGAGGCGTCGACGGACAAGGCCATCACCACGGTCGGCGACGTCCGTGACGTCGCGCACTCCGACGCACCGGACGGCAGCAAGGCCGTCGTCGGCGGCATGTCCTCGATCTACAAGGACATCAACGCCGCGGTCAACCACGACTACCGGACGGTCTTCCCCGTAGCGGCCCTGCTGATCATGGTGATCCTGGGACTGCTGCTGCGCAGCGTCGTCGCCCCGCTGTACCTGATGGCGTCGGTCGGACTCGGCTTCGGCGCCACGCTCGGCGCGACGGTGTGGATCTTCCAGGACGGCGCCGGCCACTCGGGGCTGATGTTCATGCTCCCGGTGATCATGTATCTCTTCGTGGTCGCCATCGGCACCGACTACAACATCCTGATGATCGCGCGGCTTCGCGAGGAGGCCCGCGAGGGCCGTTCCCCGCGCGAGGCGGCCGGGGAGGCGCTGCGGCACGCGGGACCGACCGTCGCCGCCGCGGGCTTCATCCTCGCGGCGACGTTCGCCACGATGATGCTGGCCGGCAACGCACTGCTGACGGAGATGGGCTTCGCGGTGTCGTTCGGCATCGCGGTCGCGGCCTTCGTGATGGCGATGTTCTTCACGCCGAGCCTGACCGCCCTGATCGGCCACGCCGCGTGGTGGCCGGGCCACGGTGACCGGGCGGCCGAGGCCGCTCCCGCCGGGCACCCGGAGACCCTCACGCCCGCCCGGCGCGCCGAGGAGACCGACCGCGAGGACCGGGACGACCGCGAGCCGGTCGTGGACGAGCAGGCGGAGCCGCGCGCCCGGTAGTCCGCACGCCCGCACCCGCACCGCACGACGGCGGCGCGAGGCCCGTCTCCGAGGAGGCAGGGCGTCGCGCCGCCGTTTCGCGTCCCTCGGCGGAGAACCTTTCCCCGCCCCGGAGTTGATCTTTGCCGACGGTTGAACCGGCGGTCCGCCCGCAGACCTAACATGTCGTCCGCGAGTACGGGTCCAGGTCCTGTCACCGGCGGTTGGAGTGAGCGAGCGAGTGTCGACGTCGTCCGAGTTCCGAGGCTTCACACTGGTACGCCGCGGCTACGACCGTGAGCAGGTCGACCGCTTCCTCGCCCTCCTGGCCCTCCCCGGCGCGCCCCGGGCGACCCCCTCCTTCGACATCGTGCGGCGCGGCTACGACCGCCGCGAGGTCGACGAGCGGATCCGTGAACTGCGGGCGGGCGGCCCCGCCGCCCCCTGACGATCGTCAAGTGGGCGGCGCGGCGCCCGCGTTCGGCCGGTCCGCGCGAGGGCGGGCCGGGTCAGCCGGCCCGCTCGGCCGACTCCATCCTGCGCACCAGGCTCGCGGGGCGCATGTCCGTCCAGTTCGCCTCGATGTGGTCCAGGCAGTCCTGGCGGGACGCCGGGCCGTGGGCGACGGTCCAGCCCGCCGGGACGTCCACGAAGTCGGGCCAGAGACTGTGCTGGCCCTCGTCGTTGACGAGTACGGAATAGACGCCGTCGGGGTTCTCGAAGGGGTTGGTCACGAGCGGGTCCTCGCCTTCTGTGCGTTGTGCTGTCGGATCGCGGTGGTGGACTCGGGAGTGGTTTCCGGGGGTTTCGGGGTCAGGCCGCGCCGCCCTCCCCCTCGGGCACGGGCCCGGCCACACGGTCGGCCAGTGCCCGCAGGGCGCGGAACCAGGTCTCCGCGAGATCCTGGACCGATTCCTCGGTGAGGACTCCGGCGGCGAAGGTCCAGTGCGCGGTCAGTTCGGGCCCGGTGGGCAGGTCCTCGGTGAGGGCGTTGACGGTCAGGGCGTGGGAGAGCGGCATCAGCGGGTCCGCGTCCAGGTCGGCCGCGTCGGCCTCGGGTGCGTACGACCAGTCGGTCGCCTCGGGGACGCCGAAGCGCCCCATGTAGTTGAACTCGATCTGCGGGGAGCCGAGTTCGGCGAGGACGGGGCCGGTGGCCGGGTTGAGGTGGCGCAGCAGGCCGTGCCCGACCCCGCCCGCGGGCGCCGCGGTCAGGCATTCCCGGACGCGGGCCACCGCCCGGTCCAGTGCGGGTCCGCCCGCGAACGCGTCGGCCAGGTCGACGGGCCCGGGGTCGAGACGGACGGGGACGACACTGGTGAACCAGCCGACGGTGCGCGAGAGGTCCGCGTCACCGGCCAGGTCCTCCTCGCGGCCGTGGCCCTCCAGGTCGACGAGCACGGCGTTGTCCGCGCCCCCGGCGTTCCCGGCGTCCGCCGTGTCCCCGCCGTGCGCGAGGCCCTCGGGCGCCGACGCCCCGCCGGTGTCCCCGGCGCGGCGTCGGCGCCAGTCGGCGGCGGCCAGGGCCAGCGCGGTCAGCAGGACGTCGTTGACCGTCGCGCCGAAGGCCGTGGGGACCCTGCCGAGGAGCGGTGCCGTGCGGTCGGCGGGAAGGGTCAGCGACAGGCTCCGCGAGGTGGCGGTGACGTCGCGCTCCGGGTCGAGGCCGCGCCGCACCGGGAGCGGCGGGGCATCGGCCAGGACCGAGGTCCACAGCGGGAGTTCGTCCTCGCGGGCGGGCTCGACGGCGCGCTCCGCGAGGAGTTCGGACCAGCGCCGGAACGACAGGTCCACGGGGGCGAGTTCGGGTGCGCCGCCGAGCCGGACGTGCCGCCAGGCGGTGGCGAGGTCGGGCAGCAGGATCCGCCAGGACACGCCGTCCACGACGAGGTGGTGGATCAGCAGGAGCAGTCGTCCGGGAACGTCCGGCCCGGCGTCGAACCAGACCGCCTGCACCATGCGGCCCCCGTCGGGATCGAGGCGGTCCCGTGCGGCGCGGGCCTCCGCGCCGACCGTGTCGAGGAACGCGGTCCCGTCGACGCCGGTCACGTCGGCGCGGGTCAGCCAGGCGGCGGGGTCGTCGGTGCCGGGGGCGGGCACGTGCAGCGACCAGGCGCCGTCGTCCGCCCGCACGAGCGCGGCGCGGAGCAGGTCGTGCCGGTCGACGACCGCGCGCAGAACGGTCACCAGCGACGCCTCGTCGAGTCCCGCGGGGGTCTGGAGGAACGCGGCCTGGTGGTAGGCGGCGACGGGGCCGCCGAGTTCGCGCAGCGCGTGCATGATCGGCGTGGGCGCGACGGTGCCGGACCCGTCGTCGTGGGCGGCGCCGCGGGCGTCGGCCCCCGACTCCGCTGCGACGGCGGCCAGTGCGGCGACCGTGCGGTGCTGGAACACCTGGCGCGGGGTCACCCGCAGCCCCGCGGCGCGTGCCCTGCTGACGAGTTGCATGGCGACGATGGAGTCACCGCCGAGGGCGAAGAAGTCGTCGTCGGCGCCGACCGTGGGCAGCCCGAGCACCTCGGCGAAGTGGGCGCACAGCGCGCGTTCGCGGTCGTCGGCGGGTGCACGGCCCGAGCCGGAGGTGAAGTCCGGTGCGGGCAGGGCCCGTCGGTCGAGCTTTCCGTTGGACAGCAGCGGCAGCGCGTCGAGGACGACCACCGCGGCCGGCACCATGTAGTCGGGCAGAGCCGCCGCCGCGTGGGCGCGCAGCGTGGCCGGATCGGGGGCGGGGACGCCGTCCGCCGGGACGACGTAGGCGGCCAGCCGCCTGATCCCTGGCCGGTCCTCGCGGGCCACCACCACGACCTGTCCGACGGCGGCGTGCCGGTCGAACACCGCCTCGATTTCGCCGAGTTCGACGCGGAAGCCGCGGATCTTGACCTGCTCGTCGGCCCGTCCGAGGTAGTCGAGGCGGCCGTCGTCGGTCCAGCGCGCGAGGTCGCCCGTGCGGTACATCCGGGCGCCGGGCGCGCCGAACGGGTCGGGCACGAACCGCTCTGCGGTCAGCTCGGGACGCCCCAGGTAGCCGCGGGCCAGGCCCGCGCCCGCGAGGTACAACTCGCCCGCCACGCCGGGGAGTACGGGGCGCAGGGCGGCATCGAGCACGTAGGCGCGGGTGTTGGCGACGGGGCGGCCGACCAGCGGGCGGTCGCTCTCCTCGATCCGGGCCACCAGGGCGTCGACCGTCGCCTCGGTGGGGCCGTACAGGTTGAAGGCGGTGGTGGCGCGCAGGCCCGCGAGTTCGGCCCAGAGCGCGTCCGGCACCGCCTCGCCGCCGACGCCGACCACGGCCAGCGGGCAGTGGCCGTCGCGGAGGAGTCCGGTGTCGGCCATCTGGGCCAGGAACGACGGGGTGACCTCGATGAAGTCGAGTTCCTGGTCGCGGATCGCGGCGGCGGTCAGTTCCGGGTCGCGCCGGGTCTCGTCGTCGAGGACGTGCAGGGCGTGTCCGTCGAGCAGCCACAGCTGGGGCTGCCAGGAGGCGTCGAAGGAGAAGGACCAGGCGTGCCCGACCCGCAACCGCCGCCGTCCGGTGGTGTCCTTCGCGAGGTCGTGCAGGGTGCGGCGGTGGCTGTGGAAGAGGTTCACGACGCCCCGGTGGCACACGACGACGCCCTTGGGGCGGCCGGTGGAGCCGGAGGTGTGGATGACGTACGCCGGGTGGTCCGGGTCGGGACCGGTGAAGGCACCCTTGCCGGAGGCCGTCGCCAGGGCGGTCACGGTGCCGCGGGCGTCGAGCACGAGGCGCGGGACGCCGCCGTCGGGCAGCCGCGCGGCGAGGGCCCCGGTGGTGAGGACCAGGCGCGGTGCGGCGTCGTCGAACATGGCGAGGACGCGTTCGGCGGGCAGGTCCGCGTCGACGGGCAGGTAGGCGGCGCCGGTCTTCAAGACGGCGAGGATCGCCGCCAGGTGGTCGGCGGTGCGGGGCAGGGCGAGGGCGACGATGCCCTCGGGTCCCGCGCCGCGCTCGGCGAGCAGGGTGGCCAGCCGGTCGGACCGGTCGTCGAGTTCGGCGAAGGTCCAGGTGGTGCCGCCGGAGACCACCGCGACGGCGTCGGGGGCCTCGGCGACCCGGGCGGCGAACAGGGCCGGTACGGTCGCGGGCGCGTCGGCGGCCACGGGGAGGGCGGTGTCGTTCCACGTGCCGAGAACCGTGGCGCGGCCCTCGGGAGTGAGCAGGTCGACGCGTCCGAGCGGCAGGCCGGGGTCGGCGGTCATGGCCTCGAAGACCCGGACCATGGCGGCCCGCACCCGGTCGACGGTCGCGCCCGTGACCAGGTCGGACCTGAACTCGGCGGTGAGCAGCAGTTGTTCGCCCGGCTCGACGGCCCAGGCGAAGGGGTAGTGCGTGGCGTCGGAGTGGTCGCGCACCGAGGTGCGCAGCCCGTCGTCCGCGCCGAGCGCCGGATCGCCGCCGTCCGGGTACGACTCGAAGACGACGAGGGTGTCGAACAACTCCCCCATTCCGTGTCGGCGTTGGATGTCCGCGAGGCCGACGTGCTGGTGGGCGATGAGCCGGGACTGCTCGTCCTGGAGCCGGTCGAGGAACGCCGACAGCGGTTCCCGGTCGTCGACGCGCACCCGCACGGGCACGGTGTTGATGAAGAGGCCGATCATCGACTCGACACCGTCCAGCTCCGGCGGCCGGCCGGAGACGGTGGCGCCGAACACGACGTCGGTGCGGCCGGTGAGCCGGGCCAGCACGATGCTCCAGGCGCCCTGGACAAGGGTGTTGACGGTGAGACCGCGGGCGCGGGCGAGGCTCGTCAACGCCTCGGTGAGTCCGGGCGTCAGTGCGGTGGTGCGGGTCTCGGGGACCGCCGGGGCCCGGTTGGGGTCGGCGGGGACCAGGTGGGTGGGTTCCTCCAGCCCGTCGAGGGCCGTGCGCCAGGCGGCGGCCGACTCCTCGGCGTCCTGCCTGCCGAGCCAGGCCAGGTACTCCCGGTACGGCGTCGGGGCGGACGGTTCGCCACCCGCGTACGACTCGCCCAGTTCGCGCATCAGTTGGGGCACGGACCAGCCGTCGAGCAGCAGGTGCTGGTGGGACAGGACCAGGCGGTGGGCGCCGGGTGCCACGGTGACCAGGAGCAGGCGCAGCAGCGGCGGCCGGGCCGGGTCGAACCGGCGGCGCTCCTGGGCGAGGGCGTGTGTCCACCGCGCCTCGCGGGCGCCCTCGTCCAGCGCCGAGAGGTCGAGGTGCCGCCAGGGCAGGACGGCGGTGTGCGGGACGACGGCGACGGGGCGTCCGGAGGCGAGGTAGCGGAAGCCGGCGCGGAGGTTGGCATGCCGGTCGAGCAGTGACTGCCCGGCGTCCCGCAGCCGTTCGGCGTCCAGGGGGCCGTCGAGGTCGTAGGAGACCTGCACGGTGTAGACGTCGGGGCCGTCGCTGCCGGAGTCGAAGGAGGCGTGGAACAGCAGCCCCGCCTGGAGCGGGGAGAGCGGCAGCGCCTCCGCGTCGCCGAGGGCGGCCAGTTCGGCGCGTTCGTCCTCGGTGAGGTGCGCGAACAGGCCGGCGTCCGGCGCCGTCGCCGAGGCGGTCGCGTCCCGCGGGGTGCGGGCCGCGGCGGCCAGGGCGGCGGGCGTCTTGTGGCGGAACACGTCGCGCGGGCTGACGGCGAGGCCGGCCGCGCGCAGGCGGGCGACCAGTTGCATGGCGACGATGCTGTCGCCGCCGAGGGTGAAGAAGTCGTCGTGCACGCCGACCCGTTCGAGGCCGAGCACCGACGCGACGACCTGGCACAGCAGTTCCTCGCGCTCGGTGCGCGGCCGGGCCGAACCCGTCTCGGCGGCGAAGTCCGGTGCGGGCAGGGCCCGCCGGTCGAGCTTGCCGCTGGAGGTGAGCGGGAGGTCGTGGAGGATCACGAAGGCGGCGGGGACCATGTGGTCGGGCAGGGCCGCGGCGGCGTGCTCCCGCAGCCGCGCCGTGCGCGGCTCCGTACCGGCGCGGGGCACGACGTAGGCGACCAGCCGTTCGTCGCGCAGGACGACGCAGACCCGGGCGACCGCCGCGTGTGCGGCGAGCGCGGCCTCGATCTCACCGGGTTCGACGCGGAAGCCGCGCACCTTGACCTGGTCGTCGGTGCGGCCGAGGTACTCGACGTCGCCGTCACGGGTCCAGCGGGCGAGGTCGCCGGTGCGGTACATGCGGGTGCCCGGCGCGCCGAACGGGTCGGCGACGAACCGTTCCGCGCTCAACCCCGGACGGCCGAGGTAGCCGCGCGCGAGCTGCGCGCCGGCCAGGTACAACTCCCCCGCCACGCCGGGCGGTACGGGCCGCAGCGCCTCGTCCAGGACGTAGACCCGGGTGTTCCACACGGGGCGGCCGATCGGCACCCGCGGGGCGCCCGCGGCCACCGGGGCCGAGGTCACGTCGACGGACGCCTCGGTGGGCCCGTAGAGGTTGTGCAGCCCGGCGGGGAGCAGCGCGTGGAAGCGGCCCGCGAGGTCGGCGGGCAGGGCCTCGCCACTGGACAGGACGCGGCGCAGGCCGGTGCAGTGCGCGGCGGCCGGCTCGTCGAGGAAGGCACGCAGCATGGACGGCACGAAGTGGGCGGTGGTGACGCCCTGTTCGTGGATCAGCCGGGCCAGCCGGGCGGGGTCCTTGTGGTCGTCCGGCCCGGCGACCACGAGGGTGGCGCCCGCGATCAGGGGCAGGAAGAACTCCCACACGGACACGTCGAAGGTGGACGGTGTCTTCTGCAGGATCCGGTCCTCGGCGGTGATCCCGTACTCGTCCCGCATCCACAGCAGGCGGTTGGCGATGCCCTCGTGCGGGACGACGACGCCCTTGGGGCGGCCGGTGGAGCCGGACGTGTAGATCACGTAGGCCGGGCTCAACGGGTCGTGGCCATGGGGCAGTTCACCGTACGGTCCGTCCGGGAGCGCGTCGTGGACGACGCACACCGGGCGGGCCTCCTCCAGCATTCCGGCGGTCCGCTCCGGCGGGTGGCCGGCGTCCAGCGGGAGGTACGCGGCGCCCGCGCGGTGGGTGGCCAGGAGGGCGACGACGAGATCCGTCGAGCGCGGCAGCGCGACGGCGACGGTGCGTTCGGGTCCGGCGCCCGCCCCGGCGAGCACCCGTGCGGTGTGCTCGACGCGGGCGTCCAACTCGGCGTAGGTGAGCCGGTGGTCGCCGCAGACGAGGGCGGTCGCGTCGGGGGTGCGGGCGGCCTGCGCGCGGAACAGCTCGGGCAGGGTGCCGGGGGCGGCGTCGTGCGCGGTGGCGTTCCAGCGGTCGAGGACGAGGGCGCGTTCGTCCGCCTCCAGGATGTCCAGGTCCCGTACGGGCAGGGCGGGTTCGGCCACCGCCCGCTCCAGCAGGCGGACCAGCCGGGCGGCGAGCCGTTCGGCCGTGGCACGGTCGAAGAGGTCGGTGCTGTACTCGATCCAGCCCTGCACGCCCTCGCCCTCCCCCTGTTCGACGAAGTCGAAGCTCAGGTCGAACTTGGCGGTGCGGGCGCCGAGCGGCTCACGGCGCACGGTGAGGCCGGGCAGTTCGGGGGTGGTGCCGGGGGCGCCGAGGTGGACCACCATCACCTGGAACAGCGGGTGCCGGGCGAGGGACCGCGTCGGGTTGACGGCCTCCACGACCCGGTCGAAGGGCAGGTCCTGGTGGTCGTAGGCGGCCAGGTCGGTCTCGCGCACCCGGCGCAGCAGTTCCGCGAAGCCGGGGGCGCCGGTCAGGTCGGTGCGCAGGACGAGGGAGTTGACGAACAGGCCCACGAGGTCTTCGAGACCCTCGTCGGCGCGGCCGGAGACGGGTGCGCCCAGCGGGATGTCGTCGCCCGCGCCGAGCTTGTGCAGCAGGGCCGCCACGGCGGCCTGGGCGACCATGAACATACTGGCGCCCTCGCCGCGGGCGAGTTCCCGCAGCGACCGTTCGAGCGCGGGGCCGAGGGTGAAGCCGACCGTGCCGCCCTCGTGGCCCGCCTCGCGGGGGCGCGGCCGGTCGGTGGGCAGCGTGATCTCCTCGGGCAGGCCGCGCAGTCGCTCCGTCCAGTGGGCGGTCAGCTCCGCGCCGTCGCGGGTCAGCAGTTCGTCCTGCCAGAGGGTGTAGTCGGCGTACGTGGCCGGCAGCGGCTGCCAGTCGGGGGCGCGTCCTGCCGCGCGGGCGGCGTAGGCGGTGCCCAGGCCGGCGAGCAGGGGGCGGTCGGACCACTCGTCGGTGGCGATGTGGTGGAGCAGCAGGAGCAGGACGTGCTCGTCGGGTCCGGTCGCGAAGAGGGTGGCCCGCAGCGGGAGTTCGCGCTCCAGGTCGAAGGGGTGGGCGGTCTCCTCGTCGCGCCGGTCCCAGGGGCGGGTGGTGAGGGTGACCCGGGCCTGGTCGGGTGCCAGGATCCGCTGGTACGGCAGGCCGTCCGGGCCGGTGGGGAAGACGGTGCGCAGCGTGGCGTGCCGGGTGACGATGTCGTTCACCGCGTCCTGGAGGGCGGCCCGGTCCAGGGCGCCGGTGAGCCGCCAGGCGTTGGCGATGTTGTAGGCGGGGCCGGCGCCGTCCACCTGGTGCAGCAGCCACAGGCCGCGCTGGGCGGGTGACAGCGGCAGCCGTTCGGGGCGGGTGCGCGCGGCGGTGAGCGCCGGGCGTCCCGCGCCGCGGGTGCCGTCGAGACGTGCGGCGAGCCGGGACACGGTGGGCGCGTCGAACACCGTGCGCAGGGAGATGTCGGCGTCGAGAAGCGTACGGACGCGGCTCACCAGGCGCATGGCGAGCAGTGAGTGGCCGCCGAGGGCGAAGAAGTCGTCGTCGATGCCGACGCGCGGGACGTCGAGCACGGAGGCGAACTGTTCGCACAGCAGTTCCTCGCGCGCGGTGCGCGGCAGTCGGCCGCCCACCGCCGCGCCGAGGTCCGGGGCGGGCAGTGCCGCCCGGTCCAGCTTGCCGCTGACGGTGCGGGGCAAGGCGGTGAGCGGGACGTACGCGGCGGGCAGCATGTGCTCGGGCAGTGACGCCGCCAGGTGTGCGCGCAGGTGTGCCGGGTCGGCGGGCGCGCCGTCCGCGGGTACCAGGTACGCGACGAGCCGGGGCGTGCCGGGGGTGTCCTCGCGGACGACGACGGACGCGGCGGCGACGGCCGGGTGTCCGGTCAACGCGGCCTCGATCTCGCCGAGTTCAATGCGGAAGCCGCGCAGTTTGACCTGGTCGTCGGCGCGGCCGAGGAACTCCAGGGTGCCGTCGGCGCGACGCCGCGCGAGGTCGCCCGTGCGGTACACGCGGTCGCCGGGGGCGCCGTAGGGGTCGGCGACGAAGCGTCCCGCGGTGAGGGCGGGGCGGCCGAGGTAGCCGCGGGCCAGGCCCTCGCCCGCGAGGTACAGCTCGCCGGGCACGCCCGGGGGCGCGGGGCGCAGCCGGTCGTCGAGGACATGGGCGCGGATGTTGTCGAGGGGCGCGGCCCACCGGGGCGCACCGGTGCCGTCGGTGTGCCAGCCGTAGGCGTCGACGGCGCACTCGGTGGGGCCGTACAGGTCGTGCACCGCGGTGCCGGGCAGGGCGGCCAGCCGCTTCCACAGGGCGGCCGGGGTGGCCTCGCCGCCGACGGCGAGGACGGCGGGCGCCCTGCTGCCGGGGGCGAGGAAGCCGTGGTGCAGCAGTTCGCGCAGGTAGGTGGGCGTGAGGTCGACGAAGTCGATGTCCCGTTCGGTGAGCAGGGCGAGGAGGGCCGCCGGGTCGTGCACCGTGGCCTCGTCGGCGACGTGCAGCTCGTGGCCGGCGAGCAGCCACAGCAGGGGTTCCCAGGAGCCGTCGAAGCTGAAGGACGCGGCGTGGACGGCGCGCAGCACCGCGCGGCCGGTGTCGCGGACGGCGGGTTCGACGAGGTCGCGCAGGTGCGCGGCGAAGAGGTTGCCGAGGCCCCGGTGGGTGCCGACGACGCCCTTGGGGGTGCCGGTGGAGCCGGAGGTGTAGATGACGTAGGCGGCGGAGCGCGGGTGGTGGACGACCCCCGGGAGGGCGGCGCCCGTGGGCAGGCCGTCGTCCAGCAGCAGCCGGGGGACCCCCGGTGCCGCGGGCACGCGGTCGGCGAGGGCGGTGGTGGTCAGCACGCAGACCGGTGCCGCGTCGGTGAGCATGTGCGTGAGGCGCTCGGCGGGGTGTTCCGGGTCCAGCGGCAGGTAGGCGGCGCCCGTGCGGAGCACGCCGAGAAGGGCGGGGACCATGTCGTGCCGGGGCAGGGCCAGGGCGACGACGGTCTCGGGACGTGCGCCGTGTGCCGCCAGCAGCCCGGCGACGGCGTCGGCGCGGGCGGCCAGTTCGGCGAAGGTCAGGCTGCCCGCCGCGGTGACCAGCGCGGTGCGCCCGGGGTGCGCCGCGGCGACGGCGGTGAACAGTTCGTGCACCGACCGCGTCTCCACCGGGTGCGCGGTGTCGTTCCAGGCGTGGACCGCCGCGTCGCGTTCGGCGTCGGTGAGCAGGTCGATCGCGGCGAGCGGGCCGTCGGGCGCCGCCGCCGCGGCCTCCAGGAGGATCACCAGCCGTTCCGCGAGGAGCGCGGCCGTGCCCGGGTCCACCAGATCGGTCGCGTACTCCAGGAGCAGGGCGACACTCCCCCGGGTTCCGCCGTCCACGAAGGTGAAGTCGAGGTCGAACTTGGCGGCACCGGTGTCCATGTCGTACCACTCGGTGGGCAGTCCCAGCAGGTCCGGGTCGCCGTCGGGCCGGTGGTGGTAGCCCAGCATGACCTGGAACAGCGGGTTGCGTCCGGCCACGCGCGGCGGGTTCAGCTCCTCGACCAGGCGGTCGAAGGGGAGGTCCTGGTGCTCGAAGGCCGCGAGGTCGAAGTCCCGTACGCGGGAGAGCAGTTGGCGGAAGGTGAGATCCGGTCCCGAGAGGTCGGTGCGCAGGACGAGGGTGTTGACGAAGAAGCCGACCAGGTCGTCGAGCGCGCCGTCGGTGCGGCCGGCGATCGGGGCGCCGAGGGGGATGTCGTCGCCCGCGCCCATGCGGTGCAGGAGTGCGGCGGTGGCCGCCTGGAACAGCATGAACATGCTGGTGCCGGTCGCGGTCGACAGGTCGCGCAGCGACTCCCCCAGTTCGGCGGGCAGTTCGCGGCGGACGGTCGCGCCGCGCCCAGTGGGGTCGGCGGGGCGCGGCCGGTCCAGGGGCAGGGTCAGCTCGTCGGGCAGTCCGTGCAGCGCGTCGCGCCAGTGGGCGAGTTGGCGTTCCCCCGCCTCGGCGAGGAGATCCGCCTGCCACAGCGTGTAGTCGGCGTACTGCACCGGCAGGGGCGCGAGTTCGGGGTCCGCTCCCCGCACGCGTGCCGCGTAGGCGGTGTCGAGATCGGCGAGGAAGGGGCGGTCCGACCACTCGTCGGTGACGATGTGGTGCAGGACGACGGCGACCACGCAGTCCTCGGAGTCGAGCCTGAACACCGTTGCCCGCAGGGGCAGTTCGCGGGACAGGTCGAACGGGGCGCGTTGTGCCGCCTCGATCAGCGCGGGCAGGTCGGCCTCCTCCGCGTCCGTCACGCGGAAGCCGAACTCGGCGTCCGCCGTCGGCAGGACACGCTGGAAGGGTTCGCCCTCGTGCTCGGCGAACACCGTGCGCAGGGACTCGTGCCGGGCCACCACGTCCCGCAGCGCCCGGTGCAGGGCGTCGGTGTCGAGGGTGCCGCGCAGCCGCAGGACCAGGGGGAAGTTGTAGGCCGCGCCGCCCCCGGTGATCCGCTCCACCAGCCACAGGCGGCGCTGGGCGGGCGACAGCGGGACGCGTTCGGGCCGGTCGGCGGCGGGCAGGACCGGCGGGCGCGCGGGCCGGGCCGCGTCGGCGCGCAGGGCGAGGAGTTCGGGGGTGGGCGCCTCGAAGAGATCACGGATGGCGAGTTCGGCGCCGAGTTCGGTACGGGCGCGGCTGATCAGCCGGGTGGCGAGCAGAGAGTGCCCGCCGAGGTCGAAGAAGCCGTCCTCGGCACCGGCCCGCGGCAGACCGAGCACCTCGGCGAACAGCCGGCACAGCACCTCTTCCCGCGGGGTGCGCGGGCCGCGCCCGGCACCGGGGGCGACGGCGGGTTCGGCGTCGGGCAGTGCCCGGACGTCGAGCTTGCCGTTGTCGTTCATGGGCAGCCCGGCGAGAACGGCGAACGCCGCCGGGACCATGTAGTCGGGCAGCCGGGTGCGCAGGTCCTCGCGCACCTCGCGCACGAGGCTGTCGGCTTCCCGGGCGGCCGTCGGGGAGTTGGCGTACGGCGCTTCGCCGCCGCCGGGCCGGTAGAGGCCGGTGGTGAGTCCGGCGTCGTCGTCGGCGGGGGTGAACACCGCCTCGTAGTAACCGGTTTCGCGTGACCAGGTGGTGCGGACGCGGTGTCCGAGCGAGGCGCCGAGGGTGTGCAGCTCCTCCGGGTCCACTCCCCTCACGGTGTCGGTCGGGACGATCCGGCCTTCCTCCAGGGCGCGTTGGGCGGCGAGTTCACCGGCCGTGCGGGCGTCGGGGATCCCGGTGACGCGCACGCGCTCGGGGCGTTCCGCGCGCAGCCGCTCCGCCAGGTCCGGGGACCAGGGCAGGACGGGTGTGCAGGAGAGGTCCCGCGGCTCGGCGCCCTCCCGGTGGAGGACGGCGTCGTAGCGGTGCCGGGTCAGCTCGTTGTGGTGCCGGCCGCGCTTGGTGCGCAGGTCGACGCCGTGCCCGAGGGTGGTGAAGTAGTCGGGATCGACGAGGAGTTCCTTCTCCAGGCGCAGTCCGCGCGCGGCGGCGGCCCGCACGGTGTCCGGGTCGGCGTCGCCGGGTGCCCGGGTGAGCTGGATCGCGGTGTGGAAGGCGCCGGCCAGGCGGGGGTTGCGGACGTCGCCGACGAACAGCGCGCCGCCCGGCACCAGCAGCCGCATCGCGCCGTCGACGACCTCGGTCAGGTAGTCGACGCCGGGGAAGTACTGGACGACGGAGTTGATGACGACGGTGTCGAAGAAGTCCTCCGGGAGTCCGGAGGTGTCGTGGGCGGCCCGGCAGCGCAGTTCGACCTTGGCCGCGAGCCCGGGGTCCCGGCGCAGGTCCTCGCCGAGCTTGCGGATCACGGGGGCGGCGAAGTCGGTCGCCCAGTACGCCTCCGCGTCGGGGGCGAGGCGGGACAGGAGCAGGCCCGATCCCACGCCGATCTCCAGGACGCGGCGCGGGCGCAGTTCCCGGATGCGCTCGACGGTCTGTTCGCGCCACTCCCGCATCTGCTCGAAGGGGATCGGCCGCCCGTCGTAACTGCTGTCCCAGCCCGCGTAGTCCTCGGTGAACAGTGCCGTGCTGATGCGCTCGTACTCGTCGGAGTAGACGTCCTGCCACTCCCCCACGTGCTCGCGCGCCGCCGACTCCCTTTCCTCGCCGGTGCGTTCGGCGGGTACGAGGTAGCCGGTCAGCCGCTGGGTGCCCGGGGCCGCCGGGTCGTCGCGGGCGATCACGGCGGCCCGCGCGACGCGGGGGTGCTGGGTGAGCGCGGTCTCGATCTCGCCGAGTTCGACGCGGTATCCGCGCACCTTGACCTGGTCGTCGGTGCGGCCGAGGAAGTCGAGGTTGCCGTCGGGGTTCCGCCGCACCAGGTCGCCGGTGCGGTACATGCGCTCGCCCGGCACGCCGAACGGGTCGGCGACGAAGCGTTCGGCGGTCAGGCCGCGCCGGTCGAGGTAGCCGCGGGCCAGTCCGACGCCCGCGATGTACAGCTCGCCGGGCACGCCCTCGGGGACGGGCCGCAGCCAGGCGTCCAGGACGTGCGCGCGGGTGCCGCGGATGGGACGGCCCACGGTCGGGGTGGCGCTGTCGCGGGTGCCGCCGCCGAGGGTGTTGATGGTGTACTCGGTCGGGCCGTAGAGGTTGTAGCCGTAGGTGCCCTCGGTGTCGCGCAGCCGGTTCCACACGGTCTCGGACACGGCCTCGCCGCCGAGCAGTACGAGCGGCGGGCGGTGGCCCTCCAACAGGCCGTGTTCGATGAGGAGATGGGCGTAGGTGGGGGTGACGTTGACGACGTCGACGCGGTGGGTCTCGCAGTAGGCGACCAGGGCGTCGGCGTCGCGGCGCAGTTCCTCGTCGCAGATGTGCACCTCGTGGCCCTCGACGAGCCACAGCAGTTCCTCCCACGACATGTCGAAGGCGAACGACACGGTGTGGGCGATCCGCAGCCGCCTGCCCCCGGCGGAGGCGATCGCCGGGGCGAAGATCTCCCGCTGGTGGTTGAGCTGCATGTTGGTCAGTCCGCGGTAGGGCGTGACGACGCCCTTGGGGCGGCCCGTGGAGCCGGAGGTGTAGATGACGTAGGCGGGGTGTTCGAGGCTGAACGGGGGCCGCTCGGCGGCGTCGAGCGGCCCGTCGGCCGACGCCGCGAGCGCCTCGGCGGTCGCCGGGTCGTCCAGCAGCACGCGCGGGGTGCCGGGGACGGCGGCGTCGAGGCGGGCGGCGACGGCCCCGGTGGACAGCAGCAGCGTGGGCCGGGCGTCGTCGAGCATCGTCGCGAGCCGGTCGTCGGGGTGGTCGAGTTCCAGCGGCAGGTACGCGGCGCCCGTGCGCAGGACCGCGAACAGGGCGACGACGGTGTCGAGGGAGCGGGGCAGCCCGAGGGCGACGACGTGTTCGGGTCCGGCGCCGCGCGCCAGCAGCAGCCGCGCCAACCGGTTGATGCGGGCGTCGAGTTCGGCGTACCGGAGGGTCTGCCCGCCGAAGACGAGGGCGGTGGCGTCGGGGGTGGCGGCGGCCTGCTTCGCCAGCAGGTCGGCGACGGTCTCCTCGGGGTCGGCGACGCGGCCCTCGGCGCGTTCGCGCGCCAGGCGGGCGTGCTCGGCGGGCAGCAGCGGGTCGAGCCGGCCCACGGGGGTGGCGAGGTTGTCGGCGAGCTGTTCCACCAGCAGGACGAAGCGGTCCAGGAGTGCCTGGGCGCGCGGCCGGTCGACCACGTCGGAGCGGTGGGTGAGGGTGGCCCGGATCAGGCGTCCCGGGGTGACGACGAGGTTGACCGGGTAGTGGGTCGCGTCGACGTTGGCGACGGCGGTCGCGCCGTGCCGGTCGGCGAGGTCCGCGAGACGGTCCTCGGTGTCGTTGTTGCGCAGCACGAAGAGGGTGTCGAACAGCCGGCGGTGTCCGGTCTCCGCCTGGAGCACGCCGAGGCCCAGGTACTCGTACGGCATCACGGCGAGCCGCTCGTCCTGGACCCGGCGCAGCAGGTCGAGGACCGGCTCGGCGGGGTCGTAGGCGATGCGCGCCGGAACGGTGTTCAGGAACATGCCGATGACGTTCTCGACGTCCGGCACCTCGGTCGGACGGCCCGCGACGGTGGTGCCGAACACAACGTCCTGGCGTCCGGTGGCGCTCGCGAGGGTCAGGCCCCACGCGGTGGTGAGCACCGTGTTGAGGGTCAGGCCGTGCCGGCGGGCCCGGTCGCGCAGCCGCTCGCCCGGACCGGCGGGGAGCGTGACGTCGAGGGTGTCGGGGACGGCGGGTTCGAGGCCCTGGTCGGCGGAGACCAGCAGGGTCGGTTCGTCGAGGCCGGCGAGCGCCGTGCGCCAGGCGCGGGTGGCGTCCTCGGTGTCCTGGTCCTCCAGCCAGGTCAGGTAGTCCCGGTAGGAGCCGGGCGGGGGCAGCGCGGAGTCGTCGCCGCCGGACTCGTAGAGCGCGAAGAGCTGGTCCAGGAAGAGCCAGGCGGACCAGCCGTCCCACAGCAGCAGGTGGCGGCCCACGATCAGCCGGTCGCCGCGCTCCCGCCCGAGCCGTACAACGAGCATCCGGAACAGCAGCGGGCGGTCCAGCTCGAATCGGGCGGTGCGTTCCTCCTCGGTCAACTCGGCGAGCCTGGCGTCCTGTTCGTCGCGGTCGAGGCCGGAGAGGTCCACCTCGCTCAGCGGGACGTCCGGGTCGCGGACGACGAACTGCACGGGCCGGCGCAGTCCGTCGCTGGTGAACCCGGCACGCAGGCCGGGGTTGCGTGCGAGGAGCACCCGGGTCGCGGCGCGCAGCCGCTCCGTGTCGACGCGGGCGGCGAGGTCGAACGACTCGTGGACGGTGTAGACGTCGAGGGCGTCGTCGTCGTAGGTGGAGTGGAAGAACAGGCCCTCCTGGAGCGGGGCGAGGGGCCAGATGTCCTCCACCGCGCCCGGGGCGAGCCGGTGGACGCGCTCGGTCTCCTCGGGGGTCAGGGCGAACGCGGAGCGGCGTTCGGCGGCGGCCGGAGCGGTGGCCCTCGCCGCGGCGGCGAGGGCGGCCGGGGTGCGGTGGACGAAGACGTCGCGCGGGTTCAGTTCCAGGCCGGCGGCGCGGGAGCGGCTGCACACACCGATGGAGGTGATGCTGTCGCCGCCGAGCAGGAAGAAGTCGTCGTCGATACCGGCCTCGCCGAGCCCGAGGACGGCCGCGAAGATCCCGGTGAGGATCCGCTCCCGCTCGTCCCGGGGCGCGCGGACCTCGGTGCGGACCGCCCGCGACGGCGCGGGCAGCGCCGCCCGGTCGAGCTTGCCGCTCGGGGTCAGCGGCAGCGCGTCGAGGAGCACGTAGGCGCCGGGCACCATGGGCGCGGGCAGCGACTCGGCAAGGCGTGCGTGCAGGCCGGCGGGGTCCGGGGCGGTGTCGCGGACGGGGACGACGTATCCGGCCAGGGCGCCGTCCACGACGGTGACGGCGGCCTGCGCGATGTCGGGCAGGCGCACCAACGCGGCCTCGATCTCGCCGAGTTCGATGCGGTTGCCGCGGATCTTGACCTGCCGGTCGGTGCGGCCCAGGTACTCCACGACACCGTCGGCGCGCCTGCGCACCAGGTCCCCGGTGCGGTACATGCGCTCGCCCGGGGCGCCGTACGGGTCCGCGACGAAGCGCTCGGCGGTCAGGCCGGCACGGGCGTGGTAGCCGCGGGCGAGCTGGACACCGGTGAGGTACAGCTCACCGGGGGCGCCCTCGGGCACGGGGCGCAGGCAGGAGTCCAGCACGCGCAGGCCGGTGTTCCACACGGGACGGCCGATCGGCACGGTGGTGCCCGGGGTCCCGTCGTACGGGTGGTACGTGACGTCGACGGCGGCCTCGGTGGGGCCGTACAGGTTGTGCAGGGGCACTCC
Organism: Streptomyces sp. NPDC008150; assembly: GCF_042956945.1. NCBI lineage: Bacteria > Bacillati > Actinomycetota > Actinomycetes > Kitasatosporales > Streptomycetaceae > Streptomyces > Streptomyces sp. NPDC008150. The sequence goes on along the minus strand of NZ_JBIBHJ010000013.1, from coordinate 283,065 downwards.
GGTGAGCTCGCGCCAGCGGGACGCGGCGGCGCCGGGCAGCGCCTCGCCGCTGCTGAACACGCGCCGCAATGACCGGGACCAGGCAGGGTCGTCGGTGATCTCCGCGGACCGGAGGAAGGCTTCGAGCATCGACGGCACGAAGTGCACGGTGGTGACGCGCCGTTCGTGGATCAGCCGCGCGAGGTAGGCGGGGTCGCGGTGCCCGTCGGGCTTCGCGAGCACGACGGACGCGCCCTCGCACAGGGCCCAGAAGAACTCCCAGACACTGACGTCGAATCCGGCGGGCGTCTTCTGCAACACCCGGTCGTCCGAACGGAGTCCGTAGGCGCCCTGCATCCACGCCAGCCGGTTGAGGACCGCGCGGTGCGTGACGACCACGCCCTTGGGGCGGCCGGTGGAGCCTGAGGTGTGGATGAGGTACGCGGCGTCGTCGGGGTCGGCCGCCGGTCCGCGGGAGTCTTCGTCCTCGGGCCGGGGCCCGTCGCCCTCCGGCCCGTCCAGCAGGAGGGCGGTGAGCCCGGGGACCTCGGGCAGGGACGGTGCCGTGGCGGTGGTGGTGACGACGGTGGTGGCCGCGGAGTCGGTCAGGACGTGGGTGATCCGGTCGACGGGGTGGTCCGCGTCGACGGGCACGTAGGCGGCGCCCGACTTCAGCACGCCGAGCAGGGCGACCATGAGGTGTGCCGAGCGCGGCACGGCCACCGCGACCACGGTGCCGGGGCCCGCGCCGCGCGACCGCAGCCGGTTCGCCAGCCGCGTCGCCCGGTGGTCGAGTTCGCGGTAGGTGAGGGTGTCCTCGTCGTGCACGACGGCGGTGGCGTCCGGGGTCCGGGCGACCTGTGCCTCGATGGCGGCGGTGAGGGTGGTGCCGGGGACCTCGACGTCCGCGCCCCTGGGGTGGGCGTCGGCCTGCTCCCGTGCGGACAGCAGCTCCAGGGTGGCCGCCGGCCGTGCGGGGTCGTCGGCGAGGGCGCGCAGGACGCGGCCGAGACGGTCGGCCAGCGCGCGCACGTCGCCCGTGCCGATGCGCCCGGTGTGGTGCTTGAGCCGCAGGTCGAGGCGGCGTCCGGGCTTCACGACGAGGGCCAGCGGGTAGTGCACGGCGTCGTGGAAGTCGTGGCCGGTGACCCGGATCGTGCCGGTCGGGTCGGAAAGACCGGTGAGGGCGGGGTAGTTCTCGACCACGAGGAGGGTGTCGAAGAGTCCCCCGGCACCGGCGGGTCCGGCGATCCGCTGGAGTTCGGCGAGCCCGAGGTGCTGGTGGCCGAGCAGCCGGGTCTGCTCCTCCTGGAGCCGTACGAGGAGGGAGCCGAGGGTGTCCTTCGGCTCCCAGCGGAAGCGGGTGGGGAGGGTGTTGATGAACAGCCCGACCATGGACTCGACGCCCTCGACCTCGGCGTCGCGCCCGGAGACGGTGGTGCCGAACACCACGTCCTGACGCCCCGTCATCCTGCCGATGAGCAGCCCCCAGGCGGCCTGGACGACGGTGCCGAGGGTGACGCCGAGTTCGCGCGCCCGGCCGGTCAGACGCGCGGTGTCCCGTTCGGACAGCTCGAACCGGACCTGTGCGGGCCGGACCTCGGTGCCGTCGTCGGGTGTCTCCACCAGCCGGGTGGGTTCGTCGATCCCCGCGAGGGCCTCCCGCCACGCCTCGCGTGCCGCGTCCGCGTCGGCGGCGGCGACGCGGCGCAGATGGGCGCCGTAGGGGGTGACGGGGGGCAGTTCGGCCGCCCCGCCGTAGTCGGCGAGCAGTTCGCGGTGCAGGACCGGCAACGACCAGCCGTCGGCCACGATGTGGTGGAACGTCAGCAGCAGCCTGCTGCGGTCGTCACCGAGGCGTACGAGGGCGCAGCGCACGAGGGGCGGCAGGGCGAGGTCGAAGCGGTGGGCGCGTTCGTCGGCGGCGACGGCGTCGGCGAGCGGCTGCCGGGCGGCGGCGCCCTGCGCGGACAGGTCGACCTCGCGCCACGGCAGTTGGAGTCCGGGCGCGACGATCTGGACGGGGCGTCCGTCGGGCAGGGAGCGGAAGCAGGAACGCAGCGGGGCGTGCCGGTCCAGCATGTGCTGGGCGGCGCGCCGCAGGGCCCCCGCGTCGACGGGTCCGGACAGTTCGAGGGCCTGCTGCACCACGTAGGTGTCGTGTTCCGCGCCGTCGAGGAGGGAGTGGAACCAGAAGCCCTCCTGGAGAGGGCCGAGCGGCAGCAACTCCTCGACGGCGACGGGGTTCTCCCCCTGGAGGGCGGCGCGTTCCGCCTCCGTGACGCTGACCAGGGGCGTGGTGTCGGCGTCGCCCGGCGCCTCGGTCCGCTCGGCGGCCACCGGGGCGAGGGCGGCGACCGTGCGGTGCCGGAAGACGTCGCGGGTGGTGAGGGTGAGGCCGGCCCGGCGGGCGCGCACCAGGAACTGGATGGCGGTGATGCTGTCGCCGCCGAGGGCGAAGAAGTCGTCGTCGATGGTGACGGAGGCGAGGCCCAGGACGTCGGCGCAGGCGGCGCAGAGCAGTTCCTCGCGCGGGTCGCGCGGGGGCCGGCCCGAGCTGAGTGCCCCGTAGTCGGGTGCGGGCAGCGCGGCGGTGTCGAGCTTGCCGCTGGGGGTGACGGGGAGCCGGTCGAGCGGTACGACCGCCGAGGGCACCATGTACTCGGGGAGCAGTTCGGTGGCGTGCGAACGGAGCTCCCGCATCAGGGAGTTGATGTCGCGGAACGGGGCCGGGACGTTCGCGACCGGCACCGTGCCCGCGGGGCGGTAGGCACCTCGGGGCGGCTCCTCGGCGCCCGGGACGCCGAAGAGGACGTCGAGGCTGCCGTCGTCGGCCGAACCGTCCCAGGTGACGGTGGCGCGCCTGCCGCTGCGGGCGGCGACGGCGTGGAACTCCTCGGGGTCCGGCGCGACGGCGGGCAGGGCGCCCCGGCTGCTGTCGCCGAGGGCGGCCAGTGCCGCGAGGTCGTCGACGAGACGGGAGTTGGGGACGCCGGTCACGCGCAGCGCCTCGCCGGGCCGCCGCGTCAGGAGGGTCTCGAGGGCGGCCGTGTCACCGATCCGCGACCAGGTCACGGTGTGGGGCCCGGACGGGTCGGGGACGGGAGACCGTCCGGCGGCCCGGTCGGCGCGCCGGTGGAGCACCACGTCGTAGCGGTAGCGGGTGAGTTCGTTGTGGTGGGCGCCGCGCTTGACGCCGATGTCCGCGTCGAAGGCGTCCAGGCCGGCGAAGTAGTCCGGGTCCAGGAGGAGTTCGCCCTCCCAGGCGACCGAGCGGTCCACGGCGCCGCGCAGGGCCTGCTTGTCCTGCGGGTCGGTGGCCCGGCGGGTCTCCACGGCGGCACGCAGGCAGCGCAGCAGCCGGGCGTTGCGCACGTCGCCGACGAACACCCGGCCGCCGGGGGCGAGGAGTTCCGCCACGGCGCCGAGCACCTCGGTGAGGTAGTCGGCGTCGGGGAAGTACTGCGCGACGGAGTTGACGACGACGGTGTCGAACCGGCCCTTCGGCAGACCGGTCGTGTCGTGCGCGGGCCGCGCGGACAGCCGTACCCGGTCGGCCAGTTCGGGCACGTCGGCGACCTGTGCCGCGAGGGCGCGCACCGCTTCCTCGGAGAGGTCGGTGCCCCAGTACTCGGTGCAGCCGGGGGCGAGGGCGGACAGCAGCAGCCCGCTGCCGACGCCGATCTCCAGCACGCGGCGCGGGGCGAGTTCGCCGATGCGGGCGACGGTGGCGGCGCGCCACTCCCTCATCTCCTCGACGGGGATGGGCAGTCCGTCGTACATGCTGTTCCAGCCGGCGAAGTTCTCCCGGAAGGCGGCTCCGCGGGCACCGGTGTCCGGCGGCAGGTCGCCCTCGGTCCCGGCGGCGGCGTAGAGGAGTTCGTGGAGGTCCTTCCACTCCTGGACCTGTCCGGCGGCGTCGCGTGCCGTCCGGCTCGTGAGGGCCGGGACGACGTACGCGGCGAGCCGGCGTTCGCCGGGCCTGTCCTCGCGGACGACGACCGCGGCCTGGTCGACGGCGGGGTGGCCGCGCAGCACGGACTCGATCTCGCCGGGCTCGACGCGGAACCCGCGGATCTTCACCTGGGCGTCGGCGCGGCCCAGGAACTCCAGCCGTCCGTCGTTCTTCCAGCGCACCAGGTCGCCGGTGCGGTAGAGGCGTTCGCCGGGCGCGCAGAAGGGGTCGGCGACGAAGCGTTCGGCCGTGAGTCCGGGGCGGCCGAGGTAGCCGCGGGCGAGTCCGGCGCCGCCGAGGTAGAGCTCGCCGGGCACCCCGGCGGGCACGGGCCGCAGCCGGGCGTCGAGCACGTAGGCACGCGTGCCGGGGTCGGGGACGCCGATGGGCACGATGCTGCCGGCCGGGATGTCGGGGTCGCACAGGCCGAGGGTGGAGTTGGTGGTGGCCTCGGTGGGGCCGTAGGCGTTGAACATCATGCGTCCGCGCGCGTACCGGCCGACGAGTTCGGGCGAGACGCGTTCGGTGCCCGCCAGCAGTGTCGCGGGCGGGAGTTCGACATCTTCCGGCATGGCCGCGAGCAGCGCGGGCGGGAGGATCATGAAGGTGATTCCGTTGGCGCGCGCGTAGTCCGCGAGCGGTGCGCCCGGTACCCGCAGCTCGGAGGGCACGACGACGAGACGGCCGCCGGAGAGCAGGCCGAGGCACAGGTCCCAGAAGGCGACGTCGAAGCTGGGCGAGGCGAACTGGAGGACCCTGCTGTGCGGGCCGATGCCGAACCGCTCGGTCTGGGTGGCGACCAGTTTGGCGACGCCGCCGTGCGAGAGGACGACGCCCTTGGGGCGGCCCGTCGAGCCGGAGGTGTAGATGACGTACGCGGCGTTGGCGACGTGCAGCGGGCCCCGGTCGGCCGGTCCGGGGTCGTGGTCGGGGCGGCCGGCGAGTTCGCGTCCGGTGCCCGGGTCGTCGAGGACGAGGACGTCCGTGCCGTCGCGCGGCGGGAGTTCGGCGGCGAACTCGGCGGTGGTGACCAGGCAGGCGGGGGCCGCGTCGGCGAGCATGTAGGAGACGCGGTCGGCGGGGTAGTCCGTGTCCACCGGCAGGTAGGCGGCGCCGGACTTCAGTACGGCGACCTCGGCGACGATCAGTTCGGCCGACCGCGGCACGGCGAGGCCCACGACACGTTCGGGTCCGGCGCCGCGTGCGACGAGGGCGTGGGCCAACCGGTTGGCCCTGCGGTCGAGTTCGGCGTAGGTGAGGCGGGTGTCCTCGAAGACCAGGGCGACGGCGTCGGGGCGCAGCCGTACCTGTTCGGCGAACATCTCGGGCCATGTGCGGGCCGGTACGTCGTGTCCGGTGTCGTTCCACAGGTCGAGGACGAGGTGGCGTTCTTCGGGCCCCAGCAGGGCGAGTTCGCCGAGCGCGGCGTCGGGGCGGGCCAGACCGTCGGCGAGGAGGGTGGCGTAATGAGCGGCGACGCGGCGGGCCGTCGCCTCGGAGAAGAGATCCTGACGGCAGGTCACCTTCAGCTCACGGCCCTCGACTTCGAGGCACAGGTCCAGGGTTCCGGCCCCCTCGTAGCGGTCGGGCGCGCCCGGCCCCGTGTCGAGGGCCGTGTTGAACAGGAGGCCGCCGGCGCCGCCGGGAGCGTCGTCCGACAGCGCTGCCAGTGACCGCAGTTCGGTCCGGTGGGCGCGGGCCTCGGTGCGGGCGCGGGCGACCTGCTCGACGAGGGCGGCGAAGGTGAGCCCGTCGCGGGGCGCGGTCCTGACCGGAAGTCCGTCGTGGCCGACCGTGATGTCCTCGGCTCCTCCGTAGCGGTGCAGCAGGGCCGCGTGGGCGGCGAGGAGGGTCGCATCGTCGGCGCCGCTGTCCAACCGGGCCGTCACGACGTGCTGTTCACCGTCGGTGCGCCGCGGACGCGGGAAGTCGACGGGGAGCGGCGCCGCCTGGGGAACCGGACCGAGTGTCCGCCGCCAGAACGCCGTTGCTTCGCCGTCGCCGGCACCGGACACACATGCTTCGAAACCGGACACTGCTGACCGTGCCTCCCGAGTGCGTGATCCGGCTCAGCCGGAGGGTCGCGGCCATACTAAGGTAAGGATTACCTAACCAATAGGTCTCAACCCTGGTGTGCCGAATATTGGCCATTACGATGAAGGCCCGCCCGACCCAAGGGAGTTGCTCGTTGGAGACAGCATGGTGACGCCGGGCAAGCGGGTCCGTCCCGTCCTCCTCGTGACAGTGCTCGCCACCGCACTGGTCGTGCTGTGCCTGTTGTCGCTCGCCCTGGGAGCGGCCGGCATCCCGCTGGACCAGGTGGTCCGCGCGCTGTTCGGCGACGCGCCGAACAGGCTGGTCGACAACATCGTCTGGTCGGCGCGTGTCCCGCGCACGGCGCTCGGCCTGGCGGCCGGCGCGGCGCTGGGACTGTCGGGTGCGCTCATGCAGGCACTCACCCGCAATCCACTGGCCGACCCCGGTGTGCTCGGTGTCAGCGCGGGCGCCTCCTTCGCGATCGTGGTGGCCGTGGGTGTGTTCGGCGTCGGCTCGTTCTACGGCTACGTGTGGTTCGCGTTCGCCGGTGCCTTCGTGGCGAGCGTGCTGGTGTACCTCCTGGGCAGGCTCGGCCGTTCGGGTCTCACCCCGGTCAAACTGGCGCTCGCCGGTGTCGCGGTGACATCACTGCTGTCGTCCCTGACCAGTGCGATCGTGCTCACCGACCCGGACGCGCTGGACCGCTACCGCTTCTGGTCGGCCGGCTCCATGGCGGACCAGGACAGTGCCACCGTCCTCAGGATCCTGCCGTTCCTCGCGGTGGGCGCGGCGCTCGCGCTGGCCTGCGCCCCGGCGCTCAACAGCCTCGCCCTGGGCGACGACGTGGCGGCCTCGCTCGGCCGCAGACTGGGTCTCGTACGGCTCCAAGGTGTCCTGGCGGTAACCCTGTTGACCGGGGCGGCCGTCGCGGTGATCGGGCCGGTCGTGTTCATCGGGCTGGTCGTCCCGCACGTCGCGCGGGTCCTCGCCCGCTCCGCCGGACTGGGTCCCGACCACCGCTGGCTGCTCCCCCTGTCGGCGGCGCTCGCCCCGTGCCTGCTGCTCTCCGCGGACATCCTGGGGCGCGTCGTGGCCCGGCCGACCGAGATACAGGCGGGTGTCGTCGTCGCGTTCGTCGGCGGCCCGTTCTTCATCGCGCTGGTCCGCCGGCAGCACCTGGCGGAGGTGTGAGATGACCGCGTCCGAAGCCACCGTCGGGGCACGCGACTCCATGGCGGACAAGCTCGGTTCGGGCGCCGGCCTGCGTGCGTTCCGGCTGCGGGTGCCGCCCGTGTCGGGTCTCGTGCGGCCGCGACTCGTGGTGCTGAGCCTGCTGCTGGCCGTCGCCGTGTTCCTGGTTCTCTGCTGGGGCCTGACCCTCGGCGACTACCCCGTCGCGCTCCCCGACGTGGTGCGCGCGCTCGGCGGCTCGGGCGACCCCGGCACCGTGCTGGTGGTGCGCGAACTGCGGCTGCCCCGGGCCCTGGTGGGGCTGCTGGCCGGCATCGCCTTCGGGGTGTCCGGCGCCATGTTCCAGACCATGACCCGCAACGCCCTCGCCAGCCCCGACATGATCGGGCTGACCGAGGGGGCGGGCACCGCCGTCGTCGCCGGCATCGTCCTGGGCTGGGACGGCGGTCTGGGCACCCAGGCCCTCGGCCTGTTCGGCGCCCTCGCCACCGCCCTGCTCGTGTACCTGCTGGCCTGGCGGGGCGGCACCACCGGCTACCGCATCATCCTCGTGGGCATCGGCGTCTCGTGGATCTGCACCAGCGCGACGGACTACCTGGTCGCCAGGGGCGGGCGGTTCGAGGCGCAGGCCGCGCTGGGCTGGCTGGTGGGCAACCTCAACGGCCGCACCTGGGGCGACGTCGGTCCGCTCGCCGTCGCGCTGGCCGTACTGCTGCCGGCCACCCTGCTCCTGGGCCGGCTGCTGCGCACCCTCCAGCTCGGCGACGAGGTCGCCACGGGTCTCGGCACCCGCGTCCAGCCGGTCCGCCTGGCGATCCTCGTCACCGGTGTCGGGCTGATCGCGTTCGCCACCGCCTCGGCCGGACCCGTCGCCTTCGTGGCGCTCGCCGCGCCGCAGATCGCCCAGCGCCTCGCCCGCACCGCCTGGCCGCCCACGGTCGCCTCCGGGCTGACCGGCGCGCTGGTGGTGCTGGCGGGCGACCTCGTCGCCCGCACCATCGTCCCCGGCACGGAACTGCCGGTCGGCGTCGTCACCGGCGTGCTCGGCGCGCCGGTCCTGCTCTGGCTGCTCGTCCGCGCCAACCGCGCGGGTTCAGGAGGCTGATCCCCATGTCGACCAACGACCCGGACCTGCGCGCGACCGCCCTGCGGCTGTCCTACGACAACCGCGTCGTCGTGGACGGCCTCGACCTGGCGGTACCGCCCGGCCGCATCACCGCCGTCGTCGGTGCGAACGCCTGCGGCAAGTCCACCCTGCTGCGGGCGCTGGCGCGGCTCCTCGCACCGCGCGGCGGAGCGGTCCACCTCGACGGCCGGGAGCTGCATTCCATACCGTCGCGCGAACTCGCCCAGCGCCTCGGCATCCTGCCGCAGACGCCCGTCGCGCCGGAGGGCCTGACCGTCGTCGACCTCGTCAACCGGGGCCGTTCTCCGCACCAGACGTGGTGGCGGCAGTGGTCGCGGGCCGACGAGGAGGCGGTGCACCGGGCCCTCGCCTCGACCGGCATGACCGACCTCGCGGACCGGGCGGTCGACGAGCTGTCCGGCGGCCAGCGCCAGCGCGCCTGGATCGCCATGGCGGTCGCGCAGGGCACCCCCGTGCTGCTGCTCGACGAGCCGACGACGTATCTGGACCTGGCCCACCAGATCGACGTGCTCGACCTGATCACCGACCTGAACCGGCGGGAGAACCGCACCGTCGTGATGGTGCTGCACGACCTCAACCAGGCCTGCCGCTACGCCGACCACATCGTGGCCATGAAGTCCGGGCGGATCGCGGCCGAGGGCACCCCCGCCGAGGTCATCACCGTCGAGACCGTCGTCGACGTCTTCGACCTCAACTGCCAGGTCACGACCGACCCGGTGAGCGGCACCCCGATGGTCATCCCGATGGGCCGCCACCACGGCACCGCATCCCCGGAGCCGGCCGCCGCCGGCCCCGGGGCGCACACGGCCGTCGAGAAGACCGGGCAGCGGGTGCCGCAGACGGCCGACTGAGCCGGTCCCGGCAAGTCGCCCGTACGACAGGGGAGTTCGTGGGGCGGGAACGGGGGTCCGCTCCCGCCCCACGGGTGCTCACCCCGCGTCGTCGGCCACCACGGTGGTGCCCGGGGCCGCGCCCCCGGCCAACGCGTCGAGCAGGGCGTGCGGGGTGCGCCCGTCGAGCACCCGGGCGCTGCGCACCCCCGCCCGCACCGCCCGCAGGCAGGCCTCCATCTTGGGTGCCATGCCGCCGCCGAGGCTCGGCAGCAGCGCCTCCAGCGCCGCGGCGCCGATCCGTCCCACGACCCGATCGGAGCGGGGCCAGTCCGCGCACAGCCCCGGTACGTCGGTGAGGACGACCAGGGTCTCCGCGCCGAGGCCCGCCGCGAGCGCCCCGGCCGCGGTGTCCGCGTTGACGTTGTAGACCTGGCCGTCCTCGCCTCGGCCCACCGAGGAGACGACCGGGACGTGGCCGTGGTCCAGCAGGATCCCGAGGACGGCGGTGTTGACCCGGGTCACCTCGCCGACCAGCCCGATGTCGACGCGTTCGCCCGCGACCTCGGCGTACCGCTTGACGGCGGTCAGGGTGCGCGCGTCCTCGCCGCTGATCCCGACGGCGTGGGAACCGGACTCGTTGAGCAGTCCGACCAGTTCCTTCTGCACCTTGCCCGACAGGACCATCCGCACCACGTCCATGGTCTCCGGCGTGGTGACGCGCAGTCCGCCCAGGAACACCGACTCCATGCCGAGGCGCGCGAGTTGGGCGCCGATCTGCGGGCCGCCGCCGTGCACGACGACCGTCCTGACCCCGGCCTCCCGCAGTACGAGCACGTCCTCGGCGAAGGCCCGGCGCAGGCCGGTGTCCGCCATGGCGTGGCCGCCGTACTTCACGACGACGGTACGGCCGCGCAGCGCCTCCGGCGGGGCGGGGCGGGCGGCCGGTGCGGGGGCGACGCTCACGGCCGGGCCGTGAGGTAGCCGCCCATGGTGCGGAAGTAGTCGGTGGCGGCGTGCTCGGTGCCGTCCTCGGTCCGTACGCGGCGCACGACGAGGCCGCGCAGCCGGCCGTTGCGGGCCTCGGAACCGGCGACGACGACGATCCCGTCGCCCTCGCGGATGAACACGCGGCCGGGAGTGCCGCCGTAGCGCCCCTCGGACACGGACGCCTCCACGATGCGGATGCGCTCGCCGCGGTGGTGGGTAAAGGCGTTGGGGTACGGGTCGCACTGCGCGCGGACCAGGCGTTCCAGTGCCTCGGCGGGCCAGGTCCAGTCGATGCGGCTGTCCTCGGGCGACCGCTTGTGGAAGAAGCTCGCCCTGCTGCGGTCCTGGGGTATCCACACCGCGCGGCCGGAGGCGATGAGGTCGAGGGACTCGGTCACCACCGGTCCGATGAGGTCGACGGTGCGGTGGAACAGGTCGGCCACGGTGTCGCGCGCCCCGACGGGCACCGCGCGCTGCAACAGGATGTCTCCCGCGTCGAGTTCGGCGTTCATCCGGTGCGCGGTGACGCCCACCTCGCGTTCCCCGTTGATGAGTGCCCAGATCAGCGGCGAGAAGCCGGCGTAGGCGGGCAGCAGCGAGTCGTGCACGTTGAGGGTGCCGTGCGGGGGGAGGTCGAAGACCTCGGGGGGCAGCACCGTGCGCCAGTTGTTGGCGACGATGATGTCCGGCTCCGACTCGGCCAGTTTCGCGAGGAGTTCGGGGTCGTCGGGCCGGTTGCGCAGCAGCACGGGGATGCCGTGCTTGTCGGCGAGGTCGGCGACGGAGTCGTCCCAGATCTTCTCGTAGGCGTGCTCGCTCCTGGGGTGGGTGACGGCCAGCACCACTTCGTGGCCGGACTCCAGCAGAGCCTGGAGGGTGCGATGCCCCCAGGTCTGATAGCCGAACATGACGACCCGCATTGTCGATCCTCTCCCGAGACCACCATTGCAAGGTAAGGCTAACCTTATTTACCATCAGGGGCGCCCAAGGGAAGGGAAGTTGCGGTGAACCCACTGCACGACGAACCTCACGCCGTCCATGACGTGCTCGGGATTGGATTCGGACCGTCAAATCTCGCACTGGCCATAGCGATTGACGAACACAACGCACGCTCCGCCCCCGAGAACCGGATTCGCGCGAGGTTCCTGGAACGCCAGCCGTCCTTCGGCTGGCACCGCGGCATGCTCATCGACGACGCGACGATGCAGGTCTCGTTCCTCAAGGACCTCGTCACGATGCGCAACCCGACCAGCGACTTCACCTTCCTGTGCTTCCTGCGGGAACGGGGCAGGCTGGTGGACTTCCTCAACGCGAAGACCCTCTTCCCGTTGCGGATCGAGTTCCACGAGTACTTCGAGTGGGCCGCGGCCCGCCTCGCGCACCTGGTCGACTACTCGTCCGAGGTGGTGGGCGTGGAGCCGGTGCTCGCCGAGGACGGCCAGGTGCGGTGGTTCGACGTGACCAGCCGCGTCCCCGGCTCGCCGGAGGAGACGGTCACCCTCAGAGCCCGCAACATCTCGGTGGCCGTCGGCCTGGAACCGCACCTGCCGCCCGGCACGGCACTGTCCGAACGGGTCTGGCACAACAGCGAACTCGTGCCGCGGGTCGCGGAGTTGACGAAGTCCGGCACCGAGGTCGGCCGGGTCCTGGTGCTCGGCGCCGGGCAGAGCGGCGCCGAGGCGGTCGACTACCTGCACCGGTCGTTCCCCCGGGCGGAGGTGTGCGCCGTCTTCGCCAAGTACGGGTACACACCCGCCGACGACAGCCCGTTCGCCAACCGGATCTTCGACCCGGAGGCCGTCGACGTCTACTTCCGGTCGGCGCCCGAGGTGAAGCAGTCCCTCGTCGACTACCACCGCAGCACCAACTACTCGGTGGTGGACATGGATCTGATCGAGTCGCTGTACGCCACCATGTACCGCGAGAAGGTCATGGGCCGCGAACGGCTCCGCATGCGCAACGTCTCCCGGATCAGGGACGTGCGCAGCACCGCGGACGGTCTCGACGTCACCGTGGAGTACCTGCCCACCGGTGAACGGGAGTCGCTCTCCTGCGACTTGCTGGTGCACGCGACCGGGTACCGGCCCCGGGACCTCGACGGGCTCCTCGGCAGGGCCGCGAAGCTCTGTCTGCGCGACGAGAAGGACGCGGTGCGGGTCGGCCGGGACCACCGGGTGGAGTTCTCCCCCGAGGTGACGGCCGGCGTCTACGTCCAGGGGGCCACCGAGCACACGCACGGACTCACCTCGACACTGCTGTCCACCACGGCGGTGCGCTCGGGCGAGATCCTCGACTCGCTGCTCGCCGACCGCGAGACCCGCGTGGATCCCCGGCCGGAACGCGCGACCGTCTGAACTCCTATACGAGCAACAGCGGTTGAGCATGCCGCCGAAGGGACCGCGGCCCGCGCCGCGGTCCCGCCCACGGCCGGGGCCCGGTTCGCGCCCGGCCTGGGCAACAGTCCTTTACTTAGAGTAGCCTCACCTAAGTTTCTGCCGTTCCACCGTTCCGAAGCCGAAGGGGTACGGGTGATCAGTCCTTTCCGTCCGTCGGGACGGGACGTCCTGAGGGAGTCGGTCGGCGGACAGCGCCGGCGCGTGGCCCTCGGCGCACTCCTCGGCTCCGGACACCAGATCGGCGAGGCGCTGGTGCCGGCACTCATCGGCGTCGTCATCGACAAGGCCGTCACCCGGTCCGACACCGGTGCCCTGCTCCTCTGGCTCGGGGTGCTCGCCGTGGTCTACACGGGCCTCGCCCTGAGCTTCCGCTTCGGCGCCTGGTCCGGCGACCTCGCCGCGGCCCGCGCCGAACACGCCCTCCGCGTACGGCTGGTGGGGCGCGTCCTCGATCCGCGCGGCGGCGCCGAGGACGGCCGGCTGCCCGGCGCGCTCGCCAACACCGCGACGGAGGACGCCCGTCGGGTCGGCGCCGTCAACATGGCGCTAACGTCCGGCTTTTCGGCGCTCGTGGGCATCGCCGCGTGTGCGGTCGTCCTGTTGCGCACCTCGGTGCCCCTCGGGCTGGTGGTGCTCGTCGGCACACCGGTGCTGCTCCTGCTCGGCCATCTGCTGAGCAAGCCGCTGGAGTCCCGCAGCGAGGCCGAACAGGAACAGGCCGCGCACGCCTCGGCAATCGCCGCCGACCTGGTGGCCGGCCTGCGCATCCTCAAGGGCATCGGCGGCGAGCCGACCGCCATCGCCCGCTACCGCGCCACGAGCCGCGGCTCGCTCCTGGCCACCCTGCGCGCAGCCCGCGCGCAGGCCCTCCAGACCGGCACGGTCCTCACCATGACGGGCTGCCTCATCGCGGCCGTCGCCCTGGTCGGCGGCCGACTGGCCGCCCAAGGGTCCATCAGCCTCGGCCAGTTGGTGTCTGCGTTCGGTCTCGCGCTCTTCCTTCTCGGCCCGTTGGAGGTGCTCGCCTGGGTCAACACCGAACTCGCCCAGGGCCGCGCCTCCGCCACCCGCATCGCGGAGGTGCTGGCGACACCGCACAAGGTCGCCTCCGGCACCGGGAGTCCGGCGGAACCGGTGCGCGGCGCGTTGCGGCTGACCGGGGTCGGCCACGGCGGCCTGCGGGACCTCGACCTGGACGTCGCGCCGGGCGAACTCCTCGGCGTGGTCGCGACCGATCCCGCCGATGCCGCCGACCTGCTGCGCTGCCTGGCCCGCCGGGCCGACCCGGAGAGCGGGACGGTCACCCTGGACGGCGTCGCCCTGACCGAGCTCGACCCGGCCGCCCTGCGCACCGCGGTGCTCGTGGCCGAGCACGAGGCGGACCTCTTCAGGGGCTCCGTCCGCGCCAACGTGTCGGCCGCGGCACCCCGTTCCGCCGATCCGGGGCCCGCCATGGCGGCGGCCGGGGTGACCCAGGTCGTGCGGACCCTGCACGACGGCGAGCACACGCAGGTCAGCGAGCGCGGCCGGTCCCTGTCCGGTGGCCAGCGCCAACGTGTGGCACTGGCACGGGCGTTGGCGGCCGACCGGGCGGTCCTGGTGGTCCACGACCCGACCACCGCGGTCGACGCGGTCACCGAGGCGGGCATCGCCGCCGGGCTCAGGGAGATCCGCGAGGGCCGCACGACCGTCCTCGTGACCACCAGCCCGGCCCTGCTCTCCGTCACGGACCGGGTGGTGCTTCTCGACGGCGGCCGGGTGACGGACTCCGCGCCGCACGCGGACCTGATACTGCGTCATGACGCCTACCGCTCGGCGGTGCTGGCGTGAGGAAGGACGTACCGGTGGACCCGGGCGGAACCACGGTGACCGGCGCGGACGCCGCCGGCCCCGGCAGGGAGTACGACGAACCGGGGCCCGCCCCGGCGGCCACCGCTCCGGACGGCGGCCCCCGTGAGCTGCTGCCCACCGCGAGCGCGGCCCGCACCCGCGCCGCCGTGCGCGAACTCGCGCGCCCGCACCGGGCGTTGGCCGTGGCCGGCTTTCTGGTGATGGTCGCGGGGACCGCGGTGGGACTGCTCGTGCAGCCGCTGCTCGGACATCTCGTCGACCTGGTGGCCGACCACCGGGAGGCCGGCGCGATCACCCTGCCGGTCGTCCTGCTGGTCCTGGTCGCGCTCGCCCAGGGCGGCACGATCGCGCTCGGTCTCTCTCTCGTGTCCCGGCTCGGCGAGACCGTACTGGCCCGGCTCCGCGAGCGGTTCGTCGACCGCGCCCTGCGGCTGCCCGTCGAACAGGTCGAGGAGGCCGGCGCGGGAGACCTCACCGCCCGTGTCACCCGGGACGTGTCCGTGGTCGGCGAGGCGGTGCGCGTGGCCCTGCCGGAGCTGGCCCGCTCGCTGCTGGCCATCGTCCTCACGCTCGCCGCGATGACCGCCCTCGACTGGCGGTTCCTGGTCGCGGCCCTCCTCGCGGTCCCCGTCCAGGCCACCACCGCGCGCTGGTACGTCCGCCACGCGGTGCCGTTGTACGCCCGCCAGCGGATCGCCACCGGGGACCAGCAGCAGCAGCTCCTGGACACCATCGCGGGCGCCCGCACCGTGCGTGCCTTCCGGCTGGAGGAGCAGCACACACGGCGGGTGACGGAGAGTTCCGCGAGCACGGTCGAACTCACCATGCGGGGCGTCCGGTTGATGCTGACGTTCTACAACCGGCTGCACGTCGCCGAGTACACGGGGCTCGCCGCCGTCCTGGTGACGGGGTTCCTGCTGGTGCGCGGCGGTTCGGTCTCCATCGGCACGGCGACGGCCGCCGCCCTCTACTTCCACAGTCTGTTCACGCCGGTCAACTCCGCTCTGGTGCTGCTGGACGACGCCCAGTCGGCCACGGCGGCACTGGCCCGGCTGGTCGGAGTGGCGGACGGCCCCGGCGCCGACGACGGGGCGCGCACACCGGGGCCGCGCACGGCGGACGGGGGCACCCCCCTGCGGGAGGACCGCCAACCCGGGCCGCAGTCTCCGGAGTTGACGGGCCGGGGCGGAGGTTCGGTGGTCGTCACGGACGTCCACCACGCCTACGCGCCGGGCCGGCCGGTCCTGTCGGGTGTGAGCCTGACGCTGTCGGCCGGCGAACACGTGGCCCTCGTCGGCCCCAGCGGCGCCGGCAAAACGACCCTCGCCAAGCTCGTCGCCGGGGTGCTCAGCGCGACGTCCGGCGCGGTGACCGTGACCGTGGCCGACGGCCGCGAGCGGGCGGAGGGGCCACGCGTCGTGCTGGTCACCCAGGAGACCCACGTCTTCGCCGGCACGCTGGCCGAGGACCTCCGGCTGGCCGCGTCCGGGGCGAGCGACACCGAGCTGCGCGCCGCGCTGGCCGAGGTGTCGGCACTGGACTGGGCCGAGGCGCTGCCCGACGGGCTCGGCACCGTCGTCGGAGAGGGCGGGCACCGCCTCACCCCCGCCCAGGTGCAACAACTGGCCCTGGCACGGCTCGTGCTGACCGACCCGCCCGTCGCGGTGCTCGACGAGGCGACGGCCGAGGCGGGCAGCACCGGCGCGCGGCTCCTGGAGCAGGCCGCCGGGCGCGCGGTGGCCGGGCGCACGGCGCTGATCGTCGCCCACCGGCTCACCCAGGCCGCCGCCGCGGACCGGATCGTCGTCATGGACGAGGGCCGGGTCGTCGAGTGCGGCACCCACGACGAGCTGTGCGCCGCCGCCGGAACCTACGCCGCCCTGTGGCGGGCATGGTCCGGCACCCGCGCCACGGCCCCGCAGACCCCCACGTCCCGTTCACACCCAGACCGACCCGTGAAGGACCACTGATGCCCGGCTCCCCCAGAGGCACCCGGCTCGCCGCCGTGTTCGCCTCCGTGCTGATGCTCTTCGTCGCCGTCGCGGCGTGCGGCTCCGGAGAGGACTCCGACTCCGGGCCCGCCGCCGGGAAGACCACGGCCGCGAGCACAGCGTTCCCCGTGACCATCACGCACAAGTACGGCAGTACCACCGTCAAGTCCGAGCCCCGGCGCATCGTCACGGTCGGTCTCACCGACCAGGACGCCGTGCTCGCCCTCGGCAAGGTGCCCGTCGGCACCACCGAGTGGCTCGGCGGCTACAAGGGGGCCATCGGCCCCTGGGCCACGGACAAGCTGGGCGACGCCAAGGCGCCGACCGTGCTGAAGGACACCGGCACGGGCCCGCAGACGGAGAAGATCGCCGCGCTGCGCCCCGACCTGATCCTCGCGGTCTACGGCGGCCTCACGAAGAAGCAGTACGAAACCCTGTCGAAGTTCGCGCCGGTGGTGGCGCAGCCCAAGGAGTACAACGACTTCGGGGTGCCGTGGCAGCAGCAGACCGAGATCATCGGCAAGGCGCTCGGCCAGGAGACCGAGGCCAAGGCCCTCGTCCGGGGCGTCGAGGCCGACTTCAAGGACGCCGAGGCGAAGCACCCGGAGTTCGCCGGGGCCAGCGCGGTGACGGCCACTCCGTACGAGGGGACGTTCGTCTTCGGCAGCCAGGACCCCCGCTCGCGGGTCCTCACCGACCTCGGCTTCTCCCTCCCCACCGACCTGGACAAGGTCATCGGTGACCAGTTCGGCGCGAACATCAGCAAGGAACGCACCGATCTGCTGGACACCGACGCGATCGTGTGGATCGTCTCCGACACCACCAAGGACGCGGCGAAACTGCACAAGGACCCGCTGTACGGGGACCTGAAGGTGGCCAGGCAGGGCCGCGAGGTGTTCATCAAGGAGACCAGCGACTACGGCAACTCCGTCTCCTTCGTGACGATTCTGAGCCTGCCCTACATGCTGGAGCGCCTGGTGCCGCAACTGGCCGCCGCCGTGGACGGCGACCCGGCCACGAAGGTGGCGGCGGCGACCTCCTGACACCGGCATCCGCCGCGACGCCGTGTCGGCTCCCGTTCGCGAGGGAGCCGACACGGCGTCGGCGGTTCTCGGCCACGGTGCAGAAAAATCGCCTCCGCCCGTTCCGGCAGGGGGAGTTCGGGTAACCGGCTGGGACGAACGGATCGCAAGGAACCGACACAGGAGCGAGGAACACCGCTATGGCCACCAAGACCAAGGCGTCCGGAACCACGCACCCCAAGGCCGCCTCCGCGGCGAGCAGGACCGCCAAGGCCGGCAAGACGAAGTCCGGCAGGACGGCCGCCGCGAGCGCGCTCTCCCAGAGCCCCGGCAAGGCCGGGAAGGGCAGCGCGAAGACCACGAAGGCCAAGTCGGCGTCCGCCGCGGGCAAGACCGTGGGTGCCAAGAAGCGCACGAAGGCCGAGAAGAGCGCGGCGGGCAGCGCGCTGGCGCAGACCCCGGCCAAGTCCTCCCGCCGGCCCGGCAAACGTGTGCTGACCGCCGCCGCGAAGGTGCTGGCGGACCGCAAGGCGACCAAGGCCGCCCGTTCGGAGGCGGCGAGCACGCTCGCCCAGGCCGCCGCGCGCGCCCTCAAGTAGCCGCGGCGCGCAACATCGAGGGGCTCCACCGGACTTGTCCGGTGGAGCCCCTCGATGTCTGTACCGGCACGACGCGTCGGGCCGAACGGGACGGCCCGACGCATCAGACACTCAGACGCCTCAGACGCCTCAGACGCCTCAGACGAAGGCGCTCTCCCCCGTGATGGCCTTGCCGACGATGAGGGTGTTCATCTCCCGGGTGCCCTCGTACGAGTAGAGCGCCTCGGCGTCCGCGAAGAAGCGCGCGATGTCGTAGTCCAGGACGATGCCGTTGCCGCCGAAGATCTCCCGGCACCAGGCGACGACCTCCCGCATCCGCGCGGTGACGAACGCCTTTGCCAGGGAGGACTGTTCGTCCTTGAACACCCCGGCGTCCTGGAGCCTGGCGAGCTGAAGCAGCATGCCCCAGGACGCGGTGACGTTGCCGAGGCTGCGCACCAGGAGGTCCTGCACCATCTGGAAGCCGGCCAGCGGCCTGCCGAACTGCTGCCGTTCCGCGGCGTATTGAAGCGCCAGCTCGTACGCCCCGATCATCACGCCGAGCGCCTGCCAGGCGACGCCGGCGCGGGTGGCGCGCAGGATCTCGGCCGTGTCGCGGAAGGACTCGACGCGCTGGAGCCGGTCCGCCTCCGGCACCCGCACCCCGGTCAGGGTGAGGTCGGCGTTCTCGACGATGCGCAGCGAGATCTTGTTCTCGATCCGCTCCGCGACGAGTCCGGGCGCGTCACCGGGCACCACGAAGCCCTTGACCTGGTCGTCCGCGAGGTCCCGCGCCCACACCACGACGAGGTCGGCGAAGGTGGCGTTGCCGATCCAGCGCTTCGCGCCGTTGAGGATCCAGGTGTCGCCGTCGCGCTCGGCGGTGGTGCGCAGTCCGGCGGCCACGTCGGAACCGTCGAGCGGCTCGGTCAGGGCGAACGCGCCGATCCGGTCCATGCCGGCCATCGCGGGCAGCCAGCGGTCGCGCTGCTCCTGGTCGCCGCCGGCCTGGACCGAGTACATCGCCAGCCCGTTGTGGACACCGAAGAACGTGGCCACCGACGCGTCGACGCGGCTCATCTCCATCGCCATCATCCCCGCCAGCAGATGGCTAGCCGCCGGACCGGAACCGCCGTAGCCCTCGTACGGCAGCCCCACCAGACCGCTCTCGCGGAACTTCCCGATCAGTTCGGCGGGGAAGCGGCCCCGGCTCCAGCTCTCGTTCACCAGCGGCTTCACCTCGTCCCGCATGAACGTCCGCGTCCGCAGGAGGACGTCGCGTTCCTCCTCGGACAGGGCGGCCTCGAAGTCGTAGAAGTCGGCGACGGTGCGGTCATCCTTGGCGTTGTTCATGCATGCCTCCTTCCACGCTTTCGGTGCAGGATGCACCGGAACGCGGTGGAAGGGCGGGAACGGACCAACGCCGCGGCGGCCTAACGGCCCAGTCCGAGCGGGGGGTTCGGGTCCGTGTCGTCGCTCATGAAGTCCTTCATGCCCTGCCACAGCGAGCGGGCACGGTGCACGGTGGCGCCGGGGAACGTGGCGAGCACCTCGTCGCGTTCGCCGAATCCGGCCGGCAGCGGCGGCAGCGACAGCGCGTGGAGGGTGCGGACCAGCAGCGCGGCGGGTTCGCCCGGGTCGCGCAGCAGACGGGCCACCTCGGCGCTGTCGCCGCCGTCGGCGGCCGCCACGAACAGGGCCGCGTGCTCGCGCGCGGTCTCCGCGGAGGGCACCCCGCCCGGCCCGGACCAGCGGTGCGCGGCGGGCGTCCCGCCGGCCTTCACGAGGGTCAGTGTGCTGTTCCCCCCGGCGCCCAGGTGGGCGACGAGGACCGGCAGTCCGGACGGGTCGAACGCGGACCGGGCGATGTTCGTCAGGCCGTCCAGGCGCAGCAGCGTGGCCCTGCGCCCGCGCTTGCCCGGCGTCTCCTCGGAGGGCGCCGGCTCCATCAGCGTCCAGCCCCGCACGGGGGCGAGCCGCACGGTCGCCCCGCAGAGCAGGAGTTCCTGGTACACCTTCTGCGGGGTCGCGGGAACGTACGCGATCTCGCGGGGGGCGTGCCCGGAAGCCGACTCGGGCAGCGGGACGGCGGGGGCGGGCACGGTCCCGTTGCGGGGTACGGAGGCGGCCAGCCGGCTCCGCGCGCGGTCGCGGAAGTGGAGGAAGGCGGCGAGCGGGTCGCCCGCGTACTGCCAGGGCACCGACGTGGCGTACCGGCCGAGGGAGCGGTAGACGTCGAGCGACTCGGCCCAGCGCTCCTGGCCGTTGATGGCCCAGACCAGGTGATTGCGGACGACACGGGCGCGCGGGTCCTCGGGGGCCCGGGTCGCGGACCACTCGGCCGCGGTGGCGACGGCGGCGGCGACGCGCTCGTCGCTCGGCGCGGCCCCGCGTCCGCGCCCCGTGTCCGCCTCCAGGCCGGCCTCGGTCATCGCGACGACCTCCAGGGCACGGACGGGTGAGTCCGCGGGGGCGTCCGCGGCGGCGCGTGCCGCGTGGCCGAGCATCTCCTCGACGCTGCCGTGCCACTTCGGGGCCAGGTACTGCACGGCGTGCAGGTGGGTGGGCAGGTGGTGGGGGTCGCAGGCCAGCGCGGCGCCCAGGTACGCGTCGAACACGTCGCGCGGCGCCTCGGCACCCGTGCAGTGCGCCAGTGCCGCGGACCACGGGACGGGGTCGCCGGGGTTGGCCGCCAGGGCCGCCTCGACGACCGGCAGCGCGTCGTCGAGCAGGGCGGAGAACGCCTTGAACCGGTCGGCCTCCACCTGTTCGGCACGCCGGCCGGTACGTACCTCCCACGCCTGGGCGACGCGCAGGAAGGCCGTGACGACGAGGGCGTCGGGGTCGTCCGGTGCCTCGGCCCGCCAGGAGTCGAGCCAGGTCGCGTCGTGCGCGGACAGGTCGGCGAGTGCCTGTACCGCTTCGCCGCGCAGGTACCAGTCGGCTTCGGCGCGGGTACGGGCGAGCAGGGTCCGGGCGGGGCGGTGGTCGCCGCGCGCGGCGCCGGCCAGTGCCGCGGCCGCGCGCGGGTCGGGCGCGTCGAGGACGACGGCGTGATCGGGCGGCAGCCCCACGCCGGTCGCTTCCAGGTTCCTGACCAAGCGCGCCGCCTTGCCGAACACGTTCTTCCCTTCGCCACCCCCGTCCGGACGTCCATGATCGTCTTCTTCGGACCGCACGGACGGGAGCGACGGCCGAATCGTGTTCGTAACGCCGCCGTGTCGTGATCATGAACGTCCGGGACACGTCCGTCCGCAAGTGGTGCCGCGCGAGGCCCCGTTCCGGGTCCGGCCGCCCTCCGGCGCAGGCCCGCGGGGTGCCGTTGGGCGCCCAACTACCGTGTGGACGACGGCTGGAGACAGATTGTCAGCAACTGGACCCGAAGATTTAACCCCGAGTCCTTGCCCCGCCGTTTTCTACGCGCGTAACCTCAGCCGACCGCACAGCCCGGTCAGTCGTGCTGCGTCCCAAGAGCCGTTCCTCCGGCGGATGTTGAAGGAGTCACCCTCGTGCCGATCCACAGACCCAGCGCAACGCGCGTAGCCAGCGCCGCATTCGTGGCCGCCACCGCCACCGCAGCCGTCATCGTGGCGCCGCTGCCCGCCGCCTTCGCCGCGCCGTCCGCGTCCGCCGTCATCTCCGAGGCGTACGGCGGCGGTGGCAACTCCGGGGCCACGCTCACGAACGACTTCGTGGAGCTGGCGAACCGGTCCGCCTCCGCGTACTCGCTCGACGGGTACAGCCTCCAGTACCTCCCGGCCGCCGCGTCCGCGTCGTCGCTGTGGCAGGTCACCCCGCTCACCGGCTCCGTCGCCCCCGGCGGCGACTACCTGATCGGCGAGGGCGCCGGCGCCGGCGGCACGGACGCGCTGCCGACCGTCGACGCGAGCGGCAGCATCGCCATGGCCGCCGCGAGCGGCACCGTGGCCCTGGTCAAGGGCAGCACGGCCCTGACCTGCAAGACGGTCGCCGACTGCACCGGCGACGCCAACGTGGTGGACCTCCTCGGCTACGGCGCCGCCGTCGTCCGCGAGGGCAACGCCGCGCCGGCGGCCACCAACACCACCTCGGTGGCCCGCTCCGCCACCGGCGCCGACACGGACGACAACGCGGCGGACTTCACCGCCGGCGCGCCCACGCCCACCAACTCCGCGGGCCAGACCACGGGCGGCGGCACCGGCGGCGGCCCCACCGGCCCGACGGCGCCCGGCCCGCTGCGGATCCACGACATCCAGGGCGACACCCGCGTCTCCCCCGTCAACGGCCAGAGCGTGGTGGGCGTGCCCGGCATCGTCACCGCGGTCCGCACCACCGGCAGCGTCGGCTACTGGATCCAGGACCCGACCCCGGACGCCGACCCCGCCACCAGCGAGGGCCTGTTCGTCTACACCGGTTCCACCGCCCCCACCGTCTCCGTGGGCGACTCGGTCCTGGTCAGCGGCAAGATCTCGGAGTACTACCCGGGCACCGGCACGCAGTCGGTGACCGAGCTCTCCGGCCCGCTCTCCACCACCCTGTCCACCGGCAACGCGCTCCCGGCCTCGGTCGTCCTCGACGACACCACGATCCCGGACACGTACACGCCGACCGCGGACGGCGGCAGCATCGACCCCCTGCCGCTCGAACCGACCGTGTACTCGCAGGACTTCTACGAGTCCATCGAGGGCATGCGCGCCTCGGTCACCGACGCCCGGGTGGTCGGCGCGACCAACACGTACGGCGAGATGTTCGTGACGGCGAAGCCGGACGAGAACCCCACCAAGCGCGGCGGCACCCTCTACAGCGGCTACGACCAGCAGAACACCGGCCGTATCGAGATCGTCTCGGCGGACGGCTCCACGCCGACCCTCAACGTGGGCGACGAGCTGTCCGGCACCACCACCGGCCCGGTCGACTACGCGTCCTTCGGCGGCTACCTGCTCGCCCCGACGGCGGCCACCACCGGCACGGCGGTCGACAACGGCCTCAAGCCCGAGGTGACGCGCAAGCAGAAGAGCGACGAACTCGCCCTCGCCACCTACAACGTCGAGAACCTCGACCCCACGGACGGCGCCGACAAGTTCACGCGTCTCGCCCAGGGCGTCGTCACCAACCTCGCCTCGCCCGACATCGTCACCCTGGAGGAGATCCAGGACGACAACGGCGCCACCGACGACGGCACCGTCGGCGCCGAGGCGACGCTGACCAAGTTCACCGACGCCATCGTGGCGGCGGGCGGCCCGCGGTACTCGTGGCGCTACGTGAACCCGGTCAACGACGAGGACGGCGGCGAGCCCGGCGGCAACATCCGCCAGGTCTTCCTCTTCAACCCCAAGCGGGTCTCGTTCGTCGACCGCGCGAGCACCGGCGACCCGTCGACCACCGCCGTGAGCGTGGTCAAGGACAAGAAGAAGCAGACCCACCTGTCGGCGTCGCCGGGCCGTATCGACCCGTCCAACGCCGCGTGGGCCGACAGCCGCAAGCCGCTCGCCGGTGAGTTCGTCTTCCAGGGCAAGACCGTCTTCGTCATAGCCAACCACTTCATCTCCAAGGGCGGCGACGACCCGATCCACGGCCGGTTCCAGGAGCCGACCCGCTCCTCGGAGACCCAGCGCAAGCTCCAGGCCGAGGACGAGAACGCCTTCGTCGACCAGCTCCTCAAGTCGGACCCGAAGGCGCAGATCGTGGCGCTCGGAGACCTGAACGACTTCGAGTTCTCCGACGCGGTGAAGACCCTCACGGACAACGGTGACGTCCTCACCGACCTCATCAACACCCTGCCGGCGAACGAGCGTTACAGCTACGTCTACGACGGCAACAGCCAGACGCTGGACCACATCCTGACCAGCCCGTCGGTGACGGACTACAACTACGACGTGGTGCACATCAACTCGGAGTTCGCCGACCAGACGAGCGACCACGACCCGCAGGTCGTGCGGATCGACGTGAACGACTGCGGCAAGAAGGCCTACAAGCCGAAGCCGCACAAGCCGTCGAAGCCCGCCAAGCCCTCGAAGAGCGGCAACAAGAAGTAGTCCGGGCGTGATCGAGGCCCTCCACCCGTGCCGCGCGCCCGGGTGGAGGGCCTCTGCCGTGCGCCGCGCCACACCGCGCGGGGAGTACGTCAGGGCGAGACCGGCCGCGCCTCGGCGGTGCCCCGCTGCTGCGCGGGCAGGACGATGCCGTGCTCCTGGGCGGCGGGTCCCGGCCGCAGGGTCCACGGAACCGTCCCCGTGCAGGTGAGCCACCCGTTGTCGAGCAGCCGCCGCACCACGTAGGTGCCCAGCGGGCGCGGCAGCCGCCACCCCAGACCCTTGCACAACTGCCGGTAGGACGGCCCGTGGCCGTGCCGCTCGCGGTAGGCGACGGTGAGCACCGCCGCCTCGGGGCCGCGGTCGGGGTGCTCGTCCTTCCAGGCCGCGTAGGCGACGCGGACCTCGTTGTCGACATACGGCTCGGGCGTCGACCGCATGAAGGCGAGCGCCACCCTGCCGGGAGACGGCCTGCACACCGCGCACCGCGCCACGGCCGCCACGTGACGGGTCAGGGCCGGGGTGGCACTCTGCTTCCACCGCTCCCACTCGGCCGGGTCGTAGACGTCGGCGGTCTTCCGGGAGCGGGTGCGTCCGGGGTCCCGCGCCGGGGGCGCGACCGGCTCGCCCTCCGTCCGGCCCGCCAAGTGGCGTACCGCGGGGGCGAGTTCGAAGTCGTCGCCGGTGAGGGCGACGAGGAAGTTCCTGGCGAGCAGTTCGGGCAGGACCTCCCGGCACTCCGGCGGCAGCCCCTCGGGGAGGCGCCCCTCCAGCGTCGAGGAGCAGTGCGCGGCGAGGAAGAGCGCGGCCGTACGGACGGTCGCGGAGGTCTTCTTCAGGGGCTTCGCCGAGATCGTGCGCGCCACCCATCCCGACACCCGCGAGCGTGCCGTCAGGCCGAACCACAGCGGGCTCTCGGCCGAGATGCCGATGCCGGGGACCAGGATCGCGGACGGCGCGTCGGGGTCGCCGTCGAGCAGCGCGTCCGGCACCTCCCAGCCGAGCGCGCGCAGGTCGCCGACCGTCCGCGCGGGGTCGGCGAGGCGCAGTGCCCGCAGGTCGGAGCCGGTGATGTTGCCCTTGCCGCTCCTGGCCGCCCGGATGGTCACCACGGTCGCCAGCAGCCGGGTGTCGCCGCTCGGCACGGGCAGTTCGCCCACGTGGCCCATCAGCGTCCGGGCGGCCTCGCCCTGCGAGGGGGTCAGCAGAAAGGAAGGGGGGCCGGCGGGGGCGGCCGAAGCCACGCCGGTGTGCGCACTGGACCCTGTCGAAGACATAACTCGTACAACGTTTCGCAGGGCGCGGAGTTACCCCCGCCGGGAGTCCCGCCCGCCGCCCGGCCGTCGCCCGCCCGGGGCCCGGCCGTCGCCCGCCCGCCGCCCGCCCGTCGCCGCTCAGCGCGAGGGGCGCGAGCCGTCCCGTTCCGGGAGCCGGTGGGTCAGCTCGGGTTCCAGACCGTCCCGGACGGGGGTGTGGCCCCTGCCGACGTCGGTGCGCCAGGCCTCGAACGCCCACGACGTGGCCGCGACGACGGCGAGGCCGAGCAGCCACCCGCCCACCACGTCGCTGAACCAGTGGACCCCCAGGGCGACCCGGGTGAACCCGACGCCGATCACCGACACCAGGGCGACGCACCAGCACAGGGCGTGCCAGGCGCGCGGAATCATCGGCAGCAGGACCAGCAGCAGGATCGCGAAGGACGTGGTGGCGGTCATCGCGTGCCCGGACGGGAAGGAGAACCCCGGCGCGTGCGCGACCGGGTCCTGGAGGGAGGGCCTGGCCCGCTCGACGACCACCTTGACCAGCAGCCCGATCAGTCCTCCCGCCACCGCGGTCACCGCGGCCCAGAGCGCCAGCCGCCAGGCCCGGCGGTAGAGCAGCCACACGGTCAGCAGGGCGACGACGACGCGCAGCGTGACCGGGTCCCAGACGCTGTTGGACAGCACCCGCAGTACGTCGGTCCAGGCCGGGTGGTGCAGGGCCAGCCGGTTCAGTCCGCGTGCCGCGTCCACGTCGATCCGGCGCAGCGGCTCCCAGTGCCCCTCGACGAGGACGAGCACGAGGCCGAAGGGGACCGCCGCGATCGCGGCCACGGCCGTCGCACCCAGCAGGTGGACGCCGAAGCGGCGGTCGGCCGCGCTGCGGCGGCTGGCGCGAAAGCGGCGGAGTGCGGCGCGCACCGGCATGTTCAGACTCCCGGGTCGGCTTGGATCGGACCGGGCACCCGCGCCCGCGACGCCTCCAACTGGGCGGCGAACGACAGCCCGAGGAAGAGCGCGATGGACGTCAGGTAGGCCCACAGCAACAGTGACATGAAGGCGCTGAGCGGCCCGTACACCGAGTCGAAGGAACCACTCAGCTGGAGGTAGAGGTACAGCAGCCAGGTCAGCAGCGTCCACAGCACGAGGTAGACGGCCGCGCCGAACGCCAGCCAGGTGTAGCCGGGTTGGGCCCGGCGCGGCGAGCGGCGGAAGATCGCGCTCGCCGAGACGAGGGCGAGCAGGGCGCCGAGCGGCCAGCGGACCACGTTCCAGGTGGTCTCCGCGCCGCCGTCCAGGTGGTACACCTCGGCCGCGGCGGACGCGAGGTCGCTGCCCGCCACCATGACGACGAACCCGAGCCCGAGCGGCAGGCCGGCGGTCAGCGACATCACCAGGCCGCGCAGGTACTTCAGGTGGAAGGGCCGGTCGCGCTCGTTGCCGTAGATGCGGTTGGCGCCCCGCTCGACCTGGCACATGGCGGTGGTCACGTTGACCACCGAGAAGATCAGCCCGAACCACAGGGCGACGGCGGCGCCGTCGCCCGCCTCCTGCCGGCTGCGTTCCAGGGCGTCGTCCACCACCTCCGCGCTGGGCCCGGCGGCGAGTTGATGGATCGTCAGTTCCGTCACGCGGCCGAAGCCCTCGGTGTGCAGGCTCGACGAGAGGCCGACGAAGGCGAGGGCCATCGGTATGAGGGCGAGCACCGTCTGGAGGGCCAGGGCCCGCGAGTGGCTGAAGCCGTCGGCGTACCGGAAACGGATGAACGAGTCGCGGACCAGGGGCCAGCGCCCGTAACGGCGGAGCGACGCGAGTGCCTCGTCCGCCGAGAGCTCGTCGCCCGACATGTCACGGGTCACCGGCACCCTGGAGGCGGTGCTCACTCGGCCCTCCGGGGCGGCAGCAGCACCGTGAGGGCGCCGGG
This sequence comes from Streptomyces sp. NPDC008150, assembly GCF_042956945.1. NCBI lineage: Bacteria > Bacillati > Actinomycetota > Actinomycetes > Kitasatosporales > Streptomycetaceae > Streptomyces > Streptomyces sp. NPDC008150. The sequence continues at coordinate 255,904 of NZ_JBIBHJ010000013.1, read as the reverse complement.
CACGACGCTCACGCCGAGCCGGGTGCCCCGGCTGACCGGGTCGCCGTCGACCTCCCGCGACTGCGGGGTGTCGAACGTCAACTCGGCCTCGCGGAAGGTGAAGTACTCCACCGGGACGCTGCGGCCCTCGGCGTCGGTGACGTGGGCGGGCGCCGGCTGCTTCCGCCGCCCGCCGCGCAGTACGGCCGTCAGGGCCCGCGCCCAGCCCCCGGGGCCGCGCGGGTCGAGGATCATCAGGTCGAGCCTGCCGTCGTCGGGCCGCGCCGCGGGCAGCAGCGTCGTCCCGCCCTGCACGGTGCCGACGTTTCCGACGAGGACCATGCGGGCTTCGCGCCGCAGCGCGGGAGCGCCGTCGAGGCGCAGGGTGAGAGCCATGGGCGGCGTGTTCAGCGAGGTGAGGGCCGCCACCACGTAGGCGGGCCAGCCGATCACGGACTTGGCCCCGTCCGCGGTGCGCTCCATGATGGCCGCGTCGAGCCCGGCCCCCGCCATCGCGGCGAAGTGGGTGCGCTCGAAGTCGTCGCCCTCGGCGCGGGCGAGGTCGAGCCGGTGCGGGGTGCCGCGCAGCGCGGCGTCCAGCGCGTCGGTCGGCGCGAGGGGCAGACCGAGGTTGCGGGCGAGCAGGTTGCCGGTACCGCTGGGCACGACGACGAGCGGGACGCCGCTGCCGGCCAGCGCCTCGGCGACGGCGCGCACGGTGCCGTCACCGCCGCAGGCCACGACGAGCCGGGCACCGTCGCGCAGCGCGGCGGCGGCCTGGCCGCCGCCGGGGTCCTCGGCCGTGGTCTCCACGAACGTGGGCGTCCGGTGACCGTGCGACTCCAGGACGCGCCGGAGGGCGTCGCGGTCCCGTTCACCGGTCACGGTGGGATTGACGACGACGGTCACCGGGCCCGGCAGTGCGGGGGCCCGCTCCGAGTCGCCGGCCGCGGCGTCGTCCGCGGAAACGGCCTCGCGGGGACCGGAGTCGACGGCGTCCGTGCCCGGCGCGGCCTCGACCGCCGTGCCGTCGGCGGGCGGTGCGGTCACCAGCGGCCGGGCGAACAGCGCGCTGCCCGTGATGGCCAGCGAGAGACCGCCGTTGGCGAGGCCGCCGAGGACGTCCGTCGGGTGGTGCATGCCCCGGTAGAGGCGTGACATCGCCACGAACAGCGGGAGCAGGAACAGGATCCCCGCCACGATCCTGCGCCACGGACCGCGCACCTTCGACAGCACCAGCCAGGCGAGCCCGGCGTAGAGCGCGGTGGCCGCTCCGGTGTGGCCGGAGGTGTAACTGGACGTCGGCGGCGAGGCGTCGAGCCGGTGCACGTGGGGCCGCTGCCGGTCCACCAACAGCGTGATGACCAGGAAGACGAGCGCCTGGAGCGACACGGCGACGGCGAGGAAGGACGCCTGCCGCCACATCGGCAGCCGGGGTATCAGCACCAGGCCCACGCAGGCCAGGAGGGTGATGACGATCACCGTGAGGGTGTTGCCGGCCTCCGAGCCGATGTACGAGACGTCGGTGAGCGCGTGCGTCCGCAGGTGTTCGAAGCCCTCGTCGACGTGGTCCTCGACCGTCATCGGCCACACGTGTTTCGCGGGACCGGTGATGAGCCGCCCGAATCCCACCATCAGCGCTGCCTGGCAGACGGTGAGTGCGGCGATCCGGCCGGCGGTGCCCCCGAGGCCGCGGGGCAGGGCGAAGGCCCTGCTCGACCGTTCCGTCGCGGTGCTCGCACCGGACAGTTCGGCGGGTCTACCCGGCACTGCGATCGGCATGGTGGCTCCCAAGTCGTCCTGGCCTCACGGCGGCTGACGGCCACGACGGCCGCCCTCGTCAGATCGCCGTCTGCCCCGGAACCGGCCGGACAGACCGGGTGTCCGAGATCGGGCCACCGCCCGCGGTGTCCCGTCAGGCGTGCGGCACGGCACCGCGCGTCGCACAGGTGTGCGCGGGGTCACCCGTGGACGGCCGCCAGGAGCCCCGCGGCGGTCGTGACGGCGGAGCCGGTCAGCATCGCCGTCCGGACACCCTTCCGGGTCAGGAACTCCGACGCCCGGACGCCCAAGCCGTGCGGGGAGCCGACGGACCGGTCCGCCGCGGGGGCCGCGGCCGCCGTCGGTGTCGTGGGGGCGGTGGTGGGAGAAGTCGTACTCGTGGTCATTGCGGGCGACTGTCCCCGGCCGGGGCAATCACTCGTATGTGCACCGGATCGCAACCCTTCCGTCTCCCTCGCGTGACACCTGCACGGACACCGGCGGACGCGGGCGCACAGCACGGCGCCCCGGTCCCGGCACGTGAAGTGCCGGGACCGGGGCGCCGGTCAGACCTGGTGCGTCAGCGGTGGTCAGTGGCCGTGACCGTGGCCGCCGCCGTTGCCGCCACCGTGGCCGCGGCTGCCCCACGACTCGCTGTCGACGACGCGGCGGTGGTCGTCACGCAGGGTCGCGCTGTCGCGGTCGTCCCACACGTAGTCCCGCTTGCCCTGGTACAGGTCGCGGTAGGTGTTGTTGCCCTTGCCCGTGTGGATCTTGACGCTGGAGTGACCGCCGAGACGGTAGTGGTGGAAGGTGTAGGTGCGCTTGTGGCTGTCGGAGAGGGTCCAGTCGTCCAGGTTCACCGACTTGCCGGTGTTGTTGGTGATCTGCACCCACTCACCGTTGAGGGACCGGTTGGAGTGGTCGTCCCGACCCGGAGAGTCGTACTGGACCTTCGTGATCTCGACGGCGGGCCGGTGCGGCCTGTTGTCCGCCGCGGACGCCGGGAGCGCCGCCGCCCCGGCGAGGAAGCCGGCGGTGATCGCGGCGGCTGCGAGACGACGGGCGGTGATGGAGCTGGACATGAAGTCCCCCATGTGGTGCGGGCACTTCCGGATCCCGGACGGGACCGGGCCGGTTGTGCGATGTGCGGGTTGCGGCCTGCTGGCCACACCCAGAACATTGCCGCCGGTGACCTCGTACGACCAGGGAAACCGGCTCCGCGTTACGGACCGCCCGCATCCCCGTGACGGTCGGGTGCAGCGTCCATTCACCCGCTGAACGCACGAGGTTGACGCACCGGCGACGCCGGTTCCCTTCTGCCCGAGGACATGTGCCACTCCCCCGCCAGGGCGCGCCACCCGGCGCGCGCCGCGACCATCACCCGAAAGTGTGCAACACGGACGAAGGCCCCACGGGGTCCGGAGGGGTCGCGGAGGCTGCCGCGAGGGATGCGCCGGGAGGGCCGGAACAGGCGTGGCGTCACGCGTGACGGCGGCCGGGGCACAGGGGGCCGCGACGGGGGCCCGGTCCGAAGGTCCGCAGGCGGGCGCGCGGAGAAGGGGGGCGCGGAAAGCGTCGGAGGGCCGCGGCGGCGAAGGCCGTGAACGGGGCGCGGGCGGCGGCGTGACGGGGCCCGGCGGACGCGGGGCGGACGGTTCGGCGTGCACCCCGGGGCGTCAACTCCCGCACGGCGCATGCCTTTCGGGAGGACGCAGCCGTACGGGCCGGGCGGGATCCGCCGCGGCCGCCGCACGGGGGCCTCGCACCTCGCGGTGCGGGCTGCGGCTCGCGGAGCCGTCGCGCGGCCCCACAAGCGGGCGCCGGGCCCCGGGAGCGTGTGCTCCCGGGGCCCGGCGGTGGTACGACCCCGAATCAGGCGGGGGTGATGTTCTCCGCCTGCGGGCCCTTCTGGCCCTGCGTGATGTCGAAGGTGACGGCCTGGCCCTCCTGGAGCTCACGGAAGCCACTGGCGTTGATGTTGGAGTAGTGCGCGAAGACGTCCGGGCCGCCCCCGTCCTGCGCGATGAAGCCGAAGCCCTTTTCAGAGTTGAACCACTTGACGGTTCCGCTGGCCATGCCGGTGCCTCTCAGTCGATATCGGGCCCACACCGCGCGGACCCGGAGGTGATCGTCCTGGTCCTCTGGCACTGCACAGCAAAAACGCCCGCACTTCAGCGCGGGCATGTACTGCGAACCACGACATCTGCGAAGGACGCTACACGGCGAATGCGCTCGTCACCAGAGAGCGAGGGCATTAGGTGGACTGTTGTCTGATCAAGACATGGTTCGCGGCCGGTCCGGAAGGGCCGGCCGGGGCCCCTGCGGCGACGACGGGAGGCCCCGGAGGCCCCTGACGAGCGGGGTTCGCGCCGGCCCGCCGCGGCACCGCACCCGCCCGACACCGCCGTATCCGCCGGACGCCGCGGCCGGAACCGTCGCACCGGGCGAATCGCCCGATGCGGTGAATGCTCGCGAATCCACAAAGAACGCGCAAAGGCCCGCCTAAGGGGCGCTCGCGGGCGGTGCGACCACGCTCGGGAACCGAATCCTCGCGGTGCGGGATTCACCGTCCCTCCGCCTCGAATTCGACCGGAGGAAGAAGTTCCGGATGCCCGCCGGGAGCAGGGGAAAGGCATTCCCGGACCCCTCGGACGCATTACCCGCATCAGCCGCGGGAAAGGCTCGTGACCGAATGGCCGCGAGCCTTTCCGCCACGCCTCAGAACTCCCGGTCGATGCCCGTCACGGCCGCGGGGCCCAGGGGCGCGTCGTCCTTGGAGAGGCCGCTGTCCTCGAACACGGAGGTCACCAGACGGACCGCTTCGCCCTCCGCGGACGCCTGGTCGGGCGCCTCGACGCGCAGCCTGACGGAGAACACGTTGCCGTCGTCCTCCACCGTCAGGAGGCTCAGATCCTCCGTCTCGCCGAGGTCCGTCTCCTGCGGGTCCCGCGGACTCAGCCTGCGCTCCACCTCCGAGCGCAGGGCCGGGGAAATGCCGTGGACGAACGTACCCGGGACGGTGATGACGTAGGTGGTCACAGAAACTCCTCGTGGTTCCGCGGGCCGGTCCCGTGCCGTGCGCCGGCCCCGCGCTGCCCTGGTGGTGTGCCGCGCGCCGGGGCGCCTGGAGGGGGCTCAGGCGTCGGCGAGCGGGTGGCCGCCGTCGCCCTCGACCACGACGCGGTCGGCACCGGGCTCGTCCGCGCGCTCGGCCATGGTCACGTCGATCTCGCCGTCGCCGTCGGTGTCGAACTGGTAGAGGTCCGCCTTGCCGTCGCCGGTGGTGTCGGTCATCCAGACGTCGGTCCTGCCGTCACCGTTGGTGTCGGCACTGAGGACGACATGGTGCTCGTCCCCCTGGGTCTCGATCACTTCTTCCGTACCCTCATTGGTCTCCATGACCGCCGACTGCCCCCGCCCACGGGTTCGAAACGGCGCCGGATCGCGGTCGCCCGACAGGTGTCCGCCCCAGGTACCGGCGAATACGGACCGCGAGTATCGAGGGCCACGGAATCGCACCGGGTGACCGCACGGAAACGGATCGAACAGCCCGGCGAATTCACAGGTGGCGGAATTCTTTGCGCCACCTGTGAAATCGGCGGTCCGACGCCCGGTGCCGACCCGTGGCGGGGTCACGAAATGTCGGCGGCCAGCAGGGCGATGTCGTCGTCCTTGTCCTGCCCGAAGCGCGCGAGCAGGTGGTCGCAGAGTTCCTGGAGGTCGGCGGGCCCGCCGACGGCCTCGGCCCGGAACTTCGCGAGGGTGTCGTCGAGGGGCGAGGTGCGGAGTTCGACCAGCCCGTCCGTGACGAGCACCAGCCGGGTGCCGCTCGGGGTGGGCACGACCGTGGGCGGCGGGTGCGGGAGCCGCAGCCCGAGCAGCGGGCCGTGCGGGGTGTGGAAGCGCGCCTCCCCGTCGGGCGTGATGAACAGCGGCGGGATGTGGCCGGCGTTCGCGACCTGCGCGGTACGGCCGTCCGGGGCCAGCAGGACCAGGCACAGGGTGACGCTGACCTCGGGCTGGGACCGGGCGAGCAGTGTCTCGACCCGGTTGAGTATGTGGTGCGGCGGGTGGCCCTCGATGGCGTACGCGCGCAGGGCGTGCCGCACCTCCCCCATCACCGTCGCCGCGCCGAGCGAGTGCCCGGCGACGTCGCCTATGGCGAGGAGCAGGCCGTCGGCCGTTTCCAGGGCCTCGTAGAAGTCGCCGCCGATCTCGGCGTTCTCGGAGGCCGGGAGGTAGCGGAAGGCCAGGTCGACGCCCTCCACGGTGGGCAGGGCCACGGGCAGGAACGACCGCTGGAGCGCGAGCGCGAGCGCGTGCTCCTCGTTGTAGGTGCGCAGCGCCTCCAGGGCGAGGGCGCAGGCGTGGGTGAGCTGCCGGAACGACTGCTCCTCGTCGGCACCCGCCACCGCCCCGACGGGCACCGCCAGGCACACCGGGGGCCGCCCGCGCTTGGTGCGGGCGATCGCCAGGGCTATGTCGCCCTTCAGGTGGTCGTCGGGCAGCAGCGTCGCCCACTGCGCGGCGGTGAGGGTGACGATGGCGGCGCCGGTGCCGCCGGCCAGGTTCCGCGCCGCGAGCCGGTCCAGCAGGTCCGGGCGGGCCGGCCGCGTGCCGGCCGGCACGCCGGGGCCCGCGCTGGTGCTGTGGACGGCCTGCCCCTGCGGGGAGAGGAAGAGCGCGCTCGCGGGGCACGACAGCAGGTCGGCGGCGCCGCCGGTCGCGGCGGCGGCGAACGAGTGGAAGCCGACCGCGCTGTAGACGTCCATGGTCGCGCGGTTGAGCACGAGCAGTCGCTCGGCGAGCCGTTCCGCCCGGTGCCGGGCGCGGGCGTACCGCAGGGTCGCGGTGACCGTGGCCAGCAGTTCGCCGCGGTCGATGGGCTGGTCGAGATAGGCGTCCGCACCGCGCCGCAGACCCTCGGCGTGGTCCTCGGGGCTGATGGCGGCGGCGGAGACGTGGATGACGGGGAGGCCGGCGGTGCGCGCGCTCTCCTTGATCCGCTCGCTGGCCTCGAAGCCGCTCATGTCCGGCAGCCGGACGTCGATGATCGCGATCTCGGGAAGCGTCTCACCCGGGGAGTCCAGGTAGTCGATGCCCTCGGTCGCGGTCGACGCGGCGACGACGGTGTGGCCCGCGCGTTGCAGCCAACTGGTCAGTACGTAGCGGTTGGTGTCGTTGTCGTCGATCACCAGGATGGCGGCGGGGTCCATGTCCTGAGCCTCACTGGTCACTGCCGTCCTCCTTCACCTGTTGCGGGGCGGGCCGCGCCCTGTCGAGTTCCGGGATGCGCACCGTCACGCGGGTGCCGGCACCGTGCGTGCTGGTGAGAGTGAGGGTGCCGCCGAGGAGTTCGGTGAGCATGCGGGCGTAGGGCAGCCCGAGCCCGGTGCCCGCCCTGCCGTTCTGGTGCGGGCCGCGCACTTGGTAGAACTCCTCGAAGACGCGCCCGAGTTCGTCCTCGGGAATGCCGATGCCGGTGTCGCTGACGGTGAACCGCACGGCGGCCGCCCCGGGGTCGCCGTCGACGCGTACGTCGAGGCGCACCTCGCCGCGGTCGGTGAACTTCAGGGCGTTGGAGAGCAGGTTGCGCAGGACACGGGTGAGCAGGTGCTCGTCGGTGACGATCGTGGGCAGGCAGGCCGGTTCGGGGGTGGTGAACCGCACGTCCTCGGCGCCGTAGCCGCTGAGCAGGGTGCCGGTCAGTTCCGCGACCAGCAGCCGGAGGTCCACGGGGGCGGCCTGGACCTCCAGTTGGCCCGCCTCGGCCTTGGCCACGTCGAGGAGGTCGCCGACGAGGGCGAGCAGGGTGCCGCCCGACGACGCGATGAACGCGACCTGCTGGCGCTGGTCGGCCGTGAGGGCGGGCGACTCGGGGTCGAGGAGCAGCCGGGACAGCGCGACGATGGCGTTGATGGGGGTGCGCAGTTCGTGGCTTATGTTCGTCCAGAAGCGGGTCTTGGCCTCGCCCGCCTCGCGCAACTGGCGTGACTTCTCGTCCAGTTCGGAGTGCAGGGCGAGCACGCCGCTGTTGGTCGTCTCCAGTTCCTTGGTCAGTTCCGAGTAGAGCGCGAGGACACCCTGGTTGGTCTCCTCCAACTCCTCGTTGAGCCTGCGCAGTTCCTCGCGCTGGGCGCGGGTCTCCTCCAGCGCGGTGATGAGGTCGCGGGTCTGCGCGCGCAGGTGGTCGGCCTCGGTGGTGGGCGCGTCGTGGCCCAGGGTCTCCGCGAGGCGCCGGCGCAGTTCGGGCAGCGCGGGGCCGCCGGGCGGCAGCGACTGGCGGACGACGATCCGGCTGTGGTCGTCGTCCGGGTCGTACTCGACCTGCACGAGGCGGGCGGCGAGTTCGAGGGTCTCGGCCGGCGGCGGGGTGCCCCGGTCCCATTCGAGGGTGACCACGAGGGCGGGCTGCTCGGCGGCGTCGAGCCGGAACGAGACGGTGAGAGCCCCGCAGCCCAGCCTGTCGCGGCCCAACTCGCTGAGCGCGGTGGCCAGTCGGACCTGGTCCTGGCGTTCAAGGCCGAGGTCCGCGGCGACGCGCCGGGCGCTGCGGCGCAGGCTGAAGATGTCCTGGGAGGAGGTCAGCCCGAAGGACGGCCCCGCCGGCGCCGACGTGCCGGCCTGCGGCGGGACCGCGCGGAGGCGTGCTTCAGAGGGATCGGCCGGCACGTTCACCACACCCACGGCCGTTCACCAGGCGTCCTTCAGCACCACGACGCCGGCGTCGTCCCGGCGCACCCCGGCTTCCCTCAGCAGTTGCCCGGCCACGACGAGGGGGGCGTGGTAGAGCAGGCCGGGCATGGAGGACGTGTCCCAGCGTTCGGTGAGCCCGTCGGAGTGCATGACGAGGGCGCCCCCCTTGGGGAGGGGCTCCTCGAAGACGCGCAGGCGCCGCATGTTCACTCCGACGATGCCGGGGACCGACAGCAGAGTGCGGCGCGATCCGTTCCCGACAAGGAAGCCACTGATGTTGCCGATACCGCAATACGTCAGCCGGCCCGCGTCGGGTTCCACCCTGGCGACGGCGACGGCTCCGCCGCGGGTGCCGACCAGTGCCCGGTGCACGGCCTCGACGATCCCCTGGGGGTCGACGGCGGACGTGCGGTGGAAGGCGTGCACCGCGGCCTCGCCGGCGCGGGCCGCGAGGGGCCCGTGCCCCAGTCCGTCGCACATCATGACGAGCAGCGCGGGACGCCCGCCGGCGGCCTGCGCGCCGGTCTCCGCGCGGGCGGCCCAGGCGTCGCCGCAGGTCGTCTCGCCGCTGATCGGGCGGGTCAGGCCGGAGACGACGGACGTACCGGCCGCCGACGCGCCGGACACGCCGTGCGCGTCCACGGTGCGGGACCAGAACTGGGCCGCCATGGCCGTGCCGCGGCCGGGCAGCGAGTGCACGTCGAAGTGGTCGGCGAGCCGGGAGACCGCCCCGAGCCCGATGCCCAGGGTGCCCCCGGTGGAGGTGCCGTCGGTGAGGGACGCCGCCACGTCGGCCATGCCCGGACCGGAGTCGACGGTGAGGAACTCGACCGCGGCCTCGGTGTCGGTGCGCAGCGCTCGCAGCAGCAGCGCTCCATCGACGGCGTGCCGGCGGAGGTTGGTGGCGGCCTCGGTGACGGCCAGGGCCACCTCCGCGGAGCGGTGGCTGTTGAGCCCGATGCGGCGGGCGAGGGCCGCCGCCGCTCCCCGGGCGGACGCCGAGAGGGAGGGACCGTCCCGGAACCAGGCCACGTCCTGGCAGTCCAGAACGGTGTGGGTGGTCATCTCGCCCACTTGATGATGGTCACCGTGGTGCCGCGGCCGACCTCGGTGTCGAGGTCGAACTCGTCGACGAGACGGCGGGCGCCGCTCAGGCCGAGGCCGAGGCCGCCGCCCGAGGTCCAGCCGTCGGTCATCGCCAGGTCGATGTCCGGTATGCCGGGCCCCTGGTCCGCGAACTCGGCGGCCACACCGTCCCGTCCGGCCCTGCGCACCAGGCCGGCACGGACGACTCCGCCACCGCCGTAGACGAGGGTGTTGCGCGCCAGTTCACTGGCGGCGGTGATCATCTTGGTCTGGTCGACCAGGGACAGACGGCACTTCTGGGCGAGCGTCCGGACGGCCTGCCGGACGCTCACCACGTCGTTGCTGCGGGTGACGGGATACTCCTCGGGGCCGCCGTCGGAGACCCAGGGCGCGGTCACGACCGGTCCGTGGACGTGCCGGACCTGTGCAGCCGCGCGAGTCCCTTCTCCAGGTCGAGCGCGGTGCTGACGCCGCCCAGCGAAAGACCGAGTTCCACCAGCGTGATGGCGACGGCGGGGCGCATGCCGACCACGACGGTCTGCGCGTCGAGCATGCGGGAGATGTCGGCGATGGTCGCGAGCATGCGGCCCACGAACGAGTCGACGATCTCCAGCGCCGTGATGTCGATGATGACGCCCCGCGCGGAGCGGTCCACGATCTGCTGGGCGAGGTCCTCCTGGAGGTTCAGGACCGTCTGGTCCTCCAGGTCGAACTGGATGGACACGACCAGCACTTCACCGATCCGCAGGATCGGTACCCGGTCCGTCACCGCTGCCCGCCCTTGTGCGACACGAGGTCCACGCCGGACTTCTTCAGCGCGAGCTTGAGCGCGTCCGCGAGGCTGGCCTTCGTGACGATGTCACCGAACTCGATGCCGAGCGCGACGATGGTCTGCGCGATCTGCGGGCGGATGCCGGAGACCGTGCATTCGGCGCCCATCAGCCGGGCGGCCACGATCGTCTTGAGCAGGTGCTGCGCGACCTGGGTGTCGACGGCCGGGACACCGGTGATGTCGATGATGGCCTGCTCGGAACCGGTGTCCACCAGGGCCTGGAGCAGCTTCTCCATGACGACCTGGGTCCGCGCGGAGTCGAGCGTGCCGACCAGCGGCACGGCGATCACGCCGTCCCACAGACGCACCACGGGGGTGGACAGCTCCATGAGCTGCTCCGACTGCGAGGTGATGATCTCCTCGCGCGTCTGCGTGTAGGTCTCGATCGTGTAGAGGCCGAGCCCGTCCAGGACACGGCTCAGCTCGCCGTACTTGCGAATCTGGTCCTCCGTGCCCGTCGCGAGGACGGGTTCGAGGACCTGCTTGAGGGCGAAGACGCTCATCGCGGTCTCGGTGGGCGAGAAGCCCTGGAGGGCGCGGTTGCGCGAGAGTTCGGTGAGCAGGGCGCGCACCTCGGACATCGACTCCGCGTGGACGTCGGTGGCACCCTGCCCCAGGGCCTCCACCAGAGCCTCGTACAGCTCGCCCAGTTCGCGGCTCAGCTCGGCGGCACTGAGCCGGCCCCTGAGCGACTTCGCGACCTGCTGCACCCAGGCGCCTGCCACGTCTTGGCCCTCGACGGACAGCAACCCTGCCAATCCGCCCGTATCCGCCTGCTTCGCCACGTTTGCGCTCCAATAAGATTGTCAGGAGTGTCCGGTGCAGCGTACGGCATGGCCGAATCCCGGATGGACCCTTCCCCCTCCTTCCACCTGCGAGGGGGCGGTGAGCCCTTCCCCGCCGGGGACCTTGGTCGCCGGCGCCGTGCGCCGCTCCGGGCCAATGATCTCAACCCGGGCTGTAAATCGGCACATTAAGGGTCACATCACTCAATCGAGTGCGGTACCCGCGCAGAAGTCCCGTGCCGGCATCGCATCCGCCGCCCCGCGCGAACCCCAAGGGGCGAGGCCCCGCGATGACGGCCGCGGCCGTCATCGCGGGGCCCGCACCATGAGGACGTCCACGGCGTCCTCGGACTCCATGACGAAGCCGTGGCGTTCGTAGAGCCGGCGGGCGGCGCTGCCGCGGAGGACGGCCAGGCGGACCGTCTCGCCCTCGGCCGCCGCCCGGTCGAGGACCGCGCCCAGGACCGCCGAGCCGAGGCCGCGGCCCTGGAGGTGCGGGGCGAGGTAGAAGTGTTCGAGCAGCCGGCCACCGGCGACCGGGCGGACGGTGACGCTTCCCGCGAACCGGCCGTCCACGAGGATCACTGACGTGTACAGCGTGGAGAAGGAGTCGTACAGGCGGCGGCGCACCCGGTCCTCGTCGTAGCGGCCGAGCCGCTCCAGGTCCGGGCGCATGACGACGGCGCGCAGTTCGGCGATCCGCCCGGCGTCGGCGGCCTCGGCCGGCCGCAGTTCCCAGCGCTCGACAGGGGGCACGTCCCGCGACGCCGCGGTCCCGGCGGTTTCCGTCCCTGTGTTCATGTCCACGTCCACGTTCCCGTTCACGGGCGGAGCATCTCATCCGGGCCGGAAGGTCCGGGACCCGGGCGGGTACCGGTGCCGCGCTCGCGGTGCGGCGGGCGGGCGGGGGTGCCGCCGGTCCGCGTTCCGGTGGGGGCGGGAGCGTTCACCGGCGTCCGGTGCCGCGCGCCAGCCAGGGCGTCAGCGGGAGGCCGACGAGTTCGCGGTAGGTCTCGTCGCCGGGCAGCGGGACGACCAGCCACCGGCCCGGCGGGAACAACCGCCCCTTCACATGGGCCAGTCCGCCGAACACCGAGCGCAGGAACGGCGGGACCGCGTCGCGCGGCACGTCGTGGAACTCCACGCCCTCGACGGTGATCGTGGCGTCGCCGTCCGCGAAGAGCCGGACGCTCGTGCGGGGTGTTCCTCCCAGGTCCACGAACGCCTCGTGCGGCAGCGAGCCGTCGGCGTCGAGCACCGTGAACAGCTCCGCGGCGGTACGGCGCGCGACCTGGTCGGCGCCGACGTCGTGCGTGACGCGCACGGCGAGGCCGTACTCGTCGGCGATCGCGCGGACCGCCGCGACGGCGGCCTCCGTTGTCGGCAGGTGCGGATCTCTCACGCCGGTGATCATGCCGCACGCCGCGGACCGGCACCACGGCCGGGTTCACGGCCGAGGTCACGGACCGGGTCGCCGACCGCCGGGCGGCCGCCGCCGTGCCGGGGTCACCGCACCCACTCCTCCACCAGCAGCCCGAGGACGACGACGTCGGCGAACGCCCCGTACACCCATGCCGAGCGGCGCAGCGTGCCCTCGACCGCGAATCCCGACCGGCGGGCCGCCGCGATCATCGCGGTGTTGTCGACGAGGGTCTCGACCTGGAGCCGTTGCAGACCGCGCACGGCGAACCCGTACTCGCACAGCACCCGGACCACGTCGCCGCCCAGGCCCCGCCCGTGGAACGCGGGGAGCAGCGAGATGCCCAGGTGCGCGGTCCTGTTGTGCGTGTCGATGTTCCAGAGCAGTGCCTCGCCGGCCAGTTCCTGCGTGTCCAGCTCGACGACGGAGAAGTACGCCAGGTTCTTCGACGGGGCCGCCGCGGCGGCGGGCGAGTCCGCGGCGTCCGGCGGAAGGGGGCGCCAGGGGCGGGAGTCGGCGCGGGCACGTGTCGCCACGTCCTCGTACAGCCCGGCCTGGAGCACGGGGACGTCCTCGTCGCGGCGGGTGCGCAGCCCGACCTTGCTTCCACGTATCACGGGGCCATGCTGTCCCACGTGGTCGCGGCGGCTCAAGCGGGTTGCCGCGGGGTCCCGCCCCGGCGGCGGCACGCGGCGGCGCGGGGCCGGCCGCGTGCCGCCGCCCGGCGCTCAGACCTCCAGGGTGCTCTCGATGCGCTTGAGACCGTGCCGGGCCAGCGCCAGGTTGGCGCGGGCGCGGTCCAGCGCCAGGTACAGGAAGAGCGAGCCGCTGCTGCTCGTCAGCGGACGTATCAGGTGGTACTGGTGGCCGAGCGTGATGAGGATGTCCTCGACGGTGTCCTCCATGCCCAGCGCGGCCAGGGTGCGGGCCTTCGCGCGCACGACCTCGGTGTTGCCCGCCGCGGCCACTTCCAGGTCGAAGCCCGGACCGCCCCCGAGGGTCCCGAGGGACATCCCGCTCTCGTAGTCCACCAGCGCGACGCCCACTGCGCCCTCGATGGCCATGGCGTCCTTGAGGCCCGACTCGATGTTCATAGCTGCGTCCTTCGCTGTTGCCGGGGCGGGGGCCCCGGGCTGAACGCGTACCCGGAGACTCATGACAACCCGTCAGAAACGGTCATCCGAGAACGCTATTGCTCTAATACGGAATTAAACTACTGTGCTTCCTGTCAACAAGTGAAGGGTTCACGAACGGATGCCGGTGTCCTCCATCGATGCGAGCCTCACACGGCTCTTCGACGCCCCAGGAGTCACGGACGCGGCGCTCGTCGACGCGGTGACCGGCCTGACGTACGCCACGGCGGGCCGCGACCACGGCGCGGCGGCGGCCGCGGAGTGCGCCGACCTCGCCGCGCTGATCGGTGACCGGCTGGCCGCCGCGGGAGCCGACGGCGAGCTGGAGAGCGTGGTGGTGACCCTGCGGGACCAGCACCTCGTCCTGCGCACGGTGCCCCGACAGGGCGACCCGCTGCTGCTGACGGCCGTCGCGGACCGCGAGCGGACCAACCTCGCCCTGGTCCTGCACCGGCTCGGCGCCCTCGCCGAAGGCGTACTGGCATGATCCGCACCGACGAACCCCGCAACGTGCCCGCCCTGCTGAACCGGATGCGCCAGGAGGAACGCAGCGCCACCGTCCTGGTGTCGGGCAGCCCCGGCGGCAGCATCCATCTGCGCGACGGACTCGTCGTCGCCGTCCACACCCCCGGCGCCCCGGGGGTGGAGTCGCAGCTCCTCAAGTCGCAGCGGGTGGACGAGCAGACCTGGGCAGCGGCGGCGGCCGCCGCCCGCGCCGCCCGGGACGACGGCATCACCGATACCGACCCGTACCACGCCGCCCTGGACGCGGCCCTCGTCGGCCAAGGCGTGGTCGGGCGGGCCGAGTTGGACCTCCTGCACACCGCCGCCGTGTTCGACGGGGCGTTCGCGCTCGCGCTCACCACACCCACCGGCTGGGAGCTGTCCGAGCCGGTGCCGGTGTCCTGCGCGGCCGGCGTGGAGCCCGCCCGGCTGGCCGAGGAGACCGCCCGCCGGTTCGGGCACCTGTCCCAACACCGCGGACCCGTGGGCGAGTTCGCCCGTACCCGGATCCAGGCGGCCACCCCGCTGCCGGTCCGGCCGGGCGCCCGCCACGCGGCCGTGCTCTCCGTCGTCAACGGGCGGCGCACACCGCGCGACATCGCGTTCGCCCTGGGACGCGGGCTGTACGCGGTGATGGCGGACCTGATCCGCATGGACGCCCTGGGGCTGCTGCGGCGCGAACAGCAGCCGCCGCCGGCCGACCGGCCCAGCACCGCGCCGCGCGTCGCGGGTCCCCCGCCGCAGGCCCCGCCCGCGCCGGCCGGGCCGCTGCCCCGCCGCGCGCCCGGCAGCCACCCGCTGGGCGGCGCGTCGACCGACCAGAGCGGCGCATGAGCTCACGTGGGCGCAGGATCGCCAGGCGCCGCGTCCTCGGACGGGCCCTGCCGGACACGGCGCACGGCCCTTCGCCCCGTACGGCTGCGGCGGCCCGCCCCGCGGCCGCTCCGGCTCCCCCGGTCCCCGCGGCCCTGCGGGGGTCAGCGCCGGGGCCGGTGCCCCCTGTGCCCGGTGCCCTCCCACGCCGGGTGCCCGGCCGCGGCTCGGCGCCGCCCCCGCCGCGCGGCCTCGACCGCGACGCCCCCGACGTCGAGCTGGTGCGCCGGGTGGCCTCGGCACTGGCCCGCCTGTCCACCGAATCCTGACTCCCCGCCCCGGTCCGGCCCCCCGACCGGGCGTCGAACCCCCCACAGAGCACCGACAGTTCCACAGGAGCACCATGACCGCCTCACCGTCCTCCGCCGAAGCCCTCACCGCCGTCCTCACCGCCCTGCGGGACAAGGTCCTCGGGGTCTCCGAAACCGTGATCTCCACCGCGGACGGCCTGTTGGTGGTCGCCGACGTGGACAAGGCGCACGCCGAGTCGGTGGCGGCCCTCGCCGCCGCGTCCCTGGGACTGGGCAACCGCATGGCGGACCAGGCCTCCACCGGGCCGCTGCGCGAGGTCGTGGCCCGCGGTGCGGGCGGTCACGTGGTCGTCCTGGCCGTCGGCGAGCGCGCGCTGCTCACCGTGATCGGCGACGAGGGCATGGACGTCGAGGCACTGCGCCTCGAAGCACCCCTGGTGATCGGCCGGCTGGCGGAACTGCTGGACGCCGACGCGAAGAGCTGACCTCCCGCACCGGGGCGCGGGACGATGGACGGCATGCGCGCTCCCACCGCCGTCCCCGCCCCCCTGCTCGTCCGGATCGACGCCGTCGACCTGCCCGGACGCACCTTCACGCACCACGCCCCGCACCCCTCCGACGGCGGCCCCGCCCGTCTGGAGAACGTGCACGTCGCCGTGCAGCGGCGCGACCGGCCCGCCGAACTCCTCGGCCTCCACCCGGGCGACGCCCCGTCCGCCTCCTGGACCCTGGAATGCACGGTCACGTCCACCGGGACCGGTCCCGACGTGACCGGCCGGTACGTGCAGGGGCGCCCCGGCGACCGGTTCGTCTACCTCAGTTGGGGCGCACTGGACGCGCGGGGCACGTTCACCATGTTCCGCCGCGCGAAGCTCCTGCTCGCCGCGGTGCCCGCCGCCGTCCTCGACGAGGCGGCACGCGGCGGCCTGCTGGTGGGCCGCCTCGGCCTGACCGACGAGCACGGGGGCCCGCGCTGCGCCCGCGTCGTGCCGCCCGCCGTCAGGTGGAGCGCGTACGACGGCCGGACCGGGGAGGAGTTGCGGTCCGGTGACCGGAACTGAGGCCAACAGGGCGCGGAAGTACGGCGGTTGACCGCCGGCGAGACCCGCCGCCTCCCCGAAATCGGGGATTCACCCGTCGCACCGCCGCTCCTAATGTCGAGGGATCCCGCCCCCTTGGAGCAGCTCGGAGGAGCGATGTCCGGGATTTCCCTCTTCGTCAACAAGGCCATTCGGCCTCTCGTGCGTGAAGTGGCCGACGGAATAGGCGACGCGTGCGCCGACGCCGTGGGGGCCACGGGTGAGCGCCGCGGCAGGATCAAGCGGCGCACGAACCAGGTCGTGATCGTGGGCACCAGTGTGGCCGTCTCCGCCGCGCTCGCCGACGGGCTCGGCGTCATCGACGTGGTCGACGCGGCGGACGCCGCCGATGCCGCCGACGCGGCGGACGCGGCCTCCGCGGCCGGTACGGCGCACGCCGCCGTCGGGTCCGCCCCCGGTTCGGACGGCGGCCTCCACTTCGGGATGTCGTGGGACGGACCGCCCGACGAGTACGGGCACCCGACCCAGACGTCCACGGCGGAGAGCGCCGGCGGTGTCACCCGCGACGACGGCGGCCGGCTGGTGGACAAGTGGGGCAAGCACGTTCCGGAGTCCTGACGGGCCCGCGGCACAACCACCGGTCACACGACGGTGGTTGTGCCGCCTCCGTGGCAGTAGCCGAGTTCCCAGGCCCAGCGGGTGGCCGCGGAGGCGATGCGGATTCCGTCGCTGCCGGGGTGGGTCCTGCGGTACTTGTCGCGGATGTTCTCCATGTGCTGGGCAACGGTGCTGACCCCGATGTCCAGTTGGGCGGCGGCCCGCTTGTAGGTGAGTCCCCGGCAGCCGACGGCGATCATCACCTCCTTCTCCCGGGCGGTGAGGTGGTGGGCGGTCCGGTGCCGCACCTCCGCGGCGAACAGGCGCCCCAGGCGGACCTGTTGGACCTCACGGACGGCCAGTCCCCACTCCGCCGCGATGTCCTCGATGCGGTCGCCCCGGGCGATCGCCTCCAGCAGCCGCCTGTCGTCGGTGCGCAGCCGCTCGCCGAGCAGCGGATTGCGGTCGAGGTCGTCCAGGAAGTAGCCGGCCAGGTGGGCGTCCGCGTAGCAGCCGCCGTCGGCGACCGCGAGGGCCGCCGCGGCGAACCGGTCCGTGGCGAGTCCGCGCTTCTCGATGAAGCCGCGGGCGCCGGCCGCGATCGCCTCCAGAGCTTCCTCGCGCATGGCGGCGCCGGTCGTGGCGACGACGGGCAGGCCCCGGCCCACGAGGTGTCCCACGGCGTCGGCACCCGAGAGGCCCGGCAGGTGCAGGTCGCAGACGGCGACGTCCGCGGGCGGTCCGTCCGGCGGGTCCGGCAGGTCCTCCACGCGCTGTACACGGACCGCCACCTCCAGTCCGAGCGCGGTCAGTTGGCCGGTTATCTGCGCGGTCGTCATCGCCTCGTCCTCGACCACCGCGACCCGCAGCACGGGCCGTGGGTCGGGTCCGCCGGAGGCGCGCGGTGTCGCGGGACGGGGAGGTTGTGCTCCGGTCATCGGGGTTCCCTCTCTCGCTCCGGATCCGTCGTGCCCGCCGCGCGCGGCCACCGGAAGGTCGCCCGCGCCCCGCCGCCCGTCGCCGGTTCGAGCGACCACGTGCCGTTCAGTGCCGTGACCGCCGCGTACGTGCCGGCCATGCCCGCGCCGGGCCTGGGGTCGCCCGGCGAGAGTCCGGCCCCGCGGTCCCGCACGGAGATCTCGACGGCCGCCTCGTCCGCGACGGCGTACAGGTGGACGGGGTCACGCGTGCCGCTGTGCTTCAGCGCGTTGCGCAGGGCCTCGCGGGTGGCGGCCAGCAGCGCCTCGGCCACCTCGGGCGGCGGCTCGTGGTGGATCCGCAGCACCTCGTCCACCACCAGGTGCTCCTCGGCGAACTCCACGCACAGGTCCTCCAGTTGGGCGGCCAGGTCGGACAGCGCGGGGCCGCCCGCGCGCGGGTCGATGAGCCGGCGGGCGCTGTGCACGGCGCGTTGTGCCGCGGCGGCGAGCGCCGCGCCTGTCTCGCCCTGGGCCACCCGCTGGGCGATGGGCAGGAGCCGCCCGTGGATCTCGCGGTGCTGCTGCTCGCGTTCCTTGGCCGTCGCCTCCCCCGCCTCCCGTTCCGCCGCGCGCCGCCCGGTCACCAGGGCGGCGCTCTGCAGGTCCTCGGTCCGCACGGCGAGGGTGCGCAACTGGGCGGCCACGCGCAGCGCCAGGAAGTACCAGATGGCGAACCCCAGCAGGTCCGAGCCGAGTTTGAGGGTGACGTGCGGCAGGACCGACAGCGACCAGACCCCCATCAGGCCGAGCAGGGCGCCGACCGCCCGCGGAGTGAAGCCGAGCGCGAAGGCCACGGTCGCGGACGACCCGAGGGCGAACGGCACCAGTTCCGTGGTGATCTCGTTGCGCTCGTACGGGTGGGCCGCGCGGGAGCCGACGACCATCAGCGCCAGGCAGAACGCCACGTCGCCCCAGATCAGTACGGGATCGCGGGTGAGGCCCCGGCCCCGGAAGGCGCGCCGCAGGAACCACACGGCCTCGGCGGTGGCGGCGACGGCGGCGACCACCGCGAGGACCGGGTGCGCCAGCCGGTCCCAGGCGAGGACGGGGAGGTAGACGAGGACGACGAATCCGATGCGGATGTAGGCGCTGAAGCGGGCGATGCGTTCCTCGGTCTGCTCGACCACGCCGACCGGTACGGGAGTGGCGGGACCGAGAACCGCCGTGGCAAGCGTCCGGCGCGGCGGACGGGAGCTGTGAGTCATGGGCCCTCCGGAACATGCTGCTGTGGTTTCCCGTCCTCCGCCAGGCAGTTGATCCGTTGCGGGCGCGGAATGCGGCGAGCGCCGCAGTGCGGCTGCTGACAATGCCGTAGGGCGTCCGCTCGCGGGGCGCACGGCCGGCGGGAGCGGGGTGGGGCCAGCCCCCGTACCGGGGGGACGGCACCACCCGCCCGGCTTGGGGGACAGCCGGATCGTGCGCGGACGCGCAGGTCAGCAGACTCGTCCGCATGACCCCACCGATGAACTCGCCCGCCGCGGCGGCCCCCGCGTCCCCGGGAACGGCGGAGACCGGCAGCGACTACGCCCGGCTGTCCCGCAGGATCACCGAGGCCGGACTGCTGCGGCGGTGTCCCCGCCACTACACGCTGCGGCTGGGCGCGGTCGGCCTCGCCCTCGGCCTCTGCTGGGCCGCGTTCCTCGCGCTGGGCGACTCGTGGTGGCAGGTCGTCGTCGCGGCCGCGCTGGCCCTGGTCTTCGGCCAAGTCGCCCTGGTGGCCCACGACATCGCGCACCGGCAGGTGTTCCGGCTGCGCCGGCCGAGCGAGATCGGGGGACGGATCTTCGGCAACCTGGGTATCGGCATGAGCTACGGGTGGTGGATGAACAAGCACACCCGCCACCACGCCAACCCCAACCACGAGGAACTCGACCCGGACGTCGCGCCGGACATCCTGGTGTGGTCGACGGAACAGGCCCGCAACAGCCGTGGCCCGGCCCGGTTCATAGGCCGCTACCAGGCCTACCTGTTCCTGCCGCTGCTCCTGCTGGAGGGCTTCAACCTGCACGTCTCCAGCGTGCGCGCGCTGCGCTCGCCGTCCATGCGCAGCCGCCGGCTCGAAGGGGCGCTGCTGCTGGGCCACTTCGCGCTGTACCTGTCCGCGCTGTTCGTGGTACTGCCCCCGGGCAAGGCGGTGGTCTTCCTCCTGGTCCACCAGGCCCTGT
Organism: Streptomyces sp. NPDC008150; assembly: GCF_042956945.1. Taxonomy (NCBI): domain Bacteria; kingdom Bacillati; phylum Actinomycetota; class Actinomycetes; order Kitasatosporales; family Streptomycetaceae; genus Streptomyces; species Streptomyces sp. NPDC008150. The sequence goes on along the minus strand of NZ_JBIBHJ010000013.1, from coordinate 235,799 downwards.
TCGGCGTCTACCTGGGCGCGATCTTCGCCCCCAACCACAAGGGCATGCCGACACTGACCGGCGACGACCGCACCGACTTCCTGCGCCGTCAGGTGCTCACCTCGCGCAACGTGAGCGGCGGCCTGCTGACCGACGTGGCGCTCGGCGGCCTCAACCACCAGATCGAGCACCACCTGTTCCCCAGCATGCCCACCCCGCACCTGCGCCGGGCACGCGCGATCGTGCGCTCCTACTGCGCGGAGATCGGCGTCCCGTACCACGAGACGGGGCTGGTCCAGTCGTACCGGGAGGCGCTGCGCCACCTGCACCGGGTGGGGGTCCCGCTGCGCGACGGCTCCGCCGGGTCGTGAACGGGTGTGCGCCGGGCGGGGGTTGGCGCGGGACGGGGCCGGCCGGACGCCCTAGTCGGCCTGCCCGCCCGCCGCCCACCGGCGCCTGGTGAACGCCATTCCCGCCGCACTGCCGAACGGGATGGCCGCCCAGCAGAAGTAGGCCCATTCGCCGACGGCGATCGAGACGGGCACGGACACCGCGAAGCAGAGGACGACCGAGGCGCTGTGCACGAGCCGGGTGGTGAACGCGGACCGCGGCGTCCCCGGTACGTGCAGTCCCGCCCGCCGGGTGTGCAGGACCACCAGGACGAACACCAGGCTGGTCAGGGACTGGAGCAACGCGTAGAAGCCGAAGCGGAGTTCGAACCCGCCGTCGCCCGCGAGCACCTTGGTGGCGAACGGCATGACGATGACGAGCAGCAGCCACAGGCCGTTCAGCATGCCGAGGGTGCGGTCGAGCCGGCCGACGGCGCCGAACACCTGCCGGTGCGCCCGCCAGAAGGCGAAGATCACCAGGAAGCTGATCAGGAAGGACTGGTACTCGGACCGGCCCTCGCGGGCGGAGTGCCAGAGTTCCGTGTTCGTGGCGCCGTGGGGCACCGGCAGGTCCAGGGCGAGCAGGGTGATCGCGATGGCCACGACGGCGTCCGTGAACAGCAGCGTGCGCTCGGTGTCCCGGCGCGACGCCTCTCCGTCCAGGACCGTGGTGACGGTCTCCTCCGACATGGCCGTCACCGTAGCAGGGGCCCAAGTGTCGCGTGAGGTGCGGGTTTCCGGGATCCGCGGCACGACGACGATTTGCCTAAATCAATTAGGCAGTTTCATAATTGATTTCATGAATGGCTCGGAAGACCCGGAACACGCCCGCGGGTGGATCACCACGCCCGTCACCGCGGAGATCCTGCGCGGCGCCGTCGAGCTGGAGCGGACCGCCGCGGGCGTCCTCCCGCACCGGCTCCCCGCGCGCGCCCTCGCCCAGGGCGCGGACGCGCAGCTCGTCATGGCCGAGGCCCAGCCCTCGGGCGTGCGTCTCGCGTTCCGGACGCGGGCAACGGCGGTAGAGCTGGAGACACTGCCCACCAAGCGGGTCTACGCCGGGGCCCCGCCCCGCCCGGACGGCGTCTACGACCTGCTCGTCGACGGTGTCCTCGCCGGGCGGGCGAGCGCCAAGGGCGGCAACACCCTTGTGATCGACATGGCCACCGGCACCACGGAGAGCCGTCCCGGCCCGACCGGCACCGTCCGGTTCACCGGTCTGTCCGGCGCGGTCAAGGACGTCGAGATCTGGCTGCCGCACAACGAGACCACCGAACTGGTCGCCCTGCGCACCGACGCCTCCGTGACGCCCGTCCCGGACCGGGGCCGCAAGGTGTGGCTGCACCACGGCAGTTCGATCAGCCACGGCTCCGACGCGGCGAGCCCCAGCACCACGTGGCCGGCGCTCGCCGCGGCGGCCGGCGGGGTCGAGCTGGTCAACCTGGGCCTCGGCGGCGGCGCGCTGCTCGACCCGTTCACCGCGCGCACCCTGCGGGACACCCCCGCCGACCTGTTGAGCGTCAAGATCGGCATCAACGTCGTCAACACCGACCTGATGCGGCTGCGCGCGTTCGCGCCGGCGGTGCACGGCTTCCTGGACACGATCCGCGAAGGGCGCCCCGACACACCGCTGTTGGTCGTCTCGCCCCTGCTGTGCCCGATCCACGAGAGCACCCCGGGGCCCAGCCTCCCGGACCTCGAAGCGCTCGCCGAGGGAAGGCTGGGGTTCCGTGCGGCGGGGGATCCGGCGGAAGTGGCCACCGGAAAGCTGACGTTGGAGGTCGTCCGGGCCGAACTCGAACGGATCGTCCGGCAGCGCGCGGCGGACGATCCGCACCTCTCCTACCTCGACGGCCGGGAGCTGTACGGCGAGGCGGACGCCGCCGAACTGCCGCTCCCCGACGGGCTGCACCCCGACGCCGCGACGCACCGTCGTATCGGTGAACGCTTCGGCGCGCTGGTCTTCGGCACGGGCGGCGCCTTCGGCCGGCCCACCGGCGCCTGACCGGAACCGTCCCCGCGGCACCCCAACACGGGCGCGCGCACGGGCCGTTCGGCCGCCCGCTCCCCCGGGCGGACTCCCGGCGCCCGGGTCAGGGGCGCTGCCCGACGATGCCGTCGACCCCGACGATGTCGGCGACGCGCCACAGCCCGAGCCAGCTGTCCGGGAAGACCGACGCGTCGAGCAGCGCGGCGTGCGCGGCCGGGTCCGGGTCGGCGCAGGCGTCCGCGCACACCGCGACCTCGTAGCCGATGTCGTACGCCCACCGGGCCGTCGACAGCACCGTGCCGGAGGTGGCCACCCCGGCGACGACGATCCGGCCCACGCCGGCGGCGCGCAGCCGCTCGTCGAGGTCGGTGCTCGCGAACGCGCTGAGGGTGCGCTTGCCGAGCACCGTCTCGCCGTCGGCCGGGGCCGTCAGCGGGTGGAGGGTGTCCAGCATCGCCTCGTGGGCGACGTGGAAGACGGGCAGCCGCGCGCCGCGCGCCACCTCCAGGGCGTTCGCGGCCTGTTGGGCGACGCCGGGATCGTGGCTGAAGTTCTCGACGATGTACGCCGCGAAGTCCAGCGCCACGAACGCGGTCCCGGTGCGCGCGGATGTCGGGTCGTCGTTCGCGGTCATCAGGTCCCTCTTCTGCGCGCGTTGTCCGGTCAGGGTCGCGCCGGCGCCCCCGGCCCTGATGCGGACCGTACGGCGCCGGCGCGATCAACATAGCCGCTCAGGCGGTCACTTGCTGACGACCTTGGACTCCTTGATCCAGGAGGCGAGCCGGTTCATGTAGTCCGCCTGCGAGACGTAGTCCATGCCGGCCGACGTCCAGTCGTGCACCTGGCCGGACTTCAGCGCCGCGTTGTCGGCGAAGGTGGCCTGCTTCTTCAACTCGGCCTGCTGGTAGCCCGTCTGCGACAGCAGCAGCATGTCGCCGCCGAGCTTGCCGGCGTTCTCCCAGCTGTAGATGCCCCAGTAGTAGCCCTTGGGGGTGGGCTCGGTGAACGGGACCCCGAGGTCCTGGTACATCCGCAGGGCGGGGTCGTCCTTGGCCTTCACGCCGTAGAGGCCGTCGCCGTCGGCGTAGACGACGGTGACCTTGATCCTGGTCTCCTTGCCCGCGGCGGCGAGGGACTTCTCGGCGGCGTCGAACTTCTCCTTGGCCGCCGCCACCACGGAGGCCTTGGCGCCGACGGCGGTGGCGAAGTCCGTCGTGCGCTTGACGACCTTCTCGCCGTCGCCGCCCATGTACAGGGTGACGACCGGGGCGATCTTCTCGACCTGCTTCTCCTGGGAGAGATCCTTGAAGCCGTAGTCGGCCTGCGTCTTGTCGATCGTGCCCTTGGCGTCCGTCGGGTAGACGTTGGTCACGATGACGTCGGGCTTCGCGGCGGCGAGCTTCTCCAGGTTGATCTCGCCGAAGGAGGTGCCCACCTCGGTGATGCCCTTGGTGTCCAGGCCGTCGAAGCGGTGGTCGTCGGCGAGCGAGGTGTAGCCGAACGACGCGACGGGCTTGACGCCGTAGTTCATCAGCGACACGAGGACGTCGTTGAGACCGGCGACGCGGGTCGGGGTGTGGTCGAGCTTCACGGTCTTGCCCTGGTCGTCCTTGAACGTCCAGGGACCCGACGCGGCGTCGTCGGTGGAACCGGAACCAGAACCGGAATCCGAGGAGCAGCCGGTCAGCAGGAGCGCGACCGCGGCCAGAACGGCTACGGCGGCGGCATTCAGAGCGCCGAAGCGATGGGATCTCATGACAGGTGAGGCTAACCTAACCATCTACGAGGGCAGGCGCCGGGTCGTCCGCCTCCGGAACGACAAGCGGAGTGCCGGTCGCCGGGTCGGGCACGACGCGGGCCCGGAGGGCGAACGCCCGCTCCAGCAGGGCCGGGGTCAGCACCTCCTCGGGCGTCCCGTCGGCGACGACGCCGCCGTCGTGGAGCACCACGAGGCGGTCCGAGTAGCGGGCGGCGAGCGAGAGGTCGTGCAGCACCATCACCACGGTGGCGCCGCGCTCCCTGTTGATCCGGCGCACCAGCCGCAGTACTTCCAGTTGGTGCGTCAGGTCGAGGAACGTGGTGGGCTCGTCGAGCAGCAGCGTCCCGGCCTCCTGCGCGACGACGAGGGCGATCCAGGCCCGCTGCCGCTGCCCGCCGGAGAGCGAGGCGATGTCCCGGTGCGCGACCTCCGACAACCCCGTGGCGGCGATGGCCCGTTCGGCGACGTCGGCGTCCTCCGGCGTCCACGGGCGCGCCCAGCTCTGGTGCGGGTTGCGCCCGCGCATCACCAGGTCGAAGACGCTGGTGCCCGGCGGGGCCGCCGGGCTCTGCGGAAGGATCGCGAGGCGTCGCGCGACATCACGGCCGGGGAGGCGGCGGATCGGCGTCCCGTCGAGCAGGACCTCTCCGTCCGCCGGACGCAGGATGCGGCCGAACGCCTTGAGCAGTGTGGACTTGCCGCAGCCGTTCGCGCCGAGGAACGTCGTGACACTTCCGCTGTCGATCGAGAGGTCGAGGCCCTCGATCACGGTCCGCTTGTCGTAGGCGAGGCGGAGGCCGCGCGCCTCGAGTACGGGAACGGTCATGACGTCATCTCCTTGCGGTGACGGACGAGGAGCCAGATGAGGTAGGGGGCGCCGACGACGGTCGTGAGGATGCCGACGGGCACCTCCCACGGGAAGACCGTGCGGGCGGCCAGGTCGGCGACGAGCACGAGGGCGGCACCGAGCAGCCCGGAGAGCGCGAGCGGCGGCCGGGCGGTCCCGCAGAGCCGGACGGCGAGTTGGGGCACGACGAAGGCGACGAACCCGACGGGCCCCGCCGCCGCGACCGCGCCCGCGGTCAGCACGACGGCCAGGGCGATGACGAGCAGCCGGTGGCGCTGCACCGCGAGTCCCACGCCCGTCGCGACGTCGTCGCCGAGCTGTCCGAGGCTCAGCGACGAGGAGGCGGCGAGGGCGAGGGGCAGGGCGACGCCGGTCGTGACGAGCAGCGGCCACAGGCTCGTCCAGGACGTGCCGGAGAGACTGCCGACCAGCCACTGCGAGGCCGCGGTGGCCAGCGTGATCTTGGCCCGGACCAGCAGATAGCTCGTCACCGCGTCGAGGGTGGCGCCGACTCCGATGCCGACGAGCACGAGGCGGTAGCTCTGCACCCCGCCGCGCAGGCCGAGTCCGTACACGAGGACGGAGGCGATCAGCGCGCCGGCCGTCGCGGCGGCGGGGACGGTGCCGCCGAGTACGGACGCGCCGAGCGAGAACCCGCCGCCGCCGAGCACGATCGCGGCGACCGCGCCCACCGAGGCGCCGGAGGTGACGCCCAGGATGTCCGGAGTCGCCAGCGGGTTGCGGGTGAACGTCTGGGTGAGGGCGCCGGCCACCCCGAGCGCGAGGCCGACCAGCGCGCCGGTGAGGGCCCGCGGCAGCCGCAGGGTCACCACGATGAAGTGATCGGCGGGATCGCCGCCGCCCGCCAGCGCGCGGACCACGGTCACGGGCGAGATGCCGGTCGAGCCGACGGCCACCGCGGCGACCAGGAGCAGGAGGGCGGCCACGAACGCGGCCGCGGTGACGCCGAGCACCCGGGGCCGCCAGGCCAGTCCGAGGGGGCCGAGGCGCACACCCCGCCGGGCGGCACGGACGGCGCCCGGACGGGTCCCGCCGGGGGCGGCGGGGCGGGCGGAGGTCTCGGCGAGGGCGGGTGCTCGGCCCCCTTCGGGTGTGACCGGCCCGTCGGGTGCGAACGCCCCGTCATACGTGTGTCCGCCGGGAAGCGCGGTGGCGTCGGCGTGCGTGCGCCCGTCGTCCTTCACAGCGCCACCAGCGACCTGCGGCGGGCCACCGCGACGAAGACCGGACCGCCCAGCACGGCGAGGACGATGCCCACCTCGATCTCGGCGCTGCCCGCGACGAGCCGTCCGACGACGTCCGCCGCGAGCACGATCACGGCGCCGACGAGCGCGGCCGCCGGCAGTGTCCAGCGGTGCCCCGTGCCGACCAGCGCCCGCGCCACGTGCGGCACGGTGAGGCCGACGAAGCCGATCGGGCCGGCGACGGCCGTGGCGCCCGCGGTGAGGAGGGTGATCGCGAGCAGGCCCACGATCCGGGCCCTGAGCACGTTCTCCCCCAGTCCGTGGGCCATCTCGGTGCCCAGCGAAAGGTTGTCCAGGGCGCGGGAGTTGAGAACCGCGAGCAGCAGCCCGACCACGATGAAGGGCCAGGCGGGACCGAGCACGTCCATCCGGCGCCCGGAGAGCGAGCCGACCACCCACAGCCGGTAGGCGTCGAGCGAGTCGCGGTCGGTGAGCACGATGAAGGAGGTGATCGCCCCGAGGAGCGCCGACACGGCGGCTCCCGCGAGGGCCAGCGGTACGGGGCTCGCGGTGCCGCTGCCCGCGACGGTGATGCCGAACACCGCGACACTCGCCACCAGCGCGCCGATCAGCGCGAACCACACGGTGGCGTCGGTGTCGCGCACGTGCAGCACGTACACACCGAGCACCACGGCGAGACCGGCCCCGGCCGAGACCCCGAACAGGCCCGGGTCGGCGAGGGGGTTGCGGGTGTGTCCCTGCATCACGGTGCCCGCGACACCGAGGCACACACCCACCAGCCCGCCGAGCACGGTGCGGGGTATGCGCGAACCCCACACGACGGCGTGGTCGGCGGCCGGTCCGGAGTCGGTGAGACCGTGCATCACGTCGGACACCGAGAGGTGGTTGCTGCCGAGCAGCAGGCTCGCCAGGACGACGGCCAGCAGCACGAGGGTGAGGAGCGCGAGGATCCCGCCGCGGCGAACGGCGAGAGCGCGATGGAGGTTGGGCACCGGGTTAGTTTAGGCTAACCTTCCTGTGTGTCGAAGATCCCCACCCCCGCAGTGAAGACCCCCGGCCTCTTCCGCGGGGAGGTCGTCCGGAGCGAACGCTTCTCGCCGTCGATGCAACGTGTGACGGTGTCCGGCGCCGACTTCGCCGCCTTCTCGTGGCAGGGCTACGACCAGTGGTTCCGTCTCTTCTTCCCACTGCCGCACCAGGACGGCTTCGTGCTTCCGGAGATCTCCGGGACGAAGTGGTGGGAACCCTACCTGGCGCTCCCCGAGGACGTGCGGCCGCACTGCGCCAACTACACCGTGGCCGAGTTCCGCGCCGAGGCGGCGGAGTTGGACATCGACTTCGTCGTGCACCTGGGCCCGGCGGGCGAGCCCGAGGGCGCCGCCGCGATCTGGGCGTGCGGGGCACGGCCGGGCGACCCGGTCGCGCTGCTCGACCAAGGCCTGCTGTACGAGTGCCCGCACGACGCGTCGGAGGTGCTGGTGGTCGCCGACGAGAGCGGTCTGCCGGCGACGGCCGGCATCCTGCGCTCACTCCCCCGCGACACCGTCGGACGGGTCATCCAGGAGGTCCCGCTCGACGGCGACCGGCGTGAACTCGACGCGCCCGAGGGTGTCCGGGTGACCTGGGTGGTGCGCGGCGACGCGACCGCAACACCCGGTGCCGCCGCTCTCGAAGAGCTGCGCCGGCACACCGAGGTCGCCGAGACGGGGTACGCGTTCGTCGTGGGCGAGTCGACCCTCGCCACGGAGGGCCGCCGCCATCTGCACCGCTCCGGCCTGCCGAAGAAGCGCATCACCTTCTCCGGTTTCTGGAAGTCCGAGCGCGCCAAGTCCGCCTGACCGTCCGGGTGTTCACCACCGCGGCAGGTTTCGCCGGGGTCAGGGCGCGGCGGTCAGGAGACCGTTCACGGTGTTCAGCGCGGCCCGTGCCTCGGGGGTCCACAAGGCGCCCACGTACACGTGGAATCCGTCCGGCTCCAGGCTGAACGTGCCGCCGTTGCCCGCGCGTTCGAGGCGCGCGGCGAGGTCGCAGACGTCCGCCGCGAAGACGTCGCGGCCGCCCTGGAAGAGGTGGACCGGCGGCAGGCCGTCGAGGTCCGCGCGGGCCGGACTCAGGCGCGGGTCCAGCGGGTCGTGCCCGGCGCCCCACAACGCGCCTGCGGCCACGAGCAGTTCGGCCCGCAGCATCGGGTCGAGACGCTCCAGCGCGGGAACGGCGGGATGCGTCATCGTGAGGTCCACCCACGGCGAGAACAGCACGACCTGCCGGGGCCCGGGCGCCCCCCTGTCCCGGAGGTCGACGGCGAGGCCGAGCGCCAGTCCGCCGCCCGCCGAGTCGCCGGCCAGGGTGACGCTCCGGGCGCCCGCCTCCCGTACGAGCCCGTCGTAGACCTCGGTCAGGAAGGCGTAGCCCGCGTCGACGTCGCCCTCGGGGGCGACCCGGTAGAGCGGGACGGTGACGGTCACACCCGTGCCGCGGGCCATCCGGTCGATGATGTGCCAGTGGGGCCGGATGAGTGGGTGCACGTAGGCGCCGCCGTGGGTGTAGACGAGGTGGCGGCCGTTCGCGGCGCCCCGGGGTGTCAGCCGGACCACGGGGTTCCCGGCGACCGTCGTCCGCGTGGGCGTCCAGCGTTCGAGGAGCGCCCCGGGCAGCGGGGCGGGCCGGGGCGGTGTCCGGTCCTGGAGGGCCGCCAGGCGTTCGGCGTTGGCGCGGGCGGCGCCGGGGCGCAGGGAGTTGGCGCGGGCGGCCACCCGGTACAGATTCAACAAGGTGTTGGTCGCCGTCAGGGACACACTCAAGGGGCCCGCCTCTCCTGGTCGTACGCGTAACAGGTCCGCCTGCACGGATGTCCCGGAGCGGGCCCCCCACGCTCTGTCGGGGCAGGGATCATTATCGTGATCCGGTCCGGTCCGCGCCGTTCGCACGGGGCCGGGGCACCCCGGTGCCCCGCGCCGCCGTACGCGCCGGGGCGGCCGGGCCGCCGAGAGCCGGCGACGGAGAGAGGGGACCGGAACACCATGCCGACCATGCGCATCGAGGGTCTGGACTTCGCCTACGAGCGGCTGGGGAGCGGGCCCCCGCTGCTGTTCCTCAACGGTTCGGGCACCACGCTGGCCGAGGTGACACCGCTTCTGGGGCTGCTGGCGGAGGACTTCGAGGTGGTGGGATTCGACCAGCGCGGGATCGGCCGGACGGGTCTGCCCGGCGGGCCGTACACCATGGCGGACCTGGCGGCCGACGCGCTCGCCGTCGCGGACGGGCTCGGCTGGCGGCGGTTCCGGCTGCTCGGGGTGAGCTTCGGCGGGATGGTGGCGCAGGAACTCGCGGTCACCGCGCCGGAGCGCGTCGAGCGGCTCGCCCTGCTGTGCACGTCGTCGGGCGGCGCGGGCGGGTCGTCGTATCCGCTGCACACGCTGGCCGACCTGGACGAGGACGAGCGCGAACGGGTCTCCGCGCGCCTGTTCGGCACCCCTCCCGGACACCGGCGGCCCGCCGCCGGGGCTGCCGCCGCCGAAGGTGCCGCACTGCAACTGGCCGCGCGCGCGGGGCACGACGCGTTCGACCGGCTGCCCCGCATCGCCTGCCCGACGTTCGTCGCCTCCGGTTCGCAGGACCTGGTCGCCCCGCCGGAGCGCGGCGCCGCACTCGCGGGACGGATACCGGGAGCCGTTGCGCGGGTGTTCGAGGGCGGCCACCTCTTCCTGATCGAGGACCCGGACGCGCTGCCGGAGCTGCTCCGCTTCCTGCGCGGGGAGGAACACCCCGCGGCAGCAGGGGAGTTGCCGTCGGCCTAGGAGCCGGCACCACGCGCGGGAAGCGACCGGACGGGCCTGCGCGGCGCGACACGCCGTCCGTGCTGGGGCGTTGCGTGCGCGGTCGGCCCGCGACACGCGCGGCGGGGCGGGTGCGTCCGGGGGTGTCACCCCGGGCGCGGCCCGCACCCGGGGTCCCTCCCGTCAGACCGTCACGTGGGGCAGCCGGCGGTCCAGCCACCGCGGGAGCCACCAATTGGCGCCGCCCATCAGGAACATGAGCGAGGGCACCAGCACCAGGCGCACCACGGTGGCGTCGAGGACGACGCTGACGGCGAGGCCGAGCGCGAGCATCTTCACGACGACCGTCGGCGATCCGGTGAAGGAGAGGAACACCGCCGTCATGATCAGGGCCGCGCTGGTGATGACCCGGCCCGTCAGCGACAGTCCCCGGGCGACCGCCCGGGTGTTGTCGAGGGAGGCGTGCCACTCCTCGGCGATGCGGGAGAGCAGGAAGATCTCGTAGTCCATGGAGAGACCGAAGACGATCGCGAACATCATCATCGGCACGTACGACTCGATCGGCACCGGTTCGCCCATGCCCAGCAGGCTGTCGCCCCAGCCCCACTGGAAGACGGCGACGAGGACGCCGTAGGAGGCGCCGGTGGTGAGGAGGTTGAGGACCACCGCCTTGAGCGGGATCACCAGGCTGCGGAAGACCACGGTCAGCAGGACGAACGCCGCGACGAGGACGATGCCGACGATGAGCGGCAGGCGTTCGGTGACGGTGTCGCGGAACTCCAGGTTGCCCGCGGTGCTGCCCGTCAGGTAGCCGGTCGTGCCCGTGCCGCTGAGCGCGTCGGGCAGGGTGTGGTCGGTGAGGGTCGCGAACAGCGTGTCGGTCGCGGCGTCCTGGGGGCCGGAGTCCGGGGTGACCGTGGCGACGAGGACGTCACCGTCCTTGGTCGTCCTGGGAGTTGTGACGCCGGCCACGTCGTGCGTCCCGCGCAGGGCGGTCGCGAGGCCGGAGGCTATTCGGTCGGCGGGCTCGGTGGCGCGGCGGAGGTCCACGACGACGGTGAAGGGGCCGTTGGCGCCCGGACCGAACCCGGGGCCGTCGGCCTCGGCCGTCCAGTCGTACGCGTCGCGGGTGGTGCTGCCCGCCGGGTCGGCGCCGTCGTCGATGTGGCCGAGGCGCAGGGAGAACAGCGGGACGGCGCACAGGGCGACGACGGCCGTGCCCGCCGCCAGGAACCGCCAGGGGTGACGTGCGACGAGCGCGGCGTAGCGGTGCCAGGCGTCGTGGTCGCCGGAGCTCTCGGCCACCGGGCGCCGCCGGACGCGCAGCCGGTCGACGCGCTGTCCGACCAGGCCGCTCGCGGCGGGCACCAGGGTCAGCGCGGCCACCGCGGTCACGGCGACCGCGAGGGTGGCGGCGAGACCGAGGCGTCCGATCATGCTGAGTCCGCACGCGTACAGGCTGAGCAGGGCGACCGCGACGGTGACGGCCGCGACCACCACCGCCTTGCCGCTGGAGGCCGTGGTGCGCGCGACGGCCGACTCGGTGTCGTGGCCGTCGATCACGTCCTGCCGGAACCGGGTGGTGAGGAAGAGCGCGTAGTCGACGCCGACGCCGAGGCCGATCATCGTGGCGAGGGTCGGCGCGGAGGTGGCGAAGGTGAGGACACCGGCGACGCTGCCGACGACGCCCATGCCGACGGCGATGCTCATCAGCGCGGTCACCAGCGGCAGCAGGGCGGCGGCGACGCTGCCGAACGCCACGAGCAGGACCGCGAGCGCGGCGACCACACCGACGGCCTCGCTCACCCTGTCGTTGGCCGGCGCCCGCACGATCTCGTGCAGGTCGCCGCCGTAGCCGACGCCGACTCCGTCCTGCCGTGCGGGAGTTGTCGCACCGTCGAGCCGGTCGGTGTAGGCGTGGCCGAGGGACTTGAGGTCCTCGTCGAAGGTCACGGTGGTGTAGGCGGTGGCACCGTCGTCGCTGGTCACCGGGTCGGAGACACCGGTGACGTGGGGCAGGCCGCGCAGCCGGTCCAGGGTCTCGTCCACGGCGGTGCCGTGGTCGGACACCCTGCCCTTCCCGACGTGGAGGACTATCTTGCCGCTGGGGTCGCCGAGTTGGGGGTCCGAGGCCTGCAGCAGGTCACCCCCCGTCTCGGTCCGGCTGCCGGGCAGGCTCACCTCGTCGCTGTACGTGGCGCCGATCGCCGTGCGCGCGGCGAACGCGGCCACCAGTACCAGCAGCCACGTCGCGATCACCCACACCGGATGCCGGGCGCAGAAGGCACCCGTGCGGTACAGCGCGGATCGGCGGGCGGGGGAAGAGGACACCGGGCCTCCAGGACAGTGGAGTTGGGCGGTGGAGCACCGCGGGACTCCGGAAGTGGCAGGACTGCCACAACATAGCCGAGGAAGTGGCACGACCGTCAAATGGCACCGGTGTCAGGACGTGACCGCGACCGCCGCCCGTCCCGCACACCCGCCTGCCCGCACACGTGTGGACACACGCCGTCGACGTCACACCGCGCGGGACCGGGACCTCACCGCGCGGGACCGGGACCTCAGCCGCTCGCCGGGGGCGCGACCCGCCCGGGACGGGACGCGGTCCACGCCGCCCGCACCGCCCCGGCGCCGACCACCAGCCAGGCGGCCACCGCGATCCACAGCAGGACCTGCCCGAGTACCCGCAGCCACGCCTGGTCGAGTTCCGTGCCGACCGCCAGCGTCGCCACCGCCGTCATCCCCATCGGGAACACCGTGGACCAGCGGCGCACGTCGTAGGAGAGCCGCGGGCGGAGCACCTCCGCCACCGCCAGCACGACGTACACGCTCAGGTCGAGCACGAGCAGGACGACCGTCACGCGCCGCAGCGCGTCCGCGTTGTCGCTGTTCCACAGGTACAGCTCCGGCCCCTGGGCCAGCAGCAGGCGGGCGCCGGCCAGCGCCGAGATCGCGAGCGCTCCCCCGGCCACCCAGTGGTCGCCCGCCCCGGTCAGTACCTGGCGGACGTCGAAGCTGAGCAGCGCCAGCACGTAGAACAGCAGCCCGAGCCAGAACAGCACCATCGCGGCGCGGGCCATCCAGTCCACCGCCAGCGCCCCGGCGAGCGTGGCCGCGAGCACCGCGAGCCCCTGCGTCGCCACGCAGACCAGGAACACCGCGCCGGGCATCCGGCGCCGCCGGTGCCGCGACACGAGCGTCATCAGCAACGGCCACAGCAGGGCGGCCGTCGCGAGCAGCGCCTCCGCCAGGGTCTGCCGGCCGAGCAGTGACAGCCGGGTGCCCAGGACGCAGGTGGCCGCGACCGCCGTGAGCGCGGCCGGGCTCCTGGCCTCCTCCATCCATCGCTCCCGCTCCCGCAGCAGGCGGGCCACGAAGTCGGCGGCCAGGGCCACCCACGCCGCGGCGGCCAGGACCAGGGAGATCCGCGACAGGGTCTCGTAGCCCGTCAGGTGCAGACCGACGGAGACGATCCCGGTCGCCATCACGGCGGCACCGGCCGCCGGGGGACGCCGCGCCCACCAGGCGCGGAGGAGCAGCGAGCGGGAATCGCGCCGGCGCGCGGGCGGGGAGCTGGGCATGGGGCCGATGCTAAGTCCGCGCCTCCGCTTCCCCGCGGACCACGCGCGGGGTCCGTCGACGCGCGGCGGGACTGCGCGCGGGGCCGCGGAGGCGGTCCTTCCGCCCGGTTCCTACAGGGCGCAGGACGCGGCCGCGCCGCCCGTCCGACCCGCGGCGGCGGGCGCCAGCCGGAAGTCCAGGGCGAGGCCGTCGGCCGTGGCGTGGGCGCCGGTGAGTCGCGCACCGGCGGGCAGGGTGCCGATGTCGACGGTGCGGGGCCCGAGTCGGCCGGCGAGCCCGGCGGCCGCCGGGAGTGAGGACAGGTCGTCCACGGACAGGGTCTGCCCGAGGACCGATACCGTGCTGGGCGCGACGGTGACGGCGTGCGCGGTGGTGGTCAGGGTGGTCGTGACCGTGACGGGCAGGCCGAGCGAACCCACCGTGCCGGTCAGGACGAGGTGCTTGCCGTCGGTGCCGGGCGTCAGCCCGTCGGCGCCGGCCGGCAGCCGCTCGGCCAGTTGGCCGTAGGCGACGGTCGCGGTGGCGGTCCCGCCGGAGGTGCGGCCGTCGGTCGAGACGTCGTGCAGCGACGCGGCGACGTCCAGCTCGGTGCCCTGCCTGCGTACGCCGGACGCGTTGATCCGTACGGTGCCGACCGTGCCGGTGAGGGCCCGCAGGCCCGCGAGCCGGCTGTCGAGTCCGACGGACACCGTCTCGTGGGTGTCGAGGCGGCAGGCGGCGGTGCCGGCCACCCGGTGTTCCACCTTGTGCTCCACCACGATGTCGGTCACGGTCGCCGCGGCGGCCACGGCGACCAGGCCGAGGGACGCGGCCAGAAGGGTGCGGCGCTTGTTCACGAGGCCGGGGATCCGATCGTGGAGAGCATCCCGAAGGCGCGGGACAGGACGAGTTGGGGTTCCACCGCGAGGCCCGCCTGCCGGCGATTGCGCAGGGTGCGCAGCACCGCGCGGGCGGCGGACAGCGCGCAGTTGGCGGTCACGGCCGCCTCCAGGTCGGCGTCCGGCGCGTCCGCGGGCAGGCGCTCCCGGATCAGTTCCGCGAACCGCTCCTCGAACTCCGCGAACTGGCGGGACATCCCCGCGCGGGCCTGTTCGCGCACCTCGCCGAGAGGGTGCGCGAGTGCGGTCAGGGTGCTGGCGGCGAAGTGGTCCACGACGTCGTTCAGCGCCCCGCACGCGGACTGGAGGGGGGTCTCGTCCCGGGGGCGGGCGAGGAACGCCTCCTCGATGCGGGCGAAGAGCTCCAGGCCGTCCGGCAGCAGCAACGCCTCCTTGCCGTCGAAGTAACGGAAGAAGGTCCGCTCCGAGACGTTCGCCTCGGCCACGATGTCGGCCACCGTCGTCTGCGCGAAGCCGCGCTCGGCGAACAGCCGGGAGGCGGCGTCGCGCAGGTTGCGCCGCGTCTCGTCCTTCTTGCGGGCGCGCAGCCCGGGGCCCCCGGGAGGGGGCGGTGCGGATGCCGGCGATGGTGAGGGTGACATGCGGCCACCCTCACTTTTCCCGCCGCGTTCTGTCAATTGGCAGTCGTGCCATTTTTCGTCCCGCCGAGTCGACGCCGGACCGGCCACCGTCTCCCCAGGTCGGGGACACCCCGCCTCCCGGCATATGTCGCCGTGCGATATATATAGACGCGTGACTCAATCCACTGTGCAGGGCCCCGCCCTGCTGATCCTCACGGCCCTCGCGGACGCGCCGCGCCACGGCTACGGACTGATCCAGGAGATCGCCGCCCTCTCCGACGGCTCGGTGCGCATGCGGACGGGCACCCTCTACGGCGCGCTGGACCGCCTCCAGCAGCAGGGCCTCATCCGGCCCGAGCGCGAGGAGGTCGTCGACGGCCGGGCCCGCCGCTTCTACGCGCTGACCGAGGAGGGACGCGAGGCACTGGCCGCCGAGGCGGCCCGCCTGCGCACCGTCGTCGCCGAAGCCGAGCGCCGCCTGTCCGTCGGCCGCCGTCCGCGCCTCCAGGGAGGTGCGGCATGAGCGAGCGCCTCCCCCGCGCGACCGGCCCGGCCGGGCCCCCTCCCGTCCGCCCGCGGGCCCTGTCGTTCGCGCTGCGCGTGTACCCCGCGTCCTACCGGCGTGCGCACGGCGCCGAGTTGGCCTCCGTCTACGCGGACGCGACCGAGGGCGCGGGCACGGCCGAGCGGTACCGCGAGGCGGCCAGCGTCGCGGCGCACGCCCTGCGGCTGCGCACCCGGCTCACCGGCGACCGCTCGGCCGTGGGCCTGTCCGCCGTCGCGGCACCGCTCGCCCTCGCGGTCGCCGCGGGCCAGGGGGTGGCGCAGGTGGTGCGCCTGCCGGGATCCGCCCCGGGCAGCACGTTCCCGTGGCTGCACGTCGTCGGCGGCCTCCCGCGGACCTACGCCTGGCTGACCGCGCTGCTGTGGACTGCCTCGCTGGTCTGCGCCCTGGCCGGCAGGTGGCGCGTCGCGCGGATCCTGGCCGTCGCGTCCGCGGCCGTGTTCGTCGGCGTCCGGATCGACTACGTCAGCACGGCCTTCGCGGAGTTCGACGCGCTGCTCGTCCTGCAGAACCTGCTCTGGTTCGGCCTGCCCCAACTCCTGTGGGCGGCGGTGACGGTGGCCGCGCCGAACGATCTCGTGGACCGCTCGTGGCGGACCCGCGCCACGGTCGCCGCGGCGGCCGTGCTCACCTACCTCGCGGCGGGCGTGAGCTGGCAGCCGGGATGGCGGCACGCGGTGCTCGTGGTCGCCGTGGCGGCGGGCACCGGCCTCGCCGCGTACGCCGGTCTGCGGCGCCTCGCCTTCGCCGTTCCGCTGGCGGCGCTGCCGGTGCTGCTGTCGACGTACGGACCCGACCTGTTCGACCGGCTGTCCGAGACCGCCGTGGGCCAGCAGGGCGCGACCCTGGTCTTCACCGTGCCCCTGGCAGCAGTGGTGGTGGCCATGACACTCCTCAACACCCGTCGCACACAGGGTCGTTGACACACGCGGCGCCGCGCCCGGGGCGACACCCGGGCGCGGCGCCGCGCACCTCCCGGGACGGCGGGCGCGCCACCCCCGCCCGCGCCGCGCACTCTTACCTTGCCCGACCGGACGGCTCCCCCCGGTGCCGCGGTACTTAGGCTCCGCGCGGGACGCCGCCCCGGCTCCCCGGCGACGAAGGAGCTGCACGCATGACCGAACCGGCGAACCGTCCCGACCCCGGCGGGCAGGAACCGCGGGCCGAACTCGCCACGGCCACAAGGATTCTGGCCCGGCACGGCATGATCGGCATGTTCGGCCACGTCAGCCTTCTCACGGAGGACCCGGGACAGTACCTGATCTGTCCCGGCGCGGGCAGGCGCAAGGACAGGTGCCGCCCCGAGGACGTCCACGAACTCTCCCTCGACGCCGAGTTCGCGCCCGGCCTGCCGCTGGAGCTGTACATGCACGCAGCGATGCACCGGGCGCACCCGGAGATCCGGTCCCTGGTGCACGTGCACTCGCCGAACCTGACGGCGCTCGCGGCGATGGCGGAGCCGCCCGCCGAACTCCTCATGCTGCACGCCTCGTTCTGGCCGGAACACGTGCCGCTGTGGGAGCGGCCGGAACTGGTGACGGACCACGCGGCGGGCGACGAGCTGGTGAGGCTGACGGGTGACAGCGCCGTCGCGCTGCTGCGCTGGCACGGAGCGGTCGTCACCGGCCGCACGGTGCGCGAGGCGGTGTTCCGCACGGTCCTCGCCGAGTACCACGCGGGCGTGGTGCTGGCCTCGCTCGCCCACGGCCGCCCGCTCGCCCCGGTGCCCGTACCGCGCGACGAGTTGTACGCACGTGTCCTGCCGGCGACGACCCACGACATGAACTGGCGGTTCGAGAGCTCGTACGTGGAGCTGGACGACTGACCCGCCGCGCCGCCCGGCGGCAACGACCGTGCCCGGTCCGTCGGTTCGCGTCTGCGACAGACCGGGCACGGAACGGCGGTACCGCCTAGCGCCCGCCGACCGGCACCGTCAGGGTGCGCCGGACGTCGGCGACCGAGCGACCGACGTGTGCGGTGTACGCGCCGGGCGGGACCTCCCACCCGGCCGTGGCCGGGTTCCACACCTCGAACGCGCGGCGCGCCAGGCGCACTTCGGCCCGTACGGTCGCCCCCGTCCCGGCGCTGACGCGGGCGAAGCCGGCCAGCCAGCGGGCGGGGCGCTCGGGGCCGCCGGACGGGGCGGACAGGTAGACCTGCACCACCTCGGAGCCGTGCCGCGCACCGGAGTTGGTGACGTCGACGGCCACCGTGACCGTGCCGTCCTCCGCGTGCTCCCAACTCGCCCCGCCGTAGGCCCAGTCGGTCCAGCCGAGCCCGTGCCCGAAGGGCGCGGCGGGCTCGCGTCCCGAGCGCAGCCAGCCCCGGTAGCCCGGGTGCAGCCCCTCGGTGTAGGCGAGCACTCCCCCGGCGTCCGGGAGGACGGACGGCACCAGCGGGTCGGCGTCCGGGAGCGTCCAGGGCAGCCGCCCGGCCGGTTCGGTACGTCCGGTCAGCACGTCCGCCAGCGCGTGGCCGGCCTCCTGGCCCGGGAACCACGACCACAGCACCGTGGACGCCCGCCGCAGCCACGGGAGTTGGACCGGAGCGCCCGCGTTCACCACCACCACCGCGTCGGGGGCGACGGACAGCACGGCCTCCACCAGGGCGTCCTGGTCCCCCGGCAGGGCCAGCGACGTACGGTCCCAGCCCTCCGACTCGACCTCCTCGGTGGTCCCCACGACGACGACCACGAGGTCCGCGTCCCGCGCCGCGTCGAGCGCGGCGGACAGCAGCCGCTCCCGGCCGGGTGCCGGGGGGCCGTGGCGCAGCACACCGCGGAACATGTCGCCGAACTCCGCGGAGCGCAGGCGCTGGAGCTCCGCCACCACCCGTGCCGTGCGCGGGACGTCACCCACCTGGACGGCGTGGGCCGTTCCGTCGGGGAGGTTGGTGGAGGAGTTCAGCACCGAGGCGGTGCCGTCCGCCTCCTCGTCGCTCGACGAGACCAGGGTGCCGTCCACCTCCACGCGGTGCCGGCCCACGACGCCGACCTCGACGAGGTGCTCGCCGGGCTCCGTCAGGCGCAGTTCGGCGCTCAGCCGCAGTGTCTCGGCGGACGCGGCGTACGGTCCGAAGTCCCGCACCGTGCCCTCCCAGGACGCGAGCGGAAGAGTCCCGAGCACGGCGCCCGTGCCGTCCAGGAGTTCCACCAGCGGTGCGCCGCACAGTACGGCGGGGTCGACGGCCGGGAGTCTGCGCCCCGCGTCGGCCCCCTGTTCCAGGGTCAGGCGGGCGTCGGGGAACGCGGCACGCAGCCCCTCGTCGAAGCCGACCACGTAGGGCGGTTCGACGAACGCGCTGCCGCCGCCCTGGGCGAAGGCGCTGACCGCGTTCGGCCCGATCAGCGCGATCCGCCGGACGTCGGCGGGCGCGGCGACCGGCAGGGCGCCCGCTGCCGGGCGGCGCAGTACGACCATCGCGGAGGCCGCCAGTTCCCGGAGGCCGTCCGCGTATCCGGCGGCGCGGGCCGGGCCGGCGGCGCGCGGTGCGGGGTCCGCGGTCCGCGACCCCAGGGCGTACGCGGTGAATCGGCCCTGCGCGGCGCCCTGTTCACCGGGTGCGCCGAGGGCGCCGACCCGGTCCGCCAGCCGCAGCAGGCGTCGCACCTTGTCGTCGACGACGGTCTCCGGGACGGCGCCGGAGCGGACGGCGTCCGCCAGGTCGCGCGACCAGGGGCTGTCGGGTCCCGGCATGGCGAGGTCGAGGCCGCCGAGGGCGGGGGCGACGGCGGTGGTGGTGGCCGCCCAGTCGCTGACCACGATCCCGTCGAAGCCCCACTCGTCCTTGAGGACGCCGGTCAGCAGCCGGTGGTGGGAGCCCGCGGGGGACGACTCCACGCCGTCGTCGATCCCCGAGTAGGCCGACATGACGGTCCACACCCCGGCCTCCCGGACCACGTACTCGAAGGGGGCGAGGTAGACCTCGCGGAGGGTGCGTTCGTCGACGCGCGCGGTGTACGAAGTGCGGTCGGTCTCCGAGTCGTTGGCGACGAAGTGCTTGGCGCAGGCCGCCACTCCCCCGGACTGGAGGGAGGTCACGAGCGCGGCGGAGAGCCGGGCGGTGAGCAGGGGGTCCTCGGAGAAGTACTCGAAGTGCCGGCCGGCCACCGGCGTCCGCTGGAGGTTGACCAGCGGCGCCAGCAGCACGTCCACCCCGGCCGCGCGTGCCTCGGCGGCGAGGATCCGGCCCGCCCGCCGCAGCGCGTCCTCGTCCCAGGTCGCGGCGAGTGCCGTCGGGGAGGGCAGGGCGGCGGTGGTCCAGCCGGGGATCTCGCCGGTGCCGCGCACCCCGGCGGGGCCGTCGGAGAACACCAGCGGGCGCAACCCGGCCGCGGGCAGCGGGTGCAGGCGCCAGGGGGTGGCACCGGTGAGGAGCCGCACCTTGTCGTCGAGGGGAAGGGCGGCCACCGTGTCCACGGGCGCGGCCGGGTGAGCTGTCACGGCTGCAGGTCCTCCTCGACGGCGTTGGCGCGCGCGACCCCGCCGAGCCAGCCCAGGGACGGCTTGGGGGTGCGTACGAACGTCTCGCGGTCGACGGCTATCAGGCCGAACGTCGGCCGGAACCCGGAGGCCCACTCGTAGTTGTCGAGCAGGCTCCAGTGCAGGTAGCCGGCGACCTCGACGCCGTCTGCCATCGCCGCGTGCAGGCCGTTCAGCGCGCCGCGGGTGTAGTCGATCCGGCGGGCGTCGTCGGCGGTGGCCATGCCGTTCTCGGTGACGAACACCGGCACGCCGCCGGTCTTCTCCCAGGCCGAACGGACGCCCTCCTCAAGGGCCTTGGGGTAGTACTCCCAGCCGGTGAGGGTGGTCTCGACGCCTTCGGGCACCTGGCGCGGGCCGTCGGGGCCGATGACGGTGCGGGTGTACGCCTGGACGCCGACCCAGTCGTCGCCGCGGGCTGCCTCCAGGTACCAGTCGTCGCGCTGGTGACCGTAGTCGCGGGCGGCCTGCTCGCAGCCGGGCTCGGGCTGGAAGGCCTGGGTGGCGACGGTCCAGCCGGAGCGGACGCCGCCGACGCCGGACAGCACCTCGCGGGAGCGGCGGTGGCACTCCAGGAGGGTGTCGGCGACCTTGAGGTCGGGGTCGGGCAGGCCGTAGGCGACCAGGTTCGCCGGGTCCTCGCCGCCGGCGATCATGGCGGCGATGTTCGGCTCGTTGATGGTGCAGACCCACTTGACGTCGTCGCCGAGGACGGGCAGGGCGAGTTCGGTGAAGCGGGCGAACCGGTCGGCGGCGTCGGGCGAGCGCCACATGCCCCGGTCGGCGAACCAGCGCGGCACGGTGAAGTGCATGAGGGTGACCATGGGGGTGATGCCGAGTTCGAGGGCGGTGTCGACCATGCGCCGGTAGTGGTCGATGCCGGCCCGCGAGACGAAGCCCTCCTCGGGCTCGATGCGGCTCCACTCGATGGAGAAGCGGTACGTGTCGAGGCCCGCGTCGCGCAGCAGGGTCATGTCCTCGCGGAAGCGGTGGTAGCTGTCGCAGGCGTCGCCCGAGGGCTCGACGATGGTGGTGCCGGGGGCGTGCTCGCGCGGCCACCAGTCGTTGTTGAAGTTGTTGCCCTCGATCTGGTGGGCGGCGGTGGCGGCGCCCCACAGGAAGCCGTCGGGGAAGTGCAGCACGGAGTCAACCTCGTTCGAAATGTGGCGTGTTGGTGGGGGATGGGGGGGCGGGCGCGGTGGCGCCCCGCGCGGTCAGGACGCGGGCCGCCACCGCCCCCGGGCGGGGAGGGGCCGGTTCAGCGGGCCCAGAAGCCGTGGAGCAGCGCGGCCGTGGCGCCGGGGTTCTCCGCGTTGGGCAGGTGCCCGGCGTCGGGGATCACCTCGTACCGTCCGCCGAGCAGCGTGGCGGAACGGCGTTGCCACTGCTGCGGCCAGGCGGCGTCGTCGACGCCGTGCGCGACGAGCACGGGCAGGCCGGTGGCGGCCAGTGCCCCGGTGTGGTCGGCGGGGTCGGCCAGCACGGCGATGGCGCCGAGGAGTTGGTCGACGGGCGTGCGCAGGGAGCGTTCGCGCAGGAAGCGCTCCAGCGGGTCGAGGAAGCCGGGGTCGGTGTCGGCGCGGACCGCACGGCCGGGGTTGTCCAGGCTCCACAGGTCGACGCGTTTGGCGGCGGCCCGGAGTCTGCCCTCCTCGGCCTCCTTGCGGCCTGGCCAGCCGTGCGGCCCGGAGCACAGCAGCGTCAGGTCGGCGAACAGCCCGGGTTCGGCGATCGCGGCGGCCTGGGCGACGGTTCCGCCGAAGCTGTGGCCGAGCAGGTGCGCGCGCTCGTCGCCGGTCTCGGTGAGGACGAGCCGGGTGACGGCCACCGCGTCGGCGGCGAAGTGCTCCCGGGTGTAGTGCTCCTCGCCCGCCGGGCCGGCCGAGTCGCCCTGACCGCGCTGGCTGAACGCCCAGGCGTCCCAGCCGTGTTGGGCGAGCAGCGGGAGGAGTTCGTAGAAGTCCTCCTTGGAGCCGGTGAAGCCGGGCACGAGGAGCGCCGTGCCCCGGGCGGGGCCGGCGGGGCGGGCCCGCAGGGCGGTCAGGGTGCCGACGGGCAGCGACAGGTTCAGGATGTCGACGCCGTCGGGCACGGGCAGGACGGAGAACGGTGTGCCGGGGGTGGGGCCGGGGGTGCTCACTGGTCGCCTCCCTGACGGGGTGCCGGCGCGGACGCGGCGAAGCGGCGGGCCGGCTGCGGGATCGATTCGAGCAGTCTGGTCGTGTACTCGTCCTCCGGGAACCGCAGCACCCGCGCGGTGTCGCCGGACTCCACCACCCGCCCCTGGTGCAGCACCATGATGCTGTCGGTGACGACGCGTGCGGAGAGCAGGTCGTGGGTGATGTAGAGCAGCGACACCCCGAACCCGGCGCGCAGTTCCTCCAGGAGGGCGAGCACCCCGGCGCGCAGCGAGACGTCCAGCATCGAGACGGGTTCGTCGGCGATGAGCACCTGGGGGTCGCTGGCCAGGGCACGGGCGATGACCACGCGCTGGCGCTGCCCGCCGGACAGTTCGTGCGGGAGTTTCGCGGCGAACTGCTCGACCGGCGACAGGCCGACCACGTCGAGGAGTTCGAGGACGCGGCGCCGCGCGTCGGCGCCCCGGAGCCCGGTGAAGTTCACCACCGGCCTGGTCAGGGTGTACTCGACGGTGTGCAGGGGGTTCAGGGCAGCGTACGGGTCCTGGAACACCATCTGCACGTCGGTGTGCAGCCGCTTGAGCCCGCGGCGGCGCAGGGCGGTGACGTCGAGGTCGCCGAAGCGGATGCCGCCGGCGGTGGGCCGCTCCACCCCGGTGATCATCTTGGCGAGGGTGGACTTGCCGGAGCCGGACTGGCCGACCAGGGCCATGGAGCTGCCGGGCTCCAGGACGAACGACACGTCGCTGACGGCGGTGACGGCGGGCTCGCCCCGGCGGGGCGGCGGGTAGGTCTTGGTGACCTGCTCGACGACGATCGCGTCCTCGGCGGCGCGGCGGATCCGCGCGGACGCGCCGCGGGTGCCGCGGGTGCCGTGCGACGGGACCCCGCCGGTGCTCTCGGCCCCGGTCGCGGGGACGGCCCCGGTGGTGTCGCGGGAGGTCCCCCGCACCGCGAGGCCCGGCAGTTCCACGACCTCGGCGCGCGGGTCGGCGTAGTGCTCCAGCAGCATTCGCGTGTAGGCGTGCCGGGGGTTCTCGAAGATCTGCCGGGACGTGCCGTCCTCGACGATCTCGCCGTCCTTCATCACCATCACCCGGGCGGTGGACTCCAGGACCACCCCGAGGTCGTGGCTGATGAGGACGGCGGTGAAGCCCTCGGCGGCCTGGAGTTCGCGCACGGTGCGCATCACGGCGTGCTGCACCATCACGTCGAGCGCGGTGGTGGGCTCGTCGAACACCATCAGCCGCGGTTCGAGGGACAGGGCCAGCGCGATGGACACCCGCTGGCGCATGCCGCCCGACAGTTCGCCGGGGTAGCGGTCCAGCACGGAGGCGGGCAGTTCCACCTTGTCGAGCAGTTCGGTGGCGCGGGCCCGGCGCCGGGGGCGCGGTACGTGGCCGTGGGCGGCGAAGACGTCGCCGAAGTGCCGGGCGATCGTGCGCACCGGGTTCAGCGCGTTCATGCCGGACTGGAGCACCATGGCGAAGCCGCCGTGGCGCTGGCGGCGCAGGTCCTCCGCGCCGAGACGGGCGATGTCGGTGCCGTCGAAGAGGATCCGGCCGTGCTCGACACGGGCCGGCGGCTTGGCGAGCCGGGTGAGGGCGAAGCCCAGGGTGGACTTGCCGGACCCGGACTCGCCGACCAGGCCGACGAACTCGCCCTGCTCGATGCGGAACGACGCGTTCTTCACCGCGCGGGTCGGTTCGGCGCCCCGCGGTTCGTAGACGACGGTCAGGTCGTCGACCTCCAGCAGGCTCATCGGCCCGCTCCTTCCCTCAGACGCGGGTTGCTCAGGCCGTCGACCCCGAAGTTGACGAGGGTCATCGCGGTGGCCAGCAGGGCGACGCACAGGCCGGGGGCGAAGAGGACCACCCACTGGCCGGTGAGCAGGGCGTTGGAGTTCTGCGCCCAGTAGAGCATCGAGCCCCAGCTCACGGTGTTCGGATCGCCCAGGCCGAGGAACGACAGGCCGGACTCGGAGAGCACGGCGGCGGTCGCCGCGCCGAAGAACGAACCGGCGATCATCGAGGTCATGTTGGGGAGGATCTCCCGGAACACGACCCGGGCCGCGCTCTCGCCGCTGAACAGGGCGGCGGTGACGAAGTCGCGGGAGCGCAGGGACTGCGTCTGGGCGCGGAGCACCCGGGCGCCCCAGGCCCAGCCGGTGACGACGACCACCAGGACGATCATCGCGAGGCCTCCGTTCTGGAGGTAGGCGGCGATGATGATCATCAGGGGCAGGCCGGGCACCACGAGGAACAGGTTGACGACGAAGTTCACGACGTCGGCGAGCCAGCCGCGCAGATAGCCCCAGCTCAGTCCGACGAGGACGGCGACCAGGGTGGACAGTCCGCCCGCCACGAAGCCGACGGTGATGGACACCCGTGCCCCGTAGAGCAGTTGGGACAGGACGTCCTCGCCGGCGCCGGTGGTGCCGAGCAGGTGCGCGCCGCTGCCGCCCATGTTGCGGGCGAAGTCGTTGTCGTGCGGGTCGTAGGGGGCCAGCAGCGGGGCGAAGACGGCGATCAGCACGAACACCGCGAGGATGACCAGGCCGACCCGGGCCTTGCCGTTGCGCCAGACCGTCGCGAACGAACGGCCCGCCACACGAAGGGGGTTGGGGCGCCGGTAGACGGCTTCCTGGGTGTCGGTCATGGTGGTCCGCGTCTTCGGGGGCTGCTGGTCCGGGGCTGAGGTCTGGGCTGCCATGCCGGTCACCGCCTCGTCCGGGGGTCGAGAACGCCGTAGAGCACGTCCACGACGAAGTTGGCGATGAGCACACTGACGGTGATCATCAGGAACAGGGCCTGCATGAGCGGGAAGTCGTGGTTGGTGACCGCGTTGTAGAGGAGGTAGCCGACGCCCGGGTAGTGGTAGACCTGCTCGACCAGCAGCGAGCCGCCGACCACACCGCCCAGCGCCAGGCCGAACCCGGTGAGGTTGGGCAGCAGCGCGTTGCGGGCCGCGTAGCGCAGCGCGACGGTGCGTCCGTGCAGGCCGTTGGCCTCGGCGAAGGTGACGTAGTCCTCGCCCAGTGTGCCGATCATGGTGTTGCGCATGCCGAGGATCCAGCCGCCGACCGAGGTGACCAGGATGGTCAGCGCGGGCAGCCAGGCGTGGTCGAGGGCGTCGGTGACGAAACCGCCGGACCAGTTGGGCACGACGCCGGCGGAGTAGGCCCCCGAGGTGGGGAACCAGCCGAGGACGTAGCCGAGGAAGAACAGCGCGAGCAGGGCGGTCCAGAAGTAGGGGAAGGCCGACAGGAAGCTGCCGGAGAGGGTGGGCAGCGAGTCCATCCAGGTGCCCCGCTTCCAGGCGGCGGCGACCCCGATCAGCGACCCGACGAGGAACGCCAGGACGGTGACCATGCCGACCATCACCAGCGTCCAGGGCAGGGCCCCGGTGACGAGCGAGGAGACGGACTCCGGGAAGTAGCTGTAGGAGACGCCGAACCTGAAGTGGACGGTGTTGTTGAGGTAGTCCGTGTACTGGTGCCACCAACTGCCGCCCGGAACGCCGAGTTGGGCCTCGATGGCGGCCCGGGTCGCGGGGGACACCGGGCCGCTCTGCGAGAGCTTGGCGACGGCCGCGTCCGCGGGGGAACCGGGCATGAGCCGGGGCAGGAGGAAGTTGAGGGTGATCGCAGCCCACAGCGTCAGGAGCAGCAGCCCGAATTTGCGCAGCGCGTACCGCATGGGAACTCCGTGTCGATAGGGATCAGTTGGCGCGCTGGAGATGCGTCAGGACGAGCAGCGAGGTCGAGCCCCAGGTCATCAGCGAGGCGTAGGGGTTCTTGGCGGTGGGCCAGCCGGTGAAGTTCTTGTCGCTGCTCAGGCCCCAGAGACCGCCGTAGAAGAGGGAGATGGCGGGGAGCTGGTCGTGGACGACCTGCTGGAGCCGGTCGACGATCTTCCGCTGCTCGGCCGTGTCGGTGGTCGCCTTGAACTTCGCCAGCAGGGCGTCGGTCGCGGCGTTGCCGTAGCGCTCGAAGTTGGCGGAGGTGCCGGTGCCGACGGCTTTCTTGAAGCCGGAGTTGAGCAGGTTGTTGTAGTCCTGGTAGAGCGAGCCGCTGCCGCCGAAGGACCCCATGATCAGGTCGAAGTCGCCGTTCTGGAGGGACTCTTGATAGGCGGCGGCCTGCGGCTGGTTCAGGTTGACCTTGATGCCGAGGGCGGACAGCTCCTGGCGGACCACCTGCACACCGCGCAGGTAGTCGCTCCAGCCGTTGGCGGTGGTGATGCTCAACGTGAGCTGCTTGCCCGCGGAGTCGACGAGCTTGCCGCCCCGCCGGGTGTAGCCGGCCTTCTTGAACGCGGCGAGCGCCTTGCTCGTGCTCTGCGTGATCTTGCCGTCGTCCGCGATGGAACTGTTCAGCCAGTCCTGGTAGTTGGGCAGCAGCAGCCCGGTCTGCCCGGCGGCCTTCACGTAGCCCTGCTCGGCCTTGTCCGCGATCTTGTCCCGGTCCAGCGCGTAGGACAGGCCCTCGCGGAAGTCGAGGTTGTCGAAGGGTGCCTTGGTGAGGTTCGGCAGCAGGGAGACGGTGCCGCCCGGCGGGTACCAGTAGCTGTTGTGCTTCGCGTCCGCCTTCACCCAGGTGCTGTCGACGTCGCTCATGAACGTGTAGGCCCAGTCGTAGCCGTTGTTCACGATGTCGAGGTTGGAGTTGGCGGCGGGCGCCACGATCTTCTTGACCTGGACCTTGTCGGCCTGCCAGTACGTCGCGTTCTTGGCGAGCGTGTACTGGTTGGGCGTGAAGGTGTCGAGCGTGAAGGGGCCGGTGGCGACCGGGTTGGGGTTGGTCCACGTGGCCGGGTTCTTCACGTCCTTCCATATGTGCTCGGGCACGATCAGCACCTGGTCGAGCACCTGCGCGGCGGGCGCGTCGGCGGTCTTGAGGTGGAAGGTGACCGTGTCGCCGCTCACCGAGAGGGACTTGATGTGCTGCCAGGCGCCGAGTGTGTCGAGCGCCGCGTTCTTCTTCATCAGGTCGAACGTGAAGCGCACGTCCTCGGCGCCGAACGCCTTGCCGTCCGACCACTTGACGCCCTGCCGGACGTGGTAGACGACGGTACTGGTGTCCGGCTGCTCGACGGAGGAGGCCAGGAAGGGGGTGGCCTTGCCGTCCAGGTTGTTCACCACGGCCAGCGGCTCGTACATGTACGTGGTCAGGTTGCGCTTGTTCGCGGAGAACGGGTTGAAGTTCCGCGTGAACGTGGGCGAACCGTTGTCACCGCCGACCAGCAGCGTGCCGGGGACGGTCGAGCCGGACCCCGACGCGGAGACGTCGGCCGAGCAGGCGGTGGTGGCGAACAGGGCCGCCACGCCCAGGGCGGCGGCGAGCTGGGTCCGGGACACCCGGGACCGGGATGCGCGCTTCATCTGATGAAAAACCCTCCTCATTGAGGCCCTCACTACGAGGTGCGGCCGAGCCCGCGGCCCGTGCTGCGGTGGGAGTGTAAGCGCATACATTCACGCGTCACAAGAGGTCCGGACCCCGTAGGGCCGCGAAGTGAGGGGTTCCACATCGCCGTCACGGGCACCCGGGGGCCGCGTCCCGCCCCCTCCGCGCCGGGCGCACCCGGGGTGGACAATCCCCCCCCCCGCCACCTGAACACATGCTTCCACCTGCGACTTCTTCACAGAACCCGCACGCGGCCCAGCCCGTGCCCGCCGACCGCGCAGGTCGCGTGCGGGGGCGAGCAGGCAGGGCGCCGGGAGACCTCCCACCCGGAACCGGAATCGGAGTCCTTCACTCCGGAACAGCCCGTCCGGAAGCCACCCGCTCCACCCGGCACACCCCTGCCCCTCTCCCCCGCTCCGCCGGCACCGCCCGCTGACGCCCCGTCGGCGAATCGCCCCCATTTCCCCCGGCCGACGCCCCTGCCGCAGCACCCTCACCGCACGCGAACCTCCACCGGGAGGCTCCTCCGAACGCCCGGCACACCTGTAACCTGACGGCTGCGCATTTCGGGGAGGCACCCCGGCGTCCGGCCGTCGGGCAACGACGGAACGGCGTCCGGCCTGCGACGATCTGGGGGAAGTTGTGCACACCAAGGGCTCGGCCGCCGGACGGCAGGCCGCGAGAGGGGTGGGCACCGCGCCTCCCGCGCGCGCTAACCTGGACCCGCGCAATGACAGCGCATACATAGGCGGTCGGTCCAGCACGGGACCGCACGCCCGTCCCCTCCGTACGTCGAACAGGAACGGCAGGTGCAGCAGGTGAGCACCCCCACGGTGTACGACGTCGCCGAACAGGCCGGCGTCTCCATCGCCACGGTCTCCCGTGTCTACCGCACCCCCGACACCGTGCGCCCCGAGACCCGGGAGCGGGTCCTGACCGCCGCGCGGGACCTGGGCTACGTGCCCAGCGGCAGCGCGCGCGGGCTCGCCAGCCGGAGCACCGGGGTGCTCGGCCTGTGCTTCCCGGACTACACCGACCCCGAGACGGAGAACGCGGCCGGGGACGACGACGACGCGCAGGTCCTCTACGCGGACCAGGTCATCCGGGGCATGGAACGCGCGGCCCGCAGCGAGGGCTACGCCCTGCTGATCTCGGCCTCACTGCGCGGCGGCCCCTCGGACCTGCTGGGCCGGATGGCCGGGCAGGTCGACGGGTTCGCCATGATGGCCCGCACCGCCGAGGCGGCCGATCTGGAGGTCTACGCCAAGCGCCTTCCGGTGGTGGTCCTCGCGGGCCCTCCGGAGAACGAGCGCCTGGACCACATCGAGGTCGCGAACTTCGACGGCCAGCGCGAACTGACCCGGCACCTCGTCGAGGCGCACGGCCTGACCCGGCTCGCGTTCGTCGGCGGCCCCGCCGACTCCCCGGACGCCGAGGCCCGCTTCCACGGCTACCGGGCCGCCTGCCGGGACGCCGGCCTGCCCGTGCCCGACGAGCCCGACGTGCGGCGCGGGCTGACGAGGCAGGACGGCCGCGAGGCGGTCAAGCGCCTGGCCTTCCGGCCCGGCGGTCTGCCGCGCGGCATGCTCTTCGCCAACGACCAGATGGCGGTGGGCGGCATGGAGGAACTCGCGGCCAACGGTGTACGGGTGCCGCAGGACGTCGCGGTCACCGGTTTCGACGGCATCCCGCTGGGCCGCATGGTCCGCCCGTCGCTGACGACCGTCCGCCAGCCGATGCGCCGCCTGGGCGGTCTCGCGGTCGACCTGCTGATCAGGCGCCTCACCGACCGGGACCGGCCGCCGGAGTCGATCCTGCTGCCGGTGTCCCTGGCGCTGCGCGCCAGTTGCGGGTGCGTGGAGGCGTAGGACCCGCCCGGCGGAACGTGCCCGGGACGCGGCGCCGGTCTGCCCGGATCCGCACGGCCCGGCTCGTCCCACGCCGCCCGTGACATGCCCCGCGTCCCGCGCGGCCCGCCCACCGCCACCCCGCAGGGACTCGGCCCGAGGCACGCCCGTCCGACGCGGCGCGACACGCGAACCTCCGGGTACGCCCCGAGCGTGCGCCCGCCCCCGCGCACCGGACGCTTTCCGCCTCCCACGCCCACCCGGCGGTGGCGGCGACGCATCCGGGATCCGAGCGGCCCACCCCGCGCGCGGAGGACGCGGCGTCGAGGCCACGGCCCGCGACGTCACCGGCACGGCCCGGACTCGCACACGTCTCGGCTCGCACCCGGCGCCTGGCGCTCCCCGACCGCGACCCCGCACTTCCTCGCGCCCGCGCGCTCCACGGCACGCTTCGGGTACGGCGGCCGGACGGTGCCGGCGGCCTAACTCCCGCACGGCGCCCACGCCCAGGCACTCCCCATGACTGCGGCTCCACCCGCCCCCATGCCAAGTGCACGCAACTCCGCACGCCCGCGCCCCACCCGCGCGCCCGTCGCACCCCACGGCACACTCCGGGTACGGCGGCCGGACGGTGTCGACGGCCCAACTCCCGCACGGCGCCCACGCCCAGACGCTCCGCGACCGCAACCGCGCCCACACGCCCGCGCGCCCGTCGCACCCCACGGCACACTGCGGGTAGGGCGGCCGGACGGTGCCGGCGGCCCAACTCCCGCACGGCGCCCACGCCCAGACGCTCCGCGACCGCGACCGCGCCCGCGCGCCCGCGCGCCCGTCACACCTCACGCACGCTCCAGGTACGGCGGCCAGAGGGTGCCGGCGGCCCAACTCTCCACATCCGCGCCCTGCCCGCGCGCCCGTCACACCCCACGGCACCCTCCGGGTACGGCGGCCGGACGGTGTCGTCACGTCCGGCCACCTCTTCTCTCCCCGTCCGCTGCGAGCCCGGCCACGGCCGGGCCGGCGGCGGGCGGGGTGTCTCCGGCGGGCGTCACCCGAACGTACGGGCCGGCGGCGCCCGCCGGGGTCAGGGCTGGATCGGCATGCTCCAGCAGTTCGACACGGCGGCCTTGCCGTTGAGCCGGTCGGTGAGCCACGAGATGGCGTCGCCCTGGTCGGTGAGCAGCGGACCGAAGTGGTTGATCAGCGCGTCGCCCACGTTGGGCAGCACCACCGGCTTGTAGGTGACGTTCGCGCCCTTCTTGCACCAGTTGACGGCGAGGTCGCGCGCCTGCCCATGGGGCACGAGGTTGTCGCTGGTGCCCGTGGCGACACGGACCGGGCCGCTCGGCTTCAGCAGGCCGATGCGCTGGTCGTCGAGGAATGCCTGGATGGCGGGCTCGGCCGCGATGATGTCGCCGAGGGACTCGCCGTCGTTGGTCCACGCCGAGCTCTTGGTGAAGCCGTAGCCGAGCAGGGCGTCACCCACGCACATGGTGGACAGGTCGGCGAGGGCGGCCTTGCCCTTGGCGCTCAGGTGGGCCTCGGCGAGCGGCTTGAGGGCGGGGTCGGACTGGAGGAAGCCGTTGAGGGACCAGCCCAGGGCACCCGCGAGGTCGCTGCCGTCGATGGCCGCGGTGACCTTGGTGAGGTCGGCGGGCGGCGCACCGGCGTAGGTGCCGGAGAGGGTGATCTCCGGGGCGTACGTGGGCTGGAGTTCGGCCGCCGCGGCGGTCGCGCCGCCACCCTGGCTGTAGCCGAACAGGCCCACGCGGGAGGAGGAGTTGATCGACGCGCCGCCGACCGAGTGCGCCGCGCGCACGGCGTCCAGGACGGCGTGCGCCTCGTCGACGCGGTTGACGTAGGTGTGCAGCCGGTCCGTGGCGCCGAGGCCGACGTAGTCGGTGACGACGACGGCGGTGCCCTGGGCGAGCAGCCGGTAGACGGACAGGTCCTCGTAACCGACCGACACCGTCTGCCCGTTGAGCTGGAGGGGGTTTTCGAGGCCCATGGACGCGGCGCACTGGTCGCCCTGTCCCATCGTGCCCGGGGCCACGACGACCAGGGGGCGCGCGCCCGAGCCCTTCCAGGCGGCGGCGGGTTCGATGTAGGCGCCGGTGACGGCGACCGGCTGCCCGTTGGAGTCGGTGGACTTGTACATCAGCCGCGTCGCGGTGCCGGGCAGCGGTCCGCCCAGGCTGGGCAGGCTCAGCGCCAGCGGCAGGCGTTCGCTGCGGATCAACGTGCCGTTGGCGGAGGGCAGTTCGGCCGGCGGGTTGTAGAACGCGGGGATCGTGACTCCGCGGGAGACCTCCGTGTCCGATCCGGTGGCGGCGGCGGCCGGCACCGCCTGCGCGCCGAGGCACGTGGCGGCGGCGGCGATCGCGACGGCGAGCAGGCGTCTGCTGTGGGGCATGCGGAACCTCCTGGGAAGAGGCAGCCGGAACGGCCTTCCGGGCCGGACCGGGCGCGCGGGGGGCACGCCGGACGGCCCCGGGCACGGAGCGGCCGTTCGTCCAACGGCCGCCGCGCACCGCTCCGATGCGGGTTGCGAGGACCGTACCGACGACGTGTTACTCGCGGTAGCTCCCAGGAGATTACGGTTTAGTAATATGACGGCCCGTCAGTTCACGGCGGTCCGCGTGACGTTTCTGCGGTGAACCCTTTGCGCCGACGGGGTGAGCCGGGGCCGTCCGGGACGATTCACCGCGTTCGGTACAGAAATGATCTGTTCCCGGTAAAGGCCCGCCGTGTCGCGGTGCGCCCAGCCACCCTCCATGCCCCCTGAACCACATTTCGAGGAGCCCCCGTTGACCTACGGGAACAGGCTGCGCAAGCAGATCACCGCGCCGGGGACGACACCCCTGATCGGCGTGTACGACATGTACTCCGCGTCCGTCGCCGCACAGCACTACGACGGGATGTTCGTCTCCGGGTTCGGTTTCGCCGCGTCCTACTACGGGCTGCCCGACATCGGCTTCATCGCCTGGCCGGACATGGTGGCCTTCGTCCAGCGGCTGCGCGGGGCCTTCCCCGGGCAGCACCTACTGGTCGACATCGACGACGGGTACGTGGACGTCGAGGTCGCCTGCCACGTCGTGGAGTCCCTGGAGCGCGCCGGTGCCTCCGGCGTGATCCTGGAGGACCAGAAGCGGCCGCGCAGGTGCGGTCACGCCGAGGGCAAGCAGGTGCTGCCGCTCGACGAGTACCTGGACAAGCTGGAGGCGGTGCTGGCGATCCGGCGTGACCTGGTCGTGGTGGCCCGCACCGACGCCACCGACGAGGAGGACGCCCTCCGGCGCGCCAAGGCCGTCGCGGCCACGGCCGCCGACGTCGTCCTCGTCGACGGCGTGCGCAGTGTGGAGTGGATCCGGCGCATCCGTGACGTGATCGGCGACAAGCCGCTGCTGTTCAACCAGATCGCGGGCGGCAAGTCCCCCCGCCTGTCGCTCGGCGAACTGTCCGAGCTCGGCGTGGACGTCGCGATCTACAGCACCCCCTGCCTGTTCGCGGCGCACGAGGCGATGGACGCGGCGCTCAGCGAGCTGAAGGCCGCCGACGGACGGCTGCCGCTGGTGGAGCCCGGAAGCGGGGTCGGTGTGGCCGCGGCCACCCGCCTCCTCGAACGGAACGTCGCCCGCCTGCGCCCGGAGCCCGCGCGGGCCTGACGGCACGGCCCCCGCCCCGCGCCCCCGGCCCCGCCCGGGGCGGGGGCCCTGTCCGGGCCACCCGGTCCCGGTCGAGGTTCGCCGCGGAGCCCTACTACTCTGGCACCGTGACTCACTTCGATGTTCTCGTGCTCGGCGCCGGCCCCGGCGGTTACGTCTCCGCGATTCGCGCGGCCCAGCTCGGCAAGACGGTGGCCGTGGTGGAGGAGAAATACTGGGGCGGTGTCTGCCTCAACGTGGGGTGCATCCCCTCGAAGGCGTTGCTGCGCAACGCCGAGATCGCCCACATCATCACCCACGAGAAGAAGACCTTCGGCATCAGCGGCGACGCCACGATGGACTTCGCCGCCACGCACCAGCGCAGCCGGGGTGTCGCCGACGCCAGCGCCAAGGGCGTCCACTACCTGATGCGCAAGAACAAGATCACCGAGATCAACGGGTGGGGCACGCTCACGGGCCCGAAGTCCGTCGACGTGCGGGACGCCGACGGCAACACCTCCTCGTACACGTGCGACAACCTCGTCATCGCCACGGGCGCGCGCGTGCGCATGCTGCCCGGGATGCGGCAGAGCGCCAATGTCGTCACGTACGAGGAGCAGATCCTCGACGGGGACCTGCCCTCCTCGATCATCATCGGCGGATCGGGCGCCATCGGCGTCGAGTTCGCCTACGTGCTGAA
This sequence comes from Streptomyces sp. NPDC008150, assembly GCF_042956945.1. Lineage (NCBI taxonomy): Bacteria > Bacillati > Actinomycetota > Actinomycetes > Kitasatosporales > Streptomycetaceae > Streptomyces > Streptomyces sp. NPDC008150. The sequence goes on along the minus strand of NZ_JBIBHJ010000013.1, from coordinate 202,013 downwards.
GAACTTCGGCGTCGACGTGACGATCGTGGAGTTCCTCGACCGGATGGTGCCGACCGAGGACGCGGACGTCTCCAAGGAACTGTTCAAGCAGTACAAGAAGCTGGGCGTGAAGGTCCTGCTGTCGACCAAGGTCGAGTCCGTCGAGGACACCGGCTCGGGCGTGCGGGTCACCGTCAGCCCGGCGGCCGGCGGCGACTCCCAGGTGCTGGAGGCGGACCGGATGCTCGCCGCGTTCGGCTTCGCGCCCCGCGTCGAGGGCTACGGGCTCGACGCGGCCGGGGTGCAGCTCACCGAGCGCGGCGCCATCGCCGTCGACGCGCGGGGCCGCACCAACGTCGAGGGCGTGTACGCCATCGGCGACGTCACCGGCAAGCTGATGCTCGCGCACACCGCCGAGGCGATGGGTGTCGTGGCCGCCGAGACGATCGCGGACGCGGAGACCCAGGAGATCGACTTCGACATGATCCCGCGGGCGACGTTCTGCCAGCCGCAGATCGCGTCGTTCGGCTACTCCGAGGCGCAGGCCAAGGAGAAGGGCTACGACGTCAAGGTCTCGCAGTTCCCGTTCTCCGCCAACGGCAAGGCGCGCGGCATGGCCGAGGGCGTCGGCTTCGTGAAGATCGTCGCGGACGCCAAGCACAACGAGCTGCTCGGCGCCCACATGATCGGCCCCGAGGTCACCGAACTGCTGCCCGCGCTCACCCTGGCGCAGATGTGGGACCTCACGGCGGACGAGGTCGCGCGCAACGTGTTCGCCCACCCGACGCTGTCCGAGGCCATGAAGGAAGCGATCGAGGGCATCGCGGGACACATGATCAACCTCTGACCCGCCACGCGGTCGCCCGGCAGGGGCAGGACGGATTCCCGTCCTGCCCCTGCCGTCGTCCTGCCCCTGCCGTCGTCCGGGCCCGTGCGCCCGGCGCGGGGCGCGCCCGTGTCGGCCGACCGGGTGTATTGGCGGGGCGAATCGCGGCTGTCCGGTGGTGGCACACGGGGGACGGGCGCGGCGCGGCGGAAGCATGGGGGAACCGTGGGGAGACGTTTGCTCCCCCGGCTTGCCCAACAGCCGTCAGAGAGCGTGGACCCCCTCCTATGACAGAGATGCAGAACCTCCAGCGGGACACCGCGGAGCCGGAGCGGCGCCCAGCCCGGGGCGGATCCGTGGTGGTGAACTGGCTGACCACCACCGACCACAAGACCATCGGCTCGCTCTACCTCATCACGTCGTTCGTCTTCTTCCTCGTGGGCGGCGTCCTGGCACTCGTGATGCGCGCCGAACTGGCCCGCCCCGGCCTGCAGATCGTGTCGCCCGAGCAGTACAACCAGGCGTTCACGATGCACGGCACGATCATGCTGCTGATGTTCGCCACGCCACTGTTCTCGGGCTTCACCAACTGGATCATGCCGCTCCAGATCGGCGCGCCCGACGTGGCGTTCCCGCGGCTGAACATGTTCGCCTACTGGCTCTACCTGTTCGGCTCGCTGATCGCGGTGGGCGGCTTCCTCACGCCGCAGGGCGCCGCCGACTACGGCTGGTTCGCCTACTCCCCGCTCTCCAGTGCCATCAACTCCCCCGGCTGGGGCGGCGATCTGTGGATCATGGGGCTGGCCTTCTCCGGCTTCGGCACGATCCTCGGCTCGGTCAACTTCATCACCACGATCATCTGCATGCGCGCGCCCGGCATGACGATGTTCCGGATGCCGATCTTCACGTGGAACGTGCTGCTCACCGCGGTGCTGGTGCTCTTCGCCTTCCCGGTGCTGGCGGCGGCGCTGTTCGCCCTGGAGGCGGACCGCAAGTTCGGTGCGCACGTCTTCGACGCGGCCAACGGCGGGCCGCTGCTGTGGCAGCACCTGTTCTGGTTCTTCGGGCATCCGGAGGTGTACATCATCGCGCTGCCGTTCTTCGGCATCGTCAGTGACGTGATCCCGGTCTTCGCCCGGAAGCCGATCTTCGGCTACATGGGCCTGATCGGCGCGACCATCTCCATCGCCGGCCTGTCGATCACCGTGTGGGCGCACCACATGTACGTCACGGGCGGTGTGCTGCTGCCGTTCTTCTCGTTCATGACGTTCCTCATCGCGGTGCCGACCGGTGTGAAGTTCTTCAACTGGATCGGCACGATGTGGAAGGGCAGCCTGTCCTTCGAGACACCGATGCTGTGGTCGGCGGGCTTCCTCGTCACCTTCCTGTTCGGCGGTCTGACCGGTGTGATCCTGGCGTCGCCTCCGATGGACTTCCACGTCTCCGACTCGTACTTCGTGGTGGCGCACTTCCACTACGTGGTCTTCGGCACCGTCGTCTTCGCGATGTTCGCCGGATTCCACTTCTGGTGGCCGAAGTTCACCGGCAAGATGCTCGACGAGCGGCTCGGCAAGATCACCTTCTGGACGCTGTTCGTCGGCTTCCACGGCACCTTCCTGGTGCAGCACTGGCTCGGTGCCGAGGGCATGCCGCGCCGCTACGCGGACTACCTCGCGGCCGACGGCTTCACGGTCCTGAACACGATCTCGACGATCAGCTCGTTCGTGCTCGGCCTGTCGATGCTCCCCTTCATGTACAACGTCTGGAAGACGGCGAAGTACGGCGTGAAGGTCGACGTCGACGACCCGTGGGGCTACGGGCGTTCGCTGGAGTGGGCCACGTCCTGCCCGCCGCCGCGGCACAACTTCGTCACGCTGCCGCACATCCGCAGCGAGTCCCCCGCGTTCGACCTGCACCACCCCGACATCTCGGCGAGGGACGACTCCGGGGACAGGGACATCGTGGACTCGCACGGGTGACGAGGGCTGCGGACCACGTGGACGGTCAGACACACGACATCGCCGATGCGGTCAACCAAATGGAGGGCTACCTGCTGTGGCAGGCCCGGGTCTCGGAGGCGGAGCAGCGCGCCCGCGACTTCACCGAACCCATGGACTGGCTCACCACCTCGCAGCGGGCGGAGATCGAGCAGCGCTACGTCAGCGACTGCCTGGTGCGCGCCAGGAGCGACATCCGGCGCGTCGCGCAGCGGGCGATGTCCCTGCGCGGTGAGTACGAGAAGCGGTACCAGGGACTGCGGGTGCGCTGTGTGGCGCTGGTGGTCCTCACGATGACGGCCGCGGTCCCCGTGACCGTGCTCGCGGCGGCATCGGTGCGCTGAAGCGGCGGGGCCGCGCGGCGGCGTCCCGTACGACGACCGGAACCCCGGCACCCCGCCCTCCCGGGCGCGGCGGCCGGGGTTCTGCCGTGTCCCGGGAATTTCGTTGCCCAGGTTAATGAACTAAGGTAACGAACATGGCAGACGCGGAGATCCTCAGACTGTCCGGCGACCTGCGGGTCGCGTGCGCGCGCATCGCCCGGCGCACCCGCCTCGAAAGCGGCCAGGAGATCCCGCAGCACCTCTACTCGGTGCTGGTGCGGCTGGAGTCGGGGCCGAGCACCGCGCGCCAACTGGCCGACCTGGAAAGGGTTTCGCCGCCCGCGATGACCCGCTCGGTGAGCGCGCTCGACACCCTCGGGCACGTCCGCCGCGAGCCGGACACCGAGGACGGGCGCCGCACGATCGTCCGGATCACACCCTCCGGGCGCCGGGTGCTGGAGCGGGTGCGCGGCAACCGCGACGCGTGGATGGTGGCCCGCATCAGCCAACTGTCGGACCAGGAACGCGAGTTGCTGACCGCGGCGACGGCGGTGCTGCAGAAGATCGAGACGGCGTGAGCGCGGCCGGCACCGCGCGGCAGACACCGCCGGCCACGGGGCGCAGGGAACCCGTCTTCACCCTGCCGTTCGTGAACCTCATGGTGGCCAACGGGCTGCTGCGGGTGTGCACGTACATGCTGATCGCCCTCGTGCCGCTGTACGCGCTGGACCGCGGGGTGTCGACGACGGTCGCGGGGCTGACCACGACCCTCTACATGGGGGCGGCCGTCGTCCTGCGTCCGCTGTCGGGGAAGCTCGTGGACACCCGCGGCCGGTACGCCGTGATGGTGGTCGGCGCCTCCCTCTACTGCGCGGCGACCGGACTGTACGTACTGACGCTGCCCATCTGGGCGTTGCTCGCGGCGCGGGCGCTCCAGGGCTTCGGGTTCGCGCTCAACGGCACCGCCGTGATGACGCTCGCCACGGACCTCATACCCGAGAGCCGGATGTCCGAGGGCATCGGCTACCTGGGGGTGGAGCAGACCGTCGCCCAGCTCTTCGCGCCGTGGCTGGCACTGGAGTTGCGCGGGACGTACGGTTACCGGACCGCGTTCGCCGTGGTGTTCGCGCTCGGTGTGGTCAACCTGTTCATCCGGATCCCGCTGCGGACGGTGGCCCGGCGGCTCGACGCCCGGCGACGCGAGGAGGCGTCGCGGCAGGGGCCGGCCGAAGAGGCGGCGGAGCAAGGCGGCCCGGAAAAGGGCCCGTTGTGGAGCCGGATCGTCGACCGGGACGCCTGGCGGCCCTCGTCCATCATGTTCCTGCTGATGTTCGGCGCGGCCGGCATCAACACGTTCATGGCCGCCTACGCCACCGGCCACGGCATCGCCAACTCCGGCCCGTTCTTCACCGCGAGCGGGCTGATGGTCGCCGTCTCCCGGCTCACGGCGGGACGCCTCGGCCGGCGGTTCGGGACCGTGTGGGTCATCGCGCCCGGCATCGCGCTGATGGCCGCCGGCCAGCTCGGGATCTGGTGGTCGCCCGACCTGTCCGTGCTGATGCTCGCGGGCGCCGCGTACGGGCTCGGCATGGGAGCCGTGCAGCCCGGCCTGAACTCGCTCGCGGTGCTGAGCGCCGGCCGGGAGAGGCGCGGACGGGCCAACTCCACCTTCTTCATGGCGATGGACCTGTCGCAGGCGATCGGCGCGGTCGCCCTGGGCGCGGTGGCGGGCGTCGCGGGCACCGGTGCGGTCTTCCCGATCTCGGCGGGCCTGATGAGCGTGGCCTGCGTCGCGTACGTGGTCCTCCGGCGGCGGGGCTTCGTCGGGTGACGCCGGACCTGCGGGCGGGGAGTGCGCCCGCGTGCGCCCTGCCGCCGGGCTCCGGCCCGCCCTCCGACCCGGCCTCCCACGGCCCTTTTCCGGCGGATGTCCGCTTTCCTCGCAGAGCCCCGGAAAGCGGCCGCGACGCCGCGGTCCCGCTCCCGCCGCGGGCGGGAACACCAGGCCGGGACGGGTCGCCGCCCCGGCCGTCCCCGCCCGCCGACAGCCCAACCCTTCGGCGCAACAGCCCTGTTGGGGACGGCTTTCGGCCAAAAACCCGCCGCTGTCCGCGTCCTGGGGCCACGATCGCCCCGCACCTGCCGCGTTCCCTGGTCAGCCGGTGTCGCCAGGGCATAGGGTCGGCTGCGCCCCCCGAGAACATTCCCACTCCCGGAGGCCAGTAGGTGAGTCAACCGCCACCACAGCCCGCACCGCACGCGACGGCGCCCGCCCCCGGCCACGGGGCCCGCGGGACCGTTCTCCGTCGTCGCCCACGGGGCGGCGCATGACCAGGCAGAGTTCGCCGCGGCAGTTCCTCGCCCGGCTCGTGCGCGACACCGCCCGCACCCTGACCCCGCCGACGGAACCGAAGGCGTTCCTGCACGCCCTGTGCGCCACGCTCAGTCCGGGGCTGGACCGGCCAGTGCGGCTGAAGTTCGTGACCTTCCCGGCGGGCCTCGACGTGTCGGGCATGACCTTCGCCATGGCCGACGAGTACATCGTCGTCGTCGAGGAACGCGCCCGCGACGAGCACAAGTTCGTGATCGCCGGGCACGAACTCGGGCACGTCTACTACCAGACGCTCGGCGTCCACTACCCGGCCGGCGTGCCCGCCGCCGCCCGCCGGCTGCTGTCCCGGGCCGACGCCGACATCCCGTGGGACCGCGTCGTCGCCATGGCCACCCGCTCCGCCGCGGCCACCAGCCCGGAGGCCGAGTGGCAGGCCGAGGAGTGCGGACTGCGCCTCGCCGCGAAGTTCACCAAGGTCGTCGGCCCGCGTGCCGCCGCCTCCCGGCTCACCCAGGACACCCTCACCGACCGCCTCTCGTCGTCCCTGGGCAACGTCGGCGGACCCTGATGCGCTGGGACATCGCCGGCTACTTCTCCGTCTACGCCGTCGCGGCGGTGCTGCTGTGCATCGCCTTCGTGATCAAACTCCCGCTGCTGCGGCGAGCCTGGCAGGACCCGATCCTGCGGGCCACCGCGCTGCTGCTCGCCCTCGCCGTCGTCGTCTTCGTGTCCCTGCCCCCGGCGAACCTGCACCGCATCAACCGGATCACCGGCGTCCCCAACTTCGCCGGGCTGTGGGTGTATTCACTGCTCACCTGCTATTGCGGCGCCTGCCTGTGGCTCATCATCACCTGGCGCGAGCCGCCGTCCGCCGTCCGGCGGCGGCGCACCCGCACGGTGGGGGTCGTCTACGCCGTCATCGTCGTCGGCCTGTGGGTGACGTTCTTCCTCGCGCACACCCGCGTCGAGCGGCTGCGGGACCTGGACACCTACTACGCGAACACGCCGTGGATGCGCGAGAACGTGATGTTGTACCTGGTCGCGCACATGGTGTCCGCGTTCGTGGCGGCGGGCATCCTGTGGACCTGGTTCAAGGAGGTGCACGACACGTGGCTGCGCCGCGCGGTGGTGCTGCTCCAGGCCGCGTACGCGCTCGGGTTCCTCTTCGACGTCGCGAAGGTGACGGCGGTCGTCGCCCGCTGGACCGGACGCGACTGGGACTGGCTCTCCACCTACGTCGCGCCGCCCTTCGCGCTCGCCGAGGCCGTGCTCGTCGCGGTGGGCTTCATCGCCGGCCAGGGCGGCCCCGTCGCACAGGAACGGTGGCACATGCGGCGCACCCATCTCCGCCTCGAACCGCTGTGGCGGCTCATGCAGACGGTCAGCGCGCCTCCGGCCCCGGCGACCGGCCATGTCAGCGGCGTGGCACTCCAGTTGGGCCGGCGCAAGGCCGCCATCAACGACGGGCTGCTCAAGGTCGCGCCCCATCTGAACCCGGCCCGCCGGGCCACCGCCGCGCGGGCCGCCCTGGCCGCGGGGCTCACCGAGGAGACCGCGCGCGGCGTCGCCGGCGCGGTCGACATCCTCGTCGCGGTCGACACCCTCCGGACGGCCGACGGCGCCCGCCCGGACCCGCACGCCCCACCCGACGCACCCGCCCCGCAGGCGCCGGACAGCGAACTCGACTCGATCGCCCGCGCCCTGCGCTCCCACCTGCCCACCGTCGAAGCACTCCGCCGGCAGGCGGCCGCCACAGAAGGTCTCACCACACATGCCTGACAGCTCATTCGTCCGCGGCCGTCGCGCGATCGTCGTCGGCGGCAGCGTCACCGGGATGCTCACGGCGGCCGTCCTCGCCGACCGCTTCGACGAGGTCACCGTCGTCGAGAGCGACCGGCTGCCCGCCGGTCCCGAGCACCGCAGGGGTCTGCCCCAGGCACACCACGCCCACCTGCTGTGGTCCGGCGGCGTCGCGGCATTCGAGGACCTGCTGCCCGGCGTCACCGACGAACTCGTCGCCCGCGGCGCCCGGTTGATCGACATCATGACCGACCTGGTGAGCAAGGCGCCGTCGGGCGAGTGGTTCCGGCGGTTCACCGGGGCACGGCACCGCATGATCGTCTGCGGCCGTCCGCTCCTCGACTCCGTGGTGCGCGAGCGGGTCCTCGCACACCCCCGGATCACCCTGCTCGACGGGACCCGGGTCGCCGGGCTCACCGGCGGCGCGGAACGGGTGACCGGCGTGAGCGTGCCCGCCGCGACGGGCGACGGCGGCGGGACCCCGGCCGCGACCCGCGATCTCCCGGCCGACCTGGTCGTCGACGCGAGCGGTCGCGGCTCGCAGGCGCACCGCTGGCTGGAGGCCCTCGGCCTGCCTCCCGTGCAGGAACGTATCGTCGACGCGGGTGTCGCCTACGCCAGCAGGCTGTACGAGGCTCCGGCCGACACGACGGTGCTGCGCTTCCCCGTCGTCAACGTGCAGGCCGACCCGCGCAACGCGCCGGGACGCGGCGGAGTCGTCGTCCCGGTCGAGGGCGACCGCTGGCTCGTGACGCTGTCCGGCACGCGCGGTGGTCAACCGACCGCCGATCCCGACGAGTTCACCCGGTTCGCGCTCGACGGGCCGCCGCACCCGGTGATCGGTGAGCTGATCTCGCACGCCAAGCCGCTCACCGACCCGGTGACCACCCGCAGCACCGCCAACCGGCGGCGCTACTACGAACGGGCGAGGTCCTGGCCCGAGGGCTTCGCGGTGCTCGGTGACGCCGTCGCCGGCTACAACCCCGTGTACGGGCACGGCCTGTCCGTCGCCGCCCAGAGCGTGGTCGCGCTGCGCGCGGTACTGGACCGGTACGGCGCGGTGCGTCCCGGCAACGGGCGCCGCATCCAGCGGGCGGCGGCGCGGCCGGTCGGCAACGCCTGGAACCTCGCGGTCGGGCAGGACGCGTACTACCCGGACGCGGCGCCGGAACCGCCGAAGGCCGTCGAGCGGCTGCTGTCCGCCTACGTGGACCGGGCGGTCGCGGCCGGCTCGCAGAACCCGCGGGCGCTGCGCGGACTGCTCGACGTGATGAGCCTGAGGACCGCTCCGACCAGGCTCTTCGCCCCCGACATGCTGTGGTCCGTCGCCTTCGGGCCGCGCAAGGGACCGCTGGGCGGGCCCCCGCTGACCGACGCGGAACGCAAGGCCGCCGGGCTGGACTGACGGGCCGGACCGGGGACGGCCTCCGGGGCCGGGGTGCGCTCGACGTGCGGGCGGGTGGGAGCAGACCTAGCGTGGCTGGCGTACCCGCACGGACGACCTAGGGAGCGATCATGGGCGACAGCGCGATGGACAAGGCCAAGGGCAAGGCCAAGGAAATGGTCGGCAAGGCCACCGGCAACGACAAGATGGCCGCCGAGGGCAAGACCGACCAGGCCAAGGGCGGAGTGCGCGGTGCCGCCGACTCCGCCCGCGACAAGGCCGAGGGCGTACGCGACTCCCTCAAGCCCGACGACAAGTAGTGGCATGCGGCCGTGCACCGCACGGCCCGGACGGCGGGTCCCGGCGCTGTGCGCGGGGACCCGCCGTCGTGTCCGGGCGGTGCGCCTCGGGCGAGCCTGAACGGCGGTTCCCGGCAACGCAGTTGAGGGACCCGGCGTACTGCGCACCGCGGGGGTGACCACCGGTCGGCGGTCACCCCCGTGGTGCTGTGCCGCGGTGCTGCTCAGCCGGCGTCGCCGACCGCGCTCACCCCGGCCGGGTGGGTCGCCGCCGCGGCCTCGGCCGCGACGCCGGCGTCCACCGGCCTGCGGTTGCGGACGCCGATGAGGGCGAGAGCGACGACGGCGGCCACCAGCATGCCGATGCCTCCGACGAGCGCGCAGGTGTGGAGCGCGTCGGTGAAGCTCGCACCGTACGCGCTCAGCGCCCTGCCCGTCGCCTCGGGGGTCTTGAGCTGGAGGAAGGCGCCGGCCTGGATGCCGACGTTGTCGACGATGCCGATGACCTGGCCGCCGTCGGCCGCGCTGAGGCCGGACTGGCCGACGTGGGCGGGCAGCGTGTCCAGGGTGCGGTTGGTGAGGATGACACCGAAGATCGCGGGGCCGAGCGCACTGCCGATCTGGCGCAGCGCGCTGTTGGCGGAACCGGCCGTGCCCGCGAGGTTACGGGGCAGGCTGTTCATGGCGATGGTCGTGATGGGAGCCATCGCGAGGGCTATGCCGATACCGAGGACGGCGATGACCAGGGCGGCCTCACCGGTGCCGGTGTCGGCCTTGAAGAGGTTGACGAGCAGGGCGCCGATACCGCCGACGACGAGGCCGGTGACCAGCAGCAGGCCCGGGGAGAACCTGTTCATCAGGCGGCCGACGAGCGGGCTGAGGACGACGGTGAAGCCGTTGAGGGCGATCAGCCGCAGGCCGGTGTCCCACGTCGAGGCGTGGTGCACGAGGCCGAAGTACTCGCTGAGCGAGAAGACCAGGCCGACCTGGGCGAACAGGGTGACGGCCATGACCAGCGCGGCGCCGGAGAACGCGGGGGAACTGAACAGGCGCATGTCGAGCATCGGGCACGGGGACCGCAGCTCCGCCATGACGAAGCCGACGAGCGCGAGCGCCGCGACGACGAAGCCGACGACGACCTTGGGGTCGCCCCAGCCGTCGCTGCCGCCCTCGATGACGCCGTAGACCAGACCCGTGATGGTGAGGATGGCCAGGATCTGGCCGGGGATGTCCAGGTGACGCTCACGCTCGGCGCGGGAGTCCTTCAGGACGACGAACCCGACGGCGGCGACGACCGCGCCGATGACGACGGACGGCAGGAAGATCCAGCGCCAGCTCGCGTGCTCGACGATGAGGCCGTTGAACAGCGGGCCGAGCGTCAGACCCAGCCCCAGGGAGGCGGTCCACAGGGCGATCGCACGGGCCCGCTTGTGGTGGTCCGGGCACACGTGGCTGATGAGGCCGAGGGTCGAGGGCAGCAGGGCGGCGGTGCCGATGCCGGTCAGCGCCTGGCCGACGCACACCTGGACGACACTGTTCGCCGTCAGACACACGAGACAGCCGATGACGGCGAGCGCGAGGCCCGACAGGTAGATCTTCTTGCGGCCGAAGAGGTCACCGAGCATGCCCAGGGTCAGCAGCAGGGCGGCGGTCGGCAGGATGAACGCGTCGGTTATCCACTGGAGTCCGACGGTGGAGGCGTCGAGCGCCTGCTGGATCACCGGCAGGGCGGTGGAGACACCGACCACGGGGAGATACGAGACAAAGACTCCCAGGCAGGCCAGCGTGATGGTGGCCGCCGAGTACCGGGTCGCGGCCGATGACTCGGGCGACTCGGGCGATGCATGGGAAGCGATGGTCGACATGGCACCTCGATACGTCGTGGGTGGCGAGTTGGTTACTGACTGTGCGCGGCAGGGCGACGATCCGTCGAGCTCGGTGGTGCGGGGAAGCGTCGTTCTACAGCGCGGCTGACGGTGCCGACTCGGTCAGCGCTCTCTTGCGGCCGGGGCCGTGACGTCGAGGTGCTCTGCCGCCGAGAGGGGCGGCCGGTGTGACGGAAACCTGTGGGCCGTGCGACGGGCGCGCAGCGGTTTCGGCTTGAATCTCCATTGATGGAAGCCATTTCTGGTAAAGGGGGAAACCGCTTCGGACCGTATACCGGGCAGGGTGTCGGCGAGATGCCCTTGTACCTGCAAACTAAGGTGAACGAGCATGACCGCTCGGCCCCCGGAAGCCCTGTCCCCGGGGCGCCCCGGCCCTGTCCGCGAGACGCCGAAGGCTCGTCGGGCAGTCGTGTTTCCGCTGGTGGGGACCGTGGCACCGAGACACGTCACCAGACCATCGACCGGCGTTGATACGGCCGTCGTCAGCCTGTAACAAGGCACCCGGCAGAGCCCCTCGGTGAGGGCCGTGCCCATCTTTTTGCCCGTCCGCGGGCCTTGTCCGACACCTTCGGAACGCCCCCCGGGCGGTCCGCCCGCTCAACACGGCGCAGACATAAGCGCCTTGGCCGGATCAGCACCGTCGCGGAACACCCGCACGCCGCCCACGGCACGGCGACCGCCCGGGGCGAGGGCGGCGGAGGACGACGGGCACACGCGTCCGCGCGGCCGTGGGCGACGGGGATGCGCGGGGCCGGCGGGACGTCGCGGGGGCGGCCGGACGCCCGGCACAGCAAACACACAGAGTTACCGCGCGGCATGCCGCTCCGGGCTCCGGGCCGTCTCGCGCCGGGGGGCCGGCACGCGGGGCGCGACATGGGTCGCCCCTCGACTCCGGGCGGAGACCGAGGGGCGGGGTGTGCACACGTGCGCACGAGCGAGCGCGTCCGCCGGGGACCGGCTCGTGCCGCAGGCCGGTGAGGAGGTCGGTACCGGCGAGACCGGGGGGCGGGCCGTTTCCCTGCACTGCCGACGGGTGCGGCCGACCAGTCCGGCCGACCGCTCATGCTGGGTCAGTCCTGCTGGCCCGCCGTCTTCTCGGCCTGCTTGGCCTTGATGCGGACCGTCTCCTTGCGGACCTCGGCCTGGGTGGCGCGCTCCTTGGCCAGCCACTCGGGAGACTCCGTCTTGATCTCCTCGATCTGCTCCGTGGTGAGCGGCTCGGTGAGACCGGCGCGGGCGAGGCCGGAGATGGAGACCCCGAGCTTGTTCGCCACGACGGGGCGCGGGTGCGGGCCGTCCCGGCGCAGGTCGTTCAGCCAGGAGGGCGGGTCGGTCTGGAGTGCGGCCAGATCGGCGCGCGAGACGACGCCCTCCCGGAACTCCGCGGGGGTGGCTTCGAGAAGTACACCCAGCTTCTTGGCCGCGGTCGCGGGCTTCATGGTCTGGGGGCTGTGCTGCGACGTCATGGGTCCAGGGTATCGGCCGTTCGGGCCTCCGCCTCCCGCGCCCGGACCTGCCCCGCCCACGGCGGCCCGAGCGGGAAACGCCGAGGTGCCCGCCGGGTAGCCTGAGGGGGTGAGTGGCTCCGAGGTACCCCGTTCGTTCCGCCTCGCCTACGTTCCCGGCGCGACCCCCTCGAAGTGGGTCCGGGTCTGGAACGAGCGCCGCCCGGACACCGCCCTGGAGCTGGTCCCGGTGGCGCCGGGCGAGGCCGCCGGGCTGCTCGGCGGCGGGGAGGTGGACGCCGGGATCGTCCGGCTGCCGGTGGACCGCACGCGGTTCAGCGCGATCCCCCTCTACACGGAGACGACCGTGGTGATCGTCCCGAAGGACCACCTGCTCACCGCCGCCGACGAGGTCACCGTCGAGGACCTGGCCGACGAGGTCGTGCTGCACCCCCTCGACGACACCCTCGGCTGGGACGCCACCCCGCCGGGCGAGCCCGCCTTCGAGCGGCCCGCGACGACGGAGGACGCCGTCGAACTGGTCGCCGCCGGCATCGGCGTCCTGCTCGTCCCGCAGTCCCTGGCCCGGCTCCACCACCGCCGCGACCTGACCTACCGGCCCATGGGCGAGGACGTGCCGCGCTCCTCGGTGGCACTGTGCTGGCCCGAGGACGCCACCACCGACGACGTCGACGACTTCATCGGCATCGTCCGGGGCCGCACCGCCAACAGCACGCGCGGGCGCGACCGGACCTCGGGCACCGCGTCGTCCGACGGCGGGGGCCGAGGCGCCAAGGGAGCGCCGGCGCAGAAGGCGTCCCCGGCACGCTCCGGCGGCAGGTCCGGCGGCGGCAAGGCGGGGAACAGCAAGGCGGGAAGCGGCAGGGCGGGCGGTGGCAAGGCGGGCGGTGCCCGCCGGTCGTCGGGGTCGGGGTCCAGCTCGGGCTCGGGCTCGCGCGGCAAACCGCGTCGCCGCTCGTAGCGCGGCGACGGCCTCCGCCGCCGGTTTCTCCGTGGCGGCACCCTGACTACGTCCGACCGCTCCAGCGGTACTCCTGGTTGGTCGCTACACTTGTCATCCATCGATGACATCTGTTGGTGACATCCGTCGGTGACATGACCGGACGGCACATCCCGTCCGCAGCCGCAGGACCACATGACCGGCCCGTTCGCACCGCGCGGGATCCGTCCGGGAGGACCGAGCCAGATGACCGTGCAGGAACCCGCACCGAGGCCCGCGGGGGCCGCGGCGTCCGCCGACGCGTCCATACCCGGGGAGCACCCGCCCGGCAGGTCCGCACCCGGCAGGGCGCTGCTTCCCTCCCTGATGTTCACCGCCCTGACGGTGTCCGTGATCAGCACGCTCGGGGCGCCGATGGTGCCGACGATCGCGCGTGAGCAGCACGTCAGCCTGAGTGCCGCCCAGTGGATCCTCACCGTGACGCTGCTGGCGGGCGCGGTGGCCGGGCCCGTGCTCGGCCGGCTCGGGGACGGGCCCCGGCGGCGCGGAGCCATCCAGGGCGCGCTCGCCTGTGTGTTCGCGGGCAGTGTGCTCGCCGCCGTCGCGCCCGCGTTCGGTCTGCTGCTCGCGGGACGCGCGTTGCAGGGCATCGGTATGGGACTCATGCCGCTGGCGATCTCCGTGGCGCGGGAGAACCTGCCCGCCGACCGGATGCGGTCCGGAATCTCGTCCCTGTCGATCACGACGTCCGTCGGCGCCGGGCTCGGTTACCCCATCACCGGTGTCATCGCCCAGAACCTCGACTACCGGGCCGGGTTCTGCTTCGCCGCCGTCCTGTCCGCCGCGGCCCTCGTGGTCGTGACGCGGGTGGTGCCGCGCGGCTCCTCGGTCCCGCACCGTCCGCTCGACGTGGTCGGCGCGACGCTGCTGTGCACCGGCCTCGCGGCGGTACTGCTCGCCCTCAGCCAGGGCGTCGCCTGGGGCGCCACGGCTCCCGCCACCCTCACCTGCGTGGTGGTCGGCGTGGTGCTGCTCGCCGCCTGGGCCGTGCACGCGCTGCGGACCCGGCACCCTCTCGTCGACCTGCGCCTCATCCGCAACCGCGCGGTCCTGGCGGCCAACACGACCGCCCTGCTGATGGGCGTCGGCATGTACGCGACCCTGTCGCTGGTGAACCTGTACACCCAGGTTCCCGCCTCGGCCGGGTACGGCTTCAGCCTGTCGCTCACCGCGACCGGCCTGGTCCTCATGCCCCTCTCGCTGGGCAGTCTCACCGCCAACCGCGTCGCCTCCGGCCTCGTGTCCCGCGTCGGGCTCCTCCGGGTCCTGCCGCTGGGCGCGCTCGTGGTCACCGTGGACCTCGCGCTCCTCGCGCTGTGGCGCGGCCACCTCGGTGTGCTGATCCTCGGCACCTTCCTGCTCGGCAACGGCGTGGGGGCCGCGTACGCCGCGATGCCGGTCCTCATCGTGCGCAACGTCCCGGCGTCCGAGACGGGCAGCGCGACCAGCCTCAACCAGGTCCTGCGCACCATCGGCGGGTCCGTCGGCAGCGCCGCCATCTCCGCGATCATGCTGGGGTACACGCCCGCCGGCGGCTCCGTTCCGCGCGAGGGCGCGTACACCGCCGCGTTCCTGCTCACCGCGGGCATCTCCCTGCTCGGCGTCGTCGCGGCCGTCGTGCTGCCCGGCCGTCGCGGCAGGAGCGCGGACGCCGCCGGCACGGCGGCCCCGCGGGCGCACCGGCCGGTGGCGTCCGGCGGGGCGGTCACCGTGGGTGAGGTATCGTCCGGCGGGGCCGGGGCCGTCGTCGGCACCGCCGCCACGGACAGCGGACGCGAGGCTGAGGACGGGTCATGACCGCAGATGCGGAACGCCGGCACGGCAGACGGCGTGACGCGGACGCCACCCGCGCCGCCCTGTTGCGGGCGGCCCGCGACCTCTTCGGCCTGCACGGCTACGAGGCGGTGACCCTGCGGGACATCGGCGAGCGGGCCGGTGCGGACGCGTCCCTGATCGCCCGCTACTTCGGCAACAAGGCGGCGCTGTACCGCTCGGCGGTCGCCGAGGACGGCCGCGAGGTCCCCGCCGCTCCCCCGGTCTTCGACCTGACGGCGTACACCGCGCAGGCGCTGCGCCGCGTCGACGAACGGGGTACGCCCGGACCGCTCGTACAGTCCCTGGTCTCGCAGGGCGGCGCGCCCGAGGCCCGGGAGGCGGCGGCGAACGACGTGCGCACCCGGCTGATCGACCCGCTCGTCGACCACCTGACGGCGGAGGGCGTCCCGGACCCGGACGGTACGGCCGAGACGCTCGTCGCGTGCCTCATGGGCGTGATCGCCATGCGCCCCGGGGGCCTGTTCCCCGCACTGACCCGGGCGGACCCCGAGACCGTCGGCGCGCTCCTGCACGCCGCCGCGCGGTCGGCCGTGCCGTTCCTCACGCGAGGTGCGGCCGAGGACGTCGGCGAGACGCCGGAGACAGAGGGTGACATCGACGTCGCCCCGGAGAGCTGACTGCCGACGGCCGTGCACCTGTGATCGTCCGGCGGTCCGCCCGCGCCCACGGTGGACACTAAAACGGTCAGAAGCGCTTCAAGACCGACATACACGGCCGAACAGGTGCGAGAGACAGCTATGTTGACGCCTTCGTCGCTCAACACGGGGTCGCACCTTGAAAGTTCTCTGGATTCTGCTCGCTCTCCTGCTCTCCTACATCGTCCTCGACGCCGGCGTCGCCTGCGTCCGGGGCCGGACGCTGGAAACCGTGGTCGGCAACCTCCTGCTCATGTGGGTGAGCGGCTGGTACGCCGCGCTCATCTGGCGGCGGCTGCTGCCCCGGAGGTCCGCGCCGGCCGCCGCCCCCGCGGCCGACTGACGGCGCGCCGTCGCGCGGGAGCCGCAACGGCCGCCCGCGCGACGGCACCGGAGGGGGCGAGCAGGTCACGGGGTCCAGGGCGCACCCACGGCCCAACTCACGTCCGCCGCCCAGGAGGTGGCGCTGTCGAAGGCGTTCGTGCCGCCGTTGGACGCGATGTAGAGAGTGTTGTTGTAGTGGCGCAGGAAGCGCGTCGGGAAGTTGTACGACGCGAACGACGTGCCCGTCCCGCTCTTGCCGGTCGTCGGGCAGAACGTGGCGTCGGCGCGGAACAGGGCTGTCCCGTCCATGGGTTGGCGGTAGAGCTGGTAGTTGGAGTGGCGCAGGAAGTCGCCCGGATAGTTCCGCGACTCGAACGACACGCAGGACGAACCGGCCAGTCCGCGGCGGACGATCCACGAGGCGTCGCCCTTGTCCAGGGCGGAACTTGACGCGCCGACCACGCTGGTGACCACGCTGTTGTTCTGGTGCCGGACGTACCGGTCGGTGTACCCGGCGGTGGTCGCCCGCAGGGAGACGGTCGAACCGGGCGTGAGACTCCCGGCGGCGACGGGACTCGCCGCGCCGTAGCCGACCGCGACGACGTTGGCCTGGACGGAGTTGTCCGCCGCGTCGGTGGGCAGACCGCTGGTCATGACGCCCTCGAAGAACGAACCGATGGAACCGTTGGAGTTGTCGCCGCCGGTGCCCAGGACGATCGAACCCTCCTGGTGCATCGGCGAGTAGCCCGACGTCGTGGGCTCCGCGCCCGCGTATCTCGTGGTCAGGGAGCCCGCCTGGGCGTTGCCGTCCTTGAGCGCGAAGTAGTTCTGCCCGTTGTTCTTCAGCAACGCGGTGACGAACGGCGCGGAGTTGCCGGTGTTGGAGGTGTTGGTGCTGTGGCCGAGGTTCGACTGGAAGAGGCCGTTCTCCAGGTCGGCCTGGACCCAGGGGCCGGTGCCGTAGCAGGGCGCGAACCAGCACTCCGTACCGAAGTTGATCGCGTCCATGTGCCCGTTCCCGGTGTCCGCGATCTGCACCTCGGCGTTGCCGTAGTCGAAGCAGCAGGCGCTGTTCACGTGGGTGCCGGAGGTCACCATGTACATCCCCTCGGGCCGGCCGTTCACGGCCACACCCGCGGCCGCCGTGTGCCGGTAGCCCATCCGGCCGGAGAACGAGACGCCGTAGACCTGGTGTCCGCCCGCGGTGACCGGCAACGCGTCCGCCGGGGCACCGGAGTTGGCCGGGCCCGCGGTTCCCGCCGGTTCGATGAAGAGGTCGTTGTCGCGCGGCGACTGGTCGTAGATGACGTTGATGACGCAGGTCGTGCCGGCGCAGAAGCTGTCCTGCGCGGCCGCGTTGGCGTAGCCGCCGGTGGTGAGGAGCCCGACGTCGGCCGTGGCCCCGTCGGAGGCGCGCTTCACCTGGTAGAGCGCACCGCCGTACGAGGCGTAGAGGGCGCGCGTGGTGCTGTGGGCGGCGACGCAGGGGGTGCCCGCCGCCGCGTAGATGTCGCAGGGCAGCGAGGTCGCCGCCCGCGCGGTGCCCGCTCCGCCGCCGAGGGCGGCGACGAGTAACGCGACCGTCGCGAGCAGCGCGAAGAGCGCCTTTCTCAGGTGAGGGAGGGGTGTTCTGTGTGCCATGGATGCCATGTGGACCACTTGCGTCCTTTCGTGACCTGCGCGGGTTGCGGAATGTGCGTGGCACGGCCGGGGGTTCGCGGAGCGTTCGCGCTCCGGGGCCACGGGCCCCGAAGGGCGCTGATGATGACGTGCACCTGACATACATGCGGGGGCATTGCGCACGGACACCGCACGCCCCCGGCAACCGGGGACGCGCCGTTCGACTCCACGGGGCAGTTCGTTCGATATTTCGAATGTGGGTCGGCTCCGCGAACGCAACATAGGGAGGCGGGGAACGGACGTCAATGCTCCGAACGCAAGCGGCGTCAGCGGCCGACGGGCCGAACGAGAAGACCCCGTTGTGGCGCCGCCCGGTCAAGGGCGGTGCCACAACGGGGTCCTGGGCGCGGTCTCAGCCGACGGGGGATTCGGCGGGGGCCGGCTCGGCGGCCGGTTTCCGCCGGCAGTCCACGCACACTCCCCACCAGGTGATCTCGGCCTCGTCGATGGCGAACCCCTTGTCCTCCAAGGGATCCAGGCACGGTGCGGCACCGACCGCGCAGTCGACGTCCTCGACGCGTCCGCAGCCGCGGCAGACCAGGTGGTGGTGGTTGTCACCGACGCGCAGTTCGTAGCGGGCGGGCGAGCCCGCCGGCTCGATGCGGCGGACCAGGTGCACGCCGTCCAGGTCCTCCAGCACGTTGTAGAGACCCTGCCGGGACAGGGCGCCCGCGCCGGGGCCGGCGGCGATCCGCGCCTCCAGTTCGGACGCCGTGGAGTGCGGATGTCCGCGCAGGGCCTCCAGTACGGCACGGCGTTGCGCGGTGCTGCGCAGCCCCTTGCCCCGGAGCAGGTCGTCCACGCTCGGTGCCACGTCCACCACCACCCTCCTTCGGCCGTTCAGCCTACAACCGGCCCGTCGGCCACTGCCGGGGCGCCGGGCGGACCCCGCAGCTCAGTGGACGAGCGCGACCGGGCTGCAACTCGCGCACACCAGGCGGCGCACCGCGCCGCCCGAGGTACGGCCGAGGCCGTTCAGGCGCTGGACGTCCTCGCGGACGATCCGGGCGTGCTCGTCGCAGGCGAACAGACCACAGCGGGTGCAGGCGCCGATTCCGGCGGCGTTCTCGCGGCCCTCCTGGGCGCAGTCGTAGCAGTGCATCAATAACTCCAGATCAGGATGGGGACGGGAACGGACCGCACTGTCCTCCCTGACGTTTCCAGTCCCTCGAACGTAACCGCCACATTTGACACAGTCAAATCTAGCCGGGGGTGTGGGGCGGCGTACGGCCGTACGCTGGCCGACGTGTCCCCCCACGCCGACGCGCACCCCACCGCCGATTCGCCCGACGACTCCCCCGGCGCCGCGACCGCCCGCCTCACCGGGCGTTCGGTGACCGGGACACGACCGCTGCCGGGAGCGCTCACCGAAGTGACACTCGACGACGGGCGCACGGCCGTGGCCAAACGCGGTGCGGGTGCCGGGAGCCACGGAAGCGGGGCGCACGCGGACGCCGTGCGGGCCGAGGCCGCGGGGCTGCGCTGGCTGGCCGGGGCGGCCGCGGTGCGGGTGCCCCGGGTGCTCGGCGAGGACCGCCGGTGGCTGGTGACCGAGCGGGTGCCCGACGGCGCGCCGACCCCCGGCACGGCCGCACGGTTCGGCGCGGACCTGGCCCGGCTGCACGCCGCGGGTGCGGCCGCCTTCGGGGCGCCGCCGCCGGGCGGTCCCGAAGCCGCGTGCATCGGTCTCGCCCCGATGCGGAACGTGCCCGGCGACGACTGGCCCCGCTGGTACGCCGAGCACCGAGTGCTGCCCTACCTGCGCCGCGCGGTGGACGACGGCTCGGTGCGTCCCGCCGAGGCCTCGGTCATCGAGCGGGTCTGCGAGGAACTGCCCCGGCTGGCCGGCCCCGCCGAACCCCCGGCCCGGCTGCACGGCGACCTGTGGAACGGCAACGTCCTGTGGGACACCGGGGGCAACGCCTGGCTCATCGACCCCGCGGCGCACGGCGGCCACCGCGAGACGGATCTCGCCATGCTGCGGCTGTTCGGCTGCCCCCACCTGGACCGCGTACTGGACGGCTACGAGGACACGTCCCCGCTCGCGGAGGGCTGGCGCGACCGGGTCGGGCTGCACCAGCTGTTCCCGCTGCTCGTGCACACGGTGCTGTTCGGCCGCGGTTACGCCGGGCAGGCCCTCGCGGCGGCACGGTCGGCGCTCGGCGCCTGATCCACGCGACGGCCGGTGTTGGCGCGCGCCCGCGTCGCACGGTGCGCCCGGAGCCGGCATCGACATCGACATCGACATCGGCGGGTTCGCGCCCTCGGCCGGTGTCAGTCCTCGTCGCCCGTGACCAGCGCGAGGGTGAAGCCGTCGTACCCCTTGGCGCCGACGGTCTGGAGGGTGGTGGCCGTCAACCGGGGGTGTTCGGCGACGAGTTCGGTGAACCTGCGCACGCCCCGCACCCTGGGGTCGGGGTCGTCCGGGTCGGCGACGGCCCCGTCGCGGACCACGTTGTCGCCCACGATGACGCTGCCGGGGCGGGTGAGTTCGAGGGCCCAGCGCAGGTATTCGGGGTTGGACGGCTTGTCGGCGTCGATGAAGACCAGGTCGAAGGGACCGGCCCCCTCGGCGGCGAGCCGGGGCAGGGTGTCCACGGCCCTGCCGAGCCGGAGGTCCACGACATGGTCAAGTCCCGCTCGGGCCAGGGACGTCGACGCCGTCGCCGCGCAGGTCTCGTCGGCCTCCAGGGTGACCAGGCGGCCGCCCTCCGGCAGCGCGCGGGCCAGCCAGATCGTGCTGTAGCCGCCCAGGGTGCCGATCTCCAGGATCGAACGGGCGCCCCGGATCCGGGCGAGCAGATGCAGCAACTTGCCCTGGTTCGGCGCGACCTGGTGCGCCGGCAGTCCGGCGGCCTCGCTGTCGGCCACGGCCGCGCGCAGGGCGTCGTCCTCCTCGACCAGCAGGCCGTTGAAGTAGTCGTCGACGGCCGTCCAGGTGTGCTGCCCCATGTGAGTTCCCTTTCGATACTTACTTGTCACCGTTGAGACTAGCCGGTCGGGTCGGCCCGGTGGGCACGGCCCCTGAACAGGGGTTCCCCCACACTCGGCCGCATGCGGGAGCCGCCCGCGTGGGACACTCGGATACGAGGCCCTCGCACCTTCCTCCCCTCCCCCACCGCCCGCCTTCCTCGCCTCCCGCTCCCGGCGCGGTCCGCGTGCGCGAACTCGCCGACTTTCTCGGACAACCCGCGAACTTTTCCGCCCTACGCCGCATCGCACCTGATGAAAGGCGCGGCACCGTGGGACGGGCCGCACCGCACGACGCGAGAACGGAGTGTTCGACATGGCTGAGCAGCAGAGCCGGAACAACATCGGTACGGACGCCACTCCCCGGGGCCACGCACGACGGGCGGGCGGGATCGCACTGGCCGTCGCCACCGTCGCGGGGCTCGCCCTGGCGGGCGCGGGAGTCGCCCAGGCAGCGGGCACGAGCGCCGTCCCGACCTGCGCGAACAGCGGGCTGACCGCGTCGTTCGGGCAGCAGCTCGCGGGCGGGATGAACCACGAGGGTGTGGTGCTGAAGCTGACGAACAGCAGCGCTCACACCTGTGCGCTGCGGGGATACCCCGGCCTGGGCCTGGAGGACGCGGGGCACCGTACCCTGCCGTCGTCCGTGCACTGGGGCAGCACCTGGTACGCGGCCGACCCGGGCCGGACCACGCTGACGCTGAAGCCGGGCGCGAGCGTCGAGGCCGTCATAGCGTGGACCCACGCCAACACCGGGACGGCCGACGCCGAACACGCGGCCTACCTCCAGGTGACGCCGCCCGCCTCGACCACGCACAAGACACTGAAGTTCCCGCAGTGGGTCGACAACGGCGACCTGAACGTCACCGCTGTCGCCCCGCACATCACCGTCACTCCGTAACTCCCCTTCTCGGGGCCGGGGTTCGGCCGCCCCGGCCCGCGGGTCGTCCGTGGTGAGCAGCACCGTCGGGCCGATGCCCCACGGTGAGGGCATCGGCCGGCGATCACCAGCACCCGTCGCCCCGCGGCCTCGGCAGGGCGGCGCGTGCTGTACGGGTCGGGTGTCGCCGGGAGTTCGGGGCGGCCGACGACCGGGCCGCTCAGTCCGCGGTCAACGGCCCTCGTCTCGGCCGGACTTGGCGGTGGCTGATCCGCCACCCGGCGGGCCCCCGGACGATCGTGTCCTCGTAGACGACGCTTCCGCACGTCCCGTCGGCGTAGACGCCGATGCCCTTGGAGAGGGCGCTCACCCTGTCGGCCGTCGGGCCGCTCAGCACGATGTTGGTGACGTGGTGGCCCACCGGGTTGCCCTCGCCCAGGGCGAGGGCCGCGTCCCGCAGCGCCCCGACGCCGTGGAGCGGATCCCGGCCGAAGGCGGAGAGGTCGTAGACGACGTCGGCGGCGAACACCTCGTCCAGCCGGTCGAGTTCACCGTTGTCCACCAAGTGGCCGTGCAGTGCGATCAGTTCCGTGACGGTCGTGCGGTCCTCGGTGGTGAAGGCCATGCGTCTCCTCCGTGCTCGACGGGCCCGGCTCGTGCTCGGCGAAATCTACGGCACGTCAAACTGTGTGCACGTGCGCGCAGTTGGGGCGGGCGGGGCCGTCGTGACCTTACGTGCCGGTCCGGCGGAGCCCTTCGGCCAGATCCGTGGCCGAACCTCGTCCAGGGCGGTCCGGAAGGCTCCCGAGCGGGTATGCATGCGGCGCGACGATCCACGCGTGCGTTGGGGGGCTGGCCGTGGTGACGCACCAGTGGGAACCCGCGGCGTCCCGGTCACGGCGTTCGCGCCGCCGCAGGACCGTGGCGCGGCTGCGGGCGCAGGGCCGGTACGGGCCGCAGCTGCGCGAGGTGCTGCCCGCGCTCGTGGGCCTCGTGGTGACGGTGTGCGTCCTGGTGGCGGCGCTGGCGCTGCTGCACCGGTCGCTCGGCGGGAAGGGGCTGCTGCTGGGTCTTGTGCCGCTCGCGGCGGCCGGGGTGCTCGTACGGCGCCGGGCCAGACGTCTCGCGCGGCGCGGACGCGGTTTCTACAGTCGTCAGGAACTGGCCGAACTCGACACGCAGGGGCTGATGCTGGCGGTGTCGCGCATGCTCCGCCGGGACGGCTGGCGGGTGGCGCCGCCCACCTCGTACGGCCGTCCGCAACTGGACGCGCGGGACGCCCGCGGCCGGTCGCTGCACGTCGCCTTCCGTCCGGTGGCGGAGCCGCTGCCGGACGAGGACACGCCGCTGCCCGTGCCGAGCCGGCGCGACGGCCGGGCGCGTCCGCACATCCGGCTCGTGGTGCACCGGGGCTCGTTCACGCACCGGGACCATCTGTGGGCCCGGCACCAGGACGACCTGCACCTCATCGACGGCGACCGGCTCGGGCGCTGGGCACGCGGGACGCCGCTGGCCGAGGTCGACGCGACGGCCGCGCTGCCGCCGGGACGGGCGCCGGACCACGACTGATCGCGACCGGCGACGCACGGGCTCAGACCGGCAACCGCGGCACGCTGTCCAGCAGACGCCGTGTGTACGGGTGTTCCGGTGCGCCCAACACCCTTGCGGTGTCGCCCTGTTCGACCACTCGGCCGCGTTCGAGGACCGCCGTGCGCTCGCACAGGGACGCGACGACCGACAGGTCGTGGGAGACCATGACGAGGGTCAGGCCCTGCTCCTGCTTGAGTTCGGCGAGCAGGTCGACGACCTTGACGCGGGTCGTGACGTCGAGGGCGCTGACGGGTTCGTCGGCGAGCAGGATCCGCGGGTCGCAGACCGTGGCGCGGGCGATGGCGATGCGCTGGCGCTGGCCGCCGGAGAACTCGTGCGGGTAGCGGTCGGCGGTGTCGGCGGGCAGGCCCACCCGTTCCAGGGCGGTGGCCACCTTGGGGGCGGCCCCGGCGCGGCCGTCGATGCCGAGGGAGCGCAGCGGTTCGGCCACGATGGCACCGATCCGGCGGCGCGGGTCCAGGGAGGAGTACGGGTCCTGGAAGACGCACTGCACGCTGCGGCGGAACGCGCGCATCTGGGCGCGGTCGCGCAGGTTCAGTTCGGCTCCGTCGAAGCGGACGCCGCCCTCGGTGGGGCGGGCGAGGCCCAGGAGCAGCCGCAGCAGCGTGGTCTTGCCGGCGCCGGACTCGCCGACGAGGGCGAGGCTCTGTCCGGTCTCGACGGCGAGGGAGACGTCCTCGACGACGTTCGTGGCGCTTCCCCGGTAGCGGAGGGCCGCCCGGTCCAGTTCCAGTACCGGCGTCATGAGGTCCTCCCCAGGTCGAGGGCCGACTCCAGCCGGCGGGCGCTGCCCACCAGGGCCCTGGTGTAGTCCTCGCGCGGCGAGCGGACGATGTCGTGGACGGCGCCCTCCTCGACGGCGCGGCCGTCCTTCATCACGAGGGCGCGGTCGGTGACCTTGGCGACGACGGCGAGGTCGTGGCTGACGAAGAGCACCGACATCTCGCGCTCGCGGACGAGGGAGTCGACGAGGTCGAGCATCTCGGCCTGCACGGACACGTCGAGCGCGGTCGTGGGCTCGTCCGCGATGAGCAGCTTCGGTTCGCAGGCGAGCGCCATCGCGAGGGCGACGCGCTGGCGCTGGCCGCCGGAGATCTCGTGCGGGAACGCCCGGGTGACGCGGTCGGGTTCGGGCAGCCGGACCTGGTCGAGCACCTCCAGGACGGCCTTCTTCAGGGCGGCGCCCTTGATGCCGCGGCGGCGGCCGAGGGGCTCGGCGATCTGCTTGCCGACGCGCATCAGCGGGTCGAGGGCGGTCAGCGGCTCCTGGAAGACGACGGCGGCGTCCCGGCCGCGCACGCCGACGAGGTTCCGCTCACGGGCGCCGACGATCTGGGTGCCGGCGAGTTCGACGCTGCCGGTGACGGTCATGCCCTCGGGGAGCAGGCCGAGCACGGCGAGCGTGGTGAGGGACTTGCCGGAGCCGGACTCGCCGATCAGGCCGAGGCGTTCACCCGCGCCGACGGCGAAGGTGAGGCCGTCGACGAGGGTGCGTCCGTCGGAGCTGCGGACGGTGAGGTCGCGTACGTCGAGGATGGTCACGCGCGCCTCCTGCGGGTCGCCGGGTCGAGGGTGTCGCGCAGGCCGTCGGCGACGAGGTTGACGCCGACGACGAGCAGCACCAGCAGGATGCCGGGGGCGAGCGCGCCGGCCGGGGCGGTGGTGAAGGTCGCCTGTGCCTCCTGGAGCATGCGGCCCCACGAGGCGTTGGGCGGCGGCGCGCCGAGGCCGAGGTAGGAGAGGCCCGCCTCGGCGAGCACGGCGAGGCCGAACTGGAGGGCCAGGTTGACCACGAGGGTGGGCCAGATGTTCGGCAGGACGTGACCGGCGACGATGCGGGGCCAGGACGTGCCGGAGGTGCGCGAGGCGGTGATGTAGTCCTGGGACAGGACGCGCTTGACGAGGATGCGGACCAGCCGGGCGACGACCGCGCTCTGGGCGAGGCCGATCGCGAGGATCGCGGAGCTCAGGGTCGCGGAGCGGGCCGCGACGATCAGCATCGCGAGCAGCAGCGTCGGGAAGGCGATCAGGATGTCGAGGAACGCGGACAGCGTGTCGTCGAGCCAGCCCTGCGCGAACGCGGCGAGCACACCGAGCGTGACCCCGAGCAGGGCGGCGATCAGGACGGACCCGAGGCCGGCCTGCATCGCGATGCGGGCGCCCGTCATGAGCTGGGTGAACAGGTCGCGTCCGAGCTTGTCGGTGCCGAGGAGGTGGCTGGCGCCGGGGCCGTCGAGGCGCCCGCCGGAGGTGTCGTCGGTGGAGTACGGCAGCCAGAAGTACGACACCACGGCCAGCAGCACGATCAGGCCGGTCAGTACGCAGCCGACGACCAGGGTCGCCGACCGGCCGGAGGACGCCTTGGTGCGGCGGGTGCTTCCGGGGGCCGGGACCGCGGTTTCCTTGAGGTCGAGGTCGGTCATCGGCCACCTCCGGAGAGCCTGCCGCGCAGTCGCGGGTCGATGATCCGCTGGACCAGGTCGGCGGCGAAGCCGATCAGCAGGACCGCGAGGGTGGAGACGAACAACACACCCTGGATGACCGGGTAGTCGTGCTGGGAGATGCCGGTGGAGAGCATCGACCCGAGACCCGGCAGCGCGTACACCGACTCGACGACGACGGCGCCGAGGAGGGTGGAGGCGAGTTCGATGCCGAGGATGGAGATCACCGGGACCGACGCGTTGCGCAGGCCGTGGCGCCACATGGCCCGCCCGAAGGACGAGCCCAGCGCGCGGGAGGTGCGCAGGTAGTCGCTGCCCAGCACGTCGAGGGTCGCCGAGCGCACGTAGCGGATCAGGGACGCGCTCATCACGAGGGCGATCGTCACCACGGGCAGGACCAGCGAGCGGAACGCCTCGCCGAAGTCGTCCCAGCCGTCCTGCGGGAAGCCTCCGGCGGGGAGCCAGCCCGCGTTCAGCGCGAACACCGCCACGAGGATCATGCCGAGCCAGAACACCGGTACGGCGATGCCCAGTTGGGACACCCCGCTGAGCAACGCCCCGTACCAGGTGCGCCGCTTGTAGGCGGCGACGAACCCGGCGGGGACGGCGACGATCACGGCGAGGACGAACGCGGCGAGCGTCAGCGGGACGGTGACGTTGAGCCGGGTGACGACCTCGGGGCCCACGGGCAGGGAGCTGACGAACGAGGTACCGAGGTTCCCGCCCGCCAACTGCCCTATCCACGTGGTGAACTGCTGCGGCAGCGGCTTGTCGGAGCCTATGGAGTGCCGGGCCGCCGCGATCTGCTCGGGAGACGCGCCGACCGCGGTGAGCGCGTTGGCGGGGTCCCCGGGCAGCATGCGCAGCAGCACGAACAGCACCACGCTGGCGAGTGCCAGCGACACCACCAGGAAGACCAGACGGCGCGCGAGATAGCGCCCCATCAGTCCTTCTTCTTGATGTCGTAGGCGTAGAACTGCGAGTTGAGGCCGTTGAGCGGGTAGCCCGACAGGTCGGTGTTGGCGACGACGATCTGCGGATACAGGTAGAGCCAGTCGCTGGCCGCGTCCTCGGCGGTCTGGCGGTTGACCTTCTTCAGCAGCTCGGTCTGCTCCGCCGTGGTGGAGGCCGCCTCGGCCTCGTCGACCCACTTGGTGACCTGCTTGTTGTCGTAACCCCAGTAGAAGTCGGGGTTGCCGTACCAGACGAGGTCGCGGTCGTTGACGTGCTCCTGGAGCGTCGCCGTGAAGTCGTGGTTCTGGTAGACCTTCGTGTACCACTCGTCCGCCGTGATCGTGTTGATCTTGACGGTGATACCGACCTTCGCCAGCTCCGACTTCACGAACGTGGCGACCGTGGGGTGCGGGTCGTAGTTCGGGGTGTCGAGGGTGAAGCTGAAGCCGTTCTTGTAACCGGCCTCGGCCAGCAGCTTCTTGGCCTGGGCGGGGTTGTACGGGTTGACGCCCGTCAGGTCCTCGTACCAGGGGTCGGTGGGCGGCACCATCGAGCCGATGAGCTTGCCGTAGCTGCCCCAGATCGACTGGAGGAGCTTCTTGTTGTCGATGGCGGCGTCGACGGCCTTGCGCACCTTGACGTTGTTGAAGGGCTTCGCCTTGTCGTTGAAGGCGAGCAGCAGCTTGGTGGTCGAGTTGCCGTCGTTGACCTTGTAGCTCTGGTTGTTCTTGAACTGGTCGAGGGCGTCGGGCGACTGCTCGCTGGTGACCACGTCGACGGCGTTGGTCAGCAGGGCGTTGTTGAGCGCCGTGGCGTCCTTGTAGTAGTGGAAGACGACTTCCTTGTTCGTGGCGGCGTCGCCCCAGTAGCCGGCGAACCGCTTCAGGCTCAGCGCGGAACCGTGGCTCCACTTGTCCAGCGCGTAGGGGCCGGTGCCGTCCTCGCTCGTCTTCAGGTTCTTCGCCTGGGAGTTGATGATCCAGACGTAGGACAGGTTGTAGACGAAGGAGATCGACTTCTTCGACAGCGTGACCTTGACGGTCTTCGTGTCAGGGGTGGCGACGTCCTTGATGACCGCGAGATTGCTCTTGCGCGCGGACTGCGAGTCCTTGCCGATGACCTTTTCGAGGCTGTACTTGACGTCCGCGCTGGTGAGTTCCTTGCCGCTGTGGAACTTCACGCCGTCGCGCAGGGTGAAGGTGTAGGTGAGGCCGTCGCCGCTGACCTTGTAGTCGGTGGCGAGCTGCTTCTCGACCTTGCCCGCGTCGGTGAGCCTGAACAGGCCCTCGTAGACGTTGCCGTTGAGGGCCTCGGTGACGCCCTGGCCGCCGCCGGCCGTGTTGTCGAGGTTCTGCGGCTCGTACACGGAACCGATGTTGACGGTGGCGTTCTTGTCGTACGTGCCGCCGCTCGCGCCCGAACCGGACCCCCCGCCGCAGGCGGAGAGGGTGACGGCGAGCGCGGCGACGCCGGCTATGGCGTACAGGGACGTCTTCTTTGTACTCATGGCAGAGGGAGCCTTCGTGCTGCGAAGAGAAAAGGGGAGGTGAGCGGTCCGGCGACCGGCACCGCGGCCGGAGTCGCGCTCAGTGCTGCGCGAGGAAGCCGTCGCGGAAGACGGGGAGCTTCTCGCCGGCCTCGACGGGCAGGTGGAAGCGGTTCTGCCGCGGCGGCATCGGACAGTTGTACTGGTCGGAGAAGCCGCAGGGCGGTACGAAGGCCCGGTTGAAGTCGAGCACGACCCGGGCGGGGTCGTCGGTGCGCCGGACGAACAGGAAGCGACCGGCACCGTAGGTGACGGAACCGTTGGTGGGGTCGCCGAAGACGAGCAGCAGCGTGCCGTCGTCGTCGAAGGCGCTGAGGGTGTATTCGCGTCCGTCGACGGTGAGGCTGATGTCACCGGGCACCACGAGGTCGCGGCTGCCGCCGTTGTCGCGGATGTGCTCGAACGAGACCCGGCGCGCACCGGGGACCGCGGTGTACGAGGCCTCCAGCACCCATGCCGGGTCGTACGGGAACGTGTCGGTGCCCTCGAAGTGGCGGATGGCGTCGGACTCGGCGTCCCAGAACCGCAGGCCGTGCTCGGGCTCGCCGGAGACCAGGTCGTTGCGCTCCAGCGTGGTGACCGTCACGGAGCCGGGCAGGCCCGCGCGGGCGGCCTCGACGTCGGGCGTCTCGCCGGCGGGCAGCCAGCGGGTCTCGACGAGGGCGAGGTTGCCGGTGGGGGCCACGAGCGCCTCCCGCCGAGCCGCGCGCCACGCTTCCCAATCCCCCTGGGGATCGGCGGCGGACGGGGCGGTGGTGCTGGTGTGCGACACGGCGGTGCTCATTCGCGTAGGCCGGTGGTGGTCCGGCGGTTGGTCACGCCTCGAATGCGACGCTGCGTGAAGGATGGCCCAAAGCTCATCCTTTATCTTTCATAAGCCCATCTAATGTCAAATACGCCCGCCACATGGTGAGACGCATCCGTCCACTTGGCGGATGGGCCGCTCCGTGGCCCCGGGTTTCCGACCTGCGGCGACGGCGTCCGGCGGGGCCCGCGGACCACGCGGCGCCGTCCGGTACCGGACCCGTTCACCGCCCCGGTGGCGGGCTCGCCCCCGGGGCGGTGCGGGACGGGTCCGGCTCAGCGGGCGGTCGGGCGGCCGAGGTACCAGACCGGTGCCGGGTCGGGCACCGCGAGCTCCTCGAAGCCGAGGCGTTCGTAGAAGGCCCTCGCGGGCTTGTTGGCCCGGGACATGCACAGGTGCACGGCCGGGACGCCCTTGGCGTGCAGGGCGTCGAGGAACTGGTTCATGAGCGCCCTGCCGAACCCGCGGCCCTGCCACTCGGGCAGCAGGTCGATGTGCAAGTGGGCCGGATACACGGCCAGTTCGGGCAGCACCATGCGTTCGGGGCGGTGCAGCAGCACGGCCATCGACTCGCTCGGCGTCGTCGGCTCCCCCGTCGGCGCGGGGAACCTGTCGGCCACCTTCGGCAGCCACCGGGTCCTGAACTCCTCGACGAAACGGGGGGTGTCGGCGGTCCCGAGGACGTAACCCACCGCGTCCCCCCGGCCGTTGTCCAGGACGAAGACGAGGTCCGGCTCCAAGTAGGCGTACGGATGGGCGAAGATCGACGGCAGCAGCTCGTGGTCGGGGACGACGGACGAGGAGTCCTGTCCCTCGTGGCCGGTCCGGACGCAGATGTCGGCGAGTGCCTCGTGGTCGGACGGCCGGTAGGGACGGACATGGGGAAGTGTCGGCATGACGGGATGATCCCAGAAGGAGAGCGCTCTCATAAGGGGCCGCGTCGCCGCGTCACCTCAGCCGCTTCTCGAACCAATGATGGGCGTACGGCTCGTCGTTGAAGGCCGGGACCTCCTCGAAACCGTGCGAGCGGTAGAGCGCGACGGCCGCCGTGAGGGTCCTGTTGGTGTCGAGTCGCAGCAGTTCGCAGCCGTGCGCGCGGGCGCGGTCCTCCAGTTCGCCGAGGAACCGGCGGGCGAGGCCGAGGCCGCGGGCCCCGGGCGCCACCCACATGCGCTTGATCTCGGCGGGCGCGCCCTGCGGCAGCTTCAGCCCGGCGCAGCCGACGGGTTCGCCGTGCAGGCGGGCCAGGACGAACAGACCGTGCGGCGGCCGGAGCGCGCCCGCGTCGGGCAGCAGGCTCCGGGCGGGGTCGAAGCCGGTGTCGAAGGCGTCCTGGAGTTCGGTGAAGTAGGCGCGCAGGCACCACTGGGCGTCGGGGTGGCCGGGATCGACGGCGTCCAGCGTGACGGTGGCCGCGGTGAGCAGCCGGTCGACCTCGGCCATCGCCGTCACCAGGCGGGTGCGCTGGGCCGCGTTGAGCGGGGCGAGGAGCGACGCGGCGAGCTGGTCGCTGCGCCGGTCCAGCAGCGCGCGTTCCGCCCGCCCGGCGTCGGTGAGCCGGACGGTCCGCACGCGGCGGTCGCCGTCGCGCGGTTCCACGGTGACCAGGCCGCCGTCCTCCAGGGACCGCAGCAGGCGGCTGGTGTAACCCGAGTCGAGACCCAGCCGGTCGCGGAGTCCGCGCACGTCGGTGCCGGCGTCGTCGATCTCCCAGAGCAGTCTGGCCTGGCCGAAGGGCCGGTCCCGGCCCAGGTAGTTGTCGTGCAGGACACCCACACGCTCCGTCACGGTGCGGTTGAACCGCCTGACGCCGCCGATCTGCCCCTCGTCCATTCTCTGACTCTAGTCAGAGAATGGACGGAAGGGGAGACGGCTGCCGACTGCCTATTCGTCGTCCGGCTCGGTGGTCAGGTCGACGTCCAGGACGTCCTCGTCGCGGAACAGGTCGGTCGTGAGCTGCGCCGGATCGGCCCGGCCCTCCAGGCGCAGGAAGACCCGGGCGGCGGCGTCGGTGCGGTCCGGCAGCCGGTCCGCCCTGACCTCCAGGATGCGGAAGCCGCGCCGGGTGACCGTCTCCATGAGCTGGGGCAGCAGCGACCGGCCCGTGCGGTAGGTCAGGCGCACCTCGAAGGAGGACATCGCCGTGCCGGGCACCAGCCTGGCGGCGAGCGGGGGGAAGCCCCGGGCGACGAGGAAGTGCAGCGCGGTGACGATCACGGCGAGGATCGGCAGTCCGCCGCCGCAGGCCATGCCCACGGCGGCGGTCAGCCAGATCGTGGCGGCCGTGGTCAGACCGCGCACCGCGTCCCGTCGCACGAAGATCAGGCCGCCGCCGATGAATCCGATCCCGGAGACGATCTGGGCCGCCACCCGCGACGGGTCGAAGGAGACGTTCTCCAGTCCGAGGACGTCACTGAAGCCGTACTGGGAGACCACCATCATCAGCGCGCTCGCGATGCCGACGAGCGTGTGCGTGCGCAGCCCGGCGCTCTTCTGCCGGGCCGCGCGTTCCCAGCCGATGAGGCTCGACAGCACGAGTGCCAGCCCCAGTTCGGACAGTTGTCGCACTCCCTGGCCGTTACCCGGGTCCCACAGCGGGGCCGCAAGCCCTGACATTCCCAGCTCCCCTTTCCCCCCGCGAAGATCGACGGTTCTCGACTCGGACCCCACCCCCGGGTCGGATGGTAGTGATCCGGGGGCGTCCTGGGCCCGCGCCGGGCCACGCTCCGCCGGACCGGTCCGCGCCGGTTCGCGCACGGGCGTCCCCGGGCACGCGCTCCGCCCTGTCCGCGGCTGTCCACGAAACGGACACGGCAGCAGGTCGGTGCAGTGTTCATCTACCGTGCCCGAAGAGGGTCAGACAGGTACGCGGGAGGAGTCCGATGGGCCAGGACACCAAGGGGGACGGGCGCACCGTCGTCGCGCTGGACGACGTCAGCGTGCGCCGGTACACCACCGACCAGGTCATTCTCGACGGCATCGACTGGACGGTCCGCTCGGGCGAGCACTGGGCGCTGCTCGGTGCGAACGGCGCGGGGAAGACGACGCTGCTGCGTCTGGTCGGCGCGCTCATGCATCCGACGACCGGCACCGTGGAGGTGCTCGGCGCCCGGCTCGGCCGGGTGGACGTGCGGGAGCTGCGCGCGCTCATCGGGCTGGTGTCGTCGGCGCAGCGCGTGCCGCAGGACGCGACGGCGTTCGCGGTCGTCCTCACCGGGCACACGGGCACGGTCCAGCCGCTGTGGCGGATGTACGACGACGAGGTCCGCGAGCGGGCCGCCGCGCTGCTGGCCGAGCTGGACATCAAGGACCTCACCGACCGTCCGTACGGGGTGTGTTCGGGCGGTCAGCGCGCGCGGATCCTCATCGCCCGCGCGCTGATGGCCGACCCGGCGCTGCTGCTGCTGGACGAGCCGTTCAACGCGCTGGACCTGCCCTCCCGCGAGGACCTGATCGACGCCCTCGCCCGACTGGCCGCCGGGCGGCCGGAGTTGGCGACGGTCACCGTGACCCACCACCTGGAGGAGCTGTCCCCGGCGATCGGTCACGCGCTGCTGCTGCGCGAGGGCCGGGTGCTCGCCTCCGGTGCCGCCGGGGACGTGCTCACCGAGTCCTGGCTGACGGCCTGCTTCGGGCGGCCGATCGGCGTGAGCCGACGGGACGGCCGCTGGACGGCGTACTCGGTGCAGGGTCGCCCGGCGGAGTAGGCGCCCGTCGGCCACCGGCGCGGCGGACGGCCACGATGCGCCGGCCGGCCCGCCCATGCCGGCCCGCCCATGCCGTCACGCCCCGGCCGGCCCGCGGCCGTCACGCCCCGGCCGTCCGTGCCGCGGTCCGCGGGTCAGCCGGTGCCGGCGGGCGGTCCGTCGGGCGCGGGCCCGCCGGCGCGCAGGGCGGCCAGGCCGGTGTCGAGCGCGGCCTCCAGGTGCGTGATCCGGCCGGTCGACATCAGGATGCTCACGCCGCCCTGCACCCCGGCCAGCAGCGCGGCGGCGGTGCGGTCGGCGTCGAGACCGGGGGCCACGAGGCCGCCCGCCTGCATGCTGCGGACTCCCGCGCGCAGGGCGGCCTCCCACTGTTCGAGGAGACGTCCGGTGACCTCGCGGGCGGCCGGGGTGCTGCGGCCCACCTCGGTGATCAGCATGCCGAGCGGGCAGTTGACGCCCTGCTGTTCGTAGCGCCGGACCACCGCGTCCCGCCAGTCCTGCCACGACTGCCAGCTGTCGAGCCGCCCGAGGTGCGGCTCCTGGTCGGTGAGGACGCGGTCGGCCTCGTGCTCGGCGACCGCGAGCAGCAGTTCGTCCTTGCCGCCGGGGAAGTAGTGGAAGATCTGGCTCTTGCTGGTGGCGGTGCGGGCCCGGATGTCGTCGAGCGTGGCCGCGACCGCGCCGCGCTCGCGGATCTCCGCCGCGGCGCCCTCCACGATCCGGCGGCGCGTGGCGGCGCCCTTCGCGGTCAGCCGGGGCGGCGCCGGTGTGGTGGCCATGGCGGCTCCTCATCCAGTGGACTCGACGGTCCATTCTACGCGCGCCCGCGGCCGGTCCCCGGGGAAGTCCGTGGTTATCGCTCTCGCGCCGCCAGGTGGGCCTGGGACAGCACGCCGCTCATCAGCTCCGCGTCCAGGAAGGACAGATCGCCCTGGCGGGCGGCGCTGCCGTACGCCTGGAGCAGGGTCCGCGTCACGCGGACGGCCGCGGCCGGGCGGCGCAGCACCGGCCTGACCCAGGCCGCCACGGCCTCGTCCAGTTCCCCGGCAGGAACGATTCGCTGGAGTATGGACAGGTCGAACGCCTCGCGCGCCTCGACCGCCCGGCCGCTCAGGACGATCTCCCTGACACGTGCCGGGCCGACCTCGTTGATCAGCCGGGGCAGCAGGCCGCCCCAGGCCACCGGCAGCCCGAGGGCGAGTTCGGGCAGCCGGAACGAGGCGTTCTCCGCCCCGACGCGCAGGTCGCAGGCGAGCGCGAGGGCGAACCCCGCCCCCACCGCGCGGCCCTGCACACGGGCCACCGTGACCGCCGGGTTGTTGGACAGCGCGTCGCAGACCTGCCGGGCGCGGACCCCCGAGGCACGGATGCCGGCGCCCGAGGAGTCGTGGGCGAGGTGGTCGCCGAACTCGGAGCGGTCGCCGCCGAGGCAGAAGTCCTCCCCCGCCCCGGACAGCACCAGGACCCGGACGGAGGGGTCCTGGGTGCGCAGGACCTCGTGGAGCTCGTCGAGGACGTCGTCGGTGACGGCGTTGCCCTCGTCGGGCCGGTTCAGCTCGACGTGCAGCACGGGCCCCTGCTGCACGCATCTCAGGGTCTTCGGCATCGTGCGGAAGGCGGGTATCCCGGTCGGCAGGATGGTCATGTCGTCACTTTCAGGGAGGTCACGCGGCGGAACACCATGCGCGGCGCGTAGACCGGGCCGTCCACCAGCCGCAGGTCGTCGGATCTCTTCATGAGTCCGGTCAGCAGTGCGCGGGCCTCCAGCCGGGCCAGGCCCGCGCCGAGGCAGTAGTGCGCGCCGCCGCCGAAGGTGAGGTGTCCGCCCTTGCGGGACGGGTCGAAGGAGTGCGGGTTCTCGTTGCGGCGGGGGTCGTGGTTGGCGGCGCCGTACAGCACGTGGACCATCTCGTCGCGGGCGACGGGAACGCCCGCGAGGACCGTGTCCCGGCTGGCGACACGGGTGTTGAGGTGGATCGGCGGGTCGTAGCGCAGCACCTCGTCGATGAAGGCGTCGGCCGACTCGGGGCGCTCGCGCAGCAGCGCGGCCTGCTCGGGGTGACGGGCCAGCAGCCAGACCGTGTTGGTGAGCAGGGTCGACGTCGTTTCGAGCGAGGCGATGGTGATGAACATGGTGAGGTCGTAGAGGATCTGGTCGACTGCCGCGCGGTCGCCGGGACTTCGCTCGTCCCAGTGGCGTATCCAGCCGCTGATCGCGTCGTCGCCGGGACGTGCCCGTCTCTCGCGGAGCAACTCGGTGAAGTACTCGCGCATTTCCAGGGTGGCTTGCGCGGAGACCGTCAACTGCGACTTGTTGGGCAGCAGTTCCTGCGCGTAGACCTGTCGGTGGGTGAAGTCGAGTATGCGGTCGTGGTCCTCCCGGGGCAGGCCGAGCCATCCGCCCACCGTGCGGACGGGCAGCCGGTCGGAGACGAGGGACACGACGTCCGCCTCGCCGTGCTCGGCCAGTTCGGCCGCCAGGTCGTCGAGGAGTTCCGTGACGTGCGCCGTGACGGCTGGGGCCATGGCGGCGAGCGTCTCGCGGTCGAACAGGTTGCCCAGCGCGCGCCGTTGGCACGTGTGAGCAGGCGCGTTGAGGCGGGACAGGGTACGGCTCATCTCCCGGGTGGCCGGCGACTGCCAGCGTTCCGGGTTGGGCTGTCTCTCCTGCCAGGCGAAGTCGGGCGCGAGCCAGTCCCTGCCGCGCAGGACCTGGTTGCACACGTCGAACCCGGTGACGAAGTACCCGCCCCAGGGGGCGGGCACGACGTCACCGAGTGCGCGGATCTCGGCCCACACCGGGTGCGGGCTGTTCTGCCCGAGGGGCGAACGCAGGCGGCTGAGAAGCGAGGTGACGGTCCGACGGTCTGTTGGAGTGTCAAGCGGGGCGCCGATGACGGGCACGCGAAGCTCCTTCAGGCTGGGGTTACCAGTACCGGCGGAACCTACCCTTCCTCTCCTGCCTGTCATGCGCCTGTTGA
The DNA here is from genome assembly GCF_042956945.1 of Streptomyces sp. NPDC008150. Classification (NCBI taxonomy): domain Bacteria; kingdom Bacillati; phylum Actinomycetota; class Actinomycetes; order Kitasatosporales; family Streptomycetaceae; genus Streptomyces; species Streptomyces sp. NPDC008150. The sequence continues at coordinate 166,351 of NZ_JBIBHJ010000013.1, read as the reverse complement.
TGTTGCTCCCGTCACATGCGGTGCACGCTCAGACACGGAAGACGTCGAGGAAGGTGCTCCAGAAACCCTTCTTCCTGGTGGTCTCCCGCGGCTCGGCGGCCGGGCCGGCGGCCGGGGCCGTGCGCGCCGCGGCCGGCAGGTCCGCCCGGAGGTTCATCCCCGCCGCCATCCGCGTCGCCGGCGTCGGGCTGAACTGCACCGGCAGGGTGTTCAGCGCCCGGTGGAACGGGCCCGGCCGCCACTGGAGTTCGGCCGCAGGCACCGCGAGGGTCAGGTCGGGGAGCGCGTTGAGGATCCGCTCGATCGCGGTGACGGCGATGACCTGCGCGGGGTCCTTCGCGGGGCAGGCGTGCGAGCCGGCACCCCAGGCCAGGTGCGCGCCCTTGCTGCGGGCGCGGCGGGCCTCGGTGAGCGCCGGGTCGGTGTTGGCCGCGGCGAAGCTGATGACGACCGGGGTGTTGGCCTCGGCGCGCACCCCGCCGAGGTCGACGTCCTGCAACGGGTAGTGCGTCGCGTAGTTGGCGATGGGCGGGTTCTCCCACAGCACCTGGTCGATGGCTTCCTCGATCAGCATGCCCGAGCCGCGGCCGGAGGCGTCCCGGGACAGCATCAGCAGCAGGGAGCTGCCGATGAGGTTGCGCTCCGGCTCGACGCCGGCGCCCATCAGCATGACCAACTGGTCCTTCAGCTCACCGTCGTTGAGGCCGGCGGGGTGCTGGATCAGCCAGGACGTGACGTCGTCGCCCGGGGTGCGGCGCTTGATGGCGATGAGCTCCATCAGGCAGGCGGTGAGGTCGTCGTTGGCCCGCATCGCGTCCTTGCCGTCGAAGATGGCGGACATCGAGGTGGTCAGGGTGTCGCCGATGTCGGCCGGGCAGCCGAACAGCTTGTTGAACAGCAACAGCGGCAGCAGCTTGGCGTAGTCGTTGAGCAGGTCGGCACGGCCGCGCTCGCTGAACTGGTCGATCAGGTAGTCGGCGATCGGCTCCACGTCCCGGCGGATCCGGCTGATGTTGAGCCGGGCCAGGCTGTCGGTGACGGCCTTGCGCAGCCGCAGGTGCACCGCGCCGTCCGTGAACAGGCAGTTGGGCCGGTACGCCATCATCGGCAGGACGGGGCTCTCGAGGGAGACGCGCCCCTCGTTCAGCGCGCCCCAGCGGCGGGCGTCGCGGGAGAACAGCGTGGGGTTCTGCAGCACCCGCAGGGCCATCTCGTGCTGCACGACGAGGGTGGCGTCCACACCGGGGGCGAGCTCGACCGGGGCGGCGGGGCCGTTGCCCCGCATCCGGTCGTAGGCCTGCCGCGGGTCCGCGGCGAAGGCGGCGTCGTGCATCGGGCAGGTGGCGCCTGGGGCGGCGGCCGTGTGCTGAGTGTCCATGGGGAGTTCCTTTGTGTTCCCGGGGGTTGGCCGGGCGGGCGCCTGGACGGCGGGTCGGACCGCGTGGCCGTGGGGCGACGGATCAGGCCGCGCGGTCGAGGAGGTGGCGGACCAGGGCGACGAGCGCCGTGGCGGACGATCTCTGGTCACGGGCGTCGCAGTAGACGACGGGGGTGTCCGGAAGCAGGTCGAGGGCTTCGCGGATCTCCTCCTCGCCGTACCGGTCGGCCGTGTCGAAGCTGTTGACGGCGATGGCGTACTCCAGGCCGTACTCGTCGATCAGGTCGATGACGGGGAAGGTCTCCTCCAGCCGCGACGGGTCGACCAGCAGCAGCGCGCCGAGGGCGCCGCGGGCCATGTCCTCCCAGAGCTGCATGAAGCGCTGCTGTCCGGGGGTGCCGAACAGGTACAGCACGAGTTCCTCGCTCAGCGTGAGCCGGCCGAAGTCGAGGGCCACCGTGGTGGTCTTCTTGTCCGTCACCCCCCGCAGGTCGTCCACGTGGGCGGACGCCTGCGTCATCTTCTCCTCGGTGCGCAGCGGGGTGATCTCCGACAGCGAGCCGATGAAGGTCGTCTTGCCCACCGCGAAGTGCCCCACGACGAGGATCTTCGCGGCGGTGGTGACAGCGCTTGAGACGTATATGGAGCCGGTCGACGTCTCAGACGATGAGGGATTCGAGTCCATGCAGAACCTTCTCGAGGGTCGCTCTGTCAACGTTCTGGGCGCGCGGCGGTTCGGCACGGCGCAGGAGGTGTCCCTGCTCGGACAGGTCGGTCAGCAGCAGCCGCGCGACACCGACGGGCAGGGACAGGTGGGCCGCCACCTCGGCGACGGACAGGTAGCCGCCGGCGCACAGTTCCCAGATCGCCCGCACCTCGGGCGAGGACCCGAGCGGGACGGTCTGCTCGGGTGCGACGGTGACCAGGGTGTGCAGGGCCAGTTCGTCCGCTGCGGGCAGCCGTCGCCCGCCGGTGATGACGTACGAGCGGACGAAGTCACTGGTGACCGGCGCTTCCTCGCCGGGCGCCGTCATACGTTGGTACCTGTGTTCTGGCGCGGCGCCGCACTCATCGCCTTGCTGAGGGCGCCCACCGTCTTCTGCATCCGGAACGACATGGTCTCCATGTCGACGTCCAGGGCCGCGGAGACGGCCAGATAGGCACCGCTCCCCGCGGAGATGAGGAAGATCCAGCCGCCGTCGTACTCGATCAGCGTCTGCTTCCACACGCCCCGGCCGAGGCCCACGAAGGGCGCCACCGCCCGGCTCAGCGACTGCATGGAGCTGATGGCGGCCGCGTTGGTCTCGGCGTCGTCGCGCGGGATGTCGTCGGACCTCTGCATCAGCAGGCCGTCGGCGGACACGAGGATCGCGTGGCGGGCCCCGCGCACCTCGAGCACGTCGTTGAGCACCCACGACAGATCGGGATTCACTGGTCCTGAGATCCTTCCGTGTTGTCCGTGTCCCGCCCGAGCTGCGTTCCACGCGCGAACGCCCCGATGCGCAGTGCGGTTACCTGGCTGGTGTCCTTGGAATCGGCGGCGGGCTGGTCCGCCTGCGGTTCCGGTACGGCGGACACGGCCCCACTGCGGCGACGGCGCTTGGGGAGGCCGCCCGCCGTCTTGCCGACGACGAGGGTGGGTCCGGGGACCGAGACCGAGGCGAGGCGCTGCGGCGCCGTCTCCGTCTCGTCGGTGCCGTCCGTCCGGTCGGCGGGTTCGGGCATCTCCGTCGTCAACAGCTCCTCCGGGACACGGATCACCGCGCGGACACCGCCGTACGGGGAGACCGAGTCGGCGGAGACGGAGAACCCGTAGCGTGCGGCGAGCATGCCGCACACCGCGAAACCGAACCTGGGCGGGTCGCCGAGGCCGGTGATGTCCACCGCGCCGTCCGGGGACAGCAGGGCGACCGCACGGTCCTTGGTCTCCTGGCTCATGCCGACACCCGCGTCGTCGATGATCAGGACGATGCCGGTGGGAACGGTCTGGATGTTGACCTCGACCGGTGTTTCCGGGGCGCTGTACTTGGTGGCGTTGTCGAGCAGTTCCGCCAGCACGACGGCGACCGGCTCGACGGCCTTGCTGGTGACGGACACGCTGACCTGGGAGTGCACGCCGACCCGGTCGAAGTCCTTGATCCGGCCCTGCGCGCTGCGGGCGACGTCGTACACGCTGGCGTGCGTGTCACGGCGGCCGAGCCAGCCGCCGCAGAGCACCGAGATGCCCTTCGTGCGCCGGCTGACCTGCGCGCCGGTGTGGTCGACGGACATCAGGTCGGCGAGCACGCCGGTGTCGTTGCCGTACTTCTTCTGCAGCGCGTCGAGGAGGACCTGCTGCTCCTCGGCGAGGGACTGCAGGGTGCCCATCGCGGACTTGAGCACGGCCTTGGTGGCCGCCTCGGCGTCCGCGCGAACGTCAGCGAGCTCCGTGGAGTGCTGGGAGCCGAGCCGGGCGTGGTCCTCGTACAGGCGGCCCAGTTCGTGGCGCGCGGCGTCCTGTTCGCCGCGCAAGGCGCTGTTCTTCCGGCGCAGCGCCATGTTGGTTCTCCGGGCTCGAAGCACTGCGAAGATCGCAGCGACGAGCACAACAAGCAAGATCCACAACAGTGGATCCTGAATCACTGACGTCATGAGACTCTCTTCAAGTCGCCTCGCGAAGGAAGTGCCGACGGTCCGTGGGTCCGGCCGGTCGCCTGACGGCACCCGGTCGCGGACCCTGATGGCGGACCACCACCCACCCCTTCGCGATGGGGCCCTAGAGACTGTCCCCCGTACGCGCACATGACGCGCTTTCAGCCCACTGAAAAGTGGGATGATCTTAACAGTAATCAGGGGGTCAACAGGCCGCCAAGGACGTTCACTTGGCGGCACCTCCACGACCTCTTTCCGAACTCCTTTGGACACCTTGGCCGTTGTCCTTCCAGCACGGTCCGCGGGTCCGCGCCGCGTCCGCCGCCCGTGCCGTACCCGCCGGGGCCCGGTGCGCGGTCCCCGGAGGCGGGCGCGGGTCCGGACGGGCGCAGGGGCACGGCCGCCGGAGGGGGCCGCTGCCCGACGGGTCCGACAGCCGGTGAGCTGGCGCTACGGGCGCGCGGCGGCACCGGCGGCCGGCACCGCGCGGGCACGCAGGGGACACGGACCCGTGCCCGAGGGCGCCGCCGGACGCCCGTGGGCGGGCACCACGGGGACACGTGCCCGGGGCGGCCGGTGTGCGGGATTCGTCCCCGTACGGGAGGAGACGGCGCGAAGAAACGTCGCAGCTCCCGGCGGCCACGGGTCTCGGCCCGTTGTCCGGGACGTCACCGTCCTCCGCACCTGGGGCGAAGATGCCGTCATGGGCAGGGGGCGGAACTTCCATGATCTCCGCAGGACATTTACGTGGCCCACGGCGGTGCCGGGCGCGCGGCGGGCGTTCACACGTCCCAGGCGACCCGGAACCCCGTGTTGCCCGACGAGCTGTCCGGGCTGTTGCCGGTCCTGGCCGCGACGCGGTAGCGGTTGCAGTACGAGTCGTGGCACAGGTAGGAACCCCCGCGCATGACACGGGCCGTGCCGGTGCCGGGTCCGGCCGGATTGACGCACGCGGCGCGCGGTCCGTCGGGACCGGCGGGGGCGTCGGCGCCGTGGTCGGTGGCCCACCAGTCGGCGCACCACTCCCAGACGTTGCCGGCCACGTTGTACAGGCCGTGGCCGTTGGGCCGGTAGGCGGTGACCGGTGCCGTGCCGGTGTGGCCGTCCTCGGCGGTGTTCTGGAAGGGGAAGCGGCCCTGCCAGATGTTGCAGCGGTGCTCCCCGCCCGGGGTCAGCTCGTCGCCCCAGGCGTAACGGGCGCCCTCGAGTCCGCCGCGGGCCGCGTACTCCCACTCGGCCTCCGTCGGCAGCCGGGATCCCTCCCAGCGGCAGAACGCCTGCGCGTCGGCCCACGACACGTGCACCACCGGATGGTCGCCCCGGCCGTCGAGACCGCTGCCGGGGCCTTCGGGGGCGGCCCAGTACGCGCCCCGCACACCGCACCACCAGGGGGTCGCGTCGGGGCGCGGGGAGTCCCGCCGCAGCGGTCCGGGGAGGAACTTGGCGAACACGTACGACCAGCCGAAGACCTCGGCCTCGGTGCGGTGACCGGTGGCCCCGACGAACGCCGCGAACCGGTCGTTGGTCACGCAGTACGCGTCGACGGCGAACGGGCCGACGCTCACCTCGCGCACGGGGCCCTCGCCGTCTCCGGGGTTGGCGTCGGCGTCCTCGCTGCCCATCAGGAAGGTGCCGCCCGGCAGTTCGAGGCGTCGGCCCGCCGCGGCCGAGCCCGGACCCGGGTCCTGCGCGGCCGGCGGTCCGGGCGGGACCGGGGCGGCCGTCAGGTCGAGGGGGCCGCCGGTGCGGCCGGGCGAGCAGCAGTGCGAGGACACGTCCGGTGGTTCCTTTCCGCGGGTCGGACCGCGGCGAACGAGGCACGGGTCCCACGCCACCGAGCCTACTGTCACCCCCGGGACGGCCCTTCGGGCAGGTGGGGACCTCCTCGCCGGACGACCGGCCCGACCACCGCTCCGGGGGCACGGGTGCCCGGCGGCGCGGCCGGAGTCAGGGGCGGTCGGTGAGGGGCCGCTCCATGCAGAGCAGCCGCTCCCGGTCCTCCCACGACGGTGCGGTGCGAAAGCCGAGCCGTTCGTAGAGGGCGACCGCTCCGCCGCGCCAGTCCCACACCGTCAGCGCCACCGTGTGCGCGCCGTCGGCGCGGGCCCGGTCGAGGGCCGCGCCGACGAGACGGCTCGCGACGCCGCGGCCGCGGAACTCCGGCCGCGTCCAGAGGCGTTTGATCTCGGCGCGTCCGTCCACGGGTGCCGTCACCACCAGGCAGCCCGCCGCGGTCCCGGCCGCGGACGCGACGAGCACCGTGGCCCCCTGCGCGGCGAACAGGACCCCCGGGTTCAGCGCCTCGGCACGGTACCGCTCGGGCAGTTCCGACGCCGTCGGCACGGGCTCGCCCTTCTCGGCCTCGGTGCGCAGGTGGTAGTCGGCCAGCAGGGCCGCCACGGCGGCTTCGTCGGCGGGTGTCCCGTCCAGCGGGCGGACGAGGATCTCCTGTTGCGGATCGGACGCGTTCACCGGGCAAGCGTCGCACCGACCGGCACGCGGCTCGTGGCCGGGACCGCGCGTGCCCCGCGTGGCCGGTGCGCGACGATCGGGTAGTACGACCACACGTGTCAGTCACCTGCTCACCGGCCCTCGCGGCCGGTCAACGCCCTACGGAGCACACATGGCCTTCGACGTCGAAGCGATTCGCGCGCGGGTTCCCGCGCTCAAGTCCGGCACCGCCCGGTTCGACGCACCCGGCGGTACCCAGACGCCCCAGCCGGTCATCGACGCCGTGGCGGACGCCCTCGCCCGCCCGCTGGCCAACCGGGGCCGGACCACCGAGGGCGAGCGCAACGCCGAGGACCTGGTCGCCGGCGCGCGCGAGGCGATGTCCGACCTGCTCGGCGTGCCCCCCAACGGCGTCGTCCTCGGGCGCAGTTCCACCCAGCTCGCCTACGACCTGTCGCGCACGCTCGCCAAGGACTGGGGGCCGGGCGACGAGGTGGTGGTCAGCAGGCTCGACCACGACTCCAACATCCGGCCGTGGATCCAGGCGGCCGAGGCCGCCGGAGCGACCGTCCGGTGGGCGGACTTCGACCCGGGAACCGGTGAACTGCTGCCCGAACACGTGGAGTCGGTGCTCTCCGCCCGCACGCGACTGGTCGCGGTGACCGCCGCGTCGAACCTGATCGGCACCCTGCCCGACGTCCGTGCCATCGCCGAACTGGCCCACGGCGTCGGGGCGTTGGTGCACGTCGACGCCGTGCACTTCGCGTCGCACGCGCTCGTGGACCTGGCCGCCCTGGGCGCGGACACCCTGGTGTGCTCGCCGTACAAGTTCCTCGGACCGCACCTGGGTGTGCTGGCGAGCAGGCCCGAACTCCTGGAGACCCTGCACCCCGACAAGCTGCTGCCGTCCAGCGACGCCGTCCCCGAGCGCTTCGAACTCGGCACGCTGCCCTACGAGTTGCTGGCCGGTACCCGGGCCGCCGTCGACTTCCTCGCGGACCTCACGGTGTCCGCGGAGACCGGTCCGGGCGGCGCCGTGCCGGCGGCGGGCTCGCGCCGCGACCGGCTGCGCGCCTCCTTCGACGCCCTCGCGGTCCACGAGGAGGCGCTGCGGGCGCGCCTGGAGGGCGGGCTGGCCGCGCTCGACGGCGTCACCGTCCACTCCAGGGCGGCACGTCGCACCCCGACGCTCCTGTTCACGGTGGCGGGGCACCGCCCGGCGGACGTCTCCCGCCATCTCGCCGAGCACGGTGTCGACGCCCCGGCCGGCTCCTTCTACGCGTGGGAGGCGGCACACCGGCTCGGGCTGGGCGCCGAGGGCGGCGTGCGCGTCGGGCTGGCCCCGTACAGCAACGCCGACGACGCGGAGCGCCTGTTGGCGGCACTGGAGTCGCTGGGTCGGTAACGGGACAACGGGACGCGCCGGTCAACCAGCCCCCGATGCGGAGCGGTTGACCGGCGCTCGACGCCCCCGGCCGCCCGGCCGTCCGGCTGCGGTTCCGCCGTACCGCAGCGCCCGTACTACCCCCGCACGTCGAACTCCGGCCGCACGGTGAGCAGTTCGGAGACGTCCGAGCCGGCCGGCAGTTCCAGCGGAGGCGTGCCGCGGCGGAACAGCCGGGCCTCCCGCGCGCCGTCCACGTGGGCGCGGGTGCCGTCCACCCGCAGCCAGGAGCCCTCGCGCAGGCCGAGCACCGGCACGTCGTTCTCCTCCAGGAACTCCGTCAGCCGCTCCTCGCGGGTCTCCCCCTTGTGGGTGGAGCCGGGGTCGGGGTCCAGGTAGTGCGGGTTGATCTGGAAGGGGACCAGGCCCAGGGCCTCGAAGGAGGGCGGCTGCACGATCGGCATGTCGTTGGTGGTGCGCAGCGTGGGGGCCGCCATGTTGGTGCCCGCGCTGGCGCCCATGTACGGCAGCCCGTCGCGCACCCCGGCCGCGAGCGCGTCGCGCAGGCCGGTGCGGTACAGCGCGGACAGCAGCCGGAAGGAGTTGCCACCGCCGACGAACACCGCGTCCGCCTCCGCGAGCCGGGTGAGCGGGTCGCCGTCCTCGTGCACCCCGCGCACCTGGACGCCGGTCCCGTCGAAGGCTCCGGCCACCTTCGCCGTGTAGGCGTCGTGGTCGGCGAGCGCGTACGGCACGAACGCCAGCCGGGCCTTCGCCGGCAGGAACGCGGTCACGACGTCCAGGGCATGTTCCAGGTAACTCCGGCCGTACTGGGTGGAGTTGGACAACAGCAGCAGGTTCACGGGGTGGCTCCTCACGGTGGGGGTGCGGGTCAGGTGGTGCGCGGGGTGCGCATCCGGCGGGGGCGCTGCGGGGGCTGGGTCAGTCGCTGTTCGAGCAGCCGGGCGGCGCGGCGCAGGGCGTCCAGCCGGTCCTCGGGTCCGTCGGGGAACCGCTCCTTGGCGGCGCCGAGGCTGAGGCTTCCGTAGGGTTCGCGGCCGAGGAAGACCGGGACGGCGACGGTGCCGATCCCCGCGTCGTACTCCCCCACCGTCCAGGCGTACCCCTGGGCGCGCACCTGGAGGAACTCGCGCTCCAGCTCGTCGGGTTCGGTGACCGTGCGGTCGGTGAAGCGGGCCACCGGCCGGTCGCGGAACAGCAGACGGCGCTGCTCGTCGGGGAGGAAGGCGAAGTACGACTTGCTGGTGGCGCCCGCGTGCGCCGGGTACAGCTCGCCGACCAGGGGGTAGTAGCGCAGCGGCCCTTCCTCGCCCTCCACGGCGGCGACGCAGCGCATGTGGAAGTTGTCGGGCAGGCAGAACAGGACCGTGTCGCCGGTGGCGGCGCGCAGTTCCTCCAGGACGGGTCCGGCGAGCAGTTCCAGTGAGCCGGAGCGCTCCCAGAGCCGTCCGAGCCGCAGCACGGCCGGGCCGATGCGGTAGCGGCGGGTCGCCGGGTCGGAGACGAGGAAGCCGCGTCCGGCGAGGGTGGACAGCAGCCGCTGGGCGACGGACGTGTCCCAGCCGAACTCGGCGGCGACCTCGGTGACGCCCCAGTCGGGGCGCGTGCGTTCGAAGGCGAGCAGCACCAGCAGAGCGCGGTCGACGGTCTGCAGTGCGCCGGCCGGTGTCTTCCGGTCGAGCGAGATCTCGGCCACGCCACTCCTCGGGTTCGCGGGGTCCCGCTCCTGCGGTCGGGGTCCGGGGCCCGGTTCGGATTCGGGTCCGGGTCCATGGCCAGGTGCGGGTCCGGCACCAGCCCGGCCACCCGTCTCGACATCCGGATCCTCATTGCAGATAACGGGAAACAGTTGCGGAGAACGCTAACCGATCCCGACTCTGCTGTCAGCACCGCCCCCGGTGCGGATCAGGAGAAACCATCCATGCTCAAGTACGTCCTGGACATCATGGACCTGCTGGACGATCCGGACGCCGACGGCAAGCGCGTCGCCGCGCACCTCGACGGCGTCGCGGGCCCCGCGGGCTCCGGCGCGCAGGTCACCACGGTCAGCGGCGAGCGCGGCTCGACCGACTTCGTGCTCGTCCGCGTCCCCGGCCGGTCCGGCCGCACCGCGGGCGGCACCGCGCGCACCCTCGGCGTGGTCGGCCGGCTGGGCGGTGTGGGAGCGCGCCCCGAGATGACCGGCCTGGTCTCCGACGCGGACGGCGCGGTCGCGGCGCTCGCGACGGCGGCGAAGCTGCTGGACATGCGGCGCCGCGGCGACGTGCTCGACGGCGACGTCGTCGTGGCCACCCACGTCTGCCCCGACGCGCCGACCGCGCCGCACGACCCGGTGCCGTTCATGGACTCGCCGGTCGACATCGCGACGATGAACCGGCACGAGGTGACCGAGGACATGGACGCCGTGCTGTCCATCGACACCACCAAGGGCAACCGGATCATCAACCACCGCGGACTCGCGCTGTCCCCCACCGTCAAGGAGGGGTGGGTGCTCAAGGTCTCCGAGGGGCTGGGCGAACTGCTCGCCGTCGTGACGGGTGAGCCGTTGGTCACGTACCCGGTGACCACGCAGGACATCACCCCGTACGGTAACGGTGTACACCACATCAATTCGATCCTGCAGCCGGCCACGGCGACGGCGGCCCCGGTCGTCGGCCTCGCGGTGACCTCGGCCGCGGCGGTGCCCGGCTGCCAGACCGGCGCGAGCCACGAGACCGACATCGCGGCCGCCGCCCGGTTCGCCGTCGAGACCGCCAAGGGCTTCGGCGGCGGCCGTCTGGACTTCCACGACCGGACGGAGTTCGACCAGTTGCTCGCCCGCTACGGCTCGCTGGCACACCTGCAGACCCTCGGCCGCGAAACCAGGGAGTCGTGACATGGCCACCACCAAGAAGCTGGGCAGCGACGACTACTCGCTGTCCCGGGTCCCGCGCGACGAGCGCCTGGGCTTCGGCACGATGCTGCTCCAGTGGCTCGCCCAGTCCGGGTCCATCTCGCAGTTCACGCTCGGCGCCACCATCGGCGTCGGCATGTCGTTCGGCGGCGCGTTCCTGGCGTTCACCCTCGGTGCGGTGATCCTGGAGGTCGTCATCTTCGCGATCGGCCTGGCCGGCATGCGCGAGGGTCTGGCGACCCCGATGCTGACCCGCTGGGTGGGCTTCGGGCGCAACGGCTCGGCCCTGGTCAGCCTGGTGATCGCGGTCAGCCTCGTCGGCTGGTTCGGCGTGCAGAACACCATCTTCGGCGAAAGCGTCTCCGAACTCGTGGGCGGCCCGTCGTGGATGTGGTGCGTGGTGGCCGGCGCCGCCATCACCGTGCTCGTCATCTTCGGCTTCCGCTACATGGCGGTGTTCGCGAAGATCGTGACGCCCCTGTTCTTCGCGATGGTCGCCTGGTCCGTCGTAGACGCGCTCACCGACCACTCGTTCTCCGAGCTGATCCACTCCCCCGCGCCCGGACAGGCGGTGCCGCTCTCGGTCGCCGCGACGGCCATCGCGGGCGGCTACATGACCGGCGCGATCGTGGCTCCCGAGATGACCCGCTACAACAGGAAGGGCGCGCACGTCTTCCTGCAGAGCGCGTCCTCGATGATCCTCTCCGAGTACATCGTGGGCATGACGGGCGTGCTGCTCGGCCACATGGTCAGGAGCAGCCAGGTCTCGAACATCGTCCTGTCGACGTCCGGCGTCTTCGGCGTCCTGGTCGTCCTGATGTCCACCGCCAAGATCAACGACTGGAACCTGTACGGCTCCTCGCTCGGCGTCGTCAACTTCTTCCAGGTCGTCTTCGGCCGTCGGCTGCACCGGGGCGCGGTCACCATCGTGCTCGGTGTCGCGGGCACCGCCCTGTCCGCGGTCGGCATCATGACCCACTTCACGGACTTCCTGTCCGTGCTGGGCGTCGCCATCCCGCCGGTCGGCGGCATCATCGTCGCCGAGTACTGGATCGTGCGCCGCATGCGCAAGCCGCTCGACGAGACCCGCGAGGCGGGCACCCTGCCGGCCACCTCACCCACCTGGGTGCCGCTGTCCCTGGTCATCTGGGCCGCCGCGTTCTGTGTCGGCAAGTTCTACGACGGCGGCATCCCCGCCCTCAACTCCCTGCTGACGGCGTTCGTCCTGTACTCCGTGCTCGGCCTGGCCGGCTGGATCAGGACCTACGGCACCTCCACCCTCACCGAAGAGGCCGACGGGGCGGAAGCCGCTCCCGCCGTCCCCGGCACGGCCCCCGTAGGAGCGGCATGAGCACCACCGTCCCGTCCGTCGTCCCCGCCTCGGAAGAGGCGCAGCGCGAAGTCGTCGAACTGTGCGCCGAGTTGATCCGGTTCGACACCTCCAACCCGACCAGCGACGAGCGCGCCTGCGCCGACTGGGTGGTCGCGCGCCTCGCCGAGGCCGGCATCGACTCCGAGTTGGTGGAGAGCGCGCCGGGCCGCGCCAACGTGATCGCCCGCATCCCGGGAGCCGACCCCGCCCGCGGGGCGCTCCTGGTCCACGGCCACCTCGACGTCGTGCCCGCCGACGCCGCCGAGTGGCGGGTGCCGCCGTTCTCCGGGGAGATCGTCGACGGCTACCTCTGGGGCCGCGGAGCGATCGACATGAAGGACACGGTGGCCGTGATGCTGGCCACCGCACGCCACTTCGCCCGGACCGGCACCCGGCCGGCGCGGGAGATCGTGCTCGCGTTCCTCGCCGACGAGGAGGCGGGCGGCAGGTTCGGCGCGCACTGGCTGGTGGAGCACCGGCCGGAGCTGTTCGCCGGGGTGACCGAGGCGATCGGCGAGGGCGGCGGCTTCAGCTACGCGCTGGACGACACCCGGCGGCTGTACCCGATCGAGAACGCGCAGCGCGGCATGGCGTGGATGGAACTGACCGCCACCGGCCGCGCCGGACACGGCTCCTCCCCGAACGACGAGAACGCCGTCACGGACCTCGCCGAGTCGCTCACCCGGATCGGCCGGCACACGTTCCCCGTGCGGCTGATCGAGCCGGTACGGGCGCTGCTCACCGAGGCCGCCGGACTGCTGGGGGTCGACGTCGACCTGGACGCCGACGACCTGGACGCCGAACTGGCGAAGCTGGGCCCGGTCGCCGACTTCATGCAGGTGGTGCTCCGCAACTCGGCCAACCCCACCATGTTCTCGGCCGGTTACCAGACCAACGTCATCCCGGGGAAGGCCACCGCCCGGGTGGACGGCAGGTTTCTGCCGGGCCACGAGCAGGAACTGATCGACGCCGTCGACGCGTTGCTGCTCCCGTCGGTGACCCGCGAGTGGGTCAACCACGACATCGCCATGGAGACCACCTTCGACGGACCGCTCGTCGACGCCATGTGCGCGGCGGTGCGGGCGGAGGACCCGGACGGTCACCCCGTGCCGTACTGCAATCCCGGCGGCACGGACGCGAAGGCCTTCACGCACCTGGACATCCGCTGCTTCGGCTTCAAGGGCCTGAAGCTGCCGCACGACCTGGACTACGGGCGGCTGTTCCACGGCGTGGACGAGCGGGTCCCCCTGGAGGGACTGCGGTTCGGGGTACGGGTGATGACCCGCCTGTGGCAGGGCTGCTGACCGACGGCAGCGTCAAGTCCCCTACGGCCGGGGCATGTTGACCGGCCCGGTGGCCGGGAGCGTCGTCCCGGCCACCGCGCGGCGCGTGTCGCCCCCGGCGCCCAGCAGGCGTCCGGCGTTGCGCGCGGTGAGGGACCGCCAGGTGTCGGGCGCCGGCTGGGGTGCCGCGTCGATCGAGGCGACCTGGGCGAGCACTCCGGCGTCGGGCGTCCAGCAGGAGTCGCTGCCGTAGAGAAGCCGCTCGGTGCCGAACAGGGCCGTCAGAGCCGGGACTTGGCGGGGGAACGGCGTTCCCGCGGTGTCGAACCACAGCTCGCGCAACTGCTCGTGGACCGCTACGGACGGCGCGCCGGCCACGATCCCGCCCGCCCGGAACATCTCCATGCGGTCCGCGAGCAGGGGCAGCACGCCGCCGCCGTGCGTGAAGATCCACCGGATGTGCGGGAACCGCAGGAGCACGCCGTTGAAGACGAGGGTGCTCACCGCACGCGCCGTGTCGAAGAGGAACTCCGCCACGGGGCGCGGCAGTCCGCAGGCCACCTCCTCGGCGTGCGGGGGCGAGGTGGGGTGCACGAAGACCGTGGCCCGGCGCCGGTCGAGCTCGCGCCACAACGGTTCGAAGCGCGGGTCCCCGAGGTAGACGCCGTGCGCGTTCGTCTCCACCGCGAGCCCGTCCGCGCCGAGGCGGTCCAGCGCACGGGCCGTCTCCTCGACGCTTCCCCCGACGTCCGGGAGCGGCGGCGAGGCGAAGTGCCCGAAGCGGGTGGGGTGTTCGCGCCGGGTCGCGGCGCCGAAGTCGTTCATCTCCCGGGTGAGCGTGCGGGCCGCACGGTCGTCGCCGAAGTGCGTCCCCGGCGAGGACACCGACAGGTAGGCGCGGGCGATCCCGGCGCGGTCCATGAGGGCGAGCTGCCGCTCGACGCTCCACTCGGGCCAGCCCGGCATCCCGTCCGGACGGACGTGCCCGGCGGCGCGCGCCTCGGCCGCGTAGCGCTCGGTCACGAAGTGGGCGTGCACGTCGACCAGCCCGGGGGCTGCGGCGGCCGGCACTCCGGTGGTCTCCGGGTCCTGGGCTCCTGCGGTCATCTCGGGTTCCTTTCGCGGTCGGGGACGGCCGTGCCGACGGGGGCCGGCTCCACGGCACTCGGGGCGGGGGCGCCCACGGGATACGGGGCATCCGCCGCGCGGGGGCCGGACGGCCCGCCGGTCGTACCGCCCCGGGCCGCGTCCTACGCTAGGCGGAAGCACCACTGACCGGCATCACACGTTCCGCTCAATGGCACGGAGATCCCATGCCCACGGCAGTACCCGAACCGGCCCGGGGCCACCGCCCGCCCTCGGGCGACGGCGTCCTGGACCGGGCGTTCGCGCTGTTGCGCGCCTTCGACGCGGACCACCGGTCGCTGGGGCTCGCGGACCTGTCGCGCCGTACCGGCATTCCCCGCAGTACCGCGCTGCGGCTGGCGCGCACGCTCGTCGGCGTGGGCGCGCTGGAACGGCTCGACGACGGGCGGTTCGTGGTCGGGGTCGGGCTGCTGGGAATCGCCGCGCTCGCGCCGCGCGGCCACGGGCTGCGGGCCGTCGCGATGCCGTACCTGGAGGACCTGTTCCACGTCACGCGTCAGCACGTCCTGCTGGCGGTGCGGGACGGGGACGAGGCGGTGCTGGTGGAGCGGCTGTCCGCGCAGGACGCGGATCCGGTGCGGTTCCGGATCGGCGGCCGGATGCCGCTGGCGGAGAGCGGCGCGGGCCTGGTGCTGCTGGCGTTCGCCCCCGCCGACGTGCGGGAACGGGTCCTGGCGGACTTCAGGCCGGGCGAGGCGCTGGCCGGGGTCCGCGGTACCGAGGACCTGCGCCGCGCCCTGGCCGAGGTGCGGCGCGGCGACTACGCGGTGGGCAGCGGGCGGCTGCCGTGGCCGCGCAGCACGGCAGCCGCGCCGGTACGGGACGCGGACGGGGTGATCGCGGCGCTGTCGGTGGTCGCGCCGACGGACGGCTTCGACCCGGCGCGGTACGTGCCCGCCGTGCGCGCGGCGGCGCGGGCGGTCTCGCGGCAGTTGGCGGGAGCGCCGGGGCCGGGCTGACCCCGGTCACGGGCCGGGCCGGTCCGCCGTCGGCGTCGGCTCCGGCGCGGGCCCGCGCCCCGACGGCGTGGTCGCGTACGAGAACCAGGCGACCGCCGCCACGAGCAGCCAGATCGTCAGGACCGGCCGGCCCGTCTCCCCCACCGCGCCGACGGCCGCGCACACCGCGAGCGCGGGGACCGCCGCGAGCAGCAGGCGGGGGCGGGCGACCGGGCGGGTGAGGGCGCCGAGGGCGGTGGCGACGCACAGGTGGGCGCCGAGCGCGCAGGCCATGATCCAGGCGGTCTGTGCCGGGAGGCGTCCGTCGGCGTGCTCCAGCGCCGAGCCCAGACCGGCCGCGAACGCGGCGAGGGACCCCGCCACGAGGCAGTGCAGGCCCATGAGGGTGCGGGGACTGAGGGTCGTGGCCCCGGCCAACGGCACGCCCCCGAAGCCGCGTTGCAGCGACAGCCACCACAGCAGCACGACGGCGAGGAAGGCGGGGGCCGCCCCGGCGAACAGGGCCTTGCGCCAGTCGGCCTCCGACCCGACCTCCACGAGCTGGTACACGGCCTCGCCGAGCACGATCAGGACGAACAGCCCGAGCCGCTCCGCCAGATGCTCGACGTCGGTGCGCACGATCTCCACCGCCCTCCCCGGACCGCCCCCCGACCGCGAGCGGCGGCCGGGCACCTCGCGCCGGCTCTTCTCGTTCTCGCGCCGCACGTGTTCGTCGACCTGTTCCCGCAGGTGGCGGCCGGAGACCAGGAAGGTCAGTCCCAGGTCGATGGCGACACCCGCCGCCCACAGCCAGTAGCGGGCCGACTCCGGCACCCAGATGGACACCGTCCAGGGCAGGACCCCGGCGCCGATCTGGGCGACCGGCCAGTCCACCAGCGCCTGCCGCCGCGACTCCAGCACCTTGCTGCCCAGGACCCGTACGAAGACGTAGCCGATGGCGAAGGCCCTGGCGTGCTCGCCCTCCTGGACGCCGTGCACGGCCGCGGCCATCACCGTCAGGCCGAACATGCACAGCAGCACCGTGCTGACGTGGACGGTCTCCGCGGCGATGTTGCCGTACAGCGTCGTGCAGGTCCACGCGGACCAGAACGCCAGGAACAGCACCACGTACAGGCCCGCGTCGTGCCAGTCCGGGGCGCCGTGCAGCAGGTGGGCCAGCTGCCCCACCCCGGCGACGGCCACGAGGTCGAAGAACAGCTCCAGCCAGGAGGCGTGACGAGCGGCTTGGGGCGCCGTGAGCGCGTGTTTCGTTTCGGCCACGCGCCGACAGTACGCGGCGCGCGATCACCCGGTCCACGTGACGGCGCGGGCCGGTGGACCACCCGCCGGACACCGCAACCGGCCCTGCTGCCGCCGTCGGTGACGACCCGTCAGGTCGGCCTCGGGTCCCGCCGGAACCCGCTCCCCGGCCGGTGACCCACCCGGCCCGGTCCGGCCTCGTCTGCTCGCGGTCCCCGCCGCCCCGTCGCGGCAGGACGCACCGCTCGCACGGCGGCCCGCCGCCAGGAGGACGGCGGGGGCCGCCAGGACGTCGGTGAGGAGACCAGAAATTAACAAAGTGTCCCTTGTCCGCCTCCTGATCGACGCCTACAGTTCCGGCGTCTCTCAGAGAAGGACAGCGTCATGCATATAGTGACACCCGGGGATGCGGACGACACGTCGCGCCGTACCACCCGTCCACTGAGCACCGCGCTCAAGGTGCTCGCCCTGCTCGACTTCCTCGCCGACTCGGACGAGCCGGTCCGCGTCTCGGCCCTGGCCCGCGCCGTCGGCGCCTCCCGGGCCGAGACCCACCGCCAGCTGGTGACTCTCGAAGCCGCCGGCTGGATGGAGCAACTGCCCGACGGCTCCTACCGGTTGACCCTGCGCCCCGCCCATCTCGGTCACACGGCACTGCGCCAGGCCGGGATCGGGGAACGCACCTCCCCGTTGCTCGCCGAGGCCGCGCGTGCCTGCGGCGAGGTGGTCAGCATCGCGGTCCTCGACGCGGACACCGCGCGGGTGGTGCAGCGGGCCGAGCCCGGCCGGGCCCTGCACGCGACCCTGCTCCTCGGCGACCGGCTCAGCCTGCGCTCCAGCGCCTCCGGACGGCTGCTGTGCGCGCTGGCCGACGACGGCACGGCGGCGTCCCTCGCCCGCACGGGTGTCGCGCTGCCGACGGCGGACGACCTGGCGCTGATCCGCGCCACCGGCTGGGCGACGTCCACCGACGACGCCGAGGACGGCATCGCCGCGCTCGCCGTACCGCTGTGCCGCGAGGACGGCCGCAGCGTCGCCGCGCTGAGCGTGCACGGGCCGCGCGACCGGATCACCTCCGCCGGAGCGCTCGCCGTCCTGCGTCCGCTGACCCGGCGCATCGAACCCCTGCTCCGACTCGACGGCGGCGCCTCCTTCGGCCTGCACGCCTGACCGGCCGCAGCCCGTCCCGCCGGCTCCTCACCCGGCCGGCCCTCCCCCGCCCGCACGCCCCACAGCACCCGGAAAGCACTGATGAGCGCACCCGCAGCCCCCTTCGCCCCGCCCACCGAGACCGTTCCCCGGCCGCCCGGCCGGCTGCTGAGCCCCGAGCGTCTCGCCCTCCTGCCGCCCACCCGGCTGAGCGCCGGACGTGCCCTCGTGCACCGCATGGTCCGCGAGCGGTGGCGCGTGGAGTGTCTGGAGTTCGACGTCGACGCGGAATCGCGCGGCCGGGTCCGCTACCGCGTGCACACCCCGTCCGGCCCGCTGGACTTCGTGGCGTTCTCCTTCACGCCCAAGCTGGAGGGCCGCACCAGCCGCATCGTCGGCACCGACTGGGACATGACCGGCGCCCTCTTCGACGGGACCGCCGACGAGGCCGACCTGGAGCACACCCGGCGCGAGATGCCCAAGCTGTACGGCGGCCGGGCCACCGCGCACACCCTCGTCTGGTGCCGTTCCAACCGCAGCCTGCGGCTGTTCGAGCACGTCGTGGAGAGCCTCGCGGCCGGCGGGCAGCCCGACGCGGGGCGGCTGTGGGACGTCGGTTACCTGATGCGCAACACGGGCCTGGACGGCAACGGCACCTTCGGCACCCGCTCGTTCGCCGCGCTGCCGGACCACCACCCGCTGGCCGCGCCGCTGCACGCGCAGATGCTCGCCGCGTACCTGATGCGGGAGTTCTCCGCCGACCTCGCCGAGCACCTGGCACGGCACCGCAACCCCCAAGCACCCGCGCTCGACACCGAGTTGAGGCGCTGCCTGGGCCTGGGCAACGCGTCGGCGCTGGGCCTGGTGTTCTTCACCAACAACCACCCGCGGCTGGTGGACCGTTGGCTGGCCCTGCGCGAACAGGCCCTGGTCCGGGCGCTGTACGCGCGCCGCGGCACCGCGCACCTGGCCGCGGTGCGCGAGCGCATCGGGCGCACGGCCCGCTTCCACGAACAGGACCCCACCGTCTACGGGGAGTTCGAGCCGCCGGCCGAGCTGGCCGCCGCGCTGCACCGCGCCGCCGGACTGCTCGACACGCTCGACGCGCCCGACACCGACGACGCGCTGCCGCGCCTGTGGACACGGTGGAACCTCGAACTCGGACCGGCCGCCGTGGAGTCGCTGGCCGGCGTGCTGATCGACAGCGTTCCGGACCTCACCGACCCGCTGGTGGACGGGCAGCGCGTGGACGAGACGCTGACCGGCGACCCGGCCGCCTCCACGGCCGCCCTCCTGGCCCTGCTGGAGCGCGACTACGGCTGGGCCCTGGGCACCGACCTGACCGCGCCCTGCGCGCTGCGCCACGTCTGGTACAAGTCCCGGGCCGCCGAGGAACCCCGGCGCGGGCCCCGCGAGGAGGTCACCGAGGGCCTCGACTGGGGCCTCAACGTGCCGCGTTCGGTACAGGACCTCGCCGAGGACCTGCGGGCCGCCGACCCGGGCGAGACCGTGGGCGCCTTCTGCGTGCGCCACCCCGGGCACCGCGACACCGTCGCCCGCGTCCAGGGCCTGGCGGACGGCGCGCTGCACAGCCCGCACATGAACATCGCCGACGACGCGTTCCTGCCGGTGCGTGTCGTGCGGTTCGTCAACTCCGCCGTGCACGGCCTCGACAAGACCGCCGACTCCGCCGGCCGCAACGTCCTGGGCCTGCTGTTCCACGGCGCGCCCACCCGCCACACCCTGCACGACGACGACGCGGACGACTGGGCGCTGCCCGCCCGTCCCGCCGCCGCCCGGACCAGCGAGGAGACCTCGTGAGCACGACCGCCGTACGCACCGCAGCAGTTGGGTCCGCCGAGCGCCCCGGCGCCGTGGACACCGACGCCGACGTCCTCTCCGTGTCGGTCCGCGAGATGCGGCTGATGACCGGCCGGGTGATGCTGACCACGACCGTGCCGTTCGGCAGCGCCGCCGCCGCGCGGGACGTCGTGGTCGCGGCGGAGATACACGGCCTGGGCGGACTCGCGGGTCTGCTCGACGCCCTGCCCGCGCTGCGCGGTCCACACCTGCGCCCCGAACTCCGGTACACAGCAGCCGGGTTCGTCTTCCCCGACGCCCGCGCCCAGCCCCCGCTCGCGACCGCCGCCGACCTGCTCGACCTCGCGGTCGCCGCGGCACCGGCGGACGGTTCGGCACGCCTCGCCGCACCCGGCGGCGACTGGGCGGTACGGGCCCTGGTCCCGCTGGCCGCCCGGCACGGAGTGGAACTGACCGTCTCACGGGACGAGTTGACCGTGCGCCGCGCCACCGCGGGTCCCCGCACCGGGCCCGACGCCGCCGAGCACCGGGCGCTGTCCTACGGCGTGCGCGTGCCGGCCGCGCTGTGGCACCGGGTGGTCGCCGAGGCGGAGTCGGCGCTGACGCCGGACAGCCCGCTGTCCCGCACGCACGCCGGTGACTCCCTGTTCGGTCCCGGCGGGGAGATCCTCGCCGAGGTCGGCGAGGACGAACCGGTGGGGGTGGCCTCGTGACCGCCGCCGCGCCGCTCGTGA
Organism: Streptomyces sp. NPDC008150; assembly: GCF_042956945.1. Lineage (NCBI taxonomy): Bacteria > Bacillati > Actinomycetota > Actinomycetes > Kitasatosporales > Streptomycetaceae > Streptomyces > Streptomyces sp. NPDC008150. The sequence goes on along the minus strand of NZ_JBIBHJ010000013.1, from coordinate 145,890 downwards.
TCGACGGCCTCCAGTGCGGGCCGTACGACCGGGAGGTGTTCGAGCAGTTGCGCGCGGGCGGCGTGACCTGCGCGACGGCGACCGTGGCCTTCTGGGAGGACGCGGTGGAGACGATGGACGCCCTGGCCGCGTGGCACGACCTGGTCACCGCCAACGCCGACCTGGTGCTGCTCGCGCGGAGCGCCGCCGACATCGGGCGGGCCCGCGCGGAGGGCCGTACCGCGATCCTGCTGGGGGCGCAGAACGCCAGCCCGTTGCAGGGCCGTCTCGGTTTCGTGCGGCTGTTCCACGACATGGGGCTGCGGGTCATGCAGCTCACGTACAACAACAACAACGAGTTCGGCGGCTCCTGTTACGAGGAGTCCGACCCGGGGCTGACCCGTTTCGGCCGCGAGGTCGTGCGGGAGATGAACGCGGCCGGCATGCTCGTCGACCTGTCGCACTCCGGGGACCGCACCCGGCGCGAGGCGATCGCGCACTCGGCGGCGCCGGTGGCGATCACGCACGCCAACCCCCGTTCCCTGTACGGCCATCCGCGCAACGCCGACGACGCCACGCTCAAGGAGCTGGCCGCGCGCGACGGGGTGGTCGGGCTCGCCACGTACCGCTCCATCTCCGGGCGGTACGCGGCGACCCTCGACGACTGGTGCGAGATGGCGGCCCGGACCGTCGAACTCGTCGGCGTCCGCCACGTGGCCATCGGCACCGACCTCAGTCCCAAGGCGGGCCCGGCGGAGTTCGCGTGGATGCGCAAGGGCCGCTGGACCCGCGGCGAGCAGCGCGGCGCCGACCTGGCGGTGCCCGCGGCCGAACCGGCCGAACCGGCCGAGCCGGCCGACGACACCGAGTGGCTCGCCGACGCGTCGGGGCTCGCCCTGGTCGCGGACCGGCTCACCTCGCGGTTCGGGTTCTCCGCGGCCGAGGCGGAGGCCGTCGTCGGGGGCAACTGGCTGCGGCTGTACACGACCGTTCTCGGTTCCGGGACCGGTACCTGAGCGAGGCCGGGCGGACCGCTGCAACGGTCCGCCCGGCCGCGACCCGCCCACCGACGGCGGCCCCCTTCCACGTCACGGACCGGGCCGCCCTCCAACCGAAAGGGCCGACGGGCCATGACATATGAGCACACCGGCAAGGAGCCGCGCACATCGGGCTCGGGCACCGCGACCACCTCCCCGCCCGTCCCGGCCGGCGAGGTGGCGGCACAGGAGCGCGCCGCACGGCTGACGGCGCGCGTCGACCGGCTCCCGATGACCTGGGTGCAGGGCCGGATCCTCTCGCAGGGCGGCCTGAGCACCACCCTCGACGGCCTCGACCTCGGCATCATGTCCTTCCTGCTGCCGCTGATCACCACCGCGTTCGCGCTGACCGGCACCGAACAGGGCCTGGTGGCGAGCGCCACCCTGGCGGGCGCCTTCCTCGGCGACCTGTCGCTGGCGGTGCTGGGCAACCGGGTGGGCCGCAAGCCGCTGCTGCTGTGGTCGCTGGCGCTGTACTGCGGCTGCACGCTGGTGTCGGCCGCGTCCCCCGACTTCGGGATGCTGCTGGCGCTGCGCTTCCTCGCGGGCGTCGGCGTGGGCGTGAACGTCAACATCGTGATCCCCTACCTCGCGGAGTTCGCGCCCCGCAAGGCCCGTGCCACGTACGTCGGTTCGCTGGCCGCGTTCTTCGGGCTCGGCTACGTGCTGGCGGCGCTCATCGGCACGTTCGTGGTGGCCAGGGTCGACAACGGCTGGCGCTGGGGGCTCGTCCTGGTGGGGCTGCCGGTGGCGCTCGCCCTGTGGTGGCGGCGCGGGCTGCCGGAGTCGCCGCGCTACCTGCTGCTGAAAGGGCGCGACGAGGAGGCGGAGGCGGTCGTCGCGGATCTGGAGCGGAAGGTGGCCGCCCGCACCGGCGTACCGCTGCCCGACCCCGAACCGCCGCAGCTCACCGAGCGGGACGAGGACCTGGGTTTCGTACGGCAGTTCACCGCGCTGTGGCAGGGGCCGTACCTGCGGCAGACCGTCGTGGTGTGGAGCATGTTCTTCGTCGCGAGCTTCGCCTACTACGGGTTCCTCACCTTCCTGCCGAGCATGCTGCTCGACCGGGGCATGAGCATCACCGACAGTTTCGGCTACTCGCTGCTGGTGGAGATCGCGCAGGTGCTCGGCTACTACCCGGCGGCGTGGCTGGCCGACCGCACGGACCGCAAGTGGAGCATCGTGGGGTGCCTGGCGGCGTCCACCGTCGTCGCGTTCCTGCTGTCCCAGGCGCACGCGGACGCCGCGGTCCTGGTCCTGAGCATCCTGCTGGGCTTCTTCCTCAACGGCCTGTACGCGCCGCTCTACACGTACCTGCCGGAGGTGTACCCGACCCGCCTGCGTTCGATGGCGGCGGCAACGTCGGACGCGTTCAGCCGGGTGGGCGGCATCGTCTCCCCGATGATCATCGGGAGCATGTACGCGACGCTGAAGTTCGGCGGGGTGTTCACCCTGATCTGCCTGGTGCTGGCGGCCGGCTGCGTACTGACCCTGACGCTGTCGACGGCGACCAGGGGACGTTCGCTGGAGACCCTGTCGGACTGAGACCGCGCACAACAGGAGCCGCCCGGCGAGGAGTTGACGCCGGGCGGTTCGTGCCGTCGGGGCGGGTCAGAGGTCGAGGTGGGCGCCGCCGAGGACGGTCAGCTCCGTCGCGTCGGAGTACCCGGCGATCAGCGGACGCGCCCGTTCGATCGCGGCCCGGGTCTCCTCCGGTTCCAGGGAGGCGTCGTGGGCCGCGCGGTCCGTCCACACCTCGGTGACCCACACCGCGTCGGGTTCGCCGGAGGTGCTCACGACGTACTGGAGACAGCCGGGAACCTTCTCCAGCGCCCCGGCCGCCGCGAGAAGCACTGCGACCAACTCGTCCCGCCTGCCGGGCCGCGCGGAGAACTTGCCGATGAGTCCATATGCCATGGGCACACAGTAGGAGCCAGCCGTGGCCGGGGCGTCCGGTACCCGCGAACGGGGACGGCGGGCGTGCCTACTTCAGGTAGCCCTCGCTGAGGATCCGACGGCCGATCGTCCGTCGTGCGCCCGCCAGTTCGGCCGCGATCAGCCGGTGCCGGCCGTCGTCCGCCACGACGACCGCCCGGAGGGGCCCGCTGCGGAGCAGCAGCTCCTGGCGCAGGGCGGCCGAGGGGTGGGTCAGGTCGAGCGAGTGTCCCCGCCGGAGCTCGACACGTCGGCACCGCTCGTATTCGTGCTCCGGTACCGACGCCGTGTGCGCGACGAACGCCTCCCACAGTTCGTCCGAGCGGGTTTCCGCCTCGCGGGCAGCGCCCGGCCCGCGAAGCGCCGCCCTGTTGGTCTCGCGGTGCAGGAATCCCGTCAGCGACCCGGCGACCAGAACCAGGCCGAGGAGCTGTGCGGCAGCCTCCGTCGAAGCGACACGGGCGGACTCGCGGTCGCCGAAGTACACGGCGCGCTGCACGTCCCGCACCGTCAGGTGGCGCAGCGTCACGAGGACACCGTGGACGAACAGGCAGGGCACCAGGCAGACGAGGTTCTGGAGGACTTCGAGCCAGTCGGACGGCTCCCCGTCCGGGAGCAGGTGACCGCGCCAGACCAGCAGCGTGTGGAAGGCCGACGCCGGCAGCCGGTGGCGGGCGTTCCCCTTCTTGTGGAAGCCGAGTTCGTGGCTGAGCACAGCGATCCGCTGCTGCGGTGTGGTGGCCTCCCACAGGGGCACGCCCAGAAAGAGGACCCGGCGTCCGCGGACACCGAGCGTCCCGATCCCGGCGTTGAACTCGGGGCCGAGAGCGACGGCGTCCACACCACGGCTGCCGACCGCGTCCGCCACCGCGTCGATCAGGGCGAACAACTCGGGTGCCTCGGCACGGCCCAGCACCGGTCTGTCCGTGGGCCACCGGGCGCGCCGCGGCCGGAGCACCCAGGCGAGCGCCAGCAGGAGGACGCCGAACCCGGGGCCGACGACACCCCAGGGGTGCGACACCACGAGCCAGCCTCCCAGGGCGGCCAGTGCCAGCGTCACACCGTGCACGGCGAGCGCGATGGCGTGGGCGAGCGCCAGGGAGGCGTCCCGTCCGGGGCGCAGTGTCCCGCCCGCGAGCGCCTCGGCGAACAGGCTCTCGCCGTGTCTGCGCGCCAGCGCGCGCCGGACCTTCTCCATCCGTCCCGGCCGTTGTTCCGCCGGACCCACCGGGTCCACGTTCCAGTCGCAGGCGGCGCACCAGGCGGTGAACCGAGCATCGGCCCGGATGCCGGCCCCGCACTGCGGACAGTTCCGTACGACTTCCCCGACGCCGGTGCCCACGGCCGCCCCTTCCCCCGCGGCCCCTCCCCAGGAACCGCCTGTTCATGACAGCACGAAGTTGATCATGCCGAGGGAGCCGGGGCAAAGCCGTCGCCCGGTTCGGCCCACGGAGCCCTCCGGAGTCGGGAGCCGCCCGGCCCGGCCCCTCCGCCGTGTCGGCGCAATCCGCGGCGGTGTCCTGCCGTCCGTTCCGCGCCCGGCCCCCGTCGGGTCGCCCCGGACCGGCCTGCGGGCGGCCCGGGGCGGTCGCGTCAGCGGGTTCCGGCTTCCGGGAGGCTGCCGTACGGGCGGGTGATGATCTCCATGCCGTGACCCGCCGGATCGCGGAAGTAGAGGCCCCGGCCGCCGTGGTGGTGGTTGATCTCGCCGGGCAGTGTCAGGTGCGGGTCGGCGTAGAAGGTGATCCCGGCCTCCCGGATGCGGGCGTGGGCGGCGTCGAACTCCTCGTCGGAGAGGAGGAACGCGTAGTGCTGCGGCGACAGGTCCGCGGCCGGGACGGTCGCGAAGTCCAGGGTGACCCCGTTCGCGGTCTCCACCGGGACGAACGGGCCCCACGGGGCGCCGGCCTCCAGGCCGAGGACGCGCGCGAGGAACGCGGCGGACTCCCGGTTGTCACGGGCGTGGACGATCGTGTGGTTCAACTCGACGGACATGGGTGGAATGCCTCCGTGGGCAGACTCACGGCACCTCCATGCCTCACCCGGACGGTGACCGGCACGCGATGCGGTGACCGAGCCTAGGGGCTGTCCGGCGGCAGCGGGCCCCACCGGTGCGCGCGGCCGCCGGTCACGCCCGCCGTCCGGGTGGACACCGGGCACGCTTTCCCGCGCGACAGGGGTGCGAGGGAAAGTCCGGGGAAGGTGCGTTACGAGTTCTGTTCGGGCGGGTTCGTCCGCGCCGGAGCGCCGACCGAGCCAGCCGTCGAGAGGACACGCACGCACATGACTGCGCAGACGCCCGGCGCGGCCGCACCAGGGAGGCGTCCCACGTCCGCCGGCTCGACCGCACGCACCGCGCTCCGCCGCGCGGGCGCCCGTACCCGGGTGCCCTCGGCCTGGTGGCCCGCGCTGCGGCGCACCCCCGTGTCGATGTGGAACGACGACATCACGGACTACGCGGCCGCCCTCACCTACTACGCGATCCTCGCCGTGCTGCCCGCGATGCTCGTCATGGTCATCTCGTTCGGACTGATCAGCCCGGAAACCGCCGAGCAGTTCATCACGCACGTCACCGACTACGCCCCGGCCGAGTCGGGCGCCGAACTCCACGAGGTCCTGACCCGGACCCTGCGCGCCGACTCGACGGCGTGGACGCTGATCGTGGCGGGTTCGGCGAGCGCGCTGTGGTCGGCGTCGAGCTACCTGGCGGTGTTCCGCCGGGCACTGCACCGGATGCACCGCGTGGGCGACCAGCGCTCCACGCTGCGGCGCGCGCACCGGATCGTGCTCACCGCGCTCGCGCTGCTGGGCCTGTTCGTGGTCAGCGTGCTGGTGCTGCTGCTGACGGGGCCGCTGGCCGAGGCCGTGGGACGCGTCCTCGGGCTGGGCGAGACGGCCGCCTGGGCGTGGAGCCTGCTGCGGTGGCCGTTGCTGCTGCTCCTGGTGGCCGTTCTCGTCGTGGTCGTCTTCCACACCGGCCCCGCGGCGGCCTACCGGCGGCGGCACAGCCTGCCCGGCGGGATGCTCGCCGCGGCCCTGTGGCTGACGGTGTCCGCCGGGTTCGCGTTCTACGCCTCCGCGCTGAGCACGTACAGCAGGCTCTACGGTTCGCTGGCCGGTGTGGTGGTGTTCCTGATCTGGCTGTGGCTGTCCAACCTCGCGCTGCTGTCGGGGGCGCAGTTCACCGCGGAGCTGGCGCACCACCCCCGCGCGGAGGCACCGGTGACCGCGGCCGCCGACGGGACCCTGCCGGAGGATGCCGCCGCACCCTCCCGGGGGCCGGCGGCGAACCCCGCCGCGGGCGTCCCGCGCCCCTGAGACCCCCTCCGCCGCAGCCTTCCCTTCTGTGGTGCTTCCGCGGGGAATACGTGGACGGACGGTGATCACCCACCCCGCGCCGGAGGCCCGCCCCGGGGTACGCTGCGTCCGCGTGACGGGACGTCGGGCACCGGCCCACGCGGCACGCGAGGTCACCGCGCGGTCGTCGCGGGAGCCGAACGGTGAATGCGGGTGAATGCGGGTGAATGCTGATGGAGTGGCGTGAGTTCGCCGAGCGGATGGCCGTGTTCTCCCGGCATCTGCTCGCGCAGGAGTCCGTGCAGTCGACCCTCGACGAGATCGCCGCGGCGGCCGTCGAACTGATCGACGGCTGCGAGGCCTCCGGCATCCTGGCCCTGCGGGGTGGACGCTCCATCACGCTGACCGCCACCGGCAAGCTGGTCGAGGAGTCGGACCGGCTCCAGGGCGAGCTGGCGGAGGGCCCCTGTTTCGACGCCGCGCGCCGCACCGACGGCGAGCGGATGTTCCGGATCACCGACCTCACGAAGCCGCAGCCGGACTGGCCGCGCTTCGCGCCCGCGGCGCGGGACCTGGGCGTGGCGAGCATGATGGGCTTCCTGCTGTACACGCAGGAGGAGGACTTCGGCGCGCTGAACTTCTACTCGCACCGCCCGGGGGCCTTCACCAAGGAGAGCGAGACGGCCGGCTGGCTGCTCGCCTCGCACGCGGCGGTCGCCCTCGCCAGCGCCCGTACGGTCGACCAGCTCGAACACGCGTTGGAGACCCGGCACGCGATCGGCGAGGCCATGGGCATCCTGCGGGAACGCCACCGGCTCAGCGAGGACGACGCCTTCGCGGTGCTGCGCCGCATCTCCCAGCACCACAACGTCAAGCTGCGCGAGGTGGCGCAGAACATCCGCGACAAGGCGTCCCCGCAGGGCTGAGACACCGGCCTCCCGGGGCCGGGGACCGATGCGCGGAGAGTCCGGGACCGCCCGCTCCGGAATCGTGCGCGATTTTCTTTCATGGCCGGCGCCAAGGTGGGAACTCGGCCTCTACGCGATCCCAATGCCGCGGAATTGGTCTCGCCAGGAGGCATGGTTCGACATGGAGCCATGACGCCGTTGGACACCGCGGCCGGCCATCGGAGCGTTTGCACGGCCGACCGGGGTGGCCGGGCGATCACCGGGTGGTTCTTCCGCTCCGGTGATCGTCCGGTGTCGGGGCGGGACCGGGCACGGCCGTGTCGTGCCCGGTCCCCTCCGTCACAGGTGACGTCCCGGCACCCGCGCCCCGCCGGGCGGCCGTCCGGCGTGCCGGGCGAGGGTCCGCAGGACGGGGCCGCGTCCCCGGTCCGGAACGGTCCACAGGGTCTGGCCGGCGACCCCCCACCGCTCCAGCAGCGCGTTCGCGGCGAGGAAGCCGCTGGTCGCCGCGCGTTCCATGAGGGCCACCGGCAGGCCGGTGCGCACCAGGTCGCCGGCGACCACCAGGCCCGGTTCGGCGGTCCGCACGGTCGGCCGGTCCTCGTAGCCGCCGACGGGGAAGAGCGGGCAGTCGGCGTGCCACTCGTGGTGGGCGTCGACGACCCCGGCGGTGCGCGTCTCCGGGTACACCCGGTGCAACTGCTCCACCAGCCGCTTCTCCTCGACGTCGCGCACGGCGTCCTCGGGGAGCGCGTAGGCGTGCAGTTCGACGACGGAACCGCCGGTACGCGCGGACCAGCGGGCCGCCTCGCCCTCCCAGCGCTCCAGCACGCTGACGTTGTCGAGGGTGCCGTAGCCGCTGGTGCCGAGGAATCCCGGCCGGGTGGGGTCGACCCGGCGGTCCAGCCACAGCCGGGACACCAGGAACGGCGGGGCGGTGCGCAGCCGCCCGATCCGCTCGCGCCAAGCGGCGTCGCCCAGTCCCGGGGAGGCGGCGACCAGGCCGCTCAGCCCGCGGGTGTCCAGGGCGAGGACGACGCCGTCGTAGCGGTGCTCCCCGTCCGCCGTCGCGACGGCGTACCGCCCGTCCCCCGTCGGTACGACGGCCTCGACCGCGGTCGAGGTGCGCAGTCGGGCGCCGTGGCCGTCGAGGTAGGCGGCGAGGGGGTCCCACAGGGCGGTCGGGAACGGCTCGGTGGGGACGTCGAAGAGGAGGCCCTCGGAGGAGCCGAGGAAGTAGATGTGGAACATCAGCACCATCTCGGCGGCCGACAGCAGCCGGGGGTCCGCGAAGAAACTGCGGGAGAAGACCTCGAAGGCCAGGTGGCGGGCGGCCTCCGGGAAGCGGATGGACTCCAGGAAGTCGTACGCGCTCGTGCGGTCCAGCCGCTCGTACACCTGCGGCACCCGTACGTCGAGCAGCGGCAGGGCGGCGACGGGGTCCATGCGGGCCAGGTCGCGCGCGCCGAAGGACGGGCTGAGGGCGACGAATCCGAGGGCGCTCCACGGCGGGGTGCGCGGCACCCGGCGGAAGCTGTCGCGCAGACCGCCGCTGTGCCGCAGCGGGTAGTCCGGCAGACCCGTCAGGCGCCGCAGGTCCGGGTCGGTGCGGCGCAGCAGGCCGCGCAGGTTGTAGTACTGCCGGAAGAAGGCGTGGAAGCCGCGGCTCATCGTCGCCGTGGAGCCGTCCGCCAGGCCGACAGGTCGGCCGGACAGGCGTCCGCCGAGGCCCGGTGCCCGTTCCAGGACGGTGACGCGGACTCCGCGTTCGGCGAGCGCGGTCGCGGCGGCGAGCCCGGCGATGCCGCCGCCGACCACGGCGACGGCGGGCGCGTCGGGGCCGGTGATCCGCCGGAGGCCGGGCGGCGCCGCGAGCACGCGGGCGCGCCGGTCGCGGCCGTGCCGGGTGCCGTCCGGCTGCCGTGCCGCCCGGCTCACCGGCCGCCTCCCGCGCGGGAAGGGCGCTGGACGGGTCGCGTCGGGCCGGCTCCGGGGAAGGGCCGTCGGGCCCGCTGTCCGGCGAGGCCGGGGACGCCTGGGAGGCCGGCGCCGGGTCCGGTCCGGTCGGGCGGGGCGGTGGGGGTCTGGTCGTGCGGCACGGTCATCCGTTCCTCTCGGACCGCGGCGGGCCCGCGGTGTGCGGGGCGGGGCGGGGCGGTCGGGGGGCGCCCGGCAGCGGGGCGGGGCGCCGGGGCAGGAAGGGCAGTTCGGCGGCGCTCCGCAGCATGGGGAGCACGGGCGTGCGCAGCCCGATGGACAGGTCCTCGTGCAGGCGGGTGCGTCCGTCGAGGAAGCGCAGCAGCCGGGCGGGCGGTACGCGCGCGAAGAGCCGGGTGAAGAAGGCGGCGCCGTCGACCCGGCCGCTGTCCAGGGCGCGCAGCAGCACGGCGTCCATGGCGCGGGAGCGGGCCGAGTGGGCGGGCGGCGGCAGCGGGTGGCGGCCGGCGCGCAGGGCCGCGGCGACGGCCCGGGTCTGGCGCTGCACGGCGGCGAAGGTGTAGCCGGTGGAGGGCCGGGTCGCGCCGCCCGCCGCGCCGATGCGGAAGACACCGGGGCCGGTCCGGCGGGCGAACGGGGCGTCGGTCATGGGGATCACACCGGTCTCGGTCGCCGTGATCGCGAAGTCCCGCTCGCGCAGGCGCAGCACCTCTCCCGTGTAGTGGCGCAGGGCCTTCTCGTAGGCCGGCGCGTCCAGGACGGCGGCGGAGAACTCGGTGTACTCCACGAGGGCCCGGCCGGTCCCCGTCGGCAGGACGTAGGCGAAGGACAGGCCGTGCGCGGGCTGCGGGGTGCGGAAGTCCATGAGGTCGACCACGTCGGGGTCGAACACCGGGCGGTCGTGGTGGACGAACCAGCCGTGGAAGTGCTGGAGGAGCGTCGTGCGGCCGGCCGGGAGACGGGCCGGCGGCCGGGAGTCGAACACCCAGCGGGCGCGGACCTGTCGGGGGCGCCCCTCGGCGGTGCGCGCGTGCACGACGGCACCGCCGTCGACCGCCTCGACCGACTCGGCGGCCGCCTCCAGCCGCCGCACGTCGGGACTGCGCTCCAGGTCGCGGGCGACCAGGCACTCATAGTCGTCGGAACGCAGCATCTTGTAGCGCAGCGGGTCGATGTCGCACTCGACCGCGGTGCCGTCGGGGCCGTGGACGCGCAGCCGCCGCCAGGACGCCGTGAGGGCGGCGTCGGCCGGGCCGGGGCCCGCCTCCCAGTAGCACCAGGTGCGGGGCGGGGGGCGCAGCGGACCGGGGGGCGCCTCGACGAGGACGACGGTGACCCGGCGTTCACCGGGCGCGCGGCGGGCCAGCAGGTGGGCCAGTGAGAGCCCCGCGGCTCCGGCCCCGACCACGGCGACGTCCGCCTCCAGCACCACCGTGTCGCTCCCTTCCGCTCCGCCTGCGTCCGCGCCCGTCCCGCGCACCCTCGCGGGATGCGCGGGCGTGCCCGTGCGTCCGACCGGAAGCATTCCGGTCGGCGGAGCGGGTCGGATGCAGACACGCGCGGGGCGGCGGCCGGGAGATGCGCGGGCGGTCGGGTGTTGTTCCGCCAGGACCCTCCGAACGGCTCAACCCGAGAACGCATCGATTGTGCGTCGTTGGCACGCTGCGTGAGTTCCGGGCGTCGTCGCGCGCTACTCCGCGCCGGAGAGGGCGCCGCCCTCCTCCAGGTGGCGGCCCAGGCGGTGCAGGCCGCGGCGGGCGTGGCTCTTGACCGTGCCGAGGGGCCAGCCCGTCAGCTGGGCGATCTGCGCCTGGGTGAGGTCGTCGTAGAAGGCGAGGCTGAGCACGCGCCGCTGCGGGGCGGGGAGTTTGGCCAGTTCGTGGCTGACGACCAGCCGGTCAAGCACCGCCTCCGGACGGGCGGCCGGGTCCTCCTGCGCCATGGACAGGGACGCCCCGGCGGCGGCGACCAGGTCGGCGCGCCGGGTACGCGCGGAGAGCGCGTCGGCGATCTTGCGCCGGGTGATGCCGACCAGCCACGCCGTCATCGCGCCGCGGTCGGGCGAGAAGCCGCCGCGCCCCCGCCAGGCCGCGAGGAACACCACCTGGACGACGTCCTCCGCCTCCCGGGGGTCCCCCAGGGAGCGCCGGGCCAGCGTGAAGACAAGGGCGCCCCACCGGTGGTAGGCGGCGGCCAGGCAGTCCTCGTCGCCGCGCACGAACCCGGCGGCGAGTTCCTCGTCGGTGAGCCGGGCACCGTCCCGGCCGGCCGCGAGGGGGGCCGGACTCTGCTCGACGGTCTGCTGTGCGGTCATGGCGACTGCTCCTCGTACCGGGCGGTGCCCGCCCCGGTCCCGGGGCGGACCTGCCCTCCTTGCCACTCGGTCGGGGGAACCCGGCGGACTCGGGGGACTCGTGCGGACTCGGTCGGACTTCTGAAGACGGTGCGGTGACACCTGGTCACTCTGAGAACTTCCAGTCCGGTCATCCTGCGAAGCCGGCACGGTCGGCGACAACTTGCATCGAATCTGCACCGTATTCCGGCGGAACCGTTCCGGCATCCGGGGGTGCCGCGGCTGCGGGGACCCCGCACGCGTCCGTACGGGCGCCGCCTTCCGGGGGGCCGGGCGCATCCAGAGCCGCCGTGTCCGCGGAATGCGGGGAGACCGAAACGGCTCCGGGCGCGCGAGAGGACCGCTGGATGCACTCCATGCAGGCGAGGGACCACCTGTCGGGAGAACCGGCGCCCGGCCCGTGCGGCGCGTTCGCGCGGGCCTCCTCCGCGCCCCTGGACGTCCGGGACTCCGCGGCCGCCCCGCACGCCTGGGACACGGCCCCGGACACGGCCCCCCGGGAGCGGGACACCCCGGCCCCCCGCGACGTCGACCGCGACGTCCCCGGCGCCGTCGAGCACCTGCTCCGGCGGCTGCTGGGGGAACGCCTGGCGGAGGCGTCCGCGCTCGACCCCGGGTTCGCCCGGGACCTCGCCGACCGCACCGCGCGGTTCACGCTGCGCGGCGGACGGCGGCTGCGGCCGCAGTTCGTGTGGTGGGCGCTGCGCTGTGCGGGCGAACCGGACGCCGACCGGGTGGAAACGGCCCTGCGGATCGGCGCCGCCCTCGAACTGATCCAGACCTGCGCGCTCGTCCACGACGACGTGATGGACGACGCCCCGCTGCGCCGCGGGCGGCCCGCGCTGCACGCCGCCGTGACCGCCCAGTACGATGCGACCGCCTCCCCCGGCCGGGCCGGGCCGCTCGGTGTCGCCGCCGCGATCCTCGCCGGTGACCTCGCGCTCGTGTGGGCGGACGACGTGGTCGCCGCGAACACGCTGCCGCCGGACACCGACCGCCGGGTGCGCCGGCTGTGGGCCGCGATGCGTACGGAGATGGTGGCCGGCCAGTACCTGGACGTGCACGGGCAGGCCACCGCCTCGCGCTCGGCGAGCGGGGCGCTGCGCGCGGCCCGGCTCAAGAGCGCCCTGTACTCGGTGGAACGGCCCCTCGCCCTCGGCGCGGCCCTCGCCGGCACCGGCCCGGCGGCGACGGAGGCCCTGTGCGCGGCGGGCAGGCACGTCGGCCTCGCGTTCCAGCTGCGCGACGACCTCGACGACGTGTTCGGCGACCCGGGCCGCACCGGCAAACCGTCCGGCGGCGACCTCCGCGAGGGCAAGCCGACCCTGCTGCTGGCCGTCGCCCGCGCCAGGGCGGCGGAGACCGGCGACCGTCACGCGCTCGGGGTGCTGGACGACCTCGTGGGACGCGCGGACCTCGCGGACGCCGGACTCGACCGCGTCCGGGACGTGTTCGAGGCGACCGGGGCCCATGCCGCGGTGGAGGAGCGGATCGGCCTGCTGCTGGCCCGCGGGCTGCGCAGGCTCGACGCGGCCCGACCCGCCCCCGAGGCGCACCGGCGGCTGCGCGCGCTGATGGGGGCGGTCGCCGCCCCGGCCGCCTCCGCGCCCGGGACCCCGCACCCGACGGGCGCCCCGCCGGGCCCGCCGCACGACGACGCCCGACCCCGTTCCGGCGCGACCGGGGGCCCGGCGCCCGCGCCGGCCCCCGTACCGCCCGCTCCCTGCGCGAGCGGCGCCGGTCCTGAGACGACCAGCCGATGACCCGACCGGAGGCGACCAGCCGATGACCCGATCACTGCCGGGGCGCACCGACCATGTCGTGGTCGTCGGCGCCGGCCTGTCCGGACTCGCCGCGACGCTGCACCTGCTGGGTGCCGGCCGTCGCGTCACCGTCGTCGAACGCGACCCGCTGCCGGGCGGGCGGGCCGGACGGCTGGAGCGGAACGGCTACCTGATCGACACCGGGCCCACCGTGCTGACCATGCCGGAGCTGGCGGACGAGGCGTTCGCGGCGGTCGGCGAGAGCCTGTACGACCGCGTCGACCTGGTGCCGCTGCACCCGGCCTACCGCGCGCGGTTCGCGGACGGCTCCTCGCTGGACGTGCACACCGGGGCGGAGGCGATGGAGGCGGAGGTCGAGCGGTTCGCCGGGCCGGGCGAGGCGGCCGGGTACCGGGAGCTGCGGCGGTGGCTGGAGCGGGTGTACCGGGCGCAGATCCGCTCGTTCATCGACACCAACTTCGACTCCCCCCTCCAGCTCGTGCGCCCCGACCTGGCGCGGCTCGCGGTGCTCGGCGGGTTCGGGCGGCTGGACGCGAGGGTCGGCCGGTACCTGCGCGACGAGCGGCTGCGCCGGGTGTTCACGTTCCAGTCGCTGTACGCGGGCGTCCCGCCGGCCCGCGCGCTGGCCGCGTACGCGGTGATCGCGTACATGGACACGGTCGCGGGCGTGTACTTCCCGCGCGGCGGCATGCACGCCCTGCCGACGGCGATGGCCGCCGCCGCCGCGGACGCGGGCGCCGATCTCCGGTTCGGGCAGGAGGTCGTCCGGCTCGAACGGTCCGGCGACCGGGTGACGGCGGTGGTGACCGCGGACGGGCGCATCCCCTGCGACGCGGTCGTGCTCACCCCGGACCTGCCGGTCGCCTACCGGCTGCTCGGCCGCGCGCCGCGCCGCCCGGCCCGGCTGACGCACTCGCCGTCGGCCGTCGTACTGCACCTCGGCGGCGACCGGACCTGGCCCCAACTCGCGCACCACACGCTGATGTTCGGGCAGGCGTGGCGCGGCACGTTCGACGAGCTGACGCGCACCGGCGAGCTGATGAGCGACCCCTCCCTGCTCGTGACGCGGCCGACCACCACCGACCCGGGGCTCGCGCCGTCGGGCCGCCATCTGCACTACGTGCTGGCGCCCTGCCCCAACACCGAGGTCGGCCCCGGCGCGACCGCGTGGGGCGACCTGGCGCCGCGCTACCAGGACACGCTGCTCGGGGAGTTGGAGCGGCGGGGGCTCGACGGGCTCGCCGCCTCCGTCGACGAGCGGTGCCTGGTCACGCCCGCCGACTGGCACGCCCGGGGGCACGCCGCGGGCACCCCGTTCTCCGCCGCCCACACCTTCCGGCAGACCGGCCCGTTCCGGCCCCGCAATCTGGTGCGCGGCACCGAGAACGCCGTGCTGGCGGGCTGCGGCACCACCCCCGGCGTCGGCGTGCCGACGGTCCTGCTGTCGGGGAAGCTCGCCGCGGACCGGGTCACCGGAGGGGGCCGCGGCAAGCCACGGGTGCGCGACGCGGCCCGCTCGCCCCGCACCGCGACCGAGGGGGCCGCCACGTGACGACGCGAGAACTCGACGCGGCGGGCATCACCGACCCGTCGCTGCGCGCCGCGTACACGCACTGCCGGCGGCTCAACGCCCGGCACGGCAGGACGTACTTCCTGGCGACGCGGCTGCTCACCGTGGAGCGGCGCCCGGCCGTGCACGCCCTGTACGGTTTCGCGCGCTGGGCCGACGACATCGTCGACTCCCTCGACGACGTGCCCGCCTCCGAGCGGGCCGGTGAACTGGCGCGCCTCCAGGCCGACATGGAGGCCGGTCTGCGCGACGGGCGGGGCGGCGAGCCGGTGGTCAGGGCGCTGGCGGACACGGCCCGCCGGCACGGGATCGACCACCGGCTGTTCGCCGACTTCATGACGGCGATGCGCAGCGACCTCGACGTCACCGACTACCCGACGTACGCGGACCTGCGGGCGTACATGCACGGTTCGGCGGCGGTGATCGGGCTCCAGATGCTGCCGGTGCTGGGCACGGTGGGGCCGTCCGAGGAGGCGGCCCCGTACGCGGCGGCGCTCGGCGTCGCCTTCCAGCTCACCAACTTCCTGCGGGACGTGGGCGAGGACCTGGACCGCGGCCGGGTGTACCTGCCCGCCGACCTGCTGCGCGCGCACGGCGTCGACCGTGAACTCCTCATCCGCAGCCGGGAGTCGGGCCGTCCGGACGCGCGGATCACCGCGGCGCTGCGCGAGGCGGAGGCGCTCACGCGCGGTGTCTACCGCGAGGCCGCGCCGGGGCTCGCGCTGCTCGACCCGGTGTCGCGGCCGTGCGTGCGCACGGCGTTCGTCCTGTACGGCGGCATCCTCGACGCGATCGCCGCCGACGGGTACACCGTGGTGCACCGCCGGTCGGTGGTCTCCCGTCGGCGCCGCGGGGCGGTCGCGCTCGACGGTCTGGTCCGGGTGGGCGCGGCGCGCCTCGCCCGCCGTGCCGCGCCCCGCCCGGCGGCACCGCCCCCGCCGCCGGCCCGTTCCCCGTCCACCGGCGCGCCGGTCACCGCCGGTACGCGGACGCCCGAGGAGGTCTCGTGAACCCCGCCGCCGACGCCACTCCCCCCGAGCCCGTGCCGCCCGCCCGGGGCCGGGTGCCGCTGCGGCTGCGCAGGCGGCCGGTGCCGTGGGACCGGCAGCGGCCGACGTGGCGCGAGGCCCGCCCGGCGGTCATCGGGGAGGCCCTGAAGCGCGCGTCGGCCCGTCCCTCGGGCAACTGGTACGTCGTCGGCGCCTCCCGCGACGTGCGCGACGACCGGCCGCTGGCGCGCACGGTCGCCGGGCGGGAGATCGTGGTGTGGCGCGACGCCGACGGCGTGCTGGTCGCCGGACCCGGCGTGTGCCCGCACCTGGGCGCGCCGCTCGGCAGGAGCCCCGTGCGCTGCGGCACCCTCGTCTGCCACTGGCACGGACTCGCCCTGGACGGCGGCCCGTTCGCGGGCTGGGAGCCGCTGCCCGCGCACGACGACGGGGTGCTGGTGTGGGTGCGGCTCGACGCGGTCGGCGGCGAGCGGCCGACGGACGCGCCGCTGGTCCCGGTGCGGCCCGAGGCGTCGGGTGCGGTGGCCGCCGTCTACACCGGGTTCGGTGTCTGCGAGCCGGAGGACGTCGTCGCCAACCGGCTCGACCCGTGGCACGGCGCCTGGTTCCACCCGTACTCCTTCGTGGACCTGTCCGTGCTCTCGGCGCCCGGTCCGGGCGCGTCCGGGGCCGACGACGGCTTCGCCGTCGACGTGTCCTTCAAGGTCGCCGGGCGGCTGGTGGTGCCGGTGCGGGCGGTGTTCACCGCGCCGGAGCCGCGCACGGTCGTCATGCACATCACGGACGGGGAGGGCCTCGGGTCGGTGGTGGAGACCCACGCGACCCCGGTCGGCCTCGACGACCGGGGCAGGCCGCGCACCGCCGTCGTCGAGGCGGTCGTGGCCGCCTCGGACCGGCCGGGCTTCGCGGCGGCGCGCTGGGCGGCACCGCTGCTGCGCCCGCTGATGCGGGCCGCCGCCGGGCGCCTGTGGCGCGACGACCTCGCGTACGCGGAGCGCCGCTGGGCGCTGCGCTCCACGGGGCGCTTCCCCGGGTGAGTCGCGGCCGGGGGCGGCGGGGACGCCGGGCGGCGGTTCAGAACCTCGGGACCGGTGCCTGGGCCTCCACCAGTTCCGCCGCCTCCCGGGGCGTCTCGACCGAGGGCGGGGAGCCGTCGAGCGGCTTGCGCGCGGTCTCCTTCATGCAGGCCACGGAGATCACGCCGACGAGCGCGGCGGCCATCGAGTAGTAGGCGGGCATCATGTCGGTCCCGGTGACGGAGATCAGCGCGGTGATCACCAGCGGGGTCGTGCCGCCGAAGAGGGACGCGGAGAGGTTGTAGCCGATGGACAGCGAGCCGTAGCGGACCTGGGTCGGGAAGAGGGCGGGGAGCGCCGCGGACATGGTGCCGAGCAGGCACACCAGGGACAGACCGAGGAGCAGCATGCCGGCCGACACGGCGATCAGGCTGCCCTGCTTGACCAGCAGGAACGACGGCGCCGACAGGACGAGGAAGCCGAGCATGCCGGTCATCAGCAGGGGCTTGCGGCCGAGCCGGTCGGACAGCTTGCCGACCTGGTTGATGATCAGCATGAGCACGACCATGGTGGCGAGCAGGATCAGCAGGCCGTGCGTCTCGCTGTAGCCCATCTCGTCCGACAGGTAGGTCGGCATGTACGACAGGAGCATGTAGTCGGTGATGTTGTAGGCACCGACCAGGCAGATGCACAGCACCAGGGTGGGCCAGTAGTCGCGGAAGATCCGGGCGACGTCGCCCTTCGCGGTGGTCTCCACGGCGGACGCCGCCTCGGACGCCCGGTGTGCGGACTGGTCGTCCAGCTTCCGGAACGCGGGCGTCTCGTCGAGCCGCAGCCGCAGGTAGAGGCCGATCAGGCCGATGGGTCCGGCCACCAGGAACGGGACGCGCCAGCCCCAGGAGTCCATGCCGCCGTCGCCCAGCGCGCCGGTCAGAACGGTGACCAGGCCCGCCGCCCCGACGTACCCGGCGAGGGTGCCGAGTTCGAGGAAGCTGCCGAAGTAGCCGCGCCGCCGGTCGGGGGCGTACTCCGCGATGAAGGTGGAGGCACCGCCGTACTCGCCGCCGGTGGAGAAGCCCTGCACCAGGCGGAAGAGGATCAGCAGGACCGGTGCCCAGAAGCCGATCGTGGCGTAGGAGGGGATCAGGCCGATGGCGAAGGTGCCGACCGCCATCAGGATCATGGTGAGCGCGAGCACCTTCTTGCGGCCGACCTTGTCGCCCATCGGCCCGAAGACCATGCCGCCGACCGGGCGCACGAGGAAGGACACCGCGAACGTCGCGAACGACGACAGGAGCTGAACCGTGTCGTTCCCGGACGGGAAGAACACGTGTCCGATGGTGACCGCGAGATAGCTGTAGATCCCGAAGTCGAACCACTCCATCGCGTTGCCGAGCGAGGCGGCCTTCACCGCGCGCCGCACGGACGCCTCGTCGGTGACAGTGATGTCGGTGCGCCGGAGCGGCGGATTTCTGCGCCTCCTGCCCGCCCTGAACAGGGTGCGGTGCCGTTTGACGGCCTCAGGGCCGGCAGCGGCCTCGACGGGGTCGGTCTCGGTGGCCGCCATGGACGGTTCCTTTCTCGCTGACGTTCCCGCCGGCTGCTCCCGACGGCGCGGAACCGCCTGCTCGGTCATGGCGAACGCAAACGGCCTGATGCCGGAGAGGGACGTTCGTCACTCTACGAACAGCGCGCCGAGGCGGTGGCCGCCGCTGGTCCGTCCGGGTGCGGGGGCGTGACGGCGGGCGCATCCTTGAGTGAGCCCGCGCGGCGGCCCAGGGACGGGGGAACGGAACACGGACCGATGACAGGGAGCGAGGGCGTGGACGGGATGACCGGACGGCTGGCCCCGCTGCTGACGGGGGCCGTGCGCGAGGCGGTCGGGGCGTCCGACGGCCGCGTGTGCGGTGTCTACCTGCGGTCGGGCACCCCCGGCGTGCTGCGCCTCGCGGCGCTCACCGGCCTGCCCGGACCGCTGTTCAGCAACTGGTGGCGCGTGCACGAGGACCGCCCGTTCCCGGTCTCGGACGCCCATCGCAACGGCTGCCGCGTCGTCCTCGCCGACGCCGCCGAGACGATGCGGCGCTACCCCCAGTTCGCGGCGAGTCTGCCGTACCAGTTCGGCTCGGTGTACATCCCGGTCACGTCGGGGGCGTCCGCGTACGGGGTGCTCGTCGTCATCCGTCCCGCCGCCCCGGAGCGCGGCGGGGAGCCGCCGGGGCTCGACCGGATCGGGCGCGCGGCCCGGCTGCTCGGCTCGGAGCTGCACACCCTGGAGGAGGCCGGGACGCCGGTCGTCTGGGACGAGGCCCCCGCGTGCGTGTACCCGCCCGGCTCGGGTGAGGAGGCGGGGCGGATCGGCCGGTTCTTCTGGGACGCGGGGGCCGACGTGGTCACCGCCGAGCCCGACCTGTTCGGCCTGCTCTCGCCGCCCGACGGGCGGGCGCCCACGACCGCGCGGGAGCTGGCGCGCGCGGTGACGGACTCCGAGGCGGACGCCCGGCGGGTGGACAGCGCGCTGAGCCGCACGTCGGCCGGCGGTCCCTCGCCCAAGCCGCTGCACGTGCGCGCGGCGGACGGCACCCTGCGGGTGCTGGAGCTGTGGGCGCCCACCCTCTCCGTCCCCGCCCCGGGCGGCCGGAGCCCGGTGGCCGGGGTGGTGCTGGACCCCGGACGCGGTCCGGCCGGCGACGCGGCGGCGGACCCACTGCCGGAGGGCGTGTTCCGGCTGGACCGCCTCGGTGTCGTGGTCTACGCGAACGCCCGCGCCGCGCAGGCGCTGCGCACGCCCCGCGACCGGCTGCTGGGCCGCCCGCTGTGGGAGGCGGTGCCGTGGCTGGGGCTGCCCGCGTTCGAGGACCAGCTCCGGGGCGCGCTGCTGGCGCCGGAACCGGTGCACTGCCACGTGCCCCGGCCGCCCGCCGCCGCCGGGGAGTCCTTCGAGGGCGACTGGGTGGCCATGTCCGTGTACCCCGGCCCGTCCGTGCTGACCTGCACGGTCGTGCCCTCCAACGCCGCCGCGGAAGCGGCCGCGTCCGGGGCGGCGGACCCCACCGGGCCCACGGTGCGGGCGGAGGGGACGGGGACGGGCGCGGGTGGCCCGCGGGACGAGGAAGCGGCCCCGGCGCACCAGGACGGTGTGACCTCACTGCTGTACCGGCCCATCGTCCTGGCCATCGCGCTCACCGAGGCGGTCACCGCGCGCCAGGTGTCCGCGGTGGTCATGCAGGAGCTGCTGCCCGCGTTCGGCGGCCGCCGGCTCGCCCTCTACCTGCTGCAGGACCGGCACCTCTACCTGGCGTGGGAGTCCGGCTTCCCGGACGGTCTCCTCGCGCCGTACGAGGGAATCGGTCTCGACGCCCGGCTGCCGGCGGTGGAGGCCCTCGCGACCGGCCGTCCGCTCTTCTACGACTCGTCCGAACAACTCGCCGCCGCCTTCCCCGGGGTGCCGCTCGACTCGTCGGTCGGCGCGCGCGCCTTCCTGCCGCTGATCGCGTCGGGGCGGCCGGTGGGCTCCTGCATCCTCGGCTTCGAGGGGACGCGGCGCTTCAGCTCCGAGGAGCGCACGGTGCTGACCGCGCTCGCCGGGCTGATCGCCCACGCGATGGAGAAGGCGCAGCGCTACGACACGGAGGCCGCGCTCGCCCGGGGACTCCAGCAGGCGCTGCTGCCGCGCCGCCTCCCGGCGCACCCGCTGGTGGAGACGGCCGGACGGTACCTGCCCGGCACGCAGGGCATGGACGTCGGCGGCGACTGGTACGACGTCGTCGAGTCGGGCGACGGTCTGGCGCTCGTCATCGGCGACGTCCAGGGCCACGGGGTGCAGGCGGCCGCCACGATGGGTCAACTCCGCAGCGCGGTAAGGGCGTTCGCGCTCGGGGACCGGCCGCCGGACGAGGTGCTCGGCGCCACCAACCATCTGCTGATCGACCTGGACCCCGGCCAGTTCGCGAGCTGCTGCTACGTCCGGCTCGACCCGGCCACCGGGCTGGCCCGCATCGCCCGCGCGGGGCACCCGCCGCCGCTGCTGCTGCGGGCGGACGGGCGCGCCCACCGGGTGGAGACGCCGGGCGGGGTCGTCCTCGGGGTGGACATGCGCGCCGACTACCCGGTGACGGACCTGCACGTGGCACCGGGCGCGGTCCTCGCGCTGTACACGGACGGCCTGGTGGAGCGGCCCGGCGAGGACATCGACGACGGCATCGCCGCGCTCCGCGAGGCGCTGTCCGCCGCCGGGGGTCCGGCGGACCGGCCCGGCGGGCGGGCCCTCGCGGTGGTCGCGGACCGGCTGACCGAGGGCGCCCGGCAGGCGGTGGACCGGCCCGACGACATCGCGCTCCTGCTGGCGACCCGCAGAACCGCGCCGCCGCCCCCACCCGCCTGACGGCCCGGACGGCGGCGGGCGCCCCGGGGGGTGCGGCCGGGTCGGGTCAGGTGGAGGCCTGGTCGCTGTCCTTGAACGCGCCCCAGCCGTGCCAGCGCTCCACCTCGATCCAGGCGTTGACACGGCCGCGGACCCGGTCCGGGTAGGCGTTGCCGGTGTAGTGGCGGGACACCCGGTCGATGCCGGCCAGTCCCTCGTCGTCCTTGATCTCGGTGACCCGCCCGAGGAGGGTGATGTGCGTGTACCAGTCGTCCCCGGCGAGGACGGTGAGGGTGACGCGCGGGTCGTTGCGCAGGTGGCCGAGGCGCTTGCGGCCCTCGTCGAGGTTGACCAGCACGCGGCCGTCGTCCTCCCACAGGTACCAGGTGGGGGTCGAGACGGGTGCGCCGTCGGAGCGCAGGGTGGCGATGACGGACGGGTTGGGCCTGCGCAGCAGGGCGACGGCGTCGGGCGGCAGCGGGGGCTTGGACATGGGGGCTCCTCCGGACGGTTCTGCCGGACCGGCACGCGGCCGGGGCCGGCGGGTACGCCGTAAACCGTACGACCGCGCGGCGGAACCGGCGGGCGCGACCCCGCGGGCCGGGCGGCACGTCGCCGCGAACGGGTGCACGCGGGGCTCCGAGGGCCGGCCGCGGTCGCGCCCGGCGTGCCCCGCCGGCCGCGGAACGCCTCCTGCCGCCCCGCGGTCGCCGCGCATGGGCGGGGCGGGGACGGGCAGAAGGGGTGCGGGCACGATGAGGGAACGGGCGCCGTCGTCCTGGGGAGGTGGACGGCGCCCGTTTCCGCGCCCGGAGTCGCGCGGTCCCCTCCGCCGTGCCGATGCCCGCGAACGCCGCGTGCCGGCCGGTGGAACCGGCCGGCACGATGCGGTGCGCGGAGGTCGCGCGGTCCGGGGACCGCGCGGCGGTCAGCCGCGGGGCGGCTTGACCGCGACGTCGAGGTAGAACGCGTCGATGCTGCGCACCGCCTGCTCGAACTCCGCGAGGTTGACCGGCTTGGTGACGTACGCGTTGGCGTGGTGCTTGTACGCGCCGGTCACGTCGTCGGGGGCGGCGGACGTGGTGAGCACGACGACCGGGATGGTCTGGAGCTCCTCGTCCTCCTTGACGATCGCGAGGAACTCGCGGCCGTTCATGCGCGGCATGTTGAGGTCGAGCACGATCAGGTCGGGGCGCGGGTTCTTGGGGTCCCGGAGGTAGTCCAGAGCGGCGACGCCGTCCTCGACCTGCGTGAGGTTGCGGGCGCCGCGGTCGGTCAGGGCGTCCTGGATGAGCATCGCGTCGGCGATGTCGTCCTCGACCAGCAGCACGTCGTAGGGGCGTACGGGGGCGGAGGCAGTCATGGTTGCGGGCTCCGGGGTGTGGGGTGGGTGGAAAGCTCGGGCGTACTGGCGGTCATGCTGTTGGTGATCAGTCCGGGCCAGCGGCGTCTGGCCCCCTGCCGGCTGAGGTTCGACGCCCTGCCGATCTCGGGGTAGGTGGCACCCGCCTCCGCCGCGGCCTCCGCCGCTCTGCTCTCCAGACGGTGCACCGCCTGTTCGAGATTGACCAGCACGTAGAGGTGTGCCAGGGCGCGGCCGCGGGCCGCGTGCTCGTCGTCCGACTCGTGCGCGGCCCCCACGAGGTCGTGGGCGAGACGGCGGGAGAGTTCGTCCACCGCGTCGGTCACCAGCAGGACGATCTCCCCTTCGGTCATCCGCGACGTGAAGTGGGCGCCAGTCATGGGACCACAGTAGGCGCCCGGCGGGAGCACGACAACAACTGTTGTCGTCCCGGGGGTAGAGTGTGCGTGCCGCGTACGCTTCAATGCGGCTCTGTCAGCCGAAGGAGCACGCGGGACCCCGATGAACAACAAGGTGACCGGCAGCAACGGTGTCATATCCGGGTGGACCACTCGCCGGTGGCTCCGGGTCGGCGTGAGTTCCGCCCTGGTCCTGCTGGCGGTGCTCGGCGCTCTGGGCACCTGGGCGATGGTCCGCACCTCCGACCTGACGACGCAGGTCGTCGACAGCCGCTCCCCCGCGCTGATCAACGCCGTGCGCCTGGAAGCCGCGCTCATCAACCAGGAGACCGGTATCCGCGGCTACGGACTGTCCGGCCGACGGGACTTCCTGGAGCCGTACACCGCGGGTCTCGCCGACGAGAAGGCCGCGCTGAGCGCCCTGCGCCCGCTGATCTCCGGCGACCCCCAGGCCCGCGCCGACCTCGCGGCCGTGACCGGGCTGGCGAACACCTGGCAGCGGCGCATCGCCCGGCCCATCGCCGCCGCGCCCGCGGGCGACCCGGTGCCGATCGCCTCCCAGCGCGCGGACGAGGGCAAGAACACCTTCGACTCGCTGCGCCGCGCGCTGAACAAGGAGCAGAGCCACCTGCGGGCCGCCCGCGAGTCGGCGGGAACCGCACTCGACGAGGCGTCCACCCTGCGGAACTGGACCTTCACGATCATCGCCCTGGTCATCCTGCTGCTGGCCGGCCTCGTCTTCGAGGGCCTGCGCCGGGGCATCACCGGTCCCCTCGACCGGCTCGGCGCCTCGGTGCGCGACGTCACCAAGGGCCGCTTCGACCGGCCCGTCACGCAGACCGGCCCCGCCGACCTGAGGCGGCTGGCGGCCGACGTGGACGCGATGCGCCAACGGCTCGTGGAGGAACTGTCGTTCACCGAGCGCTCGCGCCTGCTGCTCGACGAGCAGGCCGCCGACCTGAAGCGGTCCAACGCGGAGCTGGAGCAGTTCGCGTACGTCGCTTCCCACGACCTCCAGGAACCGCTGCGCAAGGTGTCGAGCTTCACACAGCTCCTGCAGCGGCGTTACGGCGACAAGCTGGACGACCGGGCCGACCAGTACATCTCGTTCGCGGTGGACGGCGCGAACCGGATGCAGGTGCTCATCAACGACCTGCTCGCCTTCTCCCGGGTGGGCCGCGTCCACAACGACCAGCGGACCGTGGACCTGGAGGACGTCCTGGACCGCGCGCTGGACAACCTGAGCGTCGCCATCGAGGAGACCGGCACGGTCGTCGAGCACGACCCGCTGCCCTCCGTCGTGGGTGACGCGACGCAGCTCAACATGCTCTGGCAGAACCTGCTGTCGAACGCCATCAAGTTCCACAGCCCCGACCGGCCGCCCCGGATCAAGGTCGAGGCCCGGCAGGACGGCGACATGTGGGAGTTCGCCGTCACCGACAACGGCATCGGGATCGACCCGGACTTCCGCGACAAGGTCTTCGTGATCTTCCAGCGGCTGCACACGCGCGAGGCGTACCCCGGCACCGGCATCGGTCTGGCGATGTGCAAGAAGGTCGTGGAGTTCCACGGCGGCACGATCGCCATCGACGAGCACAAGACCGACGGGACGCGCGTGGTGTTCACCCTGCCCGTCCAGGTTCCCGCACCGGCGGCCGACGTCCTGGAGCCACAGTCGTGACCACGTCCGGCACGGACCGCGAGACGCACTACCGGATCGTCCTCGTGGAGGACGACGACGGCGACGCGCTCCTGGTCGAGGAGCTGCTGTACGACACGGGCCTGCGGCACACGCTGGTGCGCTGCAAGACGTTCGCCGAGGCGCGCGGCGAGCTGACCGCGCGGCCCGCCGACTGCGTCCTGCTGGACCTGCACCTGCCGGACGCCTCCGGGCTCGGCACGGTCGGGGCCGTGCAGCGGATCGACGCCCACCCGGCGATCATCGTGCTGACCGGTCTCGCCGAGAGTCACGCCGGTGTCACCGCGCTCGCCGCGGGCGCGCAGGACTACCTCGTCAAGGGCAAGGTCGAACCGGACCTGCTGCAACGGGCCGTGCGGTACGCGGTGCAGCGCAAGCAGGCCGAGCGGGCCAGCGCCGACCTCCAGGCCAGCAGGCTGCGCGCACAGGAGAACGCCCGCCTGGAGCGCGGTCTGCTCCCCCAGCCGATCCTCGCGTCCCCGTCGGTGCTGGCAACCAGCCGCTACTACCCGGGCCGCGAACAGGCCCTGCTGGGCGGCGACTTCCTCGACGTCGTGCAGACGGGCGACGGCAAGGTCCACGCGATCATCGGTGACGTCAGCGGGCACGGCCCGGACGCCGCCGCTCTCGGTGTCTGCCTGCGCATCGCCTGGCGCGCGCTGACCCTCGGCGGGCACCGGGGCCACGAACTGCTGCATCTGCTGGAACAGATCCACGTCGCCGAGCGCACCCACAACGACCTGTTCACGACGGCCACCCTGATCACCCTGGACCCGGCCGAGGCGACCGCGACCCTGCATCTGGCGGGCCACCACGAGCCGTTGCTGACCACGCCGACCGGCACCCGGGTGGTGGACGCGGCGCACGGCGTCGCGCTCGGCATCTTCCCCGGGCTGGAGAAGTGGCCGGCGACGACGGTCGCGCTGCCTCCGCGCGGCGGGCTCATCGCGTACACCGACGGTCTGATCGAGGGCTACGAGGGGCAGTTCGACGGGCGGCTCGGCGTCGAGGGGCTGCTGCGCATCCTGGACGCGACACCCGTGTCCGACCCCGGCACGCATCTCGACCAGGTGCTCGCGCAGGTCCGTACGCTCAACGCGGAGCGGCACACCGACGACCTCGCGATCCTGCGGCTGGACTGGCAGCCGTCCGACCGCGGCGGCACCGGCCAGGTACCGCGCCCCGCCGAACGGGGACGGGCCCGCCGCAGCATGTCCTGAGCGGACGGCACGGCGAGGGAGGCACGCCCGCCCCGACGCCGCAGGGTTCGGCCCAACGGGCCTGCGGGGTACGGCTGTTCACGGCCCCCCACCCAACTCGCCTGCCGGGGGCGGCCGTTCACGAGCACCGCCCAACCCACGTACGCCGGGCGGCCGTTCACGAGCGCCCGACAACTCGGCGACCGCGCACGGCCGTTGCCGCACATGCCGTCGCGGCCGGCCTACCGCGCGCCCTCGTCGACGCCCCGCAGCCACCTCTCCGCGTCGGCGGGAGTGCGCAGGCGGATCACCCGGAGCGGGGCGAACCGGGGGTCGGCGGCGCGGCGGGCGATCTCGGCGCGGCGTCCCGCGTACTGGGACCACGCCCACCACACGGGGTGCTCGGCGCTGAACCAGCCGCCGAGGGTCTCCCTGTTCCCGCCGAACACCCGCTCCCGGCGCAGGGTGCGTGCCAGCGATCTGCGCAGGACGCGGAACATGACCACGCGCCGGGGGTGGTCGAGCCACACGACGGTGTCGGCGTGCTCCCACAGCAGGTCGCGGACCTCGGGGTAGCCGAGCGAGTCGAAGATCCAGCCGGGTGCGGCCGCGAGCCCGGCGACGCGTTCGGCGAAGCCGGGGTCGACGGTCCAGCCGGGGCCGGTGAAGTGGAGGGCGTCCATCTCGTGGAACGGCAGCCCGAGCCGCTCCGCCAGACGGGTGGCCAGGGTGGACTTGCCGGCGCCGGTCGAACCGACCACGAGGATGCGTTTCACGCCCGGATCGTACGGGCGGCCCCCGGCCGCCGGTCCTGGCGGGGTCTCAGCCCTGGCCCGCGTGGGTGTGGCTGTGGGAGACCTCCGGCGGGCAGGGGCCGTCCGGCGTACGGTCGCGGCGCCAGTCGACGACCGCCACGACGAAGGCGCACACGATGGCGAGGATGCCCGAGCCGACGGCCGCGGCCACGGCGGTGTGGTAGTCGCCGCCGGTCGAGCCGAGGACCAGGTAGAACAGCCCCGGCAGCGCGGCGGTGCCGACCGCCCCGCCGAGCCGCTGCCCGGTCTGCATGGCGCCGCCCGCGGCGCCCGCCATGTGCACGGGTACCTCGCGCAGGGTCATGGTGACGTTCGGGGAGATGACGCAGCCGCTGCCCAGGCCGCCGACGAACAGGGCGGGCACGGCGAACCAGGCGGCCCGGTCGCCGGGGGCGAACTCCAGGATCAGGGCGGTCGCCCCCAGGCCGGCCACGACGCCGACCAGCCCGATCACCGTCAGCAGCCGCCCGAACCGCTCGACCAGCCGTCCCGCGATCACGGCGGCGGACGCCGAGCCCACGGCGAACGGCGTGACGGCGAGGCCGGACTGGAGGGGGGTGTAGCCGAGGCCGTCCTGGAAGAACAGCGCGAACACCAGCCAGACCCCGCTGAACCCGACGAAGTACAGCGCGGCGAGGCCGGCGCCGGTGGCGTAGCCGCGCGTCTCGGTGAGCAGCCGGGGGTCGAGGAGGGGTTCGCCGTCGCGTGCGGCGACGCGGCGTTCCCAGCGGACGAACAGCACGAGGAGGGCGGCGCCCACGAGGAAGAGCCACCACAGGCGGCGCACCCCGCCCGACTCCGCGAGGACCAGGGGCAGCATCAGGGCGAGGACACCCGTGCCGAGCAGGGCGACTCCGCCGAGGTCGAGGCGGCCCCGGGCGCCGGCCGCCACGCGGGGCAGCAGCCGGCTGCCCAGCAGGAGGGCGACCACGCCGACGGGGACGTTGACGTAGAAGATCCAGCGCCAGCCGGTGGGGCCGGAGGCGAGGGTCAGGATGAGGCCGCCGGTGATGGGCCCGACGGCGCTGGAGATGCCGACGGTGGCGCCGAACAGGCCGAAGGCGCGGCCGCGTTCCTCGCCCCGGAACATCTGCTGGATCAGCGCCGAGTTCTGCGGCGCGAGGCAGCCCGCGGCGACGCCCTGGGCCAGCCGGGCCACGACGAGCCAGGTGATCGAGGGGGCCGCGCCCGCGGCGGCACTGCACACGACGAAGGCGGCGAGGGCGAGCAGGAAGATCCGCCGGCGGCCGGCCGCGTCGCCGATGCGGCCGGCCGTCACCAGCGCGAGCGCGAAGGCGAGGGCGTAGCCGGAGACGACCCACTGGACGGAGGCGGCCGAGGCGTGCAGGTCCCGCTGCATGGAGGGGAGCGCCACCGCGACGATCGTGACGTCGAGCAGGATCATGAACCCGGCCACGAGGGTGACCCACAGGGCCCGCCATCGGTTCGGGTCGGGACCGCCGGACCGCGGTGCCGCCTCCGGGTCGCGTCCTGCGGCCGGCGCAGAGGGTTTCACGCAGCGCTCCTTCCACTTCCGCGCGCCCCCTCGGCGGTTCCCGAGGGCGGCGGGTGTGACTGTCACGCTTCCACGCGTCACCCGTCACCAACACTCCAAACCGACACAAAGGGCACCACCGGAGAGTGACGGAAGGGACGTACGGGGCGGAGGTGCCGTCGGGGGTGAACGGCCGTCAACCGTGCGGGGCGGGGCCACCGGACCGCCACCCCGGCGATCCTCCATAGGAACAGACGTACGAGGATTGTCCCGTTCGGAGACCGACTGGTCCCGGGCCTCGCACGGATGTGAAGATGTCACGCATGCCATGCGATCTTCAGGCCACGGTGCGCGTCAAACACTGTGGTGACGTGTTCGAGATCGGCGTGTGGGGCGAGGTGGACCTCAGCGAGGACGACCTTCTCGCGGCCGCCTGGGACGAGGCCGACGAATGCCGGCTCCGCACGACGCTCGTCGACCTGTCGGGCGTCGTCTTCGCCGACAGCGCCCTGCTCAACTCGCTGATCCTCGCCCACTACCGGCACCAGCGGGACGGGCGCCGGTTCATCCTGGCCGGACCGCTGCACCCGGCCGTGGTGCGACTGCTGCGGGTCAGCGGGACCCAGGACCTCTTCACCATGGCCCGCGACCGGGAACGCGCGCTCGAACTCAGTCGCGAGGGCTGAGCCGGACGGGTGGTGAGGGGTCGCCCCGCGGCCCCGGAAACCACCGCCCGCGGCCGCGGCGGAGGGTCCGCCATGTGGTGAACGCGTGTGCGCCGGGTCCGCACCGGCGTGCTCCCGCACATCACCGGGTAGCCGGAGGGGACGAAAGCCCCCGACAGGATCCGGCACTCCGCACGTAAGGCAGACCCCATGTTCGTCCCGCTCGACCAACAGACCCACGGTGAGCCGGGCGTGGTCGCGGCTTCCGTCCCCGCGTTCAGCACGCGCTGGGCCGGAGCGGACTCGGCGCGCATCGGTGAAGCGCGCCGGGCCGTCGCCGCCTTCCTCGCCGACGCCGCCGCGTCGGGTCACCGCCGCCCAGGCGAACGCCAGCTCCAGGACGCCCAGTTGATCGTCAGCGAACTCGTCACCAATGCGATCCGGCACGCACCCGGCCCGTGCGGACTACGGCTCGAACTGTCTCCCGACGGCGCCCGTCTGCGCATCGCGGTCCGGGACGGCTCGCGGCAGGTCCCCCTCGTCCGCCCGGTCGACGGAAGCCGGGTCGGCGGCCACGGGCTGCGCCTGGTCACGGCACTCGCCGGCGACGTCCGTGTGATCCGCTTCGAGACCGGCAAGGAGGTCGTCGCGGACGTGCCGCTCACCGCCCCCGGGCACTGACCCGGTCACCGCGGGAGAGCCGCCCGGAACGCTCCGTGTCCCCCGGGTCGCGGAACGCGCGCGGAACGGGTTGCGTCCGCCCCTCGGGGTGCGAGACGGTTGCAGCACGGCAACTTTCCCTACGCAGAGAGGTGGTGGGGTGCGCACCATGCGTTCCCCCGCTTGTGGCTCCTTCATCGAGTTCTCCCGCCAGCCCGCGTGGTGCCGCAGTAAGCGTCGGCGCGGCGTGGGGCAACGCTCCCTATCCGGTCCTGGTCGTTGACCGAGACGGCGGTGTGGTCGACGTCAACGACGCCGGCCGCAGCCTGCTCCCGCACGTCTCCAGCGGCGACTGGCTGCACGAGACGGTCCCGGCCTGGCTGGCCGAGGCGCACCGCCGCATCACGGACGGAATGACGCGGCCGAACACCGGCCGGCGCTCCGGCCCCATAGGCGACCGCACCTTCGACGCCCACCCGACGGCCACGGAAGAGGGCGACATCGTCTGGTGGCTGATCGACGACACGGACCGCCGCCTCGCCGAACAGGCCCTCCTCACCGAGCAGGAGCGGACCGGGGTCCTCGCCGAGGTCTCCAGCGCGCTCCTCTCCTCTCTGAACGTCTCCCGATGCATGGAAGTGACCGCGCGCATGGCTGCCGACCATCTCGCGGACGCCGCCGTCGTCATCGCGCCCCCGCGCGGCCGCCGCTACCCCCTCACCCAGGTGCACTCGGGCGGCCCGGTCACCCAGGTCAGCCTCGCGATCGACCCGTCCGAGGTGCCCGGCCTCGCCGAGGCGCTGAAGGGCTTCCCGCCCGTCCCCACCCGGTGGATCAACCCGGACGACATCCCGGAGTGGGCCGTGCCCCCGGGCTTCGTGGGTCCGGTCGGCTCGGTCATCATCACGCCGCTGCCCGGACACGGGGTCCCGGCGGGCGCCCTGATCCTGCTGCGCTCCAGCACCGAGCGGGCCTTCACCGAGGGCGAGGAGGTCTTCGCCCGGCTGTTCGCGGCCCGCGCCGGCGCCGCGCTGTCGGCCGCCCGCATGTACGCGGAGCAGGCGACGATCACCTCCACGCTGATGCGTGAGCTGCTGCCGCCGACGCTCACGCGCGTCCAGGGCGTCGAGTACGCCGGCAGCTACCGCGCCTCGCGCGACACCGAGCGCGTCGGCGGCGACTTCTACGACGTGCACCCCGGCAGCGACAGCTCGCAGGAGACCCTGGTGGTCCTCGGCGACGTCGCGGGCAAGGGCCTGGACGCCGCCGTGCTCACCGGCAAGATCCGCAACACCCTGCACGCGCTGCTGCCGCTGGCCGGTGACCACCAGCGGGTCCTCAACCTGCTCAACAGCGCGCTGCTGACGTCGCACCACACCCGGTTCGCCACACTGGTCCTGGCGTCCGTGCGGCGCCGGGCGGGGCGCGTCAGCCTGCGCGTCACGTGCGCCGGCCATCCGCCGCCGCTGATCGTGCGGCGCGACGGGACCGTCGAGGCGGCGCAGTCGCGGGGCACCCTGGTCGGCGCCATGCCGACGGTGACGGCGAGCACCGCCGACGCGGTCCTCGCCCCGGGCGAGACGTGCTTCCTGTACACGGACGGCATCACCGAGGCACGCGGCGGACCGCTGGGCGACGAACTGTTCGGCGAGCGCAGGCTGCGGCAGGTGCTCTCCGAGTGCGCCGGGCTGCCGGCCGAGGCCGTGGTGGAGCGGGTGCAGATGCTCGCCGTCCAGTGGCTCGGCGGCGGCCGGCACGACGACATGGCCACCCTGGCCGTCAGCGCGCCGAAGTCGGGCGCGCTCCAGATGGTGAACGGCCGGGTACGGGGAAACGAGAGCACCACGTGGCGCGGGAGGAAAGGATGACGGGGACCGACGCGGGCGGGGCGCCGCCGTACGGGGACACGGGACTGCTCCCGTCCGTACGGGAGCGCCTGTGGGCGGCAGCGGTCGAGGGCGACGAGTACGCGGCGGCCGACGTCGTGTACGACGCCCAGGACGCCGGGATCGACAACGAGGCCCTGCTCCTCGACGTGATCGGCGCCGTGCAGGAACGGGTGGGCGTCGAGTGGGCCGCGGACCGGCTCACCGTCGCCCAGGAGCACGCGGTGACGGCGATCAACGAGCGCGTCGTCACGGCACTCGTCGAGCGCAGGCGGCCCCGGCCGGACGGCGTGCACGGCAGGGTCGCGGTGAGCTGCGTGGACGGCGAGTGGCACGCCCTGCCGGCCCGTCTCGTCGCGGAGGTCCTGCGGCTGCGCGGCTGGCAGGTGGACTACCTCGGCGCCCAGGTGCCGACCCCGCACCTGATCGCCCACCTGCACCGGACGAACCCCGAGGCGGTGCTGCTGTCGTCGTCGATCCCGACGCACCTGCCGACGGCGCACTCCGCGATCACGGCGTGCCAGGCGGTGCGCACGCCCGTCCTGGTGGGCGGTGCGGCGTTCGGCCCGCAGGGCAGGTACGCGCGGCTGCTGGGCGCCGACCGGTGGGCGGCGGACGCACGCAGCGCGGCCGACGTCATGGAGGCGGGCCTGGGCCGCGCCAACGCGACGGTGGCCCGGCAGGCCGTCGACGACCTGCCGCACCTGGCCGACCAGGAGTACACGATGGTCGTGCAGACGCGCCGCCAGCTCGTGAAGCAGACCCTGGTCGACCTGGAGGACGCCTTCCCCGCGATGCGCGCCTACGACGACGTGCAGCGCGAGCGCACGGCCGAGGACCTGGTGCACATCGTGGACTTCCTCTCGACCGCCCTCTACCTCGACGACGCGGACCTGTTCCGGCGCTTCCTCACCTGGACCGCCGACATCCTCACCGCCCGGCACGTCCCGGCGCACTCGCTGACCGCCGCCCTCACCGTCCTGGGCAGGCAGCTCCGCGACTTCCCGCGCTGCACCAGCCTGCTCCACCAGGGAACGGCCGCCCTCGCCGGGCACCGTCCCACCGTCCCCGTCCCCGGCCAAGAGACCGACGCATGACCGCCCTGCCTCCCAGAACATTCGACATCGCCGTGACCGAGCCCGCCGTCCTCACCGTGACGGTGGGCGGCGTGCTGGACTACGACACGAGCGACGAGCTCGTCAGTACGGTCACCGAACTCCTCGCCCGTCCGGGCGAGGACGGCGCCCCCTGGCGCGACCTGCGGCTGGACTGCGCCGGCCTCACGTGGCTCGACTCCATGGGGCTCGCCGCGCTGCTGATGATCCGCAGGCGGGCCGGGGCGTCCTCGGTGACGCTGCACCTGGACAACCGGCCCGGCTTCCTCGACCGGATGCTCGAACTCACCGACACGTTCGGCTACTTGACCGAGCAACCGGAGTCGGCCCGTGACGACGTGCCGGAGGTGTCCGACGTGGGCGCCAACTGAACGGTCGCGCGGCCGGACGGCGGTGCCCGCATCCCGGGCACCGGGAGCGCGCCGCCGTCCCCCGCTACCCCGTGACCTCCCGCATGTGCGGGACCGCGCGGGTCAGGCGCAGCACCCCCCACACCAGGAGGGCGACGCCGATCGCCTCGGGGAGCAGCCACCAGCCGGTGCGGATCTCCTCGTCGAACACCACGATGCCCAGGAACAGGCTCACCGTGGCGTCGCCGATGGTCAGCGCGGGCTGCGAGGCGGCGAGCGAACCGGCCTGCAGGGCGTTCTCCAGGAGCAGCACGGCGGCGATCCCGGTGAGGGCGAACCCGTAGGTCTGCCAGGCACCGAGGAACGCCTCCAGGCCGTGGTCCGCGAAGGTGCCGGTGGCGGACTTGAGCAGTGCGGCGGTCAGCGCGTTGGCGACGGCGGACGCGGTGCCGAGGGCCGCGGCACGGAAGAGCGGGGGCCTGCCGCGGCCGGCCAGCAGGGTGGCGGTCACGATCACGCCGAGGCAGACGATCAGGACCGGGATCCAGCGCACCATGGCCGCGTTGTCGTCGGCGCCGCTGGGGGCCGCCGCCGCGAGGACCAGCGCGAGCCCGCCGACCACGCCGAACACCGCCCACCACCCGGCGGGCGGCAGTGTGCGGTGCAGCAGCGGGATGGCGATCAGGAGGGCGAACGGCAGTTCCAGGATGAAGATCGGCTGGACGAGCGCGAGCGGACCGCTCACCAGCGCCAGCGCCTGGAACAGCGCGGCGCCGACCACGCCGCCGATGCCGATCAGCCAGGCGGGTCGCCGGGCCAGGTCGAGCAGCAGGCGCAGGGTGCCGCCGCGGGTGACGGTGGACGCCGCCTTGCGCTGGAACGCCGTGCCCACGGCGTTGCTCGCGGCTCCCAGGACGGCGAACACGACGGCCAGTACGATCACATGTCCACCATGCCCGACATGACCGGACACCGCGCTCGGGGAGCAACCGCCCCGGAGGGCGCACGCGCAGGTCACAGCGGTGCGCGGGGTGGCGGCCTGATCGCCATAAGGCCGCTTTATGATCTGATAGACCGGACCCCGGTACCAGCTTAGGTTTGCCTTAGTTTAGGCTTCCCGTCGAGTCGCCTGTCACCACTCGAAGGGAAGCCGATCATGTCCCGCCCTCTGCGGGTAGCCATCGTCGGAGCCGGTCCTGCCGGTATCTACGCCGCCGATGCACTGCTCAAGTCCGACGTGGCCACCGAGCCCGGGGTGTCCATCGACCTCTTCGAGCGCATGCCGGCCCCGTTCGGACTCATCCGCTACGGAGTCGCCCCCGACCACCCCCGGATCAAGGGCATCGTCAACGCCCTGCACCAGGTGCTCGACAAGCCGCAGATCCGCCTGTTCGGGAACGTCGACTACCCCGGTGACATCAACCTGGACGACCTGCGCTCGTTCTACGACGCCGTGGTCTTCTCCACCGGCGCGACGGCCGACCGCGCGCTGGACATCCCGGGCATCGAGCTGGACGGCTCGTACGGCGCCGCGGACTTCGTCTCCTGGTACGACGGCCACCCCGACGTCCCGCGCACCTGGCCGCTGACGGCCCGCAAGGTCGCGGTCCTCGGTGTCGGCAACGTCGCGCTGGACGTGGCCCGCATCCTGGCCAAGACCGCCGACGAGCTGCTGCCGACCGAGATCCCGCCGAACGTGTACGAGGGCCTGAAGGCGAACGAGGCGCTGGAGGTGCACGTCTTCGGACGGCGCGGCCCGGCCCAGGCGAAGTTCAGCCCGATGGAGCTGCGGGAGCTGGACCACTCCCCCAACATCGAGGTCATCGTCGACCCCGAGGACATCGACTACGACGAGGCGTCCATCACCACCCGGCGTTCCAACAAGCAGGCCGACATGGTCGCCAAGACGCTGGAGAACTGGGCCATCCGCGACGTCGGCGACCGCCCGCACAAGCTGTTCCTGCACCTGTTCGAGTCGCCGGCGGAGATCCTCGGCGAGGACGGCAAGGTCGTGGGCCTGCGCACCGAGCGCACCGCGCTCGACGGCACCGGTGCCGTCAAGGGCACCGGCACCTTCAAGGACTGGGACGTCCAGGCCGTCTACCGCGCCGTCGGCTACCTCTCCGACAAGCTGCCGAAGCTGCCCTGGGACCTCGCCACCGGCACGGTCCCGGACGTCGGCGGCCGGGTCGTCGCGGAGAGCGGCGAGCACCTCGCGTCGACGTACGTCACCGGCTGGATCCGGCGCGGACCGGTGGGCCTCATCGGGCACACCAAGGGCGACGCCAACGAGACGGTCGCCAACCTCCTCGATGACCACGCCAACGGCCGGCTGCCCGAACCGGCGTCGCCCGCGCCGGAGTCGGTGGAGGCCTTCCTGACGGAGCGCAACGTCCGCTTCACCACGTGGGAGGGCTGGCACCGCCTCGACGCCGCGGAGCGCGCGCTGGGCGAGCCGCAGGGCCGCGAGCGCGTGAAGCTGGTCGAGCGCGAGGACATGCTGAAGGCCAGCGGCGCCTGAACCGCGGCCGCCCGCGCGCACCCCGCGCGTCACGGCGGACCGCCCCCGCACCACCCCCGACGGGCCCGGAGCCGCCGCTCCGGGCCCGTTGCCGCGTTCGAACCGCCAACTCCCGTCACACGCAGGCCAGATGCTGTGCGAGACTACGTTGATCGAACGCGGTCGAAGATCAACTGATCGCCGTTCGGCCCGAACTGTTCCCGGTGCGACGGAGCTGCTGCCATGACCACGGACACGCCCGACTCCCCCCAGATCGACACCAGCAAGGCTCACCCCGCGCGGGTGTACGACTGGCTGTTGGGCGGCAAGGACAACTACCCCGTGGACGAGGCGGTCGGCAGCCAGCTGCCGCCCGAGGCGGCCGACGGGGCACGGCAGAACCGGCAGTTCATGCACCGGGCCGCCGCGTGGCTCGCCGCGCAGGGCATCGACCAGTTCCTCGACATCGGCACCGGCATACCGACCGAGCCCAACCTGCACCAGATCGTGCAGGGCATCACGCCCGACGCGAAGATCGTGTACGCGGACAACGACCCGATCGTGCTGCGGCACGCGGAGGCGCTGCTCATCAGCCGCCCCGAGGGCCTGACGGACTACATCCAGGCGGACGTGCGGCGGCCCGCCGAGATCGTCGAACACGCCCGCCACGTACTGGACTTCGACCGTCCCGTCGCCCTGTCGCTGATCGCGCTGATGCACTTCCTGCCGGACTCCATGGACGCGCACGGCATCGTCCGCAACCTGGTGAGCACCCTGCCGTCGGGCAGCTACCTGGTGCTGTCGCACGCCTCGTCGGACATCTTCCCGGAGCTCTCCGACCAGGTGACCGCCGAGTACGCGCGCGGCGGCATCACCCTCGGCTTCCGGGCGCGTCCGGAGGTGCTCCGGTTCTTCGACGGCCTCGAACTGGTCGAGCCCGGCCTGGTGACGGCCACCGAGTGGTACAAGGGGACGCCCGCACCCGAACCGGAGGGCAGCGGCATCTACGCGGCGGTCGCGCGCGTTCCGTAGCCACCGGCCGCGCACTACCGTCCGGGTCCCGGTCACCGCTCGCGCGGGACCGGGACCCGCGCCGTGTCAGGCCTCCGGACCGGGGGGCCGCGCGGCGGTGAGCCGGTCCCGGCCGAGCAGCAGCCGGCCGCTCGCGCCCGCGACGAGCAGACCGGCCACCATGCAGACCAGGCTCAGCCCCGGCCCGGACGTCCAGTCGACGTCACCGGCACGGCAGGCCAGGACGACGGCCAGGGCGAGACCCGTGCCGGGCAGGGCGAGCAGCGCGACGCGGGTGCGGGCCAGGTCGTCCTCCGCCAGGGAGCCGAGGACGCCGACACCGAGCGCGAGGGCCCACACACCGAGGGCCTGGGCGTCCGCGCGGTCGGTGGGCCAGGGGACGAAGTCCGCCCAGAAGCCCGGCCGGACCACCAGCCCCGCACCGATGCCGAGCCACGACGACCCGAGCACGGCCAGCGCGGGCCTGGACCAGGCGGGGAGCGGTGCCGAGCGCGGCGCGGACGGTCCGGCCGCGGTCAGGTACTGCGCCGCCAGGCAGATCACCGCGCTCAGGCACAGGACGCCGAGCACGAAGAGCCACCCGAGGCTGAACAGCACCGGTACGACGGAACCGCCGCGGGCGATGTACAGCCGGTGCACGTTGGCCACCGAGACCGCGAACAGCCCCACGACCACGATCACCGTGGGAAGGACCAGCGTCCGGGCCTCCTGCCAGCTCCGCGCCCGCCCCACCGCGAACAGTCCCGGCGACGTGCCGAGCATCGCCGCGCCGAGCAGCCCGGGGGTCAGGGACACCGGGGACGGCCAGGCCCCGAAGACGTGTCCGGTCACGCCCACCACGGCAAGGAGCCCGCCGACGAGCATGCCGACCACACCGACGGCGGTGGCGAGCATGGCGACACCGGCGGTGAGCGGCCGCCCGCCGGGACCGCCGCCGGGACCGCCATCGGAGGCGCCGGGCGGCGGTGCGGGGGTCACGGCCGGGGCCTGGAGGTGCTGGTCCGGGCGGTCCGGGGCCGGGCGGTCCGGGGCCGGGCGGTCCGGGGCCGGGCGGTCCGGGGTGTTCGGTGTCGGCATGGGCGGCGTCCGTCTCGGGAGAGGGAGGGAGTGCGGGAAGGAGGGCGGGGACGGGTTCCGTCGGGCGGCGCTACACGACGGACGCGCCGACGCGGGCGGGCGGCCTGTCCGCGGCGGGCCCGCCGCGCTTCGTCAGTTCCCGCGCGTACATGAGGCGCAGGCTCACCACGACGGTCGCGGCCACCGCGGTCGTGCCGCAGCCGACCGACACCCCCGCCAGGACGGCGGTGTACCTGCCGAGGTCCAGCGACCGTTCGCAGACCAGCGCCGCGACCACCGACACCACGGGTGCCAGGCACAGGGCGGTCAGATGGATCCGCCACTCCTCGCGGGCCCAGGTGCGGCCCTGCCGTCCGGCCCGGCGTGCGCGCAGCGCCGCCACGGCGTAGGTGACCGCGTAGGGCAGCAGGTAGGCGACGAGGAGGCGGCGCCCGGCGGTGCCGAGGTCGAGCCAGGAGGCAGCGATCCACCAGAGGGCGACGGCACCCGCCAGATGTGCGGCCACCAGGACGGGCAGCGGTGCCCAGGAACCCGACACGCCGCGCACCGCCGTACGCCGGTCCGCGGCGCGGGCCGCGACGAGCGCGCCGAACGCGACGACGGAACCGAGGTGGGTGATGGCCACCCGGTTGATCTCCGCCATGGGCAGCCCCGGCAGCAGCCACGGCAGGGCGCCCCACTCCAGCCGCAGCAGGGGCGCGGTCAGCAGGAAGCCGTAGCAGAGCAGCATCCAGCGGCGGTGCAGGTCGGGAAAGCGGCCGACGGCGGCGAGGATGCCGAAGGTCACGCTCAGCACGGTGCCCACCAGGATGGTGGCGAGCACGATCCAGAACGAGGCCCCGCCGAACGCGTCGCGGGGCGCGGTGCGGGCCAGGTAGGCCCCGGCGCCGGCCATCGAGGCGTACACGGTGACGGCGAAGACGACCCCGAGGACGCGGTGCGGCCGGGTGCGGCGGCGGGCGGCGGTGAGCAGTTGTGCCGGGCCCAGCAGCATGAGCAGGCCGCCCAGCACCGAGTGCAGGATCATCGGGACGAGGGTGTGCCGGTAGGGCCCGACGCGGGTGGCGAGGGCGTCGGAGACGTACCTGGGCGACACCGTGTGGGCCAGCAGCCACTCGCCGGGGGCGGGTGCCCCCGGGTGCGCGTAGGGCCACAGTTCGGTCATGGCGATCGGTGCGTAGGCGACGCACACGACCGTCAGCGCGACGACGGCGGTGCGGCGCCAGGTGCTGTTCGTCGGACGGCGCACGACGGCTCCCTGCTCGGCCCGGCCGGACTCCCGGCCGGGCGCTCGGCGGCCCGGTGCGGGAGTCGGGCACGACGGCCCGGCTCGATAGTCCAGTTAGGACTATCGAGACCGTAGGGGTGTCCGGCGGGCGGGGTCAATGGTCCGTGGGCGAGTTCGTCGCGCGGTCGTCGCGCCGTCCGACCCACTGCCAGAAGTCGACCATCATCGTCTCGTAGCGGATGCCGAACTCCAGCGCCTCGCGCTGGCCGGGGGTGAGCAACTCGCCCACCTCGTCCGCGAGTTCGCGGTACTCCCGCAACGTCCGCTCGTGTTCGCCGAGTTGGGAGGGGGCGAGCCGCTCGGGGCGGCCGCCGAACCAGAGTTTGAGGATGCCGCGCTCACGGGCCTCGACGGGGACGAACTCCGGGTCGTCGAGCCAGCCGCCGAGCGCGGCACGGCCCTCGTCGGTCAGCGCGAGCACCCGGCGCCCCCGTCCGCTCTCCTGCCGGACCTGCCGCAACAGGCCCGCCTCCAGCAGCCGTTCGCACTGCGCGTACACCTGCGCGTGCGGCACCGACCAGAACGGCGCGACCGTACGCGCGGCCTCGACCTTCACGTCGTACGCGCTGGCCTCACCCAGTTTGTCGATGACGCCGAGGACGAGGAAAGAGGAAGTGGTCAACCGAGCGTCCGCCATGGGGCGACCGTACCGTCCCCGGCCGGCCCGCCCGCCCGGCACGGGGGGCGAACGGGATCACTCCCGGGCGGCGCTGACGTCGCCGTTGACGGTCGTGAGCGTCAACGTGCGCCCGTCCGCCGGGTGTTCGGTCGGGACGGAGACGGTGGGCCGGCCGTTGTCGGTGGTCGCCCGCACCCGGTAGGCGGGGGCGTCGCGCGGCACGACCAGGTGGACCGAGCCGTTGGTGGTGGCCGCGGTGACGCTGGTGGGAGTGCCGGCGAAGGTGAGGACGACGTCGCCGTTGACGGTCCCGGCGTGCAGGTCCCCGCCGCGCAGGGACTCCGTGCGGACGGAGCCGTTGCGGGTGACCAGGCGCAGCGCCGCGCCGTCCCGGCCCGAACCGGTCACCGTCACGTCGCCGTTGACGGTGGTCAGGTCGAGGGCGGACGCCAGTCCGGCCACGTCGATGCCGGCGTTGCGCGCGGTCACGGTGACGGAGGCGCCGTCGGGCACGTCGACCTCGGGGGTGCGCGGGCAGTCGGCGTCGTCCTCGTCCGCGTCGTTCGCGCCGTCGGCGTCCTTGTCGCACGTCAGGTCCAGCACCCATGTGTCGTCGTGGTGGGACCAGTGGTGGTCGATCCGGGCGTCGAGTCCGACCTGGTGGCCGTCGGCGGGGCGCAGCCGCACGCCGTTGTCGGTGGTGATGACCAGGTGGGTGCCCGCGGACACCTCGGGCCGCATCGCCGCCGCCTGCGGCCCGCCGTCGTCGCCGTGCCCGCCGCAGGCCGCGACGAGGGGGAGAACGGCCAACAGCGGTGCGAGGCGCCGGACGTGGGCGGTTGTCGATGACTCCATGCCCGGACTGCTTCCCCGTGCGCGGGTGTTGATGGCACGCGGCGGGCCCGGGGGCGGAAGTCGCCCGCCTCCGGGCCCGTTCGGGCCGGCCGCCGCGCTCCCCCGTCGGGCGGCGGCCGGCCGCCCGCGGCCGCGCCGGTGCCGCGCGGCCCCGGCCGGACAGCAGCCCGCCCGCGACCGCGCGACAAGGTTGTCAGCGGGGCGCGGGCGGGGACATCGGCAGAAATACCGATGCCGCCGGCCGGATCCGGGGGCGAACCCGGGCCGGGCGGAGGGACGGTCAGACCGTCTCGTGGTGCTGCTCCTGACGGCTGGCCAGCGCCCAGATCACGAAGACGTCGATGGCCATCACGATCACGGACCAGACGGGCGCGTACGGCAGGAACAGGAACTGCGCGACGAGGCTGAGCACCGCGAGGAGGATGCCGACGAAGCGTGCCCACGCCATGTCCCGCAACAGGCACAGGCCCGTGACGAAGGCGAGCGCCCCGATCACGATGTGGATGACGCCCCAGCTGGTGAGGCTGAACTCGTAGACGTACGTGCCGATGCGCGCGTAGACGTCGTCGGACGCGGTGGCCGCGATGCCCTGGAGCACGGCGAGCGCGCCGGTGCAGATGAGCATCACGCCGGCGAAGACGACTCCGCCGGTCACCCAGCCGCCGCGCCCCGCGGTCCGCTGCTGGTTCTGCTGCCAGGTGCGGTCGGCGCCGCCCTGGGGTTCTCCGGTCGGGTGTGCGGCCTGGCTCATGAGCGGCAGTCCTTCCGTCGGGCCCCCGTGCGCTCCGGTGCCCGAGAGGGGCGCCGGACGTGTGCCCTTCGAGCTAACGGCCGCCGGTGACGGCAGGGCCATTCGAACTAGCCCGAACGAGTGACGCGCGGCCCGGGCGCCCGGCGGCCGGGGCGGGGCGGCGGCGGTCCGCGGCCGGGCGCCGGGTCACGCCCCGGCGGGCTTCACGACATGCGCACGGCGGACCGCGGCCCTTGACTGGTGGCCACGCAACGCGACCGACCGTGGAGGACAGCCATGACAGGAACCCGGCGGCCGACCGCGGCGGCCGTATCGCGGGCCCAGGCCGCGCGGGCCCCGGCCACGCGGGCCCCGGCCACGCCGGCCGCCGACCGGAGCCGGGCCGGGCTTCCGGGCGCACGGTGAGCGCGTCGGCCGGGGCACCTGCCGAGGCCGCGGGGCCGCCGCTGCGGGAGACCCTGCTGAGCGCCGGCTATCTGCGGCTCCTGCTGCTGAGCGTGCTGATCGGCGTCCCGGTGGCGCTCGCGTGCTTCTTCTTCGTCAGCTTCCAGCACGAACTCCAGCACTGGGTGTGGGAGTCGCTGCCGCGGCAGGCCGGCTACTCCGCCGCGCCCTGGTGGTGGCCGCTGCCCGCGCTGGTGCTCGCCGGGCTGATCCTCGCCCCGATCGTGACGCGGATGCCGGGTGCCGGCGGCCACCTGCCGGTGAACGGGCTGGGCGGCGCCCCCATCGGGCCGCGCGCGATGGTGAGCGTGGTGCTCGCGGCGCTGGCCACCCTTCCGCTCGGTGTCGTCCTCGGGCCGGAGGCGCCGCTGATGGCGGTCGGCAGCGGACTGGCCCTGCTCGCGGTACGTGCCCTGCGCCGTCCCATCGGCGCGAAGCCGACCGCGCTGGTGGCGACCGCCGGTTCCACCGCCGCCATCTCCACCATCCTGGGCGGGCCGGTCGTGGCGGCCGTCCTGGTCGTCGAGGCCGCCGCGCTCGGCGGGCCGCAACTGGTGATGCTGCTGCTGCCGTGCCTGCTGGCCAGCTCCGCGGGCGCCCTGGTCTTCACCGGGTTCGGCCACTGGACGGGCCTGAAGATCGGCGCGCTCAGCCTGCCCTCGGTGCCCCCCGACGTGAACCCGGACGCGGGAGACTTCCTGTGGGGGCTGCCGGCGGCGGTGCTGATCGCCGTCCTGATCACGGGCGCCCGGCTGCTGGGGCGGCGCACGGTCGCCTTCACCGCGCGACGCACCGCGACGCGGACCGTGTTGTGCGCGGCCGCGGTCGGGGTACTCCTGTCGGCGTACGGGCTGTCGACGGGCCGCTCGCCCGTCGACGCGGCACTCTCCGGGCAGATCGCGCTGGCCCAACTCGCCGCGCATCCGCACGCGTTGTCGGTCGGCACCCTGGTGCTGCTGGTGCTGTGGAAGGGCCTGGCGTGGGGCGTCGCGCTGGGTTCGCTGCGCGGCGGTCCGATCTTCCCGTCCGTACTGCTGGGCGCGGCGACGGCGTTGGCCTGCGCGGGGCTGCCCGGCTTCGGCGTGACACCGGCTCTGAGCGTCGGCATCGCGGCCGCCGCCGCGTCGGTCACCGGGCTGCCGCTGACCAGTGCCGTGCTCGCGGTGCTGCTGATGGGCAAGGACGCCCACGACCAGATGCCGTTGATCGTCGCCGCGTCGGTCGTGTCGTTCGTGGTGACCCAACTGCTCGGCAGGAAGGGCAGGTTGGCGGCCGAACCGCAGGAGCGGCCGGCCACCTGACGTGCCGGGCCCGGGAGTCCGGCCCGGGAGCGGCCGCTCAGCCCGGCAGCGTCCGCGTGCCGCGTTCGGTCGCCACGGCGTGCACGACGTGGGCCGCGGCGACGTCGAGGGCGGCGTGCCCGGTCGACTTGAACACCGTCAGGCCCGCCGGGTCGCGCCGGCCCGGGTGGTCGCCCGCCAGGACCGAGCCGAGGAGGGTGACGGTCCGGCCGGGCGGCAGCCCCTGGAGTTCGTGCGCGCCGGCGGGCGGCGGCTCGTCGGCGGCGCCGGGCCACTCGGCGAAGAGGTCGGCGTCGCGGATCGTCTCCGGGTCGAGCTCGGGTCCGTGCGAGCCGCCGACGGAGCTGACGTGGGTACCGGGCGCGAACCACTCGCGGCGCACCACGGGGCTGGTCGCGCCGGTGCAGCAGAAGACGGCGGCGGCGCCGCGCACGGCGGCCTGGACGGAGTCGGCGGCACGTCCGGCCGGGTGCAGCGCGGCGGTCGCGCGGACCCGGGCGGCGTCGCGGCCGGCCACGAGGACGGGGGTCGCGGGGTCGAGCGCGGCGAGCAGGCCGACCTGGGCGCGGGCCTGCGTGCCGGTGCCGACGACGGCCACCGGGCCGCTGCCCGCCAGGACGCGGGCGCCGAGGGTGGCGACGGCGGCGGTGCGCAGGGCGGTGAGCGGCTCGGCGTCCATGACGGCGAGCGGGCGGCCGTCCTCGGCGTCGAAGAGGGCGACGACGCCCTGGTGGGCGGAACGGCCGGGGCGTTCGGGGTCGGCGAACACGGATATCAGCTTGGCGGCGAGCCCGAGGCCCGGCACGTAGCCGGGCATGGCGCCGAGCAGGCCGGCCGGCGCGAAGGCGGCGATCCGCGGCGGGGCGGAGGCCTCCTGGCGGGCGACCGCGATCAGGGCGACGGCCAGCGCCTCCAGGAGGCGGTGCGGTTCGAGGGCCGCCTCGGTCCCGTCGCGGTCGAGCACCAGCAATCCGCTCACGCGGACACCTCCGTCTGTCGGTCGGGACCGGCCGCCGGGCCGGCCAGCAGGGAGCAGAGCGCGTCGGCCGCCTCGCGCGTCCGGCGGCACAGCACGGTCATCCGGGCGTCGTCGATCTCGGCGTCCAGGCCGACCAGGGTCAGCGCGCACACCGGGGCGCCCGGCGTGGGGACCACGGCCCGGCTGAGGGACGCGACGGGCTTCTCGTTGCGGCCGTGCTCGACGGCGAAGCCGGCGCGTTCGGTGCGCTCGACGTCCGCGAGCAGGCCGTCGGGGCCCTCCAGCGGGTGCCCGGCCTCCTCGGCGACGCGCAGGTAGGGGGCGCGGGCGGCCGGTTCGAGGGCCGCGACCAGGGCGAGGGGGCCGGCGAAGCGGTGCACGGGCAGCGCGCGGTCCTGGAGGCTGGAGATCATCGCCAGCCGGTCGGGGCGCACGACGTCGACGACGCGGGAGCGGTCGGTCTCCAGCACCTGGAGGTTGACCATCATGCCGGTGTCGGCGGACAGCGCCTCCAGCACCGGACGGGCCAGCGCGGC
The DNA here is from genome assembly GCF_042956945.1 of Streptomyces sp. NPDC008150. Lineage (NCBI taxonomy): Bacteria > Bacillati > Actinomycetota > Actinomycetes > Kitasatosporales > Streptomycetaceae > Streptomyces > Streptomyces sp. NPDC008150. The sequence goes on along the minus strand of NZ_JBIBHJ010000013.1, from coordinate 101,673 downwards.
AAGGGAGTTGTGGGCGGCGGCGGCCGACATCCGCAACACGGCGGTGCCGGGCAGGTAGCGGTCGTCGGCGCGCAGGACCCAGCCGCGGCGGACGAGGTCGACCAGGATCCGGTAGGCGGTCGCCCGGTGCAGGCCGACCTCCTCGGCGAGGTCGGTCAGCCGCGGCGGCCGGGGCGAGCGCGCGACGGCCTCGACCAGGTCCAGGGCCTTGTCGACCGCGGTGCGCGGCGCTTCTGGCATGCCACTCCTCGAAGAGCCGCGGTCGACGGGGCCGCGGACGGAACGGAACGGACGGGGACCGTGGCCGGACGGCCGCGGCACGGGTTACAGTACCGAATGTTTCACGGAACGATACTCATGTTTCATAGAGCGTAACAACTGGTGAGGTGAGCATGGCGGACAACAACTCCGGGGCTCCGCAGCCCTACGCGCCCGCCGCGACGGGCACGGTCGTGGTCTACCGGGGCGCCACGCTGTTCGACGGCACCGGCGACCCGGTGCGTCCGGGCACGTCGATCGTCACGGACGGCGCGCGGATCAGCGCCGTGGGACCGGACGCGGAGATCGCCGCCGCGCTGCCCGCGGGCGCGGAGGTCGTCGACCTCGACGGCGCCCTCGTGGTCCCGGGTCTCGTCGACTCCCACCAGCACATCGCGACGCCGCCCGACCGGCCGCTCGCCGAGGCCGTGCTGCGCCGCCTCGTGTACAGCGGCGTCACCGCGATGCGGGACATGGCCGACGACGTCCGCCAGGTCGGCGACATCGCGCGCGCCACCCTGGTCGGTGAGATCCCGGGTCCGGACGTCCGGTACGCGTCCCTGATGGCGGGCCCCGGCTTCTTCGACGACCCGCGCACCCACCAGGTCACCCAGGGCGAGACGCCCGGCGAGGTGCCGTGGATGCAGGCGGTCACCGCGGACACCGACCTGCCGCTCGCGGTGGCCCTGGCGCGCGGCACGCACGCCGCGGCGATCAAGGTGTACGCGGACCTGGAGGCGCCCCTGGTCGCCGCGATCACCGCGGAGGCGCACCGTCAGGGCATCGCCGTGTGGGCGCACGCCACGGTGTTCCCCGCCTCCCCGGGCGAGGTCGTCGACGCCGGCGTGGACAGCGTGTCGCACGTGACGCTGCTCGGTTTCGAGGGCTGCGAAGAGGCCCTCAAGAGCTACAAGAACAAGCCGAAGGTCGACCACGCGCGGTTCGCCGGCGGCGACGACGCCGGTGTCGCGGCGCTGTTCGCGCGGATGAAGGCGCGGGGCACGGTGCTGGACGCCACCGCGGGCATGTGGGCCTCCGACGAACTGGCCGGCGAGACGCCCGAGGACGCGGAGAAGGCGCGCGCCAACACCGAACTGGCGGCGGTCCTCACCGCCCAGGCGTTCCGGGCGGGCGTGGACCTGTCCACGGGCACCGACTACGAGACCGACCCGAAGGACCCGTTCCCGGCGCTGTTCGACGAGATGGCGTTCCTGGTGCGGCGGTGCGGCGTCCCGGCCGCGCAGGTCCTGCGCTCGGCGACGCTCGTCGGCGCGCGCGCCGCGGGCATCGAGGACGTGGCGGGCACGGTCGCGGCGGGCAAGCTGGCCAACTTCGCGGTGTTCGCGCGGAGCCCGCTCGACGACATCGACAACCTGCGCACCGTCACCCTGACCGTCAAGCGCGGCCACCGTTACGAGCGCGCCGCGTTCGACGCCGCCCGTGAGGAGAACCGATGACCCGCACCCCGTTGATCGTCAACGCGCTCGGGCAGCTCGACAACCCCAACGCCCCGCACTCCGCCGAGGCGGCGAGCGAGCTGAACCAGTCGAGCGAGCAGCTCAGCGTGGACGCCCGCGCCGTCGCGGACGCGCACGCCTCCGGCATGACGGCGGTGAACATCACCCTCGGCTACACGATGGGCGACATGCCCCCGTACGAGCACACGCTGCACGAGCTGGACGTGTGGGACGGGATCATCCGCGACAACCCCGACGACCTGCTTCTCGTGCGCACGGCGGCCGACATCCGCCGGGCCAGGGCCGAGCACCGGATCGGGGTGATCTACGGCTTCCAGAACGCGGTGGCCGTGGGCGAGGACACCGGCCGGATCGCCACCTTCGCCGAGCGGGGCGTGCGGGTCGTCCAGCTCACCTACAACCAGGCCAACCACATCGGCGACGGCTCGATGGCGCCGGAGAACCGGGGGCTGACCCCGTTCGGCCGCGAGGTCGTCGAGGCGCTGAACGAGCAGCACCTCATGGTCGACCTCTCCCACAGCGGCGAGCGGACCTGCCTGGAGGCGACGCGTCTGTCTCGCGAGCCGGCGTCCGTCAACCACACCGGCTGCCGCGCGCTGGCCGACCTCCCACGCAACAAGACCGACGAGGAACTGCGGCTAGTCGCCGAGCGCGGCGGGTTCGTCGGCATCTACTTCATGCCGTTCCTCAACGTCTCCGGCCACGCGAGCGCCACGGACGTCGTGGACCACATCGCGCACGCCGTGAACGTGTGCGGCGAGGACGCCGTCGGCATCGGCACCGACGGCTCGGTGACCTCGATCGACGACCTCGACGCGTACCGGGAGCAGCTCGTCGAGCACGTCGCGCAGCGGCAGGCGGCGGGGGTCTCGGCGGCGGGCGAGCGCGCCGACACGCTGCCGTTCGTGATCGACCTGCGCGGCGTGGACCAGTTCCGGGAGCTGATCCGGCTGCTGGAGAAGCGCGGCTTCGGATCGGAGCGCATCGAGAAGATCATGGGGCGCAACTTCCTGGAGTACGCCGGTCGCGTCTGGGCCGCGTAGTCGATTCGGCGCCATTTCGCCCGCACCCGTGGTGCCGTCCTTCCCGGGCGGCACAACGGGTGCGGGCTTCGCCGTGTCCGTCCCGGAATCGGTCTGACAATGTGCTATGTGCCGATGATCCTTATATTGGTGGTGTGATCAGGCGGCTGGACATACTCGACAGCGCTGACGACAGCATCACCGAGAGCGAGGTGTTCCGGCTCGCCCTTCAGCAGTCAATGGCGGAGCTGGACTGTATCGGTGGATACGTACACCTGCGCGGGCCCATGTCGGCCCTGCGTCTGGTGACCTCGGCCGGTCTTCCGTCGTCGGCCGTCCAGGCGTGGGACATGCTCGCCCAGGACGCCGGGACGGCCACCTCGCGCGCCGTCGACTCCGGTGAACCGCAGTGGGACGCGCCGGACCCCGCCGACGGGTCCCTGCTGTCGGGCACCGGCCGGATCGCCGTGCCCGTGCTCGGCCGGCGCCGCACCATCGGGGTGCTGACGCTCCTGACCGGCAGCCCCGAGCGCCCGCCGCCCGAGCAGTGGGACTTCCTGCGCCGGGTGACCGAGTGGATCATCGAGCGGCTGCGCCGCATCCCCACGCCCGCTCCGCTGCCCGCGAGCGGCCAGGAGACCCCGATGGTGGGGTCGTGGGACTGGAACATCGACACGGCCGAACTGGTGTGGGACGACGCCGCGATGCTCGTCTACGACACCGACCCGGCGGACTTCGGGCACAGCGTCGAGAGCTGGATGAGGATCGTCCACCCCGAGGACATGCCGGGCGCCCTCGCCGCGGCGGAGCGCACCATCCGCACCCACGTGCCGTTCGAGGTCGAGTACCGCGTACGGCGCCGGCTCGGCGGATGGGTGTGGACGCGGGCGGCCGGACACGCGGTGCTGGACGGCGAGGGCAACACCGTCCGGGTGGCCGGCGAGTGCTGGGTGAGCGACGTGTCCCCGACCGCCCGGGACGCCCTGAACCGGGCCCTGCGCCACATGAGCGACGCGTTCCTCGCCGTCGACGACCACTGGGACGTCACGTTCGCCAACCTGAAGGCCGAGCAGCTCCTCGGATCCGACGAGGACGCCCCGCTCCCGGGCCGGCGCCTGTGGGACCTGCCCGCGCTGCGCCAGGTGCCCGACCTGGAGGAGCGGTTCCGCGGCCACGTCACCACCGACCGCGCGGTCGGCTTCGACATCACGCTGGCCGACACCGGCCGCGTCCACCACCTGCGCGTGGTCCCGGTGCCGGGCGGCCTCACGGTCTACCTCACGGACGTCACCGACGAACGCCGCCGGGAGACCGAGAAGGTCGAGACGATCCGCGCCGGCGCCGAACGGGCCACCCGTACGGCCGAACTGACCTCGGCGCTCGCGGCGGCCACCACCACCCAGGACGTCATCGACGCGGTGGCCCGCGGCGTGCTGCCGCCCTTCGACGCGCAGGGCCTGCTCGTGCTCGTCACCGAGGCGGACGACCGCATCGTGCACATCGGGTCCGTCGGCTACCCGCAGGACTTCCTGGACCGCATGAGCGGCAGCGGTGGGATGGAGGTGTCGGACGACAACCCCGTCGGCCGTGCCGTCCTCACCGGCGAACCCGCGTTCTTCCGCGACCGGGCCCAGTGGCTGAGCGCGTATCCGGACATCGACCGGACGGGCACCGAGAAGCACGCCTGGGCGTTCCTGCCGCTGACGACCTCGGGGCGCACCTTCGGGGTCTGCGTCGTCGCCTTCGACTCCGCGCGCAGCCTGGGCGCCGAGGAACGCACCCTGCTCATCACCATCAGCGCGCTGGTCGCCCAGGCCCTGGAGCGGGCCCGCCTCTACGACGCCGAGCTGAACCGCTCCCGCGAGCTCCAGCGCGAGCTGCTGCCCCGCCGGCTGCCCGACCTGGTGGAGACCACCGCGACGGCCCGCTACCTGCCCGCCGGGCAGTCCGCTGACGTCGGCGGCGACTGGTACGACATCATCCCGCTGTCCGCGGGACAGGTCGCGCTCGTCATCGGCGACGTGATGGGGCACGGTCTGCCGGAGGCCGCGACGATGGGCCGGCTGCGCACCGCGCTGCACACCCTCGCGGCACTCGAACTGCCCCCGGACGAGATCATGGGGCACCTCAACGAGATCGTCGCGGGCCTCGGCCCGCACGCGTACGCGACCTGTCTGTACGCGCTCTACGACTCCCCCACCGGCACCTGCACGGTGGTGCGGGCCGGTCACCCGCCGCCGCTGATCGTGCACCCGGACGGCGCCGCGCACTATCCGCACGTCACCTCCAACCCCCCGCTGGGCTGCGCGGAGCCGCCCTTCGAGACGACCGAGCTGACGCTGCCGCCCGAGAGCCTCCTCGTGCTGTACACGGACGGACTCGTCGAGTCGCGGCACCGGGAGATCGACGAGGGGATGGCCCAGCTCGCCGCCCTGGTGCCCGAGGTGGACGGCGAGAGCCTGGAGAAGCTGAGCGACGCCGTGATCGACGGGCTGCTGCCCGACGGGACGACCACGAGCGACGACGCCGCCCTGCTCGTCGCGCGGCTGCACGCCCTGTCCGATCGCCAGGTCGCCTCCTGGCAGCTCCCCGACGGTCCGGAGGCCGCCGGCGAGGCGCGCCGTCACGTGCGCGAGCAGCTGGCCGCCTGGGACCTGGAGGACATGGCCATGACGACCGAGCTGCTGGCCAGCGAACTCGTCGGCAACGGCGTCCGGCACGCCAAGGGGCCCATGCTGCTGCGGCTGCTGCGCACCAACGCCCTCATCTGCGAGGTGTCCGACACCAGCCTGACCATGCCCCGCATCCGCCGCGCCTCGGAGACCGACGAGGGCGGCCGCGGCCTCCAGCTCATCGGTGCCCTCGCCAGCCGCTGGGGCAGCCGCTTCAACCACGCGGGCAAGACCATCTGGACCGAGCAGGCACTGCCGTCGTGCGAGGGGCGGGACAACGGGTTCACCGGCGAGGGCCCGGCCGCCGGTACGGCGGGCGGCGGCGCCCCGGCGTAGGCGCGAGGGTCCGGAACGGTCGGCGTCGCCAGGCACCCCCGTTCGAACACGCGGCTGGCCGACGGCACCGCGGTCGCACTGACGTGCGGAACAAATGCGGGAACTGGGGCGGGACATGCGGTGTCGCAACCGTCCCGGAATCGGACGTCTCCGGCATGCTGATATCCGCCCCGTGCCGGGTAGACCTCCCTCAGCGCGAACTCCGCGCGAACTCACCTCTCCTACGAAGGACTTGTGGTCTTGGCTCTTGCGTACCCTGACGCGCCGTCATCCCGTCGTCCCGGACGCTCCTGGACGGTCCGGGTGACAGGCCACCGCGACCGTAGTGCCTCGGTCAGCTGTTCCTCGCCGTGCGGCATGCCCCCTCGTTCCCGCGACGTCGCCGCCCTGCGGCGCTTCGCCGAAGCCCACGCCCACGCCCACGCCAAGGCGGTGACCGTGCGGCCCGACGCCGCCTGCGGCTGCCGCCAGCAGCGGTGCGCCGCGCACGAGGGGACGCGCACCTACTGCGCCGGTTCCGTGGTGCTCGTCCTGCGCCACGACCCGGCGGTCGGCCAGGTGTGGACCCTCACCGAAGTCTGTTCCGCCTGCGCCCCGCTGATGACGCACGCCCGTGTCGTCGGCCGCGCCGTCCCGCACACCCGGCCCGCCCTCGTGGACGCGCCCGGCACCGACCCCGCGCCGGAGGACGCCGCCGACCGCGCGGCGCCCGCCCAGCAGCCGGTGGCGGTACCGGCCGGCGCCCCCGCCCGATCGGTGCCCGGCGGTTTCAGCGCCTCGGCCGCCGGACCGGAGGCGCCCCGGGAGGGGCGGCGCAGGCCCCGCGACCGCGACAGACCGGGCACCGGGAGCCGCGGCCGGAGCTGAACGGCGGGGGCGACCGCGGGCGGCCGGAACGGACCCGCGTGACACGCCCCCGCGAGGCACACGCCCCTCCGTGGGGCGCGCGGCCGGCCGGTCCCTAGGGTGGCTGTCATGCACGACGACACGAGCCCCCGCGACCTGACCGACCGGCTGACCAGGGACCTGCCGCCCGACCGGGTGCTGACCGACCCGGCCTCGACCGCGGGCTACGCCCACGACGAGGCCGAGTGGGCCCCGTACGGCACCCCCCTCGCGGTCGTCCGGCCGCACACGGCCGAGGAGGTCGCGCTCGCGGTACGGGCCTGTCTCGACCACGGCGTGCCGATCGTCACGCGCGGCGCGGGCACCGGGCTGTCCGGCGGCGCCAACGCGGTCGACGGCGCGGTGGTGCTGTCCACCGAGGCGATGAACGCGATCAAGGAGATCGACCCGCTGGAGCGGCTCGCCGTCGTGGAGCCGGGCGTCGTCAACGAGGACCTGCGCGCCGCCTGCGCCGAGCAGGACCTCTGGTACCCGCCGGACCCGGCCAGCGCCCGCTGGTCCACGATCGGCGGGAACGTCGCGACGAACGCGGGCGGTCTGTGCTGCGTGAAGTACGGCGTCACCCGCGACTACGTGCTCGGCCTCCAGTTCGTCACCGGCACCGGCGAGCTGGTCCGGGTCGGGCGGCGCACCGCGAAGGGCGTCGCCGGGTACGACCTGACGAGCCTGCTGGTCGGCTCGGAGGGCACCCTCGGCGTGATCACCGAAATCACCGTGCGGCTGCGTCCGCGCCGCGAGCCCGAGCACACGGTGGCCGGGTACTTCTCGTCGATCGTGGACGCGGGCCGGGCCGTCGCGGCGGTGGCCGCCGCCGGGGTCACGCCGTCCGCGCTCGAACTCGTCGACCGGCACTGCCTGGCGGCGGTCGACGCCTGGAAGAACATGGGCCTGTCCACCGAGGCGGAGGTCGTGCTCCTCGGCCGCAGCGACGCGCCGGGCGCGGCCGGCGAGGCGGAGGCCGAGGCGATGCGCGCGTGCTTCGCCGGGGCGGGCGCGACGTACGCCGTGCGCTCGACCGACCAGCAGGAGGCGGACGCCCTCTTCGAGGCGCGGCGGCTGGCGTACCCGGCGCTGGAGCGCCTCGGGCCGGTCCTGACCGAGGACATCGTGGTGCCGAAGGCGGCGGTGCCCGAGATGCTGGCCCGCATCCACGCGACCGGCGACCGGCACGACACCCTGATCGCGAACATCGCGCACGCGGGCGACGGCAACCTGCACCCCCTGCTGATCACCCCGGCCGGGGACGAGGCGGCACGGGCACGCGCCCAGGCCGCGTTCCACGACATCATCGCCGACGCCCTGGACCTCGGCGGCACGGTCACCGGCGAGCACGGCGTGGGCCTGCTCAAGCGGGACGGGCTGCGCGCCGAACTGGGTCCGGCGGTGCTGGGCCTGAACCGGGCGGTCAAGGACGCCCTGGACCCGCGCGGCCTGTTCAACCCGGGCAAGGTCGTCGCGACCGACGGCCAGGAGGGCTGACAGCCCCGGACCTGCCGGGCCCGTCCCGCCCGGTCCGGGACCTTCGGCCCCGCGCCGGGGGACCGTCGCCCGGTGCGGCATGCGGGGGCGGGTGGTCGAATGGAAGGGTGTCCAGCGCCAGCAGACGGCCGATCCGTCGCTCCCGGCCGTCCGGGCCCGCCCCGGTGAGCCGGGGCGGGCGCGGACTGCTTCCGGCACCCGTCGGCGGGCGCCTGCGGTCCGTCGAGGAGGTCACGCGCCGCGTCGTCGGAGGCCCCGCCCTGGCGAGGGCGGTGCCCGCCGTCGTGCTCGTCCTCGTGGTCGTGCTGGACTGGTTCACGAGCACCCGCTTCCAGGCGGGCAGCTTCCTGGCCCTCGTCCCCGGTCTCTCGGCGCTGCTGTGCGGCGTCCGGGCCACGGTGGTCTACGCCTTCCTCGCGGTCGCCGTCTACGTGCTGGACGTGAGCGCCTACGCGTCCTCCGAGGTGGACGGCTGGCCGGGTCTGATCCTGGTCGCGGTGTGCGGGCTCGGCGCGGTCGCCGTGTGCGCGGTGCGGATGCGCCAGCAGCGGCACCTGGCGCACGTCAACGAGGTCGCCGAGACGACGCGCGCGACCGTGCTGCGCCCCCTGCCCTACCACTGGGCGGGACTCGAACACGCCGCCGCCTACCTGCCGTCCGACGTGTCGGCGCGGGTGGGCGGCGACTTCTACGACATCCAGCCGTCCCCCTACGGCACCCGGGTCGTGATCGGGGACGTGCAGGGGAAGGGCCTGGACGCGGTGTCGGCGGCGTCGGCGCTGGTGAGCAGCTTCCGCGAGGCGGCCTACCACGAGAGCGAACTGCCCGCCGTCGCCACGATCATGGACATCAGGATGTGCCGACACCGGGAGTACGTCCGGTCGTTGGGCGGTGACGACGGTGACCGGTTCGCGACGGCCGCGCTCATCGGCTTCCCGTCCGCCCCGAGGCCGCCCGGCCCGCGGGGCGGGGGCGCGCCGGAGACGGTGGAGCTGGTCAACTGCGGCCACCTGACACCGCTGGCGGTGAGCCCGCGCGGCACCCGCGAGGTGTCGCCCCCCGCGAACCTGCCGCTCGGCATGTTCCAACTGACCGGTGAGAAGCCCCGGTCGGACCTGGTCACCCTCGCCGGCGACGAGACGCTGCTCCTGGTGTCGGACGGGGTGACGGAGGCGCGCGACCAGGACGGCACGTTCTTCCCGCTGGCCCGTTCCGTGGACGCGGCGGTGCGTGCCGCCCCGTCCGCCGCGGAGCCCCGGCGGCTCGTGGAACTGGTGCGGGACGCCGTGGTGCGCCACTCGGGCCGCAGGCTGGCCGACGACACGACGGTCCTCGCGGTGCGGCGCCTGACGGGCGCCTGACGCGGCGCGCGACGGCCCCCGCGACGCTGGTCGCGGGGGCCGGGCAGCGGCTCGACGGCGTTGCTCAGAGCTCCAGTTCGTTCTCGATGCGGCGCAACTGGTGGCGCGCCATCGCCAGGTTGGCCCGGCTGGAGTCGAGCACCAGGTAGAGGAACAGACCCTTGCCGCCGCGCCCCTTGAGCAGGCGGATCAGGTGGTACTGGGTGTTCAGCGTGATGAGTATGTCCTCGATCTCGCCTTCCAGGCCCAGGTGTTCCATGGTCCGCAGCTTGGAGCGCACGACGTCCGTGTTGCCCGCCGCGGCGACCTCCAGGTCGAAGTCCTTGCCGCCGCCGATCGTGCCGAGGGCCATGCCGCTGGTGTAGTCGACGAGGGCTGCGGCGCTGGCGCCTTCGATGGAACTCAGGCATTCCTTGAGCGAGGTTTCCAGGTTGGCCATGTCGCGTCCTTCCGTGAGGGATGGGGAACGTGCTTGCTGTGCAAGGGAGTTGTCACTGAACGCGGGCGTCCGTCATCGACACCGGGACGCCGCTCGGCGGGCCCGGCGCGGCTCGGCGCCCGGGGCCCCGGTCAGCCGCCGGTCTCGGGCCTGGGGCGTGCCCGGGGGCGGCCGGGGCTGCGCACCGGCAGGGTGCCCAGGGCACGGACCTCCCCCGGTGCGGCGGGCCGGGGTCTCGCGGCGGCCTCCTCGCGGGCGGCCGGGCCGGAGGCGGCCTGTTCGACGACCTCGGCGATGCGGGTGCCGCTGCGCCGGCCCTCCAGGTGCAGCCGGCCCACGTTGGCCCGGTCGTCGGCGAGGAGGGTGAGGACGGTGGTGGGCCCCGCGGAGTACGTCGCGACGTATCCGAGGGAGCCCCGGACCAGCAGTTCGCAGAAGTCCCCGCGGTCGGCGGCCTCCGCCATGCGGTGGGCGACGCCGAGGGCGGCGGCCGTCAGCGCGGCGAGGCCCTCCGGTTCGGCGTCCGGGAGGTCCTGGGCCAGCACGAGACCGTCGACGCTCGCCGCGAGGGATCCCGTCAGCAGGGGGACGCGGGTGCGCAGTCTTTTCAGCTCGTCCAGGACATCGGCCTCGACGGCCATGAGCAGTCTCCTTTCGGCACGCTGACGGCGTGCGCGGATCACAGTGCCTCCAAGGCGTCTCGAAGCCGTCGCAGCAGGGCCGTGTCGGGTTCCTCGGGCGGTCCGGTGCGCTGCTCGGGAACCCGGGCGGCCTCCCGGCCGCCGGGTGCGGCGGTGACGATCCCGTCGGCGGCGAGGCGGCGCAGTTCGACGAGGGTGGGGAAGGTGCGCCAGGCGAGGACGGACGCGATCTCCGCGGCCGTGCGGACGCCGTCGACCTGGGCGAGGGCCCGGCTGCGGCGGCGCGGCAGACAGCGGCCGGGGGCACCCGGCACCTTGACCAGCGGGGCGCTGTCGATGTCGGGCTCCGGCCAGATGCGCTGGAGCTGTTCGCGGCGGCGCTGCGACTCCCGTACGACGACGTCCACCGGGACGGGCCGTACCGCGCCGAGCCAGTGCCCGACGCCGGGGCGGAAGCGCAGCACGCGGTTGGTGTGGGTGAGGGCGAAGTAGGCGGCGTCGAACAGCGCGCCCAGATGGCACAGTTCGAGGGCGCCCGCGGTGAGCCGGCCGCTGTCGACGAGGGCGCGGGCGACGCGTTGCCGCGAGCCCGCCGCGCCGACCGCGTCCCACCAGCCGTCGGCGTCCACGGCACCGCTGCGCAGGAGCAGCAGCCCGAGGTCGGCGGCGACCGGCGACTCGACGTGGGCGACGCGGCCCGCCAGCAGGTAGACCGTGCCCAGTTCCGTGGTGAGGGCGCCGGTGGCGGCGTCCGCGGCGAGACTCACGAGCGAGGGGAGCACCGTCGTGTGCGGGGCGGGCGGCGGCGTCATCCCAGCACCAGACGGTCCGCCATCTCCGCGAGCCTGATGCGGGCCAGTGCGAGGTTGCCGTCGCGGCGGTCCAGCCACAGGTGCACGAAGACGCTGCTGTCGAAGGCGGTGCTGACGAAGCGGAGGACGTGGTAGGCGTCCGGCGAGGTGATGATCATGTCCTGCACGGGTGGCTCCCCGCCGTTTCCGGAACCCGCCGGTTCGCCGTCGGCCGGGGCGAACGTGCGGCTCTCCACCGTGAGGCGGGCGAGTTCCGCGGTCTCGGCGGCCGCCGTCTCGTGGTCACCGCCCGGGGCGTCGCCCACCGCTCCGAGCGCGAGTCCGCTGATCCAGTCGACCACCGAGACGCCTCGCGCCCCCGGCACCCGCATGGCTTCCAGCAAACTCTCGTCGATTCCGGGCACGCCGGATCTCCTCCCCTGCACGCCGCTGCACACCGCACCGCGAACGTGATCCCGACACTACGGAAAGTGTTCCGGGCAGGTGAGCCCTTTGGCATTTTCCTGCGGAACATGCGGAGGACCGGTCAGCCAACGGAACGGAATGCTCCGCAACACCGTCCGCGGCCCGCCCGGGGGTGCGGTCGCGACCGCGACGACGGGGGCCCCGCGGACGGCGCGCGGTCGACCGCGTCCCGGCGGTCAACAGGCGCGCAAACGGGACGTGTTCGCCCCGGGGGACGACGAACGCGGCGCCCGCCGGGCGGCCTTGGCCGACCCGGCGCGACGCCGCGGCCGTCGGTGTCCCCGACTACCGTGTCACCGGGCCGTGTTGCGCCAGTCCTGGTACTCCCGCCACAGCCGCTCGGCCCGCCCGCAGCGGCCCGTCTCCCGCTGGCAGACCCGACAGCTTCCGACGTGCCCGATGTAGGCGTCCTCCGGTGTCTTTCCGTGTTCCTGGCCCGGTTGTCGTCCCGGTCGCGAAGTCGTCATGGTGTCCCGACACCCGTTCTGCCGTGGTGAGCTGGCATCGTTACTTCCGGCGAGGTGCGGGCCACGGATGCACCCGGAACGTGTGATCACCCGTCATGGGCCGTTGTGCGAGGGCGACTTCGCGGCACGGAGGGGCGCGTGGCGACTCCGCACGAGGTGCGCGGGGGCCAGGAGGGTCCGGGAGGTCCAGGAGGATCCAGAAGGGTACGGAGGGGTCTACGGGAGGATCGAGTCGACGTAACCGCCGTCGACACGGACCGCGCCGCCCGTGGTGGCGGAGGCCTGGTCGGAGCTGAGGTACACGACCAGGTTGGCGATCTCCTCCGGCTCGATCAGCCGTTGCAGCAGCGACTGCGGGCGGTGCACGCGCATGAACTCCCGCTGCGCCTCGTCCCACGGCAGGTCGCGGTCGACCAGCTGGTAGACGAAGTCCTCGACCCCGCCGGTGTGCGTCGGCCCGGCGATCACCGAGTTCACGGTGACGCCACTGCCCGCGGCCTCCTTGGCGAACCCGCGGCTCACCGCGAGCAGGGCGGTCTTGGAGACCCCGTAGTGGATCATCTCGGCGGGGACGACCACCGCCGAGTCACTGGCGATGTACTGGACCCGGCCCCAGCCGCGCGCCTTCATCCCCGGCAGGTAGGCACGGGTGAGCCTGATCCCGGCGAGGACGTTGATCTCGAAGTAGCGGCGCCACTCGTCGTCGGGGATCTCCAGCGCCGGCTGGGCGCCGAAGATGCCGAGGTTGTTGACGAGGATGTCGACGTCGGGCAGCGTCGCGACGGCCTGTCCGGCGCCCTCCTCGGTGCCGAGATCGGCGGCCACCGCCACGAACCGGCCGTCCGGCACGTCGGCGCGCAGCCGCCCGATGCTCTCCTCCAGCCGTCCGGCGTCCCTGCCGTTCACGCCCACGCGGGCGCCCGCCCGTGCGAGGCCCGCGGCGATGGCCGCGCCGATGCCCTGCGAGGAGCCGCTCACCAGGGCGGTCCGGCCTTCGAGGTCCACGTTCATCGGGTCGCTCCTTGTCCCGCGGGTCCGCCCCGCGCGTCGTCCTCGGGTCCGCCGCCCTCGCGGCGCGGCGGACGGTGCCCTCCTGCCCACCTTCGCCGACGATCCACGTGGTCGCAGGCCGGATCCGCCCGCCGCGACGGGCCGCGGGCGGATCACGAAGGCGCAAGGGCGGACCGGCGTCCCGCATCGTGGACACCCGGGTGTCCCGGGCACAGGCCCACCGGCTTCCTGCCAGGTGGGAGGGGGTGCGCGGGCCCCAGGTCGAGGATCATGGCCGAAGGCGGTGATACTGGACGGGCACTCCGTCCCCGTTCCCCCTGGATCCATGCCGACCTCCTCCAGCGCCAGCACGACGATCCCTCCCACGGTGTGGCTGGCCCGCGGCCACCACGCGGGCCCCGAAGCGGCGGACGAGGTCGTCCGGACCACGCTGCGGCGCCTCGACGCCGACGGGACCGTCCACAGTTTCCTGGAGCTCCCGGCGGCGGACACGCCCGGACACCGGGTCTTCGAGGCGCGCTGGGAGGTCGCGGACACCGAGACCGTCACCGTGCGGGCCCGCCTCGTGCTCACCGACCGCCTCGCGGCGGAGGAGGCCCAGCGGGACCCGCGGCACGCGGCCCCGCATCCCGGCTGGGACTGGGTCCTGGCGGCGGAGGCCGAGCGTTCCTGGGACCCCCGCTGGCCCTCCCCCGCGGCCTTCTTCTGGCCGGCCGACACCCAGGCCGACTGGGACCACGAACCGGTGACCGGCCTGCGGTACGGGGCCCTCAACGACCTGCCCGGCGAGGACAAGGAACTGCGGCGCGTCCTGCGCAACGCCCGGCGCGACGGCTGGGGCGTGCACGTCGTCGTCCACGAGGCGATGACGCCGGACGCGCGGGGCCGCCGCCCGCTGGCCCCGATGCTGCCGCCGAGCCTGCGCCACCGCGTGGTGGAGCACCGGGCGGCGCCGCAGCAGTTCCGGTCGGTGAACTGGGCGCTGCGCGAGTTCGGCGTCCAGGTGCCGCGCGGCGGCGCGGTGGTGCTGCCGGGCACGCCCGCGCCGCCCGGATACGCCGAGAGCGACTTCTCCGTGCGCAGCGTGTTCCTGGACGGCTCGGAGCCCGTGGAGCTGATCGGGTCGGTCACGGCCTTCGTGTCGCTGTCGAAGCCGCTGCCGGACGGCGCGGCCGAGGTGCTGACCGCGCTGCGGGAGGACTGGCACCTGGTGACCATGGAGGAGGAGCTGAACCGCCAGCGGGAGCTCGTCGCCATGTACTCCCAGGCGCTGGAGGCCATGACGGCCTCGCGCGACCTGTACCGGGAGGCCGCCGAGCGGGCCCACGAGGCGCTGGCTGTCTACCGCGAGGGAGGGGGGGACGCCGCGGACCGGCCGCGGCCCGAGCACGAACGGCCGGCCCGTCCCGCCCTTCCCCCGGCGTCCCCGCGCCAGTCGTTCGCCCGTACCTTCGAGCGTCTGCGGGACACGGCGAAGTCGCTGCGTCCGGGGCCGGTCGACGACAGCACCGGTGCGGCGGGCGCGGCGGACGGCCCGGTGGACGACCCGGCCGCGACCCGCCCGCCCGAGGGGACACCCGGCACGTCCGGCACGCCGGAGCGGTAACAGCCGTGCGGAATACGGAAGTTGTACGGGCGGCTCAGCCGAACAGCGGGAGCCGGTCCGCGTCCGCGCCGAGGAGCGCCCGCTCCCGCTCGGTGGGTGCCGCACGCCCGGTGCCGACCCGCGCATAGCGCTCGTCGCTCCAGTCCGCGGCGGGGCGGTGCCCGAGCAGCCCGTCCAGGGTCGTGGCCACGGCAGCCAGGCAGCGCGCCGTGGGTCCCGGGGCGCCGGGGAGGTCCGTGACCAGGTCGAGGTGGTGCAGGGCGGCCTCGACGGCGAGGGTGGTCATCAGGTCGCCCGCCGTCAGGACGTGCCCCTGTGTGCGGACGGTACCTTCCGGAGCCACACGGGCGGCGGCGTGCGCCGCGGCGGCCAGGGTCTCCAGGTAGAGACCGCGCAACTGCCCGAGGTCGAGGAACATGCTCGCGCCGACCCGCGCCCACCGCCGCCCGTTGGCCGCGCCCGCGGTGCCGGGGGCCCAGTCCCGCCAGTACGTGACGGCGTCCCGGTCGGGCGGTCCCTGCGCGGGCGTGTGCAGGGCGACCAGGGCGCGCTGCGCGTCCTGGAGATGGTGGAACATCAGGTCGCGCACCGACCAGCCCGTGCAGCCGGTGGGCAGCCAGGACTCCTCGTCGCTCAACCCGCCCACCGCACCGGCCAGTTGCTCGTACGCCTCCGCCACCAGCCGTGCGGGCGGTGCGGGTTGGGGCCCGGCGGGGGCAGAGGCGCCGACGTGGTCGGCGGGGTGCGCAGCCATGCCCCGATGATAGGAACCCGCGCCCGGACGGGGACGCCGCCATCGCGTCGCACGGCGAACGTCCGCGCCCGGCAAGGAACGTGAAGGCGGGCGGGTCAGCCGGTGACGGTCTGCTTCGCGCCCCCGGCGGAGGCCACCGCGAGCTTCTTGAACGCGGGCCAGTCCACGTCCGGGCGTTGCAGGTTCCGGCGCTTGAGGTACGCGGCGGTGTCCCGGCGGGCGGTGCGCAGGGTGCGGACCAGGTCCCGGGGCCCGCCGGAGCCCGACGGCTCGACGACCCGGGAGGGCACCAGCAGCATGCCTCCGTCGCCGTGCGGCTTCAACTCGCCCCGGACGAGGGCGTTGTAGAGCCCGGAGAGCTTGTCGTCGTGGCGGTGGACCAGCAGCCCGGCGGGCCCGGCGGCAACGGCGCAGTCGGGTGCCGGGTCGACGAGGAAGCCGTCGGCGGTGGCGACCGTCCGGGTGCGGGACAGCACCGGGGCGCCCGACGCGTCGCGTGCCGCGAGCACGGCGGTCGGGAATCCGGCGAGCACGTCGGCACCGAGCGGGGCGGCCCCGGCCGGCGCCCGCGTCGCGGGCGCGGCGGTCCCGGCCGGTTCCGCGAGGGACGGCCGGGTGTCGACGGCGGTGGGGGTGACGGTGATCAGCAGGCGCAGGTAGTACCAGTCCATGAGCCACCGGGCGGGCGCGTCGACGTAGCGGCGGCTTTCGGGCTGCCGGTCGAAGAGCATGGACCAGTACGCCTCGTCGCCCGCGGGCGACGTGACGATCTCCTCGGGGCACACGGCGGTGCCCCTGACGAAGACCTGGTCGGGGCGGTCGAGACCGCTCGCCGTGGGGTCGGAGAACAGCAGCGCGACGCGGCCGTCGCGGCGGACGTTGAGGGCCTTGCGCGCGAAGGCGAGGGAGGTGGTGACGAGCAGGGTGCCGTCGTCCCTGCGGCCGACGGCGGTCGGCCAGGCCAGCGGTGCGCCGTCCCGCCCGAGCGTGACGAACTCGCAGGTGCGGTAGGCGTCGATGATCTCCCCGAGACGGGGATCAAGAGATATCACGCGCGCAACGTAGCGCGTGGCAGCGGCAGTTGAGAGACGGCGCGCGCGGCGGGGCCCGGCGACGCCGTCGGTGCGGGAGCACCCCGGGCGGGACCCGAGTCGGTCGTCGTGGACGGCGCGCGCCGCGCGCGCCCGGCACACCGACTGCGCGGACATGACGCCTCAACGTCCGGGACAGTGAAGGCACTTGGGCTCGCGGGACGTCTCCCGTACCGGCGGCGACGGTGCGGGCGCCGGGCCCCGCGCCGTCCGGACGCGGGACGCACCGCCGGGACGGCCGCCGCGCACCGCCCGCCCGGACCGTGACCGGTCGGGCGGGCGGTGCGCGGCGGGACGCGCGAGCGGCGACCGGTGCCGCCCGCGGGTCACTCCCGCGACGCCTGCACCTTGGCGCGTTCCGGCGGCGGCGATCCGGGGACCGCCCAGCGCGGCGCCAGGTGCACCAGGAGTGCCACCAGGGCGACGAGCGCGGCGAGTGCCGCGACGGAGCCCGCGGCCCACGACGGTGCCGCCGTGCTGCCGAGGGCGGCCGTCAGGCCCGGTGAACGCAGCCTGCCGTCCAGGAGTTGGGCCGCCGCGAGCGCGGCCGGAACCAGGACCGCCGCCGCCAGCACGACCACGCCGGCCCGCAGGGCCGACAGCACCGCCAGCAGCAGGCACAGGCCGGACGCCACGAGCGCCGCGACGTGGGCCGTGGTGGACACACCGTCGGTGCGGAGCGGGAAGTATGCCGCAGCGCACAGGACGAGCACGACGCACACCACGAGACCGGACCAGCGCGGCCGCAGCCCCGCCGGGGCGGGCGGGCGGCTCCGGTCCCGCGCCTCGGGCCGCTCCCGCGCCCGGGACGGCCGGGACGGGGCGGCCGACCGGGGCGGCGCGGACTCCCGGGGCCGCCGGTGCCCGGCGGCGGGAAGCGGCCCGCGGGTGTCGTCGGCGTCCAGCGCCCGGGAGGGCTCCGTCGGGGCGGCCTCCTCCCGCTCCTCCGCCGGGTCCCGGGTGACCGGGGACGGCGGTGGCCCCGAGCGCTCGGACGGCTCGGGCCCCTCGTCCCGGTCCCGGGCCAACCCGCCTATCAGCTCGGCGAGTTCGTCGACGGGGCGGCCGGCGGCGGCGGCCCGCACCGCCTCCTCGCCGCAGTGGGGCTCCAGTGGCGGCCGGTGCAACTGCGCCAGCAGCAGCGCCACTTCCTCGACGGGCCGGTGCCGGGCCGCGGCGTGGATCGCCGCGTCGGCGCTGTCGGGTTCGGCGGGTGGTTCGGTCAGCAGGGCGACGAGCCTGGTGACGTCCTCGACGGGCCGGTCGATGCCCGCCGCGCGCAGCGCGTCGGCCGTGGCCTCCTCGCAGCGCGGGGACTCCCGGAGGAGGTTGATGAGCTGGACGACCTCCTCCAGCGGCCGGCCGGCGACCGCGGTGTGGACCAGGGAGTCGACCGGGTCGCGGTACGGCTGGTCCGTCTCGTCGTCGGCCGCGGGCCGGCGGTCCGCCGGACCCGCGGGTGGGAGGTCGGTGACCTGTGCCGCGCCGGGTGGCGGTGCGGCGGTGCTCGCCAGGCCGGCGAGGGTCGATCCGGGTTGATTCGAATGTGGCGATGTTGAGCGGGTGGTCATGCTGAGCTCCATGAGATGGTGCGGCCGCTCCAGCGCCCCCGACGTGCGACACGCGACTTGACGTTGCCCATTAGTAGGGTCGGGGCGGACGCGCCGCCACTCGGGCGGACGACCGACGTGTCCCGTTACGCCCCCGTCCGCCCCGTTCCCGCGGTGCGGGCGGCCGGCCCGCGGGGCACAACTCGTCGCCCCGCAGGCGGTATCGGCGCCGTATCCGGGAATCCGTCGGGTACAGGAACCGGCGCACCGAAGGCGCGACACGGTTCGCCGCCGATGGGGTGGCGCACCGCCGCAAAGGAGGGTCCGTGGACTCGACCACCACGCTCATCGTCGTCGCCGCCGTCATCGCGGCGGCCCTGCTCGCCGTGGCCGTCGGCCTGCTGGTGCGGCTCGTCCGGGCGCGGCGCGGTCTGCAGCGCGCCGGACTGCCCACGGGACCGCGCTGGGTCTTCTGGGGCGCCGTCGCCTACCTGATCCTGCCGACCGACCTGCTGCCCGACCCGGTGTACATCGACGACATCGGCGTACTGCTCCTGGCACTGCGCTCGATGCGTCGACCGGCCGTCGCCATGATGGAACAGACAGTGACGAGGCGCGGTGGCCGCCGGGCCCGGAAGTCCGCCTCCTCCGGCACGTGACGCCCCGTCGGGCGGCCTGACAAGCGCCGGACAGAGCGGCCTCAGAATGTGAACAGGCCGCTCCGGTAAGGCGAACAGGTCGCCCGACGGGAATGCTCGGTTCAACCCCCTTGTGCGGCACGTCTCGTGCGGCAACTTCGCCTGCTCCGCGGCCGAACTCCCCGGCAATTACGCAGAGTAAGGAAACCATTCACTCGTTCGATTCGTATAAGTCTCTGGATGCCGTCGGTTCAGCGGCCGAGCGACGACGCCGGGCGGTGGCACCCGCGGGAGAGCAACAGCACCGACGAGGGAGAGACCATGCAACCTTTCGCGCTCAACTACGCACGGCCCGCCCCGGAGTCGGAGGTGACGGCCGCCTACGCGTACGACTCCGGCATGCAGTTGAACGTGCTCGCCGGCGGCGGCATCGCCGCCCGCGACCACGCGCTCCTGCGCGAGCTGGGGACGACCACCTCCACCGCCGGGTCGAAAACCCACTTCGACGACTGACGGCAGGGCGACAGCGATGACCGTGCTGATCCTGACCTGCGCGGAGGACGTCACGGCGGACATGGTGGTGGTCCACCTGAACGCCGGCGGTGTCCCCGTCGTACGGCTCGATCCCGCCGACCTGACGGAGGGGGTCGCGCTCTCGGGCGAGTACGCGCACGGCCGCTTCCGCGGCAGGCTGTCCGCGGCCGGCCGGACGGTGGGCGTCGACGACCTGCGGTCCGTGTGGGTGCGAAGACCCGGTGCGCCCGCCGCCCGCGCGAGCGAGCCGTCCCCGTGGCTGACCGAGGAGTCCTCGCAGGCGCTGTACGGGATGCTGCGCGGCTCGGGCGCCCGGTGGATGAACCACCCCGACGCGGCGGGCCGCGCCCGGCACAAGCCCTGGCAGCTCCGGCTGGCGCAGCGCATCGGGCTGCCCGTCCCGGCCACCCTGATCACGACGTACCCGCAGGACGCCCGCGCGTTCGCCCGGCGCTTCCCCGACCTGGTGGTCAAGCCGGTCTCCGGCGCGCATCCGCAGGACCCGCCGCGGGCGGTGCCGACCAGCAGGGTGGCTCCGGGCACCGACTTCGCCGCGGTCGCGTTCGGCCCGACGCTGCTCCAGCACCGGATCCCCAAGCGGGCCGACATCCGGCTCACGGCGGTCGGCGACCGGCTGCTCGCCGCGCGGATGCAGGCGGACCCGGACGCGCATCCCGACCTGGTCGACGTCCGGTACGCCCCCGCGACGACGCCGTGGCATCCGGTCGAGGTGCCGGCGCGGGTCGCCGCGGGCGTGCGCGCGTACCTGCGGGACGCGCGACTGGCCTACGGCGCCTTCGACTTCGCCGAGGACGCCGAGGGCACCTGGTGGTTCCTCGAGTGCAACCAGTCGGGGCAGTTCGGGTTCGTGGAGATCGACACCGGTCAGCCCATCGCGCGGACGATCGCCGAGTGGCTGGCGGACCCGGCGGGACCGCGGGGCCGGCATCTCAACGGCCGCGGGACGGCGGTTCCCTGACGGCTGCCCGCGCGTGCGAAGGCGAGCGACGCGAGCCGACCGTTCTCCCCCGGTCCGGCCTCCCCGCGTCACCCGCCCGCGGCGGCCCCCGCGCCGCCCGCACAGCAGGACTCAGGCGTGTCCGGTGCCGCTGCCCGGGGCCGCCGAGTGGACCCGCCCGCCGGTCGCCCGCGCCGACAGGGCGGCACCCGCGGCCCGGCGCCGCGCGTGGAGCGACTCCTGCGCGGCCTCCCTGGGGTGACGCCTGCGCCAGTACGGGTTGTCGTGCGGCAGCTTGCTGGAGACCCGGCCGTACATGCCGAAGGTCAGGATCACCAGGCCCATGATGAAACTGAAGATGACGTTGCTCATCCCGAAGTCGAGGAAGTTGGCCGGGCGGTCCAGGACGAACACGTGGGCGAAGCCGCTCAGCAGGAACAGCGTGCCGACGACCATGTTCACGATCGAGGCGATGTTGCCGCCGATGACGGCCCCCGCCACGAGCACCACCCCCACGATCACCGAGATGAGGCTCAGCACGCCGTTGCTGGACATGCCGGCGACGTGGTCCCCCTGCGTGTTGAACGGGGCGAGTTCGTCGGCGAACCCGAGGGCGCCGAAGGCCAGCAGGATCAGTCCGCAGAGCGCGGAGCCGTAGCGGTACACCGTGGCCAGTTTGTGGTCGACGGGCAGTTCGTCGCTCAACCTCATGGCGGACCTCTTCCGAGTGCGGAGGCGGCAGTCTCAGGGTCTATTCCACCAAAAGGGGACAGAAGGTTGCACCTCGGGAGCCGCTCGTCCGCCGTCGCCGGTCCGGTCAGCGGGGCCGGGGCCCGGGGAGCAGCGCCGTGCGCTGCCAGCCGTTGCCCGGGGACGCCGGGCGTTCGGGGGCGGCGCCGTGGTCGAGGGACCGCAGGGGCCGCAGGACGAGTTCCAGCTCCCTGCTGACGCGCTCGGCCTCCCTGCGCACCTGGGCGGGCACGTCGCCGCACTCCGCGACGAGTCGGTCGTAGATGGGGGAATCCTGGAACACCCGACAACGCACCTTTCGTGTCGTGGGCCCGTGTGCTGGGCACGGCTGCCGAGTGTAAGGGCCCGCACACGCTCCGGTGCGGATTCCGCGGGGGTACTTGCGTCACCCGGACGGATGCGGGATACGCCGTCGAACAGGCACGCGGACGGTGCCCGGACGGCAAAAACTCCGGGGGCACGTCGTTGTGTCCCCGGAGCGTCTGTCACCCCAGTTGCCCGTCTCCGGCGCGCACGCGCCCCGTCACCGTTCCCGGGGACGGCCGCGGTGCCGCGGAGGACTCACACGGCCAGCGACAGGCCGCTCTCGCCGTCCGCGTCGGCCGCCGCGTGCGCCGCCGCGGCCGTTGGCCGGCCTCCGGCGAGAAGCAGGGCGTCCGCCTTCGCGACCGCCTCGCCGACGCTGCTGGTCGCCATCATCACGCACAGGGTGTAGCTGACGTCCTCGAGCTCCCGCGCTGCCGCGGGAGTCTCCTTCTCCGCCTGAGCGATCCGCAACGATGCGTACCGGGTCAGTACTTTCCTGACGACCTTCGGGTCGGGAACCAGCACGAAGCGCCCCTCTCTCGAGTTTTGCTCCGTATGCCCGGCCGCGCCGCCCTCAATCCCCCGGCGCACTCCCCGGGCACGCCGAACGCGCCCCGAACGCCCCCAGAACGCCCCTTTCCGGCCACCTCGCGCCGTCCGGACGTGGCACTCAGTGCCGTTCGCGGGGCGGGTGGTCGGGGAC
Source organism: Streptomyces sp. NPDC008150 (assembly GCF_042956945.1). NCBI lineage: Bacteria > Bacillati > Actinomycetota > Actinomycetes > Kitasatosporales > Streptomycetaceae > Streptomyces > Streptomyces sp. NPDC008150. Next base: position 79,436 of record NZ_JBIBHJ010000013.1, on the reverse strand, counting down.
GGTCGACGGTGGTCGCGACAGGCGACGACGACGGGGGCGGTGACGGCCGCCGCCGTCACCGCCCCCGTCGGTCACCGGCCTTTCGGTGACTTTCGGCCATCTTCGGCGAACAGCCCGGAAAGGGCCGTCGTTAGCCCGATTCGAGCCCGCCCGACGCCGTCCCGCGCGCGCCTCCGGGGAAGCCCGGCGTGGCACGGCGTGCCGCCGCGCCCGTCCCCGAGGGGGCGGGCGCGGCGGCGGCGGTCAGCGACCGCCGGACTTCCCGGTCAGGGGAACAGGGTGATCTTCGAGGGCACCGTGCTCGTTCCCGAGGTGGGTGCGCCCGTGTCGTTGACGACGTGGGCGTACTGACCCATGCCGCCCAGGGAGATGACCTGGATGTCGTGCAGCTTGACGCCGCTCTTCACCGGCACCTGGAAACCGTGTCTCTGCACGATCGTCGGGTCCGCGGTGAAGTTGCAGTAGCTGCCCAGTCCCCAGGCCTCGTGCGTGTTCACGGTGTCGGCGACCTTGTAGGCCGCGTAGCCGACGATCCCGTCGTGGGTGACCGCCGCCGCGTTCGGCACGTCGTAGGCCTTCTCGTTCTGGAAGAAGATCGTTCTTCCGCGTTCGCCGTTCCACAGCACGTCGTACTTGTTGAAGTGCTCGACGAACAGGCCGGTCGCCAGGACGTCGTCGCCGTTGACCACGAGGCCGTAGTCGGCCCTGTTGGTCTCCCAGCCGACTCCGGCGCCGTGGTCGGCTCTCCACAGCCAGGTGTGGTCGACGATCACGTCGTCGCTGTTGACGACCACGGAGTTGGTGGCGAGGCCGGGGCCGGCGCCGCCGATCCGCACGAACACGTCCTGCATGGTGGTCGGGTTGGCGGCGTGGTCGGCCGAGGCGCCCGCCCCGCCGATCTGGAGCAGGGTGTCGGAGTTCTTCGAGCCCGCGTCGATGAGGAACCCGGCGAGGCGCACTCCGTCGACGTCGGCGACGTGCATGGCGTCGACGCCGTTGTCCGGCACGATCGTGGCGAGGCCGAGGCCGAGCACCACGGTGTTGGCGCGGGTCACGTTGATGGTCTGGTCGAGGTGGTAGACGCCCGGCGTGAACAGCAGGTTGAGGCCCTGGGCGAGGGCGGCGTTGATGGTCGCGGCGGTGGCGCCGGCCTTGACGACGTAGAACTGGTCCAGCGGGAGCGAGGTGCCGGGCGTGTTGGGCCAGGACACTCCGCGGGCGTTGGTGCGCTCGTTGGGCACGAACACCTTGTAGGTGCTGCCGTCGAGGTACAGGAACGGCTTCTCGCGCGACGCGGGGGTGTTGTCGAGCGTGGTGTACGGGCCGGTGTCGAAGTTGGTCGCCGGGGCGCCCTGGACACCGGAGAACGTCATGTTCCAGACGCCGTTGGTCCAGCCGCCGACCGAGCTGTCGCGGGTGTACCACTGCTGCTGCGAGTACGGGCCGACGGTTCCGTCGATCTTGGAGTCGGCGATGTAGCCGCCGGAGGCCCAGCCGTAGCTCGCCGGGGCGAGGTTGAGACCGCCCTTGACGTGGATGCGGCGGAACGGCGCGGCCTGGGCGACGGCCCAGCGGTCGGTGCCGTTGGACGGGGTGATCGCGAAGTTCTCCGCCGAACGCCAGAAGTTCTGCGTGGCGTTGCCGTTGAACCAGCCGGCGTCGACGGTGACGTCACCGTTGATCTGGGTGTCGTCGGGGTTGATGCCGAGACCGGAGATCGAGGTGTAGAAGCCGATCTGGGCGTTGATGCCGTTGTAGGTGCCCGGCTTCAGCAGGAACTGGTAGCGGCCGGTGCCGAACTGGTTCGACTCCTGCTGCGCGAAGACGGAGTCGAACTTCTGCTGGAGGTTCGGCGTGGACGGGTCGACCACGATGACGTTCGGGCCGAGGTCGCCGCCGCCCTGGATCGGGCCGGTGGTGTCGGTGCCGCCCGTGTGGACCGCGAACTCCCAGAGGGAGTAGCCGTAGGCGGTCGCCCGGGTGGTGCCGAGGATCCGCACGTAGCGCCCGGAACCGCTGACGGTGTAGGAGGCGGTGCCGCCGGTGCCGTCGGTCACGGTCTTGAGCGTGGTCCAGGTCTGGCCGTCGGTGGACGACTGGAGGCTGAACGCCTTCCCGTACGCCGCCTCCCAGTTGAGGTCGATCTTGCACAGGCTCTGCGTCGAGCCGAGGTCGACCTGGAGCCACTGCGGGTCGGCCGCGGCGCTCGACCAGCGGGTGCCGGTGTTGCCGTCGACGGCCGCCGACGCGGGGGTGCCGGCGTTCTCGGTGGAGGACGCGGTGGCGGTCTTGCCCTGTGCGGCGTTGGCCGTCGAGCAGGTGGTGGGCGTGGTGGTGCCGCCCGTGCTGCCGAAGACCTGGAACTCCCAGAGGGAGTAGCCGTACTGGGTGGCCCGGTGCACGCCGGCCATGCGCACGTAACGGGCCGTTCCGGAGACGGCGACGGTGTCGGTGCCGCCGTCGCCGCCGGTGACGCTCTTGAGGTCGTTCCAGGTGCTGCCGTCCGTGGACCCCTGGATCTTGTAGTCCTTGCCGTACGCCGCCTCCCAGTTGAGGACGACCTGGGTGACGGTGGACGAGGCGCCGAGGTCGACCTGGAGCCACTGGTCGTCGGTCGCGGCCGAGGACCACCGGGTGCCGGTGTTGCCGTCGACCGCGTTGGCCGCGGCGGTGCCGGCGTTCTCGACGGACGACGCGGTGGCCGTCTTGCCCTGGGACAGGGGCGTTTCGGCCGCGACGGCCGGTCTGCTGGTCAGGGGCAGGGTGACGAGCGCCGCCGTGGCGGCGAGCGCGACACCCAGTGCTCTGAGTCTCATGGGAATGCTCCTGCGATGTGGGGCTGCGGATGCCAACCGCCTTCTCAGACGGCTTAGTTCATAGGTTGATTTAAGTGATGAGACATCCGGGGGACAACCCCCGTGAACGGAGTTCCTGTGCGGCGGCCGTTCACAGGGCGCCCGGCGCACCCGCCGTGTGGCGGTTCGCGGCATTGCGCCGTGCCCGCCGGAAGGGCACCCCGACTGCCGCCCCGCGGCGGGCATGGTCGCGGCGCGGGCAGGTATACGTACGGCGACGGGGCGCCCGTGCGCGGAGGGGCACACGGGTGCCGACGGCGGACGAGGTCCGCCCGGACGACGGTACGAACAGGGGCGGGACACGATGCTGGACACGACGACGCGGCAGGCCGGAACGGACGGACCGCTGGGCGCGACGCCGCCGCGCCCGGACACGGACGCCCGCAAACAGCGGCTGCGCAGACGACTTGAGCGGCTGATCGGCATCGCCGCGACCGAGGGGAACGAGCTGACGCCGCTGCGCAACGGCGACGCCATCTTCCCCGCCATGCTCGACGCCATCAGGTCGGCCGAAGAGACCATCGACATGATGACGTTCGTGTACTGGCGCGGCGACATCGCCCGGGAGTTCGCCGCCGCGCTCGGCGAGCGTGCCCGCGCGGGCGTACGGGTGCGGCTGCTCCTCGACGGGTTCGGGGCCCAGCGCATCGAGCGGGAACTGCTCGACTCGATGGACCGGGACGGCGTGCAGGTGGCGTGGTTCCGCAGGCCGGTACGGCTGTCACCGATGAAGCAGAACCACCGCTGCCACCGCAAGGCCCTGGTGGTGGACGAGCGGACCGCCTTCACCGGCGGGGTCGGCATCGCCCGTGAGTGGTGCGGCGACGCGCGCGGTCCCGAGGAGTGGCGCGACACGCACGTGCGGGTGTGCGGCCCCGCGGTGGACGGGATCGCCGCCGCGTTCGCCCAGAACTGGGCCGAGTGCCACGACGAGTTGTACGACGACCGCGACCGGTTCCGCGAGCACGAGCAGCCCGGTTCGGCGACCGTGCAGGTGGTGCGCGGCTCGGCCGGTTTCGGCTGGCAGGACATGCAGACCCTGATCCGCGTCATGCTGACGTCGGCCGAGGAACGGTTCCGGCTGTCGACGGCCTACTTCGCGCCCGACGACTACTTCGCCGACCTGCTGGTGGAGACCGCGCGGCGGGGCGTGCGGGTGGAGATCCTGCTGCCCGGCCCGTACACCGACCAGCGGGCCTGCCAGCTCGCGGGCCAGCAGCACTACCAGCGGCTGCTGGACGCGGGTGTGGAGATCCGGCAGTACCAGCCGACGATGATCCACACGAAGATCATGACGGTCGACTCGGTGGCCTCCCTGATCGGTTCCAGCAACTTCAACCGGCGGTCCATGGAGCACGACGAGGAGGTCATGCTCGCCGTGCTGGACGAGGAGTTCACCGCCGCCCTGGACGCCGACTTCGACGAGGACCTCAAGCACAGCGAGGTGATGGACGCCGCCCGCTGGCGGCACCGGCCGCTGCGCCAGCGCGTGGGCGAGGCCCTGGTGACCCCGATCCGCCGGTTCCTGTGACCGCGGTCGCCTGCCGCGCCCCCGCGGCGGGCGGCCGGCCTGCCGCACGACCCGCGCGGCGCGCGCAGTACGGCAGTCGACGGGCGGGGAGACTCCCTCGCCGCCCGTTCCCCCGGCGCCCCTCGCGCCGCCTCCGCCCGTGTCCGGCACGGGCCCGCCGCCTCGCGTGGGAGCGTCGAGATGGAAGAGCACACGTGGAACCTCATGGCGCCGGCCTCGGGCCCGGACGGTCTGCGGGACCTGGCCGGCCGTCTCGCCGCGGCCGGGACCGGTGACCTGATCGTCTTCGCGCACGACCGGCACGGCCGCTGGGACGAACCGGCCGCCGTGGAACGGCACTTCGGGCGGCTGCTCACCGCGGGGGCCGCGCCGCGGGCGGAGGGGGGCGTCGCCCTGCTGAACGTTCGCTGGCCCAGCATGCGCTTCCCGGACGAGCGCGTCCCGGCCTCCGGGCACGCGCCGCCCGACACCGTGCGCGACGCCGCGCCGGACCTGTCGGTCTTCCCTCTCGACGACCTGCTGGCGCTCTTCCCCGGCCGCGCGGACACCGTGTACGCGCTGGACGACGCCTTCCGCCACCGGCGCGCCCGGCACACGGACCTGGACGACGTGGGGCTGCTGCTGCGCCGGCTGGTGGCGCTGCCGTTGGGGGCCCCGGGCGGCGCGGCGGGGTCGGACACCACCGGCGAGATCGTGCCGCAGAGCGATCCGGCCATGCTGTTCGACCCGGCCGTGGAGGTGTGCGGGCGCTTCACGGACTTCCTGGAGCTGATGGCCGAGACGTGCGAGGAGGCGGACACCCGGCCGTCGGCGGACAACGCCGGTCCCGCCGAACAGGCCGCCCCCGAGCCGCTGTTGGAGGACCGCGGCGACCCTCCCGAGGTCCCGGACACCACACTGCGCGAGCCCGGCACCGTGACGAGCAGCGACGAACTGGACGCCGACCGCGGACGGCACTCCGTCCCGCACCTGTGGGACGGCGCGTACGAACTCCTGCGGCAGGTGACGTATCACGCGCTCCGGCGCCGGGCCGCGGTGCTGGGCCGGGAGCGGCTGGCCGCCGGGGTCCGGACGCTGCGGGCCGCCGCCCCCGGGACACGCGTCCACCTGGTCGGGCACGGCATGGGCGCGCGGCTCGCCGCGCACGCGCTGACCGAGGTGCGCACCGAGCGGGACCCGGCACCCGTGGCGTCCCTGACCCTGCTCCAGGCAGCCGTGTCCCACCACGTGTTCGCCCCGTCGATCCCGTGGCAACTGCGGGGCAGGGGGCGGCTGCACGACGTGGTGGAGGCGGTCGCCGGTCCCCTGGTCGTGGGCCACAGCGGCCACGACCTGCTGCTCGGGCTGATGTTCCCGCAGGCCACGAAGATGACCGGGGACGCCGCCGGGCACACCACCCCCGACCGGCGGTGGGGCGCGCTCGGCTTCGACGGGGCCCAGGGAGTCGACGGCGGGCCGGAGTTGACCCTCGCGACGGCGCTGCGGGCCGGGCTGCCGGAGAGCGGGATCGTCAACGTCGACACCTCGGCCGTGGTCCGTCGCGGCGGACCGCCGAACCCGGGGCACGACGACATCTGGCACGAGGACGTCGCCCGGCTCGTCCTCACGGCTGCGGGACTGGCGGGCCCGGCCTGAGATTCCCCAACCCGGTCCGTGCCGGGGCGACTTGGGGCGCGCCGCCCCGGCTCAGCCCTCGGTGAGGACCTGGGTCAGGAACGCGTCGAAGTCGGGCTGCTCCTGGCCGCTCGCGACCAGGGCGTACGTCCGGTTGAGGAAGGCCATGACGGGCGGCGCCCAGCTCACGATCTCGGCGCGCTCGCCGCCGCGGCCGTCCTCGTCGCCCAGCAGCGTGATGCGCAGTTCGTGCCGGTGGCCCTCCCACCGCGGGCCGAACCGGACGCGCCCCTCCCCCACGGCCCGGCGCAGACCGTCGGCGACCATGTCCCGGTCGAACCGCCATTCGGCCAGCACGGTGTCGTGCCGGCAGAACGCCATGGTGACCACGAACGGGTCGTCGGCCTCGTAGCGCAGACGGGTCAGGACGGGGGCGGTGAACCCGTCCCCTGCGTCCAGGTACATGCAGAGCGTGTCGCGGACAGCGGCACTCACGGGTCCTCCGGAGGGAATCGGGCAATGGGGTCTCCCTCCGGTGCCCCGTCCCTCGCGGTAGATGTGGGGCCAATGGGGTGAATGTGACTCGTGTGGCGTCCCCCGCGAGTGATCGGCCCGTCCACGGACGAACAGGGGAACCCCTTCCGGCGAACGCGTCGGCGCACCCGCTTCCCGGCCCGGCGAAAACAGTTGAAGCAAGGGCAAACCCTCCCCGACGAACGGTGGAAGTCCGTGAGCAGCTCCAGCCGTCTCCTCTGCGTCCTGTACGTCGCCACCAGTGCCGGTCTGGCCTGGACCGCGGTCCTCGAACTGCGGTACGGGCCGGTGTGGGCCGCCGGTCTGTTCGCGGCCGGGAGCATCGTGCCGGTCGTCGCGGTGGTGCGGGAGACGGTGCTCGGCGACCAGCGCCGCACGATCGCGGAACTGCGGGCGCGGCGGCCCGTGCCGGCCGTGCGGGAGGACGCGCGGGCCGAGGCGGTCGTGCGCGCGGAGCTGGACGCCGCGTGCTGCGAGCGCTGGTGGACGAGTTTCGGCACCGACCACGACGCGACGTGCGGGCACCGGCTGCCCCGGAGCAGCGCGGCGTGAGCGGTGCGTGCGGGACGTCCCGCACGCACCGCTCGTGTCCGGCGGGATGTGTCAACTCGCGCCGTACGTACGGACGTAGTCGAACCTCGCCGTCGCCCCGGACTTGTTGAGGGCGATCAGCCCGATGCGCAGGCTGCCCTTCACCGGCAGTGTCCACACTCCCGACGCCGACCAGTGCACGCCGTCGCGGCTGGTGGACGCGCGGACCTCGTGCTCGTTGTTCGCGGTGTCGAGGTGGTGGGTCAGACGCAGCCACATGGTGTCGGCCGTCGGTCCGCCGAACATGGGCCCGTTCGCGACCGCCGTCGGCGGTGTGGTGGTGGGCCGCTCGCCCTCCTTGGTGAACTCGGAGACGTTGAGGACCGCGCCGCCGCCGTTGTTCAACGGCAGTACGGAGTGGACGAGTTTGATCCACCGGTCGTCGTTCTCGTAGAGGATCAGACCGGCTTGCTGGTTGCCCGCCGCGGGGGCGAAGTGGATCTCCGTCTCCACCGTGTAGTCGCCGGTGGGCGCGGCCCGTGACAGCACGGACGCGGTGTTGGTGCCGAGGGCGAGTTCGGCGTCCTGGGTGGGCCAGGACAGCGCCCCGTCCGCGACCGCCGCTCCGGCCGCCGGGCCCCTGGTCCAACTCCAGCCCGCGTTCAGGCCGTTCTGGAACTCGTCGCCGTAGGACGCCAGTTGGGGGCCCGGCTGCGGTGCGGCGACCCGGGCGGTGACCGGCTGGTACAGGGCGACCGCACCGACGTTGTCCGCCTGGGCGCCCGCGCCGCGCGCCGCCGCGCCGACCGCCCCGGCCCGTACCGCGGCGGCGGGCAGGGAGCGGGTCTGCACGCCCACCGGGTCGCGCAGCCGGTCGTAGCCGACCTCGACGCTCATGGTGGTGCCGCGGATCTCGACGGACACGTTGTGCCAGGTGTCCCAGGAGTACCCGGTGGGCAGCGCCGAGGTCTGTTCGCCCTGGCTCACCCCGCCGACGACCACGTCGGTGGCCAGCACTCCGCGGGACCGGTCGAGCCAGACGGTGATCCGGTTGGCGGCGTCCGCGTGGGCGAGCGTCAGCCCCGCCGCGCCGGTCGCGGAGGTCACCCGCAGGTCGGCCTCGGCGCGCACCTGGGCGGGCGCGTCGGCGGTGGTCACCGCGAAGGCGGGCGTGCTGCCCGAGTCGGTGTGGGTGAGGTAGCCGCCGGCGTCCTGCTCGGTGGCGACGCTCCAGCCGGCGGTGCCGGAGCCGGCCGTGGTGAAGCCGGTGAGGCCGCCGGTGGTGAACGTGGAACCCGCCGTCCAGCTCGTGACGGGCGCGGCGACGGCGGTGTCCGAGGGCCCGGCACCCGCGCGCACCACGGGCCAGCCGTCGATCCAGTCGAGCCGGTCGACGAGCATCGGGCGGCGCGACAGCTTCAGGGTGCCGCCCGACGCGGGCGCGAGGTCGGGCGCGTCGGAGGGGATGCCGTGGTAGACGAGCCAGTCCTGGCCGGACAGGTCGGTCTGGATCGCGTTGTGGCCGGGGCCGGTCCAGCGGTCGCCGTTGGCGCTCACGACCACGCCGGCCTTGCTGGTGAGGGACATCAGGTCGGTGCCCTCGTCGTCGGTGAACGGCCCGCGCGGGCTGGTCGCACGGCCCGCCTTGACCTGGTAGCCGCTGAACGCGCCGTCGCAGCAGCCGCCGTCGGAGTAGAACAGGTAGTAGTAGCCGCCCCGGTGGACGACGAAGCCGCCCTCGACGCGGCGCCCGCGCGCGACCTGTGTGACGGTGCCGGTCACCCGGGTGCGGTCGCCGGTGAGCTGGGCGACGCAGATGGTGTCGTAACTGCCCCAGTAGAGGTAGGGGGTTCCGTCGCCGTCGGTGAACTGCGCCTCGTCGATGGAGCCGGACGGGCAGCCGCTCGCGGCGGGGAGCACCGCGCCCCTGTCGGTCCACGGACCGGTGGGGGTCGGGCCGGTGACCAGGCCGATGTTCCCGGCGCCGGGCACGGAGTAGTAGAGGTAGTAGAGCCCGAACGCGTAGTGGATGTCCGGCGCCCAGAGGCGGGAGCCGTTCGCCCAGGCCGGTTCGGTGGCGGGGGTGAAGACCTGGCCCGCGTAGGTCCAGTGGACCATGTCGGACGACCTGAGGATCGGCAGCATGCGCTCGCCGTCCTCGCCCTGGGACTGGAAGACGGGGTTCTGGGTGCCGTAGGCGTACCAGTAGCCGTCCTTGGCGCGGATCATCGACGGGTCGGGGAAGCTGTCGACGGTGCCCGCGGTGACCGGGTTGGTGTACGTGCCGGTCGCGGCGGCGGTCGTGCCGGCCGCCACCGCCGCGGGCGCCGCGACGCCCTGCGGCAGCAGCGCGGCGAACAGGGCCAGCAGGGTGACGGCGACGGCAGTGAGGGCCCGTCTTCGGGGTAAGGCGCGGGTGCCCGGTCTCATGGTGCCGGTGCCTCCTGGTGGTCGGGATCGGCCTGCCCGGTACCGGCGTTCTTGCCGGTACCGCCGTTCTTCTCGAACGCGCTGAGCGTCGGGTCGTGGTCGCTGTCGCCGACCTCGTACATCGAGGTCATCCAGTGGTAGAAGTTGTCGCCGCGCTCGCGCAGCAGGGTGTAGAGCCGGGCGGTGAGGCGGCGGCGCAAGGCGGTGAACTCCGGGTGCCGGTAACGGTTGTGGAGCTCGTCCGGGTCGGCGCTCAGGTCGTACAGCTCGTTCACCGACTCGGGGTTGACGATCAGCTTGTAGCGGTCGTCGCGGATCATGCGCTGCGGGTACGGGAAGTGGTGGCCGTGGTACTCGGCCACCAACTCCGTCGGCCAGTCGGGGTGTTCGCCCCGCACCAGGCCGAGCAGGCTGCGGCTGTCGACGGCGCCGGCGGTGTCGCAGCCGGCGAGTTCGAGGATCGTGGCGGTGCAGTCGGTGAGGCTGACCAGTTCGTCGCGCACCTGCGGCGGGGCGCCCGGCACCCGCACGATCCCCGGGATGCGGTAGATGTCCTCGTACATCGCCGGGCCCTTGTCGTGCAGCCGGTGCGCTCCGGTGAACTCGCCGTGGTCCGCGGTGAAGAAGACGGACGTGCTGTCGGTGAGCCCGAGTTCGTCGAGCCGGGTGAGGATGCGGCCGATCTGCTCGTCGATGAGGGTGACGTAGCCCCAGTAGACGGCGATGAGTTTGCGCGAGGTCTCCAACGGGAGCGTGTCGAAGGCCCAGTGGGCACTGTAGTTGCGCTGCACCGGCGGTTTCGCCTCGAACGTCTCCGCCGTGGACGCCGGCATCTCGACCAGCTCCGGGTCGTACATGTCGTAGTACTCGTCGGGCAGCAGGTAGGGCAGGTGCGGGCCGAAGAAGTGGGTGGCCAGGTAGAAGGGGCGGCCGTCGTCGTCGAGGCCCTTCGCGTAGCGCTCCAGGTGCTCGATGGCGCGGGTGGCGAGGTAGTACTCGAAGGTGGCCTCCACCGGCTGGTGCAGGCGTGCGGCGAGCAGGTTGCCCGGGTTGCCGTTGGGCAGGGTGCCCCGCACCGGTTCGGAGATCCGGTACGGGGGGAGCCCGTGCTCGTCGAGGTAGGCCAGGTAGTCGGGGTGGTCGACGGGGTTGTGCCAGCCCGGCAGGTCGGGGCCCTCGAAGCCGTAGTCGGCGGCGTTGCGCCGGGTGCCGCCGTGCCACTTGCCGATCAGGCCGAGCCGGTAGCCGTGGTCGGCGAGCGCCTGCGAGAAGGTGAACGTGCCCTCGGTGAGGTCCTCCAAGTACCCGACGTTGCGCTCGTAGTTGGCGAGCAGCCGGTGCCGGAAGGGGGCCTGGCCGGTGAGCAGGCTCGCGCGCGCCGGGGTGCAGATGGCGGTCGGTGTGTAGAAGCGGTCGAAGCGGGTCCCCGTGGCCGCCAGCCGGTCGAGGTGCGGGGTGGTCACGTGCGGATTGCCGTACGCCCCCAGCGTGTCGACACGGTGCTGGTCGGTCATCAGGAACAGCAGGTTGCTCACTTGGCCTGGGCCTTCGTGTAGAGGTCGCCCTCGTAGAAGGTCTCGGGGTCCTTGGCGGAGGGGAGCTGGCCCGTGGAGACGAAGAAGTCCTCCAGGTCCTTCAGCCAGCCGTCGACGGTGCCGTCCTTCGTCTTGGCCGCGAGGTCGGCGGTGGACATCGTCTTGACGTGCGAGGCGTCCGCCTTGACCTGCGACTCGTCGACCTTGAGCAGCTTGGCGGCCGCCTTGATGGACTCGTCGGGGTGCTCCTGGCGGTAGTCGTTGGCCTCCTGGAGGACCTTGACGACCTTCGCGCTCAGGGCGCTGCCGGTCTTCTGGCCGGCGACGAACGCGGTCGGGAACGCCTTGCCGGTGAAGTCCTCGGTGGAGGCCAGCTCGACGGTGTCGGGCTTCTGCTTCTTGATGGTGTCGATCGCCGGGTACCAGAACCCGGCCGCGTCGATCTTCCCGGAGACGAAGGCGGAGACCATCGTGGTGGCGTCCAGCGGCACCTTCTTGATGTCCTTCTCCGTCATCCCCGCCTTCTGAAGCGCGAGGTTGAGGACCATCTCGCCCGACGTGCCCTCGGGGACACCGACCTTCTTGCCCTTGAGGTCCTTGATGGACGTGATGCCGGGCTGGGCGATGACCCGGTCCGCGTAGGTGAGGGTGTCGATCGCCACGATCTTCGCCTTGCCGGAGGCGGGCAGCCAGACCGCGCCCGGACCGATGTAGCCGAAGTCGAGGTCGTTGGTGCCCAGTGCCTGGATCTGGAGCGGCCCGTTGGTGAACGTCTTGTAGTCGGCCTTGAGATGGGCCTTCTTCCACAGCCCCTCCTGGTCGGCGATCGCGAGCAGGGACGAGCCGTTGTAGTCGGCGATGTAGCCGAAGCGCACGGTGGTGGTCTTCGTGCCGTCGGCAGCGTCGTCCGAGTCGCCGCCGGAGCAGGCGCCGAGGGACAACGAGAGGACGACGGCGGCGGCGAGGGCCGGGAGGGCGGGCCGGTAGGAGCGCATGGCGAAGCTGTCCTTCGGGAGAGTGGGCGTGCGGAAGGGAACGAACGGGCAACCGGTGCGGGCGGGGAACGCGGTCCTCTCAGCGGGGCGAGGCGGCCGGACCCTGGTGGTAGACGGCGTGCCAGACCTCGTTGCGGATGCGGGCGAACTCCGGTGACAGGCGCACCTCTTCGGTGCGCGGGCGGGGCAGGTCCACCTCGACGACGCGGTCGACGCGGCCGGGGCGGGCGGCCATCACGACGACACGGTTGCCGAGGTACACGGCCTCGTCGACGTCGTGGGTGATGAACAGGACGGTGCGGCGGCGCTCGCTCCAGGTGGCGAGGAGCTGGTCCTGGAGCTGGACGCGGGTCAGCGCGTCGAGGGCGCCGAACGGCTCGTCCATCAGCAGGACGTGCGGGTCGGCGGCGTAGGCGCGGGCGATGGCGCAGCGCTGCTTCATGCCGCCCGACAGCGCCTTGGGCAGCACGTCGGCGAAGTCGCCGAGTCCGACGAGGCCGATGGCCTCCTCGGCGCGGGCCCGCCGCTCGGCGCGCGGAACATGGGCGAGGCGCAGCCCGAACTCGACGTTGCCGCGCACCGTGAGCCAGGGGAACAGGGCGTACTGCTGGAAGATCACGCCGCGTTCGGGTCCGGGTCCGGTGACCGGGGCGCCGTCGACGAGGACCTCGCCGCCCGAGGGCCGGGTGAGCCCGGCCGCCAGGTTGAGCAGGGTGGACTTGCCGCAGCCGGAGGGGCCGACGACGGTGACGAACTCCTCGTCGGCGATGTCGAGGGAGACCGTGTCGAGGGCGGTCAGCTCGGAGCCGCCGAGCGGGAAGGTCTTGGTCACCTCGCGGAAGGAGATCTTGGCGGTCACGGGCGGACCCTCCTCTCTGTGGGAACGGGGCGGTGCGCGCGCTGCGCGGGACCGGTGGGGACGGGGGCCGTCCGGCGGGCGGTCACCGGCGCTCCTGCCAGCGGGTGACGCGGCGTTCGGCGATCAGCAGCAGGCGGTCCATGAGCAGGCCGAGCACGCCGATGCTGATCAGCCCGACGAAGATGGTGGGCAGGTCGTAGTAGAGCTGGGCGTGCTGCATGCGGTAGCCCAACCCCTGGTCGGCGGCGATGAGTTCGGCCGCGACCAGGGTGGACCAGGACGCGCCGAGGCCGATCCGCATGCCGACCATGATGAACGGGGAGGCCGCGGGCACCACGACCCGCAGGAAGATCTGCCGGTCCTTGGCGCCGAGCACCCGGGCCGCGTCGATCAGCGTGCGGTCCACGGAGATCACGCCCTGGAAGGCCGCGACCACGCAGGACAGGAACGCGGCCAGGAAGATCACGGCGATCTTGGGGGTCTCGCCGATGCCCAGCAGCACGATCACGAGCGGCAGCAGCGCGAGCGGCGGGATCGTGCGGAAGAACTGCACGTACGGCTCGGCGAGCGCGCGCACCGCCGGGTACCAGCCCATCAGGAACCCGACGGGGACCGCGACCAGGGTGCCCAGCACGAAGCCGGTCACGACGCGGCGCAGGCTCGCCAGCACGTCGTCGCCGAGGGTGCCGTCGGAGGCGAGATCGCCGAACTTCCGGGCCACCGACAGCGGTCCGGGCAGGCCGGACACGCCGAGGTGGGCGAGCAGCGCCCAGGTGCCGACGCCCGCCGCGACCGCGACCAGGTTGAGCAGCAGGGCGGGGACCCGCGGCCGGGGCCGGCCGGGGTCGCCGGACCGCTTGCGGCGCGCCGGGCTCCCGGGCGCCTCCTTGGGCGGGGCGGACTTCTCGTGTACGTCAAAGACGCTCACGCGCCCTCACCTCTCGTTCGTGCCGGGCCCGCGGTGCGGGCGGGACTCGCGGTCCGCGCGGGCTGCCGGGCCGGCGGCTGTGTCCGCGGGGACGCGACGGTCGCGCGCGGGGCGGCGGCGCCCCGCCGGGCCGCGGGCTGTGCCGCCAGCACGGCGCGGTTGAGCAGCGGCGACTCGTGCAGGGCGAGCGCGATGCCACCGAGGGCTCCGGCCACCTCGCCGAGCGCGGCCGTGCGGACGACGACGCCGGGGCGGGCGGCGGGCATCATGCGGGCGTCGAGTGCCTCGCGGACGGGGACGAGCAACGCCTCGCCCGCCTCGGCCAGTTCACCGCCGAGGACGACCACCTCGGGGCCGACGGCCGTGCACACGGCGGCCAGTACGGCGCCGACGTGCCGGCCCGCCCCGGCGAGCACGGCGCGGGCGGACGGGTCGCCGTCGCGGACGGCCGCCAGGAGGGCGGGCAGGGTGCGCGCCGCGCCGCCGGCCGCCCGGTGCGCGGCGAGGACCGCGCCGACGGACGCCACCGTCTCCAGGCAGCCGCGGCCCCCGCACACGCAGGGGGCGCCGTCCGGCACGGCGGTGATGTGCCCGAACTCGCCGGACAGGCCGGCCGCGCCCCGGTGCAGGGCGCCGTCGATGACCAGGCCGCCGCCGACACCGTGCGACAGGCGCAGGTAGAGGACGTCGGGGCAGCCGGCCGCCGCGCCCCAGGTGCACTCGGACAGGGCGGCCAGACGCGTGTTGTTGTCCACGAGGACGGGGGCCCCGAACGCCTCGGCGACCAGTCTCTCGGCCTCCCCCGCGTCGCGCCGGACCGCGTCGGGCACCGGGCCGACCAGGCCGACACCGATCGCGCCGACCACCCCGAGGGCGTCGAGGCCGAAGCCGGGGCCGCCCAGCGAGCGCGCCAGCCGGACCGCGAGGCCGACCCGTTCGGACCACGACAGGTCGGGGCCGTGGGCGTGGCCGGCCGAACCGATGATCTCGTGCGCCACGTTGGCGGCGGCCACGTGCACGGCACGGCGGGCGAAGTCGATGCCGACGGCCTGCCCGGTCGCCGGGTTCAGCCGCAGCCGCTCGACGGGCCGGCCGCGTCTGCGCGGTTCGGGGTTGGCCTGTTCGCCGATGACGGCGCCGCTGGCCACCAGGTCTCCGACGATGTCGTACAGCGTGGTCCGCGACAGGCCGACCCGCTGGCCGAGTTCGGCGCGGCTCTGCGGTCCGTGTCTGCGCAGCAGCCCGAGGACCAGCTCCTCGTGGTCACGGCGCAGACGGCTCAGCGGACCTTCCTGTGTGTGCATGGGGAGCAGCATGGGACGCCGGGGATTTTTTGGTCAACGTCCCGGAAAAATTTTCATGTTCCCGCAATACCTGTGCGACGGGGCCGGTCAGGCGACCTGTCCGCCGTGCAGCGCGGTGTACGCGCCGCCGCGGCGCAGCAGTTCGTCGTGGGTGCCGGTCTCGCGGATCCGGCCCTCCTCCAGCACCACGATCCGGTCCGCGCCGCGCACGGTGGACAGCCGGTGCGCCACCACGAGGGTGGTCCGGCCGCGCAGCAGGCGGACCAGGGCCTGTTGCACCAGCGCCTCGGAGTGGGTGTCCAGGGCGGAGGTCGCCTCGTCCAGGATCAGCACCCGGGGGTCCCGGATGAGGGCGCGGGCGATGACGATGCGCTGCTTCTGGCCGCCGGAGAGCCGGGCGCCGTGCTCGCCGACGAGGGTGTCCGCGCCGTGCGGCAACCGGTCCACGAACTCCAGGGCGTTGGCGTCGCGCAGGGCCGCGCGCACGGTGTCGTCGTCGGCCTCGTCCATGCCGTAGGCGACGTTCTCGCGGACCGTGCCGTCGAAGAGGATCGGCTCCTGCGGCACCACGGACACGAAGCGCCGGTAGGTGCGCAGGTCGAGGGTGCCCATGTCCTGCCCGTCGAGCAGGAGGCGGCCGGCGGTGGGGCGGATGAACCCGATCACGAGGCTGAGGACGGTGGACTTGCCCGCCCCGGAGGGGCCGACGAGCGCGACGGTCTCCCCCGGCGCGACCGACAGGGAGAAGTCCCGCACGGCGGCCCGGCCGCTGTCCCCGTCGTAGCTGTGCCCAACGGCGTCGAAGGTCAACTCGCCGCGCAGTGACGTGAGTTCGGCCTTGTTTTCGTTGTCCTCCAGTTCGGGCGCCTGGAGCACCTCGCCGACCGAGCGCACCGACTCCAGGCCCCTGGTGATGACCGGCGCCAGACTGGCCAGCGTGGTCGTGGAGTTGGTGAGCGTGGTGAGGAACGCGCTGAGCATGACGACGTCGCCGGGCGTCACGCCCCACAGTCCGTGGTACGAGGCGAGGGCGGCGCCCGCGAGGACGAGCACGCCGACGGCGTTGAGCACGACCCAGGCGATCGAACCGAAGCGGCCGTTGAGCAGGTCGAGCCGCATGCCGGAGGTGAGCAGCCGGCGGAGTGTGCCGTCCATGCGGCGCAGCGCCTTGCCCTCCAGGCCGTGCGCGCGGGTGACGGGGATGAGCCGGGTCATCTCGGTGACCCGGGTCGACAGGGTCTCGACCTCGTGCCGGAAGTCCTCGTTGTGCACGCGGAGCCGGGCCCGGAGCCGGGCGACGACGAGCGTGACGGCCGGCACGACGACGAGGAAGACGGGCACGAACTCCGGTGTGCGCACGGCGATGACGACGAGTCCGCCGAGCAGCACGGTGATCGCGCCGAGGCCGGTCTCGGCGGTCTGCTGCACCATCTGCTCGACGGTCTCGACGTCGCGCACGACCTTGGCCTGGAGCACGCCCGCGCTGACCCGGGAGTGGTAGCCGATGGAGAGCTGCTGCATGCGGGTGCACAGCGCGGACCGCAGGGAGGTGCCCATACGGCGGACGCTGCCGTACAGGAGCCGGACGTAGAGCAAGTGCAGCGGGTAGTTGACGGCGAGGACGATCAGGATGAACCCGGTGCTCGTCCACAGCCGGCTCAGCGGCCGGTGCTGCACGACGGTGTCGACGATGGACGCGGTGATCAGCGGCAGCAGCCAGATCGGGCTGTGCTTGACGGTGAACACCAGCACGGCGAACGTCAGTCGGCGCCGGTCGGAGCGCAACAGGTAGGCCAGTGTGCGGACCGGGTGTTCGCCCCGGTAGTGGTGGTCGAGCGGTCTCTCCGGCAGCGCCATCGGCGGTGCTCTCCTCCCCGGGTGCCACGTCTCGGGCAAGCGATTTCCTATCCCGGGGCACCCGTGGGGCACAAGCCCCCCTCCCCCGCCCCGACGGGCCCGGACGGCGCGACGCCCGTACCGCGGCGGGGACCGCGGTACGGGCGGGTGACCGGCGGGGCCGGTCAACTGGCGTGTACTGAGGACCTGTTGTGGGACCGGCACGCCGGAGGACTCAGGTCGCCGAGCCCATGTCCTCGGCGAGCGCCTGCTGTTCGAGGTCGGAGAGCTTCTCGTTGGCCGGCGGCGGCCCGGCGGCCTCGTCCCGCTGGGTCTCCTCGGCGCGGGCGAGCAGCGAGTGGCCCGTCGACAGGACCACGATGCCCGCGGCGACCGCGGCGGCGCCGACGTAGAACGGGGCGTGCAGGCCGGAGTGTTCGGCGATCCTGCCCGCGACGTAGGGGGCGAGACCGCCGCCGATGAAGCGGACGAAGCCGTAGGCGGCCGACGCGGTGGGCCGTTCGACCGGGGACACCGTCATCACGGCCTGGGTGGTGATGGTGTTGTTGATGCCGATGAACGCGCCCGCCACGATGACGCAGACGATCAGGGTGGCGCGGTGGTCCGTCCAGATCGCGATGGCGAGCACGTCCAGCGCGAAGAGGGTGAGGTTGAGGTAGAGGGCCTTGGCTATGCCCAGCCGCGCCTGGAGCCAGGGTGCGCCGAACACCGAGAACAGGGCGACGAGCACGCCCCAGCCGGTGAAGACGTAGCCGAGCTTGTGGGTGTCGAGGTTCATCGGGTAGGGCGCGTAGCCGAGGACGGTGAAGAAGCCCCAGTTGTAGAGCAGCGCGGTGAGGCCCATGGTCAGCAGACCGCGGTGGCGCAGCGCCTTCAGCGGGTCGAGGACGGAGGCACGGCGTTCGGGTTTGGGCGTCGGCTCCACCAGGAAGACTGTGGCCGCCAGGGCGATGGCCATGAGGACGGAGACGCCGAGGAAGGGGCCGCGCCAGCTGATGCCGCCCAGTTCGCCGCCGAGCAGCGGGCCGATGGCGATGCCGATGCCGAGTGCCGTCTCGTAGAGGATGATCGCGCCGGCGAAGCCGCCGCTCGCCGAGCCGACGATGACGGCCAGCGAGGTGGCGATGAACAGCGCGTTGCCGAGGCCCCAGCCGGCCCGGAACCCGACGATGCCGTCGAGGCTGCCGGAGGATCCCGCGAGCGCGCTGAACACGACGATGATCACGAGGCCGGTGACCAGGGTGCGCTTGGCCCCGATTCGGCTGGAAACCCACCCGGTGCCCAGCATGGCGACCGCGGTGACCACCAGGTAGCTGGTGAACAGCAGGGAGACCTGGCTGGGCGTGGCGTGCAGGCTGCTGGCGAGGGACGGCAGGATCGGGTCGACCAGGCCGATACCCATGAACGAGATCACGCAGGCGAACGCCACCGCCCAGACGGCCCTGGGCTGCCGGAACGGGTGAGGGGATGTCTGTTGCCGGGACACGCGGAGCTCCTGTCGGCGTACTGGGTCGGGTCAGACGGTGGGCGGTTCGCCGAGGTGTTCGGCGCGCAGCGCGTTCTCCACGAGGCGGTGCAGCACGGGAGTGGCGGTGCGGGCGACGTCGGCGAGCACCTCGCGGTCCTCCTCGGTGAGGGTCGCGAGCAGCGCGTCGAGCCGGGAGATCCTGGCTCGTTGGCGTTCCGCGAGCACGGTGCGCCCGGCGTCGGTGATGCAGACCAGCACCGCGCGGCCGTCGTCGCGGTCGGCGGTCCTGCTCACCAGGCCCTGCCGGGACAGGCGTTGGACGAGCTGGGTCATCGACGGCTGGGACACGCCCTCGGCGGCGGCCAGCCCGGTCAGCCGGGTGGGACCGGTACGGGCCAGTCTGCCCAGGGTGGCGGCCGCGGTGATGCTGATCTCGCGGGTGCTCAGGTGCCGCACCGCGAGGATGCCCATGCCGTCCAACAGGGCTGCCACCGCTGGGTAGTTGTCGCTCTCCTCGCTCACACCGGCGTTTGTATCACGCACCTATGTAGCGTGGCCATACGCGTGTACGGGAAGACCGGTACCGCCCGCCGCCGGACGCGCCGGACGCACGAAGGGGCCGCCCGGACACGGTGGTCCGGGCGGCCCCTCGGGACGGCAGCACCCGCCCCCCAGCGTGGTGTTGCCGTCGTCCCCGCAATGATCCCGGGGCGCGGCGCGGGCTCCGGCCGTTTCGGGCCGCGCGGGCGCGCGCAGGTACTACGGGGAGTTCAGAGGTGTCGCGGGCCGGCGGGCGCCCGCGACGGGCAGCTCATTCGCCCAGGGCACGGGCGAGTTCGGCGGTGGCGCGGCTGATCTCGCCGTCCTCCTCCGCGAGCAGCCGGTCCAGGTCGGCCCGGCGGGCGCGCACGGCCTGGCGGGCGGCGCGCTCCCACACGACGTGGTTCTCACGGTGGTTGAGCAGTTTCGGGTAGACGGCGGCCGTGTTCTCCCACTGTCTGGCGTCGGCGATGTTCTTCAGCAGGTGGATGATCCCCGCGCGGCAGGACACGTGCGGGCTCTGGGCCAGCTCCCACAGGAACGGGACGGTGGCGGCCGTGGCCTGCTCGACCACGAAGTTGTACTGGCAGATCCGCCTGCGCAGATCCTCCAGGGCCTCGCCCGCGGTCTCGGCGTCGCCCCGGGCGACGCGGTCGAGCAGGTGCGGTATGCCCGCGGCCGAACCGGTCGAGTCCTTGATCAGATGCCACTTCACCTGCCCCAGCGCCTTGAGCGGTGCGCTCCTCGCCACCCCCGTGGGCGAGGAGCCACCGGCTGTGGGCTCGGTGCTCGGCTGGTCCGGCGAAGCGGTGCGCATGGCGTGGGGCCCTTCCGCTGCGGTCGTGTCAGTGGGGACTGGGGGCCGGGCGGGCCGGCCTCGTTCCGGGCTGCGCGGTCGTGCGGCGCCCGGAGTTCTCGGTGCGCGGGCGGGGACGCGAGGCCCCCTGGATCGACGTCAACTACGGCCGCCAACGTAGGGGTTGACGCCGGGACTATTATCCACGCTGAAGGCGTCGGCGTGCAATTGCACGGGAAATTGCGCGAGTTGTTTTCGGCCAGTATCGGCTCGGCGTGAGACCGGTCGCCGCCCGGAGGAACCCGTCCGGTGCGTGACGGGGAACGTGAACAGCAAGGAGACGGTGGTGCCACCAGTACAGAACGGCGTGCGGGCGAGCTCGTTGGACGTCCGCTGGGTCAAGAGCCGGCACAGCAACGCGGAGGGCAACTGCGTCGAGGTGGCGACACTGGCCGGCGGCGGCATAGCCGTGCGCAACTCCCGTGACCCCGACGGTCCCGCGCTCGTCTACACACCCGCCGAGGTGGCGGCCTTCGTGGCCGGCGCGAAGGACGGCGAGTTCGACCACCTGCTCTGAACGGACCGCCCGCCGCGGGGACTTCGGGGTCGGAGGGGGACGGGGAGGCACCGCACGGGGGCCGAAGCGGAAGTCGGCTCCCCACTTCTTCGGACGGATGCCCGAAGTCCCCGTCCGGTGGGATAGTTTGGCAGTCTGTTCTGCCGGTCCACGGGGAGTCAGGATGTCTGCCGAGTCGTCGCGCGTCTCCAGGCTCGAACCGTACCTGGAACGCCCCGAGCCCGCGCCCACACTGCTGAAAATGCTGGTCGGCGTCCAGCTGACCGGTTTCCGGGAGGACGCGGGGCTCGCCCAGGACCAGGCCGCCCGCGCCCTCGGGTTCAGCGCGGCGAAGCTGTCGCGCATCGAGTCGGGCAAGGGCCGCAGGCCCCCGACCGAGGGCGACGTCCGCGCGCTGCTCGACCTGTACGGGACCGACGAGTACGAGGCGTCCGTCCTGGTCAAGCTGCTGCACCGGGCGGGCGAGCCGGGCTGGTGGCAGCGCTACGACAAGCGGCTGATGCCCGAGTGGTTCGACCGTCTGGTCGGACTCCAGGAGGCCGCCACCGCCATCCGTACCTTCGAGATCCAGTACGTCCCCGGACTGCTCCAGACGCCGGCCTACGCACGCGCCGTCGTGGAGCGCGGCCTGCCCTCGGCGCCCGCGTCCGAGGTGCGCCGCAGGGTCGAACTGCGCACCCACCGCACGCAGTTGCTGGACAGGCCGGACGCCCCGCGGCTGTGGGCGGTCATCGACGAGTCGGCGCTGCTGCGCGTCCTCGGCGGCCCCGAGGTGATGCGCGCACAGCTCGCCCACCTGATCGAGATGGCCCAGCGCCCCCACGTGACCGTCCAGATCGTGCCGCTCGACGTCACGAACGCGTCGGCACCGGCGATACCCGTCACGTACCTGCGGTTCGGCGGCCTGGACCTGCCGGACGTCGTCTACCTGGAGCACATCAGGAGCGCGAACTTCCTGGAGGACCGGGACGAGACGGAGGAGTACCGCCTGGCACTCGACCGTCTCGCCGACGACGCCCTCCAGCCGCGCGCCACCCTGGAGTTGCTGCGCGCGACGATGGAGAGCCGCTACCCGGCGTCCTGACCGGAACGCGACCGGGCGCCCGTCGGCCACGGGAGCCCGTCGCCTACGGGACGCGCGCCACGCCGCCGAACTCGATCCACTCGTGCGTGAGTTGGCGGGGCGCCACCTCGGTGTCGGGTCGCCACGTGGACACTTCGACCAGGCCCGGCTCCAGGATCTCCAGCCCCTCGAACCACTCGGCGACGTCCTCCTGCCGGCGGACACGGCCCCAGTGGCCCTGGGTCACCTGGTCCATGAAGCCGGTGACGAACTCGCGGACCTCGGGGTCCTCGCTGACGAGCTGGCACATGACCATGCAGCTGCCCGGAGCGAGCCGGGCGGCGACCCGGCGGGCCACGTCGAGCGGGCCGTCGGTGTCACTGTCCGGAATGCAGTGCATCACCGAGTTGAAGAGCACCGCCACGGGCTTCGAGAAGTCGATGAGGCGCTTCGTGTCCGGGTGTTCGAAGATCGCGTCGGTCTCCCGCATGTCCGCGTGGATGACCGCGGTGCGCTCGTCCTGCTCCAGCAGGGCCCGGCCGTGGACCAGCACCATGGGGTCGTTGTCGACGTAGACGACGTGGGTTTCGGGGTCGATGCGCTGCGCGACCTGGTGCACGTTGTCCTGGGTGGGCAGGCCGCTGCCGTGGTCGAGGAACTGCCGTATGCCGTGGTCCTCGGCGAGGACACGCACCACCCGCTGGAGGAAACGGCGGTTGTTGACGGCGAGCACCCGGGTGCTCGGGACGACCTTGTCGAGTTCCTCGCAGGCCCCGCGGTCCGCCGCGTAGTTGTCCTTGCCGCCGAGATAGTGGTCGTACATACGCGCGGCGGTCGGAACCGTCGCGTCGATCGACGTGGACAGTTGCTTACCCGTTTGCATCGTTCCCCCAGCGTCGTCGCACGCCAACTGCACTGCCGTTACAGGGAGTACAGCTTAGGTTGGGTTCTCTCGCGCCGCCACGGTTCCGCCGAGTTCGCATCGCTTCGGCGGCGAGGGCCCCGTCGCGGGAACGTCGGGGGCCGCGGTCCGGCGCACGGACCGCGGCCCCCGACGACCGATCAGGAGCGCGTCTTCAGGTACTCCGCGACGGTCGCCGCCTCGTGGGCGTCCTCGACCTGCACCAGACCGCCGACCGCCTTCATGTCGGGGTGCAGCACGTAGGTCTCGTCGCTCGCGGGGCTGGAGACGTCGGAGAAGTTCTGCGGCGTGCCGAGCCCGTTGTCGAGCTTCGTCTGCGAACGGTGGGCCTTGACCAGACCCGCGCGCGTCAGGTCGCCGTTCTCGCACGCCTTCTTCAGGTCCGCGCCCATCACCTCGGCCGCGTTGTACCCGGACAGCACACCGGAGTCGACGGACTGCCCCGGGTACTTCTTCTGGTAGGAGGCGACCATGGCCTTGACCCCGGGCAGGTCCGAACTGACGGCCGGGGCGGCGCTGACCACGCTGAGCATCGCGACCAGCGCGGGCGCGGCCGGTGTCTTCAGGAGCTGCGGGGCGAACCCGGGCGCGCTGCTGACGACCGGCACCTTGAGCCCGACGGACGCCGCGACGCCCACCAGGGAGGCCGTCTGCGCGGGCCCGGCACTGATCAGGACCGCCTTGACGCCGGCCTTGCGCAGCGCGGAGACCTGCGCGGTGAGGTCGGTGTCGGTCGCCTTGATCTTCTGGCCGACGACGGTCAGGCCCGCCTTCTTCGCCGCGTACGTGGAGCCCTCCAGGGCGTTCTCGCCGTAGTCGCCCTCGAAGTACACGTGACCGATCTTGTCGCCCTTGGCCAGCCCCTTCGTGCGGGTCAGGTAGTCGACGGCGGTGATCATGTCGAGGTCGTACGTGGTGCCGAGGACCTGGACCGAGTCCTTGCCGAGCAGGGAGGCCGCCCACGCCTGCGGGAAGGTGAGCATCTTGTCCCGCTCGACGTCGTCGAGCAGGGCCGCGACCATGGGCGAGCCGATGACCTGGGAGAGCGCGAGGACGTCCGGGGAGATGTCGGCGTACGAGGTGACGGCGCGCTGGACGTCGTACCCGTGGTCCTTCACGACGATCCGGACCTTGCGGTCGCAGATGCCGCCCTTGGCGTTGACCGCGTCGGCCCACATCTTCTGGGCCTGCACGATGCTCTTGCCGAGGGTGGCGTACGGACCCGACAGGTCGGTCAGGGCGCCCAGGCTGATGGTGGTGTCCGTGACCCCGGGCCCTGACTTGATGCCGCCCGCGCCCTCGTCGGAGCTCTTGCTCTCCGCCTTGGAACTGCACGCGGTGCCCGTGGCCAGCAGGGCCGTCAGGGCCGCCGCGGCGACTGTCCGGGTGGTGCGGTTTCTGCGGTGCGTGGCGTTCACGGGGTGGGCTCCTTGGCTCGGGCGGAGGACGCGGGGGAACGGGTGGCGGGACTGCCGCCGGAGGGCGGCGGCGGGGCGGTCGGCCGGCGGCGCAGGCGGGCGCGCAGCCGGCCCGTGAAACCGTGCAGGCCGTCGGGTGCGTACAGCAGGATCACGACGATGGCGGTGCCGTAGAGGTAGCGGGCCGCCTCGGTGGGGCCGACCGTGCCCTCGGTGGAGCCCGGTGGGGTCACCCAGGGGAGCTGGTCGGCGTAGCGGGTCATCAGCAGCGGGAGGGCGGTGACGAACAGGGCGCCGACGGCGGCGCCCGTCACGGATCCCAGGCCGCCGATGACGATCATGGCGAGGTAGTCCACGGACAGGGCGAGCGAGAAGTAGTCCGGCACGACGCGGCGGAAGGCGAGCGCCAGGAGGACTCCCGCGAGGCCCGCGTACATCGAGGACACGACGAACGCGGAGGAGCGGTAGCGGGCCACGTTGACGCCCAGCACGGCGGCCGCCGTCTCGCTGTCGCGCAGGGCGACCAGCGCGCGTCCGGGCCGTCCGCGCAGCAGGCCGCGCGCGGTGAACAGGGCGAACGCGAACACGGCCAGGCTCAGGTACCACAGGCGTTCCTCGCCGCCGAAGGGCACGCCCAGCACCACCAGCGACGGATCGTCGGCGGTGAAGCCGAAGCCGCCGAGGTGAAGGGGCGGCACGGAACGGCCGTTGAAGCCGCCGGTGACGGAGTCTGCGGTGAGCAGCAGGTGGTGGCCGAGGAAGACCAGGGCGAGGGTGGCGACACCCAGGTAGATGCCCTTGACCCGGCCGGCGACGGGGCTGAACAGTCCGCCCGCGACGCCGGCGAGCAGGACGGCCAGCACGGCGGCGACCCCGGTCGGCAGTCCGGGACCCGGCTCCCCGGCGAGCCACACGTAGCCGTAGGCGCCCACCGCGAGGAAGAAGGCGTGCCCGAGGGAGAGCTGGCCGGTGGTTCCGGTGAGCAGGCCGAGGCCGATCGCGCCGACGGCCGCCGCCATGGCGAACAGGCCGATCCGCAGCCAGAACGCGTCCAGGTAGAACGGCAGGGCGCACAGCAGGAGCACGGCGGCCGGCCGTCCTGCCCAGCCCAACGCGCTTGTCTTGCGGGCGGGTTCAGACACGGGCCGCTCCCCTCGCTCCGAACAGCCCGGTGGGCCGCACCAGCAGGACGAGGATCATCACGGCGTACGGCGCGACGTCCGCGAACCCCTGTCCCAGGACGTGGAGTTCGGACTGGTAGCCGGCGACCAGCGCCTCGGTCAGCCCGATCAGCAGGCTGCCCGCCAGCGCCCCGGTCGGGGAGGCCATGCCGCCGAGGACGGCCGCGGGGAAGGCCTTCAGGGCGATCTGCCCGGTGGTGGCCTCCAGGCCCGGCGAGGGGAACGCCGCGAGGAAGACGGCGGCGAGCGCGGCGAGCGCCCCGGCCAGGCACCAGGCCAGCGTGCGCACCCGGCCCAGCCGCACGCCCATCAGGGCCGCGGCCTCCAGGTCCTCGGCGGCGGTGCGCAGCGACAGGCCCCAGCGGGTGAACCGGAACAGCGCGAACACGCCCGCGATCACCACGGCGGACACGGCGACGGCGGCGATCCGGCTGTCGGCGACGGTCACCGGACCGAAGGTGCTCACCGAGTCGCCCCAGGGGTCGCCGAGGGTCAGCAGGTCGCCGCCGATGCGCCGGGTCAGATCGGTGACCAGGACGATGTCGACGCCGATGGTGACGATGGTCTGCACGTTCGCGGCCTGCGGGTCGCGGTCGCCGCGCAGTGTCAGCAGCCGGTCGAGCGCACCCGCCGCGAGGGCGGTGGCCGCGAGGGCGACCGCCAACGCGCCCGCGAAGCCCAGGTGTTCGTGCAGGACGGCGGTGAGGTAGCCGCCCAGCAGGAGCAGCGAGCCGTGGGCGAAGTTGATGACGCCCGACGCCTTGAAGACGATGACGAAACCGAGCGCCACCAGGGCGTAGACCGAGCCGAGGGCGAGCCCGCCCAGGACGTTCTCCAGCAGGGTGGTCATGCCACGTCCTTTCCGGACAGTTCGGTGCCGAGGTAGGCGCGCAGCACCTCCGGGTCCCGGCGGACCTCGTCGGGGGTGCCGCGGGCGATGCGGCGGCCGAAGTCGAGGACGGTGACCTCGTCGGCGAGCCGCATGACCAGCCCCATGTCGTGCTCGACGAGGACGACCGACAGGCCGAGCCGGTCCCGTACGTCGCGGACCACCTCGGCGGTACGGGCGCGTTCGGAGGCGTTCATGCCGGCCACGGGCTCGTCGAGGAGCAGCACGCGCGGCTCCAGGCACAGGGCGCGCGCGAACTCGACGCGCTTGCGGTCGCCGTACGACAGGGAGGTGACCGGTGCGTCGAAGTGCTCGGCCAGGCCGGTGAGTTCGGCGATCTCCCGCACCCGGGCGAGGTGTTCGCGCTGTTCGCGGACCGCTCCCGGCAGACGCAGCGCGCTCGCCGCGAACCCGGCGCGGGTCAGCACGTGCCGGCCGAGCATCAGGTTGTCGGCGACGGTCCCCTCGGTGGTGACGATGTTCTGGAAGGTGCGGGCGACGCCGAGCGCGGCGATGCGGTGCGGGGCGAGCCGCGTCAGGTCGTCGTCACCGAGCCGGACGCTGCCCGAGGCGGGGCGGCACAGCCCCGAAAGGACGTTGAAGCAGGTGGACTTGCCCGCCCCGTTCGGCCCGATGACGGCGTGCACGGAACCGGGGGCGACGGTGAAGGAGACGGCGTCGAGGGCGGTGAGGCCGGCGAACCGCACGGTGACCTCGCGCACGGCGAGCACGGGGGGCGGGACGGCCGCGGCGTCGGGCCGGGTGCTGCTCACGCGGCCCCCCGTCCCGTCGCCGACTGCCCCTCGGGGGCGGCCTCTTCGCCGAGGTAGAGGCGGCGCACCGCGTCGGTGCGGGCCAACTCGTCGGCGGGCCCGGACAGTTTGAGTTCGCCCGTCTCCAGGACGTGGGCGTGGTCGGCGAGGGACAGGGCCATGCCGGCGTTCTGCTCGACCAGCAGGACCGCCGTGCCCTGGGAGTTGATCTCGCGGATCACCTCGGCGATGCGGTAGACCATCTGGGGCGCGAGGCCGAGCGACGGCTCGTCGAGGAGCAGCAGCCGGGGGGCCGCCATCAGCGCGCGACCGATGGCCAGCATCTGCTGCTCCCCGCCGGACAGCAGACCGGCCGCCTGGCCGGACCGCTCCGCGAGCCGGGGGAAGAGGGTGAGCACCCGGTCGCGCGAGGCACGTACGACGGCGGGACTGCGCCGGGCGAGGCCGAGGCCGCCCGCCCGCAGGTTCTCGTCGACGCTCAGCCCGGCGAACACCCGCCTGCCCTCGGGCACTTGGACGACACCCGCGCGGACGGCAGCGACCGGGTCCCGTCCGTCGAGGCGCGTGTGCCCGTAGCTGACCGTGCCGGAGGTGATCGCGCCGCGGTGCAGCCGCAGGGTGCCCGACACCGCGCGCAACAGGGTGGACTTCCCGGCCCCGTTGGCCCCGAGCAGGGCGACGACCCCGTCGGGCGGGACGCTCAGGGAGACGGATCGCAGGGCGGACTGGGCGCGGCCGTACTGCACGTCGAGGTTCTCGACGTGCAGGGCCGCACGGTCGTCCGGTGGTGCTTCGGGCATCGCGGCTCCTCGCGGCCCGTGCCGCCTGGGGCACGGGACTGTGGGCTGGGAGCCGCGAGGCCGGGGGCGCCGGTCCTCGACCGCAGGGCGCCCCTCGCGTTCGCGGCTCCGAAGGGGAGCTCACGACAACACGCGTGGCGACGGCGGGTACAGGCCGACCGGGCCGCACGCTGCGCCGTCCCAACCCGGAGCGCTCCCCCTTGTGCGGGCGCCCAGGGTCCGCGACGGGCAGGGGGCGAACGGGCCGGGGCACGGCACAGTGGAGGAGCCGGCACGGAGGGCCGGCCGCCCGGCCGGCCGTCGCGGGCAACGGAGTCGCCGCCCGCTGCGGCCGCCTCTCCGGCGTCGCGCCGGGTCAGTCCGCCAGCAGCCGGTGGGCCGTGAGCGCCAGGTCGATCTCGACGACGTCGCCCGGCCGCGCCAGGGACCGTCCGGTGAGCTGTTCGCAGCGGCGCAGCCGGTTGAGGACCGTGTTGCGATGACAGTAGAGCCGCTCGCCGGCCCGCTGGGCGGAGCCGTCGCAGGCGAGCCAGGCCACCAGGGTGTCCAACAGCACGTCCCTGTCAGCCGGTTCGAGCCTCAGCAGCGGGCCGAGCACCCGGTGGGCCAGGGTGCGGCCCAGGCCGGGGCTGGAGACGACGAGGGCCGCGGGCAGGTGCTCGGCGAGCCGCACCACGCCGCCGTCCGGCGGGCAGATGCTGAGCGCCGTGTCGGCCAGCCGCCGTGCGTCGCCGACGGCGGCCAGGCCCTCGACCACGCTGCCGACGCCGATCCGGGTGCCGGCGGGGCCGGGATTCGTCCGGGACAGGACGGCGTCGCCGTCGCCGACCAGGACGATCCCGTAGTCCGCGTCGGCCCCGGTGTGCCAGTGGGCGCGCAGTCCGGGCGGCACCGCGGCGGCGCGGGCGGCGGCGCCGGAGGACGGCTGGGCGCCGGCCACGGCGACGACGGCGTACCTGCCCTGCTCGGGGAGGCCGAGCGCCTCGGACGCCTCGGGCAGGTCGGAGATCCGGCTGGTGCCGTCGAGCAGCGCGCCGGTCAGCAGCCGTACCCGGTTCTCCCGCCGCCAGGTGAGCTGGCGTTCGACCTGCCGGTAGGCCTCGGTGACCACGCCGCAGTGCTCGTCGACGAAGTTCCACACGTCGGCCGCCACGTGCACCAGCAGCCGGACGTCCTCGGGGGCCGTCCGGGAGGTCTCCTCGACCAGGCCCTGCCACACCAGTGCCCCGCCGAGGCGGAAGGCGTGCAGCACCGCGTCGAGCGGGAGGCCCTGTTCGGCGCGGGCCGCGCCGATCGTCCAGGAGCAGCGGCGGGCCGCGTCCCGGACCCCGCGCGGGTCGAGCAGGGAGGACACGCTGTGCCGCAGCGAGCGGTGCACCTCCTGCCAGATCCCGGCGGGGTCGCGGGCCAGGGCGTCCTGGTAGGCGGGTTCCTGGTCCTGGAGGACGGCCACCAGCCGGTCGGTGAGGTCGGGCAGTTCTTCCATCATGGCGCGCGCCGCCCGGTGCAGGACACGCAGGGCGTCGGCGTCGATCAGCGACCGGACGCGCGGTGTCCGCGGATGCGGAACGATCGCGGGTCCGGAGCGGATCGCTGTTCGTGACCGTACGGCTCGGTGCATCACGGCCTCCCCCAAGGTCGGCTCTCCGGGCGGGTGTGCCCGTGGCGGACCGCCGCGGGTTCCCGGCCGGTTCCGTTGACCCGTGCGGCGGCTGCCACCTGACTCGTCCTGCCCCGCAGGATGACATACCGTCCGGTCGGTCAGTAGGTCTGTGCACCGGCCTTTTCGGCCTGTTCGACGAGCCGGGCCAGTTCGACCCGGGAGCGGACGCCGAGTGCGGCGAAGACGTTGCGCAGGTGGTAGTCGACGGTCCGGGCGCTGACCGACAGCGCGCGGGCCACTTCCCGGTTGGTGGCCCCCTCCGCGACGAGCCGTGCCACCCGCCACTGCTGCGGGGTGAGTCCGGCCAGGCCGGAGGTGTCCGCGGGGCGGGTGGCGCCGGGTGCGGCACCGTTGGCGCGCAGTTCCTCCCGGGCCTGTCCGGCCCACACCCCGGCACCGCAGTCCTCGAAGCCGACCAGGGCGGCGCCGAGGCGGGCGCGTGCCTCGCGGAGCCTGCGGCGGCGGCGCAGCCACTTGCCGTACAGCAGCTCGGTACGGGCACGTTCGAAGGTCCCGCCGCGCTCGTCGTGCAGCGCGAGGGCCCGCGCGTACAGGTCGTCGGCGCGGTCGGTGGGGGCCAACAGGGCCCGGCAGCGCGCCAGTTGGGCGGGCGCCTGGGGGTCCGCGCCGAAGGCTGCCCACAGTGCGAAGTCCTCGACGGCGGCGCGGGCCCCCTCCGGCTGCCCGGCCAGCGCGCTCGCCTCCACGAAGCACGGCACGGCGAGCATCCACACCGCGAAGTGCCCGCGCCGCGGTCCGGGCGCGACGAGCGGCCCGAGCCGGTCGACCGCCTCCAGGGGGTGCCCCCGCCCGAGGTCGACGCGGGCGGCCGCCCACTGGGCGAGGGTGGAGACCTGTGCCAGCCCGTGCCGACGGGCCGTCGCCAGCGCGGCGCCCACGTGCTCGGCGACGACCTCCGGTTCCCCCTCGATGGACGCGGCGAGCGCGAGCACCGCGTGGTGCTGCGCCTGCTGGTTGCGCTGCCCGTGCCGCTGGGCGATCCGCAGCCCCTCCTCGGCGTGGGCGCGGGCCTGGGCGTGGCGTCCCGCGCGCAGTTCGGCGTAGGCGAGGTACTCCAGCGCCTGGGGCGCGAGGGCGGCGGAGCCGAGGGTGCGGGCCACCGCCAGGGCGCGTGCTCCGGCGCGGCAGGCGGCGTCCACCTCGCCGAGGATCAGTGCCGCCGCGGCGGACCTGAGCAGGTCCTCCGGGCTCCGGCTCGTCGCCGCGGCGTCGACCACCCGGCGCAGCAGGCTCCCCGCGCGGTCGAACCGGACCTCCAGCGCCGCGCTCATGCCGTCCCGGTAGTCCCGCGCGACGGTCCGCCCCTGCGCGGGTTCTGCCCGGCACGGCTCCGCGCCGCCGGGGACGGGCCCGCTCGCGGAACGGGGCCGGGGAACGGCGGACGCGGCGGGTACCGCGGACGCGGAAAGGGCGGCGGGCGCGGGCAGGGCTCCCGGCGGGCCGGGGGGCACGGGCCCGCCGGCCCCCTGCCCGCCGGTCGCCGGGAGCGCGGCAGCGGCCGGGCCGCTTTCCGCGGGGCGGGCCCGGCCCGCCTCCAGCGCGCGCAGGCAGGCCGCCGCGTCGCCCGCGGCCCAGCCGGCGTCGGCCGCCGCCTGGAGGGCGAGTTCGGCCCGTTCCGGCGACTCGGCGGCGAGCAAGGACGCGGCGAGCAGCAGCGACTCGTGCGCGTCGCGGACCGGGCCGTCCCTCAACTCGGCTCGTCCCCGCACCAGTTCGCCGCGTCCTCGGATCACGGGCGGCATCGGTTCGTGCCGCTGCGCGGCGAGCAGCCGCAGGGCCCGGCGCGGACTGCCGCCGAGCAGCGCCTGTTCGGCGGCCGCCGTCCAACGCTCCGCGCGTACCGCCCCGTTGGCGGTCAGTTCGGCGGCGCGCACCAGCGCGGCCGAGCGCAGCCGGTGACTGGCGGCGACCTCCGTGTCCGTTGCCGCGCACGCCAGTTGGGACGCGAGCAGGGGCGCGGGGCCGGTGGTGGCCCAGGCGCGGTGGAGCAGTGCGCGCAGGGGCCGGCCGTCCGCCTCCAGGGCACGGGCGAGCGACCGGTGGGCGGCGCGGCGACGGTCGGCGCGGGCCCCGGCGTACACGGCCCTGCGCAGGAGCCCGCTCACGAAGCGGAACCGCCCGTCGGCGAGCAGGAGGGTGTCCGGCACCCGCTGATGGTCGGCCGCGGCGGGGCTGGAGCACAACTGCCGTGCGGCGCGCAGCACCAGGTCGGCGTCGGCACCGGCGTCCTCCGCGTCGCGGGCCGCGGCGGCCACCGCGAGCAGCAGGCCGTCGGCGGCGCCGGCCGGGCCGGGCCACGCGTCGCCCGCCACCCCGGCCAGCACCTCGGCGTCGGCCAGCGGCCACGGCAGGGGCCGCTCGCCCGCGAGTTCGGCGGGCGAGAGCCTGCGGACGAGGGCCAGCAGCAGCGCGGGGTTCCCGTCGGACTCCTCCACCAGCGCGTCGCGCACGCCGCGTTCGGCGGTGCGGCCGGTGACCTCGTCGACGAGCGCGGCGGCGTCCGGCGGGGACAGCGGGGGCACCGCGACGACGGGCAGTCCGGCGAACTCCCGGTCCACGGGCCGGTGTCCGGCGACGCCGAGCAGCAGCCGGATCCGGTCGCCGACGCCGAGCAGGCCGGCCGCGTGCCCCAGGACCGTGCGGGAGGAGGGGTCCCACAGATGGGCGTCGTCCAGGCACACCAGCAGCGGTCCGCCGTCCGCGGCGGCCCGCAGCGCGGCGACCGTCCGGGCCGGCGTCGCCGGTCCCGGCGGGGCCGCGGGACGTCCCGGGAACCCCGCGGCGGCGCGTTCGAGTGTGCGGAGGTCTCCGTACGGCGGTCTCGGTCCGCCCGGCGCGGCCCGCAGGCGGAGCACGCGGCCCGCCCCGAAGGAGCGGGCCGCCCGGTCGAGGAGCGCTCCCCGGCCGAGGCCCGGTTCGCCGGTCACCACGTGGGCGGGGCCGGCCGCGGCCAGCCGTTCCAGCAAATCTGTTCTGCGTCGCTCCAGGAGATCGTCAGCCGTCGTGCTGCGGGGGTTCCGGCTGTGGATCCGCGGGAGCGTCCTCACGGTCGTCTGTCCGGTCATCCCTGGGACGTTACTTGCGCGTAACGCCAGGCGGAAGGTGTACGTCCGCCCGCCAGAATCCCCGAATCCCGCCTGCCACCTGGGAGTTCGCGTCCGGTGCGGAAGGGGCGTCCTGTGCCCCGGCCCAACCGGGCGGCCGGGCCGGCGTGCGTCGGCACATCCGTGCGCGGGCTTGGCGGCCGTGTTACGCGCCCCGGGCCCGGCCGGCGGGCGGGGGCGCGCGCCGCGGGCGGCGGCCCGGGGGCCGGGTCGGCGGGCCTGGTTGGCACAACCGTTCGGCGTGATGTTAGGTTCGCCTAACCTCAGAGAACCGGATGGCTCCGTTCCGCAGTGCCGCACGGTACGGAACGGCGTCCTCGACAAGGAAACACCTCATGCCCCTCGCTCCCGTCGCCCCGCCCCGTCGCGCGCGACGTCCCGGCGGACCCTCGTGAGCGTCTCCGCGGCGCCCGCACCCGGGGCGCGGACGGACGCCGGCGCGAAGGTCCGGCGCCGGCACGGCGCACCCGCGCTGTCGGCCGGACTGGTCCTGCTGGCCGTGCTGCTGGTCCTGATGACGGCGGTCAGTCTCGCCGTCGGCTCGGGACACGTGGCGCTCCACGACGTGTTCCACGGGGTGTTCGACCCCGACCGCTCGGTCCGCGGGCAACTGGTGGTGCAGCAGGTCCGGGTGCCCCGGACCTGCGCCGGACTGCTCGCGGGCGTGGCCCTCGGCCTCGCGGGCACGCTGATGCAGGGCGTTACGCGCAACCCGCTCGCGGACCCGGGCCTGCTCGGGGTGAACGCGGGCGCCTCCGTCGCCGTCGTGTTCGCGATCAGCGTGCTGTCCCTCACCGAGCCGTCGCAGTACATCTGGTTCGGTTTCCTCGGCGCCTGCGTCGCGGCCACCCTCGTCTACGGCGTCGGCAGCCTCGGCCGCGAGGGTGCCACCCCGGTGAAGCTCGCGCTGGCCGGGGCCGCCGCGACCGCCGTGCTGGGCGCGCTGACCAACGTGGTGCTGCTGACCGACGACCAGACCTTCGACCAGTTCCGCTTCTGGCAGGTCGGCGCGCTGAACGGCCGTGACATCGATGTCGTCGAACAGGCGCTGCCCTTCGTGGTGATCGGGGCCGTCCTCGCCCTCGCGTCCGGCGCCCGGCTCAACGGCCTCGCCCTCGGCGACGACGTGGCGCGCGGCCTCGGCCAACGGGTCGCCGTCACCCGGGTGTTCAGCACGGCCTGCGTGGTCCTGCTGTGCGGCGCCGCGACGGCGGTCGCCGGGCCGATCGGCTTCGTCGGACTCGCGGTCCCGCACGCGGCCCGGCTGATCACCGGCCCCGACTACCGCTGGATCCTGCCCTACAGCGCCCTGATGGCGCCCACCCTGCTGCTGGCCGCGGACGTGATCGGCCGGCTGATCGCCCGGCCCGGCGAGGTCCAGGTCGGTGTCGTCACCGCCGCGCTCGGCTGCGTCCCGTTCATCCTGCTCGTCCGCCGCCGCGCGCAGGTGGAGCTGTGAACCGCCGCGCCCCGGCCGCCGGACCGGGCACCGTCGCACCGGCGGTACCGGCGGCGCGGACGGCCGCCGAGGACGCCGTGGCCCGTGTCGTGCGGGCACGCGGACGGGGCCGCGCGCGGTACGCCGCGGTGTGCTCCGTCCTGGCGCTGCTGGTGCTCGCCTCGCTGTGCACCGCCCTGGTCACCGGCGACGTCACGGTGCCCCTGCCGGACGTCCTGTCGGCGCTGTTCGGCGGCGGCGACCTCGGCACCCACTTCGTCGTCGTCGAACTGCGGCTGCCGCGCGCCCTGCTGGCGATGCTGATCGGCCTCTGCTTCGGCATGGCGGGCGCGGTGTTCCAGTCGCTGCTGCGCAACCCGCTGGCCAGCCCCGACGTGATCGGCATCAGCTCGGGGGCCAGTACGGCGGCCGTGCTGGCGTCGATGGCCTTCGCCGCGAGCGGGCTCGTGCTGTCCGCGACCGCGCTGCTCGGCGCGCTCGTCACGGGCACCGCGATCTACCTGCTGGCCTGGCGCAAGGGCGTCGACGGAGCCCGCCTGGTACTGGTGGGCGTCGGGGTGGGAACGGGGCTGACCAGTGTCGTCTCCTACCTGATGACCCGCTCGGACGTCACCGAGGCGCAGACCGCGTTCGTCTGGCTGGTGGGCAGCCTCAACGGCCGTTCCTGGTCGCAGTTCTGGCCGCTGCTGATCGCCGTGGTCCCGCTCGTGCCGCTCACGCTGGCCGCCTCCCGGAACCTGCCCGCCCTCCAGCTCGGCGACGACACGGCCACCGGACTCGGCGCCCGCACGGAACGCGGCCGGCTCGCGCTGCTCGCCTGCGCCACCGGCCTGGCCGGCGTGGCGACGGCGGCGGCCGGACCGGTCGGCTTCGTCGCGTTCGTCTGCCCGCCGATCGCCCGGCGGCTGCTGCCGGGGCAGGGCGCGGCCGTCGTCCCGTCGGCACTCGTCGGGGCCGCGCTGGTCTGTCTCGCCGACCTGGCGGGCCAACACCTGCTGCCGGACACACAGCTCCCGGTGGGCGTGCTCACCAGCATCATCGGCGCGCCCTACCTGCTGTGGCTGCTGGCCCGCGCCAACCGCGTCGGACAGGGCGGGTGAGCGCCGTGCGCCGGCAGCCGACCGCGCCCACCCGCGGCGCGCCCGCCGCGACCGACGGCACCGCCGGTCACCGTGCCCGCGCCGTCCACCGGGCCCGCGACCGCGCCCGCCAACCATCCGTGCACCACCGACCGAGGAGCCGACGGTGACGTCCCAGCACACCCTCCAGGCCCGGGAGGTCAGCCTCGGCTACGGGGAGCGCGAGATCATCTCCGGTCTCGACGTCGACCTGCCGCCGGGCCGCATCACCGTCGTCGTGGGCCCCAACGCCTGCGGCAAGTCCACCCTGCTGCGGGCGATGGCCCGGCTGCTGTCCCCGACGGCGGGCACCGTGCTGCTCGACGGCCGGGACATCCACCGGACGCCGACCAAGCAGGTGGCCGCGTCCCTCGGCGTGCTGCCGCAGACACCGGTGGCACCGGAGGCGATCACCGTCGCCGACCTCGTCGGCCGCGGCCGCTACCCGCACCAGGGCTGGTTCAGGCGCTGGACCTCCGGCGACGACGAGGCGGTGGCCGCGGCCCTGCTCGCGACCGACGTGCTGGACCTCGCCGACCGTTCGGTCGACGAGCTCTCCGGCGGCCAGCGCCAGCGCGTGTGGATCGCGATGGCGCTGGCCCAGGAGACGGACATCCTGCTCCTCGACGAACCGACCACCTATCTGGACATCAGCCACCAGCTGGACGTCCTCGACCTGCTGACCGACCTCAACCGCGAACGCGGCGTCACCCTGGCCGTCGTCCTGCACGACCTGAACCTCGCCTGCCGGTACGCCGACCACCTGATCGCGATGAAGGGCGGCCGGATCGTCACCGAGGGCGCGCCCTCCGACGTCGTCACGCAGTCCCTCGTCCACGAGGTCTTCGGGCTCCGCTCGACGGTGATCCCGGACCCGGCGTCGGGCACTCCCATGGTCGTCCCGCTGGGCCGCCACCACGTCACGCCGTCAGGCGCCGAACCGGTCCCGCCGACGGGCCGGCCCGCCGTCTGACGGCCGTCCGGCGCCCGTCCGCGGGACCGCACCGCGCTCGACCGCATCCCATCGCTCGCACCGCATCGCACCGCACAGAAGGAACCACCATGTCTCCGCACTCCCCCGCCCGTCCGCTGCGCCGGTTGTGGCGCGCCGGGACCGGCGCTCTGGCCGTCGTGCTCCTCGGCGCCCTCGCCGCCTGCGGCTCGTCCTCGGACGACTCCTCGTCGTCGTCCACCACGTCGACGGCCTCGTCGGGCGCGTTCCCCGTGAAGGTCGCCACCAAGTTCGGCGACGTGACGATCAAGTCGCAGCCCAAGCGGGTGGTCGCGCTCGGCTGGGGCGACGCCGAGACCGCCCTCGCCCTCGGGGTGCAGCCGGTCGGCGCGAGCGACTGGCTGGCGTTCGGCGGCGACGGCGTCGGCCCGTGGGCCAAGGGCCTGTACACCAAGAGCCCCGAGAAGATCGGCACCCTGGAGCCGGAGTACGAGAAGATCGCCGCGCTGAAGCCGGACCTGATCCTCGACACCAAGTCCAGTGGTGACAAGACCCGTTACGACACCCTCAGCAAGATCGCGCCGACGGTCGACGTGCCCCAGGGCGGCGACCAGTACAAGATCTCGTGGCAGAAGCAGACCACGATGGTCTCCCAGGCCCTCGGACTGGCCGACAAGGGCAAGCAGTTGATCAGCGACACCCAGAAGAAATTCACGGCGGCGGCCGCGGCCCACCCCGAGTTCAAGAACCGGACCATCACCATCGGCTCGCGCACCTCCAGCGGCTACGGCGCCTACGTCAAGGGCGACGACCGGGTCAACTTCGCCCAGTCGCTCGGCTTCAAGAACAACCCCCAGGTCGACGCCAAGGCCGGCTCCTCCTTCTTCGTCCCCGTGTCGGAGGAGAACCTGCAGATGCTCGACGCCGACCTGGTGGTGATGGCCCCGATCGGCATCTCCGCGTCCAAGATCTCGTCGGACCCGCTCTACAAGGACGTCCCGGCAGTGAAGAAGGGCCACTCGGTCGTCTTCGACGACCAGAACATCAGCCAGGCCTTCGCCACCAACTCGGTGCTCTCGGTGGGCTACGCGATCCAGCACGTGGTCCCGCTGTTCGCGCAGGCCCTCAAGTAGCAGTCCCGCGAGGGTCGTTCGGGCGGGTGCGGGAGAACGCGCCCGCCCTCCGGCCGGTCCCCGCCGCCGTCGCGGCGGGGACCGGCCGCGCCGACTCGGCCTCCCGGTACGGTCGGTGACCTCGGGCACGCCCGCACGACGCCGCAGGAGGACGACGTGACCGACGCACGGCGAGAGCCGGACCGGGCGGCCCGCGCCGACCCGCCGCAGCGGGCACCCGTCCCGTCCGCCACCCTGCGCGCCCTGCTCGCCTTCGACGACGGGGACGCCCTGCGCCTGTTGTGCGCGCCCGCCGACCACGATCCCGCCGTCCGCCGTGTCGCCGTCGGCACCGACGATCTCCGCCCCGGCCAGGACGGCACCCTGTTGCTCGCCGTGGGCGCCCCCTCGACCGCCGCGACGCTGCGACGCGCGGCCCGGCTCGGCGCCTGTGCCGTCGTCCTGGGCGACGCGACGGACGCGAGGGGTGCCGTTCGGCCCCAACTCGCCGCGGCGGCCGAGCAGTCGGGCCTCGCCCTGCTGGTCCGCGCGGAGGGCGCCGACTGGGCGGGCACCGCGGCGCTGCTGCGCTCGGCCGTCGCGTACCCGCACGCGGCGGTGGACCCGGCGGCCGGCCGGGCCGGCGGCGACCCCGTGTCCGGCGCCGGGGCGATCCCCTCGCTGGCCGCTCTCGCGGCCCGGACCGCTGCCCTGGTGCGCGGCTCCATCACCGTCGAGGACACCGAACTGCGGGTCCTCGCCCACTCGGCGACCGGTCCGGACGCCGACCCGCTGCGGCGTTCCACCATCCTCGGCGGCCGGGTCCCGCCGCACCGCGTCGCCGAACTGCGCCGCAGCGGCATCCTGCGTGCGCTGTGGACGTCGGAGGAGGTCGTCCACCGCCCCGCCGACGGAGCGAACCCGGAACGCCTGGCCGTCGCCGTACGCGTCGGCGCCGAGGTCCTCGGGTCCATCTGGGCCGCCGCGGACGGGCGGCCCCCGGCCCCCGACGCCGCACGCCACCTGCGGGCCGCCGCCGTGCTCGCGGCGCCCCTGCTCGTCGCGCAGCGGCTGCGCGAGAGCGGCACCGCGCGGCGGCGGGAGCACGCCCTGCGCGGACTGCTGCACGGCGTCGGCGACCGGCGCACCCACGCGTGGTCCCTCGGTCTGTCCGCGGACACGCCCTGCGCGGTCCTGGTCGCACGGCGGGCCCGCCCGGAGCACGACGGTGACCGCACCCTGGACGTGCTGTCGCTCCAGGCCGCCGCGCACCCCTCCGTCACCGGCGTGCTGCGCGAGGGCGACGGGGCGGCGCTGCTGGTCACCCCGGACGCCCGGGGCCCCGGCCCGGCGGCGGCCGTCCTCGCCCTGGCCCGCGACCTCGACGCGTTCACGGCCTCGCTCCCGGACGCCGTCCCGGTGTGGCTGGGCGCGGGGCCCGTCGTCGCCTCGCCCGCCGAGGCCGACGCGTCGTACGCGCGTGCCGCGCTGGTCGTGCGGGTCCTGCGGGACCGCGAGAGGCGGGCCGGGGCGGCGGGCCGCTCCCGGCCGCCCCGCTTCGCCGACACGGCCGGGGTGGGCCCCGCGCTGGACGTGCTGCGCGTCCTGGACGCGGCACGGCCCCTCTGGGACGCGGGCGCGGGCCCGGTGCACGAGATGGTCCGCGCCGACCTGGCCGCGGGCGGCGGACTCGTGCGGACCCTCGCGGCCTACCTGGACACGGGCGGCGACGTCCAGCGGGCCGCCGACCGGCTCGTCCTGCACCCCAACACCGTGCGCTACCGGCTGGGGCGGGTACGGGAACGCCACGGCGTGGACCTGGACGACCCGGACACCCGCCTGCTGCTCACCCTGGCGGTACGGCTGACGGCGGTGCGGGACGACACGTGACCGCGGGGGCGGGCCCCGGCGGCCTGCGGCGCGGCGGGGTGTTTCGTCGCGGCGCACAAGGTTCCGGGCGGTTCCTGTGGCGGTCGCCAAAGACACGGCGAGCCAGGTGGGGGACCCTGGAAGCGCGGCCTCCGGTGCCCCGGCCCGGGAGGACGCGCCCCTCCCCCAGCCCCGCACCCCCGAGGAGCCAGGACGTGATCTCCGCGCCGGACGAGAACACCCCGCCCCCGCCGCACGGGCCCGCCGTTCCCGTGGCCCGTGCCGTACGGCAGGCGGTCGCCGACGGGCTGGTGGGTCCGGGCAGCCCGGTGGCCGGTTTCGTCGACGTGCGGGGCGTGCGGGACTCCGTGAGCGCGCTGCACGCGGCGTTCGGCGGTGTCCCCGACGTCCTGCACACCTTCGCCGCGAAGGCCTGTTCGCTCGTCCCCGTCCTGCGGCTGCTCGCGGCCGAGGGCATGGGCTGCGAGGTGGCCGGCCCCGGCGAGCTGCGGCTCGCCCTGGACGCCGGGTTCGCCCCGGGGCGCATCGTCCTGGACTCGCCGGCGAAGACGCGGGACGAGATCGGCGAGGCGCTGCGCCTGGGCGTCGCGCTCAACGCCGACAACCTCGACGAGCTGGACCGCGTCGACGCCCTCCGGGCCCCGGACAGTGCGTCCGTGCTGGGTCTTCGGGTCAACCCGCAGGTCGGCGGCGGCTCCATCGGCGCGATGAGCACGGCGACCGCCCACTCCAAGTTCGGGGTGGCGCTGCGGGACCCGGGCGCGCGCGAACGTGTCGTGGAGGCCTTCGCGCGCAGGCCGTGGCTGACCCGGCTGCACGCGCACGTGGGCTCGCAGGGCTGTCCGCTCCCGCTGATCGCCGAGGGCCTCGCGGTCACCCACCGGCTGGCCGAGGAGATCAACGCGCGGGTGGGGCGCCGTCAGGTCACCAGCCTCGACCTGGGGGGCGGCCTGCCCGTGAACTTCGCCGACGACCGCGTGACCCCCACCTTCGCGGAGTACGCGGCGACCCTCACCGCCGTCGAACCGGCGCTGCTGGACGGGCGGTACGGGATCGTCACCGAGTTCGGCCGGTCCCTGCTCGCGAAGAACGGATTCGTCGCGGCGGTGGTCGAGTACACCAAGGACGCCGGCGGACGCCGTGTCGCGATCACGCACGCGGGCGCCCAGACGGCGACCAGGACCGTGTTCATGCCCGACGCCTGGCCGCTGCGCGTCTGCGCGTACGGTCCCGACGGCACCCCGAAGCGGACACCGCCGCTGCGGCAGGACGTCGCCGGGCCCTGCTGCTTCGCGGGCGACGTCGTGGCGCACGACCGCGAACTGCCCGAGCTGGCGGAGGGCGACGTCGTCGTCCTGCACGACACCGGCGCCTACTACTTCTCCACGCCCTGGGCCTACAACAGCCTGCCCCGGCCGGCGGTCCACGGGTACGGGTGCGCCGAGGCCGGCGGGAGGGTCCGGTTCGCCACCGTGCGGCCGGCGCAGACCGTGGCGGAGATCTCCCGCGAGAGCGGACTGGCCCAGGCGGACGCGCTGCTCACGTCGTTCGCGGCGGACCCGGCCGGCCGGGAGCCCGGGGCACCGGCCGGGGTTCCGTCCCGCGGGCCGTCCCCAGAAGTCGCCGGGCCGGGGCACCCCTGAGAATCTGAACGAGAAGATCCACTCCCGTCCGCCACCCCCTGAACGAGCGACAAGCACCAGGAGCACCCGTGCACGACTGCGACGCCCCGCCCCTCGACCTGCTGATCACCGGCGGAGCCGTGCATGACGGCACCGGGAGTCCCGCCGTCACGACGGACGTCGGCGTGCGCGCCGGGCGGATCGTGCACGTCGGCACGGTGCCCCGGACGGTGGCCGCCGCCGCGCGGCGGACCGTGGACGCCGCCGGTCTCGCGGTCGCGCCCGGCTTCGTCGACCTGCACTCGCACGCGGACTTCACGGTGCTCGGCGAGGCCGGTGCCGAGGCGTGCCTGCGGCAGGGCGTCACCACGCTGGTCACCGGCAACTGCGGCATGTCGCCGTTCCCCGCGCGCGACGCGGGACCGGGGACCACGGGTCCGTGGACCGCCCTCTCCGGCTTCGCGGCGGCGGTGGACGCGGCACGGCCGGGCGTGAACATCGCGCCCATGGTCGGGCACGGCGCCCTGCGCTCCGCCGTGCTCGGCGACGGGCGCCGCGCGGCCACCGAGGACGAACTCGCCCGGATGCGGGGGCTGTTGGCCGAGGCCGCCGGCCAGGGGGTGTTCGGTCTGTCCACCGGGCTGATCTACGCGCCCGGTTCCTTCGCCGACACCGCGGAGGTCGTCGCGCTGGCCACCGAGGCGGCCGCGCACGGCCTGCTGTACGCGACGCACATGCGCGACGAGGGCGACCACGTCCTCGACGCCCTGGACGAGACGCTGGCCGTCGGGCGCGCCTCCGGGGTCCGCGTGCAGGTGTCGCACCTGAAGGCGCTGGGGCCCGCCAACCACGGCA
Organism: Streptomyces sp. NPDC008150; assembly: GCF_042956945.1. Taxonomy (NCBI): domain Bacteria; kingdom Bacillati; phylum Actinomycetota; class Actinomycetes; order Kitasatosporales; family Streptomycetaceae; genus Streptomyces; species Streptomyces sp. NPDC008150. The sequence goes on along the minus strand of NZ_JBIBHJ010000013.1, from coordinate 38,240 downwards.
AGGTGCTGCCCGCCCTGGAACGCGTCGCCGCCGCCGTGCGCGAGGGGATGGACGTGGCCTGCGACGTGTATCCGTACACGGCCTCCTCCACCCGGCTCACCTCGCGGCTGCCGGACTGGGCGATGGACGGCGGCACGGCGGGGCTGCTGAAGCGGCTCGCCGACCCGGAGACGCGCGGGAGGGTGCTGGCCGACCTGCGCGACGCGGTGGGCCGCACGTTCCTGCCCGAGGGCGTGATCGTCTCCCAGGTGCCGGCCGGCGCGTACAGCGACCGGGTCGGGCAGAGCGTCGCGGACATCGCGCGGGACGAGGACGTCGAGCCGGCCGAGGCGGTGCTGCGGGTCCTGGAGGCCCACGGGGGCGAGGTGATGATCGTCAACCACGCGATGGCGGACGCCGACGTGGACGCGGTGCTGCGGTACCCGGACACCGCCGTGGCCAGCGACGGCTGGGTGCTGACCGCCCCCGGCGAGGGCCACCCGCACCCGCGCAACCTCGGCACCTTCGCCCGCGTGCTCGGCCGCTACGCGCGCGAGCGCGGCGTGCTGGGACTCGCCGACGCGGTGCGCCGCATGACCTCGCTCCCGGCGTCCCGGCTGCCGCTGCCGGGCCGGGGCACGGTGACCGTGGGGTCGGTCGCCGACCTGGTCGTGTTCGACCCGGCGACCGTCACCGACAACGCGACCTACGACGATCCGTGGCGGTACGCGACCGGCGTGCGGCACGTCTTCCTCGCGGGCGAACAGGCGCTGGAGGACGGGGTGGTCACCGGGGTCCGCGCGGGCCGGACGCTGCTGCGGGCGACGCGGTAGTCCCCGGCGCGGGCGGCCCGACGCCCCACGGACCGCGGATCGTCACCGATTCTTCACCGGCACCGGGGCCATCAACCGCGCGGTCGCGAGCATCCGCTTCCCTGTCGCTCGGTCGAGGGGATGCCGTGGTTGTCGTAGTCGCCGTTTCACTGCTGCCGTTCCTGGTGCTCATGCTGCTGGTCATGGACCGCATCGAGGACCGCATGCTCCACCCCGTGGAAACACCCCGACGGTACGGCCCCCGCCGGCCCCACCTGCGCCTGATACCCGGCGGTCGCCGGACCGCGGTCGCGGTGCCCGCGGTGGCGGAGCCCGCCGAGGTCACCCCGGCCGCCTGAACCGTCGCAGCCCGTAAGCGGATCGAGCCGGTGGACGTCATGTCCACCGGCCATTCGCGTGTGTGCCTTCGAGCGGTTCTCCCGCCACGCCTTGAAATGCGTGGGCAGTCGGGCAACGGAAGTGCAGGCACGGGCGTTTGCGAATTCGCCGGGCCCGCCCGCCCGAATATCTCGGCACACCGGAATGATCGGGCACGAAAAAAAACTCCGGCGTGCCCCGCCCGGAACCAGAATCAACTGGTTCCGGGCGGCGCGCGCCGGAGGACGACTCAGGGGCGGGACGGGCCCGTTGCCGGGCCCGTTGTCGCCCGTGCACGTCAGGCGTGACGGTGCGAGCGACGGTTGCCCGTGAAAACGCGGTACAGCACGAGGAGGATCAGCGAGCCGACGATGGCCGCGATCCAGGTCGACAGGTCGAAGAAGCCGTCGATCGAGTCGACACCGAAGATGACCTTGCCCAGCCAGCCGCCGAGCAGGCCGCCCAGGACACCGATCACCATGGTGATGATGATGCCGCCCGGGTCCTTGCCCGGAAGGAGCAGCTTGGCGATGGCGCCTGCCAGCAGGCCGATCAGAATCCAGGCGATGATGCTCACGTGTCCTCCACGATCCGTCGTAAGTGCGTTCCTCTACCGAATGCGCAGAGAACCCGAAGACAAACGCACGGGATCCCAACGGTTTGTGAAGACACCCTCAATTCCCTTTGGGCGCAAGGAAAATGAGGGTGCGACGGAACGGCACGGTCCGTCATGCCCCCGGGGCGGAACCCTCCGCGTCCTGGGGCCGGCGCGCCAGCAGCGAGGCGGCCGCCCCGGCGAGCGCGCATCCCGCGCAGAGCAGCCACACCAGTACGTAGGCCCCTTCGCCCGGCTTGCCGTGTCCGGGGCCCGAGTGCCGGGTGAGGGCGGCCGTCAGGGCCGCGATCACCCCGCCCGCGAGCGAACCGCCGAACGACTTCACGTTGTTGTACAGCGCCGTCGCCACCCCGCTGCGGGACTGCTCGGCGGACTCCACGACGACCGTGGGCATCGCGCTCAGGGCGACGCCCAGGCCGAGACCGGCGACGAGCTTGGCCGCCACGACCTGCCACAGCGCGGTGTGCCACCCCGCCTCCAACACGAAGCTCGCGCCGACCAGTGCGAACGCCCAGGCCAGCAGGCGCCGGTAGCCGATCCGCCGGGACAGCGCGACGGTGACGGCGGAGCCCGCGATCGCGGCGAGGATGGCCGGCAGCAGGACGAGCGAGATGCTCGACGAGGAGAGGCCGAAGCCGTATCCGGTGCGGTCGGGGTCGGCGGCCAGGAACGTGGTGTCGGGCGCCTGGCTCGCGAAGTACACGACGCCGAAGAAGCCCGCCGCGAGGTAGAAGGGTCCGGTGCGACGGGTCGTCAGATCCCGTACGTCGACCAGGGGTTGACGGGTGCGCAGCTCGACGCGCACCCACCAGGCAAGCAGGGCGACGCCCGCCACGAGGGCGAGCACCACCGCCGCCCCGGCCCCGGAACCCTCCTGCACCGCGGAGACGCCCAGGAGCAGCGCGGTCGCGCCGAGCGCCAGCAGCGTGAACCCCGGCCAGTCCACCGGGGTTTCGCCGCGGCCGGCGCACCGGGACTCGGGCACCGCGACGAAGGACAGCGGCACGCACACCGTGGCGAGCACCGCCGGGACCAGCAGCGCGCCCCGGACGCCGAGCGCACCGGCGGCGGCCCCCATCAGCGCGGCGCCGAGCAGTCCGCCGACGGTGAGGGCGCCGACCAGCCGGGCGATGGCGCGGCGGGCGTCGGGCACCGACAGCCGGCTGCGGACCAGCGCGATCTCCAGTGGGAGCAGGGCGACGAGCGGCCCCTGGAGCGCGCGTCCGGCCCACAGCAGGGCGGCGTCCGGGGCGACCGCGACCAGGTACGAGCCGAGGGCGACGCACACGAGTGCCACCCGCAGCATCCGCCGGTGCCCGTGCAGGTCGCCGAGCCGTCCGAAGATCGGTACGCAGACGGTGGCCGCGAGGAGCTGGACCGACTGCACCCAGTTCACGCCGGAGTCACCGAGGTGGTAGGCGGTGCCGATGTCGGGGAGCAGCGGGGTGATGCCCATCTGCGTGAAGCCGCTCATCACCTCGAACAGGACGAGGAGGCCGACGACGGCGGTCACGGACGTGCCGCCGGGCGCGGCGGTCCGCTCCGTGGCGGTGCCGGTCACGGCGCGACCGTCCCGGACCGGCGGTCGCGCGCGCCGTCGTCGTCCGAGCCGTCCTCGGCCGAACCGCCTTCTCCGGTACGGTCGTTCGCCGCGCGGGCGAGGCGGCGGGCGGCGAGGTCGGCGAGCAGGGCGGCGGCCGTGGGCAGGACGCCGTCGTCGTAGGCGGCCTCGGGCGAGTGGTTCATCGGGGCGGCGGCCGGATCGCGGTCGGCGGGGCAGGCGCCGACGCCGAGGAACGCGCCGGGCACCTCCTGGAGGACGAAGGAGAAGTCCTCCGAGCCGGAGATCGGCCGCGGCGCCACGAAGGTGCGCCCCGCGCCGAGCAGTCCGTCGGCGACGCCGGTCGCGAACGCGGTCTCGGCGGGGTCGTTGACGGTCACCGGGTAGCCGTCCTCGTAGTCGACGGCGACCTCGACGCCGTGCGCGTCGGCGATGCCCCCGAGCGTGCGCAGCACCGACGCCCGCACCTGCGCGCGGACGGGTTCGGACAGGGTGCGCACGGTGGCGCTGAACGTCGCGGTCTGCGGGATGACGTTGCGGGCGTCGCCGGCGTGGATCGCGCCGACGGTGACGACCGCCGGGTCGAAGACGTCGACAGTGCGGGTCACCATCGTCTGGAGGGCGAGGACCATCTCGCAGACGACGGTGACGGGGTCCTTCGCGGTGTGCGGGGCGGAGCCGTGGCCGCCGCGTCCGGTGACGGTGACGTCGAAGCCGTCGGACGCGGCGAGGATCGTGCCGGGCCGGGTGGCGACCAGTCCGGCGGGCAGTGTGTTGGCGAGGACGTGCAGCCCGTAGGCGGCGACGACGCGCTCGCCCGCGGCGTCGAGGACGCCCTCGTCCAGCATCAGGCGGGCGCCGCCGTGGCCCTCCTCCCCCGGCTGGAACATGAACACCACGTCGCCCGCCAGTTCCTCCCGCCGGCCGGCGAGCAGCCGGGCCGCGCCGACGAGGGCGGCGACGTGCAGGTCGTGCCCGCAGGCGTGCATGACGCCGTCGCGCCGGGAGGTGTACGGCAGTCCGGTGGCCTCCTGGACGGGCAGTGCGTCCATGTCGGCGCGGAGCAGGACCGCGGGCCCGGACCGCTCGCCGGGGCGTCCGCCGCGCAGCACCGCGGTGACGGAGCTGAGGGCCGTGCCGGTGGTGATCTCCAGGGGGAGGCCGTCGAGTGCGTCGATCACGGTCCGCTGCGTGTCCGGCAGGTGCAGACCGAGCTCGGGCTCGGCGTGCAGGGCGCGGCGCAGGGTGCGCAGGTCGTCGGTGAGGGCGGTGGCGTCGCTGAGCTGGAACATGGCGGATATCGTGCGACCGGTCAGCAGATGCCTCCCGTCAACGCCTGGATCCACCCATGTTCGATGATCATTTGCCTGAATCCGCCGCCCTGGACGAGCTGGACCTGCGGCTGGTGACCGTGCTCCAGGGCAGTCCGCGCGCGGACTGGAACGAGGTCGGTGCCGCCCTGGACGTCGACCCGTCGACCGCCGCGCGGCGCTGGGCCCGGCTGTCCGCGGCGGGAAACGCCTGGTTCAGCTGCTATCCGGTGAGCGTGGAGGCGATGCCGCTGATCGTCGCGTTCGTCGAGGTCGACTGCGCGCCGGGGCGGCTGTACGACGTGGCGGCACAACTGGCGGGCGATCCGCACGTGTTCACCGTCGAGCACGTCACCGGGGGCAGGGACCTCATGCTGACCTGCGTCTTCGGCGGCCTGGCGGAGCTGGCGCGGTACACGGGCCTGCGGATCGGGGCGCTGCCGGGTGTCGCGGCGAGCCGTACGCAGATCGCCACCGCGCTGCACACGGAGGGCAGCCGGTGGCGGCTGGACCGTCCGGCGCCCGGTTCCCGGTCCGGCCCGGTGCGTGTGGCGGGCGGCCCGGAGGCGGGTCGCTCGGCGGTGCGCCGGGAGGACCAGGCACTGGTGGCGGCGCTGTCCGACGACGCGCGGCAGAGCGTGGCCTCGCTGGCCCGCGCGACGGGGCTGAGCGACTCGACGGTGCGGCGGCGGCTGCGGCGGCTGGAGGAGTCACGGGCGCTGGTGTTCCGGTGCGAGGTCGCGCGCGGGCTCTCCGGCTGGCCGGTGAGCGTGAGCCTGTGGTGCGCGGCGCCGCCGACGGACATCGACCGCGTCACGGCGCACGTGTCCGCGATGCGGGAGACCCGGCTCGTCGCGTCGCTGTCGGGGCCGCACAACCTGCTGTTCGCGGTCTGGCTGCGGTCGCTGGACGACATCCGGGCGTTCGAGTCGCGGCTGGTGGCACCGTTCCCCGGACTGACCGTCGCCGACCGGGCGGTGACGCTGTGGCCGGTGAAGCTGGCCGGGCACCTGCTGGACCCGTCGGGGCGCCGGCTGGGGTCGGTGCCGCTGGGACGCTGGGACCCGACCGAGGTGGCGGAGGCGGAGGCGGCCCTGCTGGCCCGGCTGCCGCTCGGGGAACGGTGAGCCTTAAGACCGGCTCAAGAGCCCCTTAAGGATGGGCACTTCGTCGGCAGGCTTTGCCAAGTAGCGCCGGATCAGCGCAATTTGAGCCCGGCCGGACGGATTGACCGTGTGCCCCGGATGCGTACCATCGGGCCCTGCAAGCCTCTCCTGAGAGCGCTCTCAGCGCGCTCCCCGAGTTCCCCCACGCACCGCAGCACGGTCAAGTCCCTTGGAGGTACCCCCACATGACGCCTCGTCACCAGCGCAGCCACAGCCGCCGCCGGGTCCTGTTCGCACTCGGCGGCGCGGCGGTCGCCGTCCCCGCCGCCGCGGCCCTCGCCCCGTACGCCCTCGCCGACCCGAGCACCGGGCCGGCCCCCGCCGCGGCCGGCGCCCTGCCGGTGACGATCGTCAACAGCACCGGGGCCTACGACAACGCGTCGGTCCACGTCTACATCGTCGGCAACGTCAACGGCACCCAGGTCCGGGTCACCCCCGACGGCACCACCGCCCCGGTCGCCCTCGCCGACAACGGCGCCGACGGCTACACCGACTACGCGCTCTCCCTCGCGGGCAGCGGCGAGACCACGCTCTCGCTGCCGTACATGTCGGGCCGGATCTACGTGTCCCTCGGCGAGAAGCTGAAGTTCAAGGCGGTCGCCGACGGAAACGGCGACGCGGCGCTCCAGTACCCGGCGGGCTGGGTGTCCTCCGACCCCAACTACCCGGTGCTGCACGACTGCGCGGAGTTCACGTACAACTCCTCCGGCATGTTCTGCAACACGACGATGGTCGACATGTTCAGCGTGCCGATGGCCGTCCGGCTGACCGGCGCCGCCGACCAGACCACCGGCACGCTGCGCGCCGGCGGGCGGTCCGCCGCGTTCGCCGCGGTCCGCGCGGCCGACGGTTTCGGCTCCCTCGTCGTGGACGACACGAGGATCGTCGCGCCCGGACACGGGCTGGACGCGGGCCTGTTCGCGTCGGACTACCTCGCCCCGTACATCGACGAGGTGTGGAGCACCTACACGGGCAAGGACCTCACCGTCACCACCAACGCGGGGACGTTCACCGGCCGCGTGCGCGCCGGGCAGTTCACGTTCGCCGGGCCCGCGTCGGTCTCCTTCGCGAAGCCGTCCACACGAGACGTGCTGTTCTGCGACGGGGCGCTCGCCGCGCCCAACGACGGCACGACCGGGCCGGTCGCCGCGGTGCTCGGGGCGGGCCTCAACCGCTCGACCCTGCTGTCGGTGCCCGCGCAGCCCGCCACCGACGCGGCGACGTTCTACACCACCGCGCTCACCAACCACTACGCGAAGGCGATGCACGCGGCGACGCAGAACGGCAAGGCGTACGGCTTCGCCTTCGACGACGTGGCCGACTTCGCCAGTTACGTCCAGGACACGGCACCCACCGGCTTCCGGCTCACCCTCACGCCGTTCGACTGACCCCGCGGCGGACGGTGCCGGCGGCGCGGCCCCTCGGCAGGGGCCGCGCCCGCCGCCGTTCGCGGGCGGCTCAGCGCCGTTCGGCGCCGCCCTCGGTGTCGATGTGCGGCAGCACCCGGTCGAGCCACCGCGGTGTCCACCACGCGCGCCCGCCCAGCAGGGTCATCACCGCCGGGACCATGAGCAGCCGGACGACGGTGGCGTCGACGAGCACGCTCACCGCGAGGCCCAGTCCGAGCATCTTGACCACGATGTTGTCGCTGAGCACGAAGGCCGCGAAGACACTCACCATGATGAGCGCGGCGCAGGTGATGACGCGGGCGGTGATCTCCAGGGCGTGCGCGACGGAGTCCTTGGCGTCGCCGGTGCGCAGCCACGCCTCGTGCACCCGGGACAGCAGGAAGATCTCGTAGTCCATGCTCAGGCCGAAGACGATCGCGAACATCATCATCGGCACGTAGCTCTCGATGGGCACCTTGCCCGCCACCCCGAGCGCGGGCCCGCCCCAGCCCCACTGGAAGACGGCGACGACGACCCCGTAGGAGGCGGCGATGGACAGGACGTTCAGCACGGCCGCCTTCACCGCCACGAGCAGGCCGCGGAAGACGGCGAGGATGATCAGGAAGGCGAGCGCGACCACGACGGCGATGATGAGCGGCAGCCGGCTCGCGACGATGTCGCGGAAGTCGACCTGGGCCGCGGTGTTGCCGGTGACGTAGCCCGTGGCCGGGGTGCCGGAGACCGCGGCGGGCAGCGTGGTGTCCTTGAGCCGGTTGACGAGGTCCGTGGTGGCGGCGCTCTGCGGAGACCGCTCCGGGTACACGGTGCCGAACAGCACGTCCCCGTCCCCGGTGGCCCGCAGTTGCGTGACGGTGGCCGCTCCCGGCACCGCGTCCAGCGTCTTCTGCGCCTGCGACGCGAGGCCGGAGCGCTGCGCGGACGGTACGGAGCTCTGGTCGACGACGACGGTGAGGGGGCCGTTGGACCCGGGGCCGAACGCGTCGCTCATCAGGTCGTAGGCCCGCCGGTCGGTGAACGAGGTGGGGTCGGCGCCGTCGCCGACATGGCCGAGCTGGAGGGAGAACACCGGGATCGCGAGGACGACCACGACCCCGACCCCGGCGGCGAGGAACGTCCACGGCCGCCGCTCCACCCGCCGCGCGTAGCGGTGCCAGGTGCCGGTGGGTTCCGCGCCGGGCGCGGCGTCGGTCTCGGCGACCGGGCGGCGCACCCGGAGCCGGTCGACGCGGCGGCCGATCAGCCCGAGCAGGGCGGGCACCAGGGTCAGCGCGCCGGCCACCGCAGAGATCACCGTGATCGCCGCCGCGACGCCGAGCTTGCCGATGAAGCCGACGCCGGACACGTACAGGCCGGCGAGCGCGATGATCACCGTGCAGCCGGAGACGAGGACGGCCCGGCCGCTGGTCGCCGCCGCGTGTCCGGCGGAGCGCACGGGGTCGGTGCCGTCCATGAGGTTCTGCCGGTGCCGGGTGATCAGGAACAGCGCGTAGTCGATGCCGACGCCGAGGCCGATCATGGTGGCCAGGGTCGGCGAGACGGTGGCGAAGGTGAACGCGGCGGCGAGCAGCCCGAGGCAGGCGAGGCCGCCCACGACGCTGATCAGGGCGGTGACCAGGGGCAGGACGGCCGCGAGCACGCTGCCGAAGCCGACGAGCAGGACGACCACGGCCACCCCGAAGCCGATCAGTTCGCTGACCCGGTCGTTGGCCTCGGGCCGGGCGAGTTCGCCGAGCGGTCCCCCGTACTCGACCTCGGCGCCCGCGGCGCGCAGCGGGTGCACCGCGTCGTCGACCCCGTGGAGGTAGTCCGAGCCGAGTCGGCCGGGCTGCTCGTCGAAGCGGACGGTGATGTAGCCGGTCTTCTGGTCGGTGGACAGCGGGCCCACGTCCGGGTCGCCGCCGGAGCGCGCGGCCGCACCGGCCTGGCCGCTCCCCGAGGACGGCAGCGGGCTGGTCACCGACAGCACGTGGGGCAGCTTCTGGAGGTCCCCCACGGTTTCGGACATCGGGGTGCCGAGGCCGGTCAACGGCTTGTCGGCGTCGTGCACGACGATCTGGCCGGCGTAGCCGCCGGCCGCGGGGTCGTGCTCGGTGAGGACGTCGGAGCCGCGCTGGGACTGGGTGTCGGAGAGCGAGAAGTCGTCGGAGTAGTCGCCGCCGAAGGCCCGGTCCAGGAACTGGAGGGCGACCAGGGCCACCAGCCAGGCCACGATCACCAGCACGAAGTGCCGGGCGCACCACTCGCCGAGGCGCCGCAGTACTCCCCCGGACGCTCCCGCCTGCCGCCGCGCCCCGTGTCGGGTGGATGCCATACGCCTTGCCCTTTTCCGCCGGCCGGGACCTCGGACTCCCCCATGGAAGCCCGGTGCGGCCCGCGCGGCATCCCGGTGCGGGGCCGAACGGGGGGTGGCCCGCGCACCGCCGCCGAACAATTTTCCCCACGCGACATATTTCCCGTCGGGACTCATGTCCCACCGGGACACAACAGGTGTACGGTGAACGCATGAAGGCAACGGAGCGAACCCCCGCCGCCTCCGGCGGGACCGTTCCGGAGGACCGGCGTCGGCGCAGGTCGCGCCGGACGCGGGCCGCGCTGGCCACCGCGGCGCTCGACCTGATCCTGGAACGCGGCCTCGCCGCGACCACGGTCGAGGCCGTCGCCGAGCGGGCCGACGTCACCCGCCGCACCTTCAGCAGGCACTTCGCGAGCAAGGAGGACGCCGCCCTCGACTTCGTCCGGGGCGACGGCGACCGCATCAACGCCCTGCTCGCGGCGCGCCCCGCGGCCGAACCGCCGCTGCGCGCCTACCGCCTGGCCGTCCGCGCGTGGCTCGCCGACCGGGACGACCCGGCGTGGCACCTGCGGCCCCGCATGCGGCGGCTGCTGGCCCTGGTCGACACCGAGCCCGCGCTGTTCGCCGCGTACGAACGCATCCGCGTCGACGCCCAGGAGGAGTCGATCCGCCTGGTCGGCGCGCGGCTCGGCACCGACGACGTACGGGACGTCCGCCCCGCCGTCGTGGTCGACGCCGCCGCCGGGGTCCTCACCGCCGCGCTCCGCGTCTGGGCGCGACGCGCGGGCGGACACACCTCGGAAGCCGCAGACCTCGCCGCACTGGTCGAGCAGGCCTACGACTCCCTCCTCACGGAGGCCGCAGCCGCGGCCCCCGACAGCACTACCGAAGAGTGAGCGCACCATGAGCACCACCCCCGTCACCGACTACGCCACCGAGTTCGCCGGCCGTACCGCCCTCGTCACGGGCGCCGCGTCCGGCATCGGCCTCGCCACCGCCCGCCGCCTCGGCGCCGGCGGCGCCAACGTCGTCATCGCGGACTACAACGCCGAGGGCGCCGAGAAGGCCGCCGCCGAGCTGACGGCCGAGGGCGTCTCCGCCGCCGCCGCCGTGCGACTCGACGTCACGCGGCCGGACTCGGTCAAGGCCGCCGTCGCCTTCACCGTCGAGACCTTCGGCGGCCTGGACCTGGCGGTCAACAACGCGGGCATCGGCGGCCCCTCCGCCCCCACCGGCGAGTACGACATCGAGGCCTACGACCGGGTCGTCCGCACCAACCTGGACGGCGTCTTCTACTCGATGCGTCACGAACTGCCCGTGATCGAGGCGGCGGGCAGGGGCGGCGCCATCGTCAACGTGGCGTCCATCCTCGGCTCGGTCGCCTTCGCGGGCTCCCCCGCGTACGTCGCCGCCAAGCACGGCGTGATCGGCCTGACCAAGACCGCCGCCGCCGAGTACGCCGCGAAGGGCATCCGCGTCAACGCCGTGGGCCCCGGCTTCATCGACACCCCGCTGCTGCGGACCATGGACAAGGCCGCCTACGACGCCCTGGTCGGGCTGCACCCGGTGGGCCGGCTCGGCACCTCCGAGGAGGTCGCGGAACTGATCACGTTCCTGCTGTCGGACCGCGCCTCGTTCGTGCACGGCAGCTACCACCTGGTCGACGGCGCGTACACCGCCGTCTGAGCAGCCTCCCCGGCAGGGGACCACGGGGGACCAGCACCACATCCACGGAAGTACCGGCAGACGAAGGAGTCTGGCCATGAAGGCTTTGCAGTACCGCACCATCGGCGCGTCCCCGGAGGTCGTGACCGTACCCGACCCCGAGCCCGGTCCCGGGCAGGTCCTGCTCAAGGTGACCGCCGCGGGCGTGTGCCACTCCGACATCGCCGTGATGGGCTGGCCCGCCGAGGGCTTCCCCTACGAGCTGCCCCTCACCCTCGGCCACGAGGGCGTCGGCACGGTCGCCGCGCTCGGCGCCGGGGTGAGCGGCATCGGCGAGGGCGACGCGGTCGCCGTCTACGGGCCCTGGGGCTGCGGCACCTGCGTCAACTGCGCGCAGGGCAAGGAGAACTACTGCCTGCGCGCGGAGCAGCTCGGCATCCACCCGCCCGGCCTCGGCCGCCCCGGCTCGATGGCCGAGTACCTGCTGATCGACGACCCGCGCCACCTCGTGCCGCTCGACGGTCTCGACCCGGCCGCGGCGGTGTCCCTCACGGACGCCGGCCTGACGCCGTACCACGCGATCAAGGCGTCCCTGCCGAAGCTGGTGCCCGGCTCGACCGCCGTGGTCATCGGCACCGGCGGCCTCGGCCACGTCGCCATCCAGTTGCTGCGCGCCATGACCTCCGCCCGCGTGATCGCCCTCGACGTCAGCGAGGACAAGCTGCGGCTGGCCCGCGAGGTCGGCGCGCACGAGACGGTGCTCTCCGACGCGAAGGCCGCGGACGCGGTCCGGGAGATCACCGGCGGGCTCGGCGCGCAGGCCGTGTTCGACTTCGTCGGCGTCGCGCCCACCGTGAAGATCGCCGGCGCGGTCGCGGCGATCGAGGCCGACGTGACCATCGTCGGCATCGGCGGGGCCCCGCTGCCCGTCGGCTTCGGTCTGCTGCCCTTCGAGGTCTCGGTCAAGGCGCCCTACTGGGGCAGCCGCGGCGAGCTGATCGAGGTGCTGGCGCTCGCCCGCGCCGGAGCCGTCTCCGTGCACACCGAGACGTACTCCCTCGACGACGCGCCGCTCGCCTACGAGCGCCTGCACGACGGGAAGGTCAACGGCCGCGCGGTGATCCTGCCCCACGGCTGACCGACGGCCCGGCGACCGGTCACCGGCCGGTCGCCCATGCCGGGGCGGTCCTCGCTCGGGGAGGATCGCCCCCGGCGTGTGCCCTGCCGCACGGCTCCGCCCCGGGGCGAAGGCGCGACCGGTCCCCCGTTCCGGTCCCGCCCCCGCACGCGGGGAGACCGCCGGGTCGGACACCCGTGCGGTGCGCCGACCCTATGTTCGCGGGCCCGCCCTTGTGAACCGCGCCCGTGCCCGTTCGGGAGCCGCGCGGACTCACCCGTGCACAGGCGAGTCCGGAACGCCCCGGTTCGCCCCGTGCGGCGGCGGCGCCTCCAGTTCGCCGAGGGCCAGGTGCGCCAGGACCACCTCGTAGAGGTCGCTGCCTCCTGCCAGCAACTGCCGCTCCAGGACGGGCTCCGCGCAGCGCACGTGCTCGCGCACGGTCTGCGCGTGGAAGCCCAGCGTCTGCGCGGCGCGCTCCGCGTTGCCGCCGTCCACGATCCACGCCCGCACGGTGGTGCGCAGGTCCCGGGTGTCCGTCGGCAGCCGCCCGAGGAGGTGCCGCGCCCAGGTGCGCACGGCCGCCGCCGACAGAAGGTCGCCCAGCACGGCCGGCGGCGCGGTCCGGCCGGTCCGCCCCGGACCGGCGCCCGTCTCGCCCAGCCCCTCCTGCGAGTTGAGCGCCAGGTGGACCACCGCCCGCGCCCGGAGGTCGGAGAGGTCCGTGCCGAGCAGTCCGGCGAGGCGCTCCATCCGGGCCCGCACCGTGTTGCGGCTGACGCCGAGGATCTTCGCCGCGTTGACGGCGGTGAACTCCAGGCCGAGCCGGGTGGTGGCGAGCAGTTCCGCCCGGGTGTGGTGGGGCAGTTCGTCGAGCGGCCGCAGCAGGGCCGCCGTCCAGGACCGCAGCGCCTCGGGGGCCATCAGCCGCTCGGGGCGGGTGCGTTCGGCGTAGGCGGCGGCGCCGTCCGGCCGGAAGTGCGCGACCGCGAGGGCGCTCACCGCCTGCCCGTACGCGGTGGCGGTGCCGGACAGCCCGTGCCGCGCGCTGCCGCCGACGAAGGTCCCGGGATGCCTGGCGACCAGGGCCCGCAGTTCGTCGCCCGCGGCGGCGACCGGCGCGACGATGATGACGTGGGCGTCGAGCGCCGGGCAGGGCACGACCAGGGCGCGCCCGGCCAGCACGGCCCTGCACTCGGCGGCGAGCGCGTCGCGCTGCTCGGGGCCGCCCTCCACGACGTAGACGCAGGCGGTCTCGGTGTCGAGCAGGCCGGGCCACAGGCCGGCGGCGACGCGGCGCGCGGAGACGACGTCCTCGACCATGAGCAGTTGCAGGATCGCGAGGCGCAGGTCGGAGGCGGCCCGTTGCAGGCGGTCCCCGGCGGCGGCCGTGTCCCGTGCGCGCAGCAGGAGTTCGAGCACGGCGGCGGTGTGCGCGACCACGTCGGCCGTGCCGCGGTCGAAGGGTTCGGTGCGGGAGACGGCGAGCAGCGCGGACGGCAGATGGTCGGCGCGGGCCACGGCGACGAGCCGGACGTGCCGGCCGGCGGTCTCGACGGCCGCCGAGCCGAGGCGTCCGCCGGTGATGTCGGCGGCCAGCTCCTCGTCCAGGTCCAGCGCGCTCCCGGCGAGCCGGGTACCGGTGCCGTCCCGCAGGCAGACCGTGCCGCGCACGGTGTCCGCGAGCCAGGCGGTGATCCGGCCGATGTCGCGCCCGGCGGGCCTGAGGTGGTCGAGCAGTTCCTCCGGCCATCGCGCGCGCCCGCCGGTCCGCGCGGCGTCCGTCACGGTCCCGTCCTGTCGGCCGGCCATCCGCTCTCTCCCTCCGCCTTTCGCGCTCCGGGGCCCCGTCCGTCCCGCTCGGCGACGTTACCCCACCGGCCCGCGCGCCTCCCGGGACGAGAAGCACCCGCTGCCCTCCCGCCCGCGCGGACGGGAGGGCAGCGGCGGCGGGAGCCCTCGCGCGCCGCGCCTCACGCGCCGTCGCCGGGTGCCGGGCCCGGCTCGTCGCGGCGCAGGGTGACGGGGAAGTCGACGGTGCGGTAGGGGCAGGGCAGACCGGCCGCCACGGCCTTCTCCGGGTCGTCGACCGGCGTGAACTCGCGGACCAGGCTCTCCTTCACGCCGAAGACCGCGTCCGAGTCGAGGTAGGGGCTGCCGGCGACGAAGAGGTGGGTGGTGAGCGTGCGCAACCCCGGTGCGGAGACCTCCAGGTGGATGTGGGCGGGCCGGTTCGGGTGCCTGCGCGTGGCGCGCAGCAGCCGTCCGACGGGCCCGTCGTCCGGGATCGGGTAGTGGCGCGGCACGATCGTACGGAACCGGTACGCGCCGTCCGCGTCGGTGGTGAACAGCCCGCGCAGGTTGCCCGCCGGTGCCCCGCCCGGCAGTTGGACGTCGTAGTACCCCTCGGCGTCCGCCTGCCAGACGTCGACGAGGGCGCCGGCGACGGGGGCGCCCTCCGGGTCGAGCACCCGGCCGGTGAACAGGCAGGGCAGGCCGGCGCGGCCGTCGTCGTTGATGTCGTCGCCGAGCGCGCGGGGCGGGGAGGCGACGACGTGGAAGGGGCCCTCCACGGTGGACTCGGTGGCGTCGCCGAGGGTGCCGTTCGCGAGGGTGTCGACCAGCATGGACACCCCCAGCACGTCGGACAGCAGCACGAACTCCTGCCGGGTCTCGCCGCACGTGCGGCCGGTGTCGGTGAGGAACGCGATCGCGGAGCGCCATTCGGCGGGGGTGAGTCCGACGTCCTTGACGAACGCGTGCAGATGTCCGGTCAGCGAGGTCAGCACCTCCCGGAGCCGGTCGTCGGGCGTCCGGGCGAAGGCCGCCGCGACGACCTCGGCGGAGCGCTCCGCGCTGAACAGGCCGTCGTGCGGGGCGGGTTGGGGATCTCCGGGGTCGGCGACACCGCCGATCCCGGGCACGTGCGCGGCGGCGTCGGCGGTCTCGGTGTTCTCGTCCATGCGGTCCTGGCTCTCCGGTGGGCTGCCGGTCCGGGGCGGCGGCCGGGTGCGGACCCGGCGACGGTGCGCCCCGCCTTTCCGCGGACGGTACTCGCCGCGCCGTCCCGCGCGGGGCGGGACGGCGCGGGCGCGCTCCGCGGCCACGGCATAAGCTCGGCGAATGGCCAAGTACTTCGACGTTCACCCCGAGAACCCGCAGCCCCGGACGATCTCCCAGGTCGCCGACAGCGTCCGCGACGGTGCGCTCATCGCGTACCCCACGGACTCCTGCTACGCGCTGGGGTGCAAGCTGGGCAGCCGTGACGGCATCGAGCGGATCAGGACGATCCGGCAGCTCGACGACCGGCACCACTTCACCCTGATGTGCCAGGACTTCGCGCAGCTCGGCCAGTTGGTGCACATCGACAACGACGTGTTCCGCGCGATCAAGGCGTCCACGCCCGGCAGCTACACGTTCATCCTCCCGGCGACGAAGGACGTGCCGCGGCGGCTGCTGCACCCGAAGAAGAAGACCGTCGGGGTGCGCATCCCCGACCACGTCGTGACGCAGGCCCTGCTGGCGGAGCTCGGCGAGCCGCTGCTGTCGAGCACGCTGCTGCTGCCCGACGAGGAGGACCCGATGACGCAGGGCTGGGAGATCAAGGACCGGCTCGACCACGTGGTGGACGCCGTCCTCGACTCCGGGGAGTGCGGCACCGAGCCGACCACGGTCGTCGACTTCTCCGACGGCGAGGCCGTCGTCGTGCGCCGGGGAGCGGGCGACGCGTCGCGCTTCGAGTGAGCCGCGCGGACCGGCGCCCGGGACCGCCCGGCGCGGGGCGGGGGGGGGACCGGTGCATGGTGCACGGAGCGGCGTGCCACCATGCTCGCGGGTGCGGCCTCCGGGCCCGGACCCGTCAACACGACTCCGCAGAAAGGCAGTTCCACCCCCATGACCTCTGTTCAGGGAACGGACGTGGACATCCCCACCGAGGACGGTGTCGCCGACGCCTACCTCGTCCACCCCGCCGACGGCGCCCCCCACCCGGGCGTCCTGCTCTACATGGACGCCTTCGGGCTCCGGCCGCAACTGCGCTCCATGGCCGACCGTTTGGCGGAGGCGGGCTACACGGTGCTGGTGCCGAACGTCTTCTACCGCACCGGCCGCGCCCCCGTCCTCGATCTGCCCGACTTCATCGACGACGAGGCCCGTCCCGCGGTGTTCAAGGTGATCGGCCCGATCATCGGTTCCCTGACGCCCGACCTCACGATGCCCGACGCCGGCGCGTACCTGCGGTGGCTCTCCGCCCGCCCCGAGACCGCCGAGGGGCCGATGGGCGTGACGGGCTACTGCCTCGGGGCGCGCCTGGCGCTGCTCACCGCGGGCACCTACCCGGACCTGGTGGCGGCTGCGGCCGGCTTCCACGGCGGCGGGCTGGCCACGGACGACCCCAACAGCCCGCACCTGGTGGCGGACCACGTCAAGGCGGAGCTGTACTTCGGGCACGCGGACGGCGACCGGTCGATGCCGCCGGAGCAGGTGGAGCGGCTCGAAGAGGTGCTGACGGCCGCAGGGGTCCGGCACCGCGGCGAGGTCTACCCGGGGGCGTCGCACGGATACACGCAGGCCGACACCTCGGAGTACGACCGGGAGGCGGACGACCGGCACTGGGCGGCCCTCCTCGACCTGCTGGGCCGCACCCTCTGACACCCCCGCGGCCGGCGCCTTCCGGGCCCGCCCCGTCCGGCCGCGCCCGGGAACGCCGCGACGCCCGGGGACCGCGCGTCGCGCGCGGCGTCCCCGGGCGTCGTCGTGCCGCCCGGCCCTGCCCGGTGTCCCGCCGATCGCGGGACACCGGCCGGGTGAGGGTCAGCCCGTCGTCAGGGCGGTGTCGTCGACGACGAAGCTGGTCTGGAGCGACGAGTCCTCGACACCGGTGAACTTCAGGGTGACGGTGGACCCGGCCAGGGAGGACAGGTCGAAGGACTTCTGGGTGTACCCGGTGGCCTTGTTGAGGTTGGAGTAGGTCGCCAGGGTGGTCGAACCGGCGGTGACGGTGAGCTTGTCGTACGCGGTGCTCGTGGTCGTCTCGGCGGTGTCGACGTGCAGGTAGAAGGTGAAGGTGGCCTTGCAGCCGCTGGGGATGCTCACCGACTGGGACAGCGTGTCGGTGTGCGTGGCGCCGTAGCCGTCGAGCCACGCCTTGTACGAACCGCCGTGGGCCGCCTCGCCGGTGTCGGTGGTGATGACGCCGCTGCTGGCGGTCCAGGTGGTGTTCCCGGACTCGAAGCCGGCGTTGCCCAGCAACTGTGCCGCCGAGCAGGTGCCGCCGCCTCCGGAGGAGCTGACGGTCCAGGTGAAGGCCGCGGTGCCCTTCGCGCCGGTGCTGTCGGTGGCGGTGACCGTCACGCTGGAGGTGCCCGCCGTGGTGGGCGTTCCGGTGATCGCGCCGCTGGAGCTGATGGACAGGCCGGCCGGCAGGCCGGTGGCCGAGTAGGTCAGCGAGCCGCCGTTGGTGCTGCTGCCGGAGAGCTGGAGGCTCACGGCGGTGCCCACGACGGACGACTGGCTGCCCGGGTTGGTGACGGTCACGCCGGTGGTCGGCACGGTGATGTGGCCGCCGACCGCGATGCCCGCGAAGGCGTTGCCGACACCCGCGTACTGCGCGGACCCGGTGCCGTAGAGGGCCGCCGCCGCGTTGAGGGCCGCGGTGCGGGCGGACGCGTAGTTGGTGCTGGACGTCATGTACGTCGTCAGCGCCTTGTACCAGATCTGGAGGGCGGCGGCCCGGCCGATGCCGGCGACGGCCACGCCGTCCGCGGTCGGGCTGTTGTAGGTGACGCCGTTGATGGTCTTGCTGCCGCTGCCCTCGGACAGCAGGTAGAACATGTGGTTGGCCGGGCCCGACGAGTAGTGCACGTCGAGGTTGCCGACTCCGGAGTACCAACTGTCCGCGGAGCCGCCGTCCTTGCTCGGCTTGTCCATGTAACGCAGCGGCGTGCCGTCGCCGTTGATGTTGATCTTCTCGCCGATGAGGTAGTCGCCCACGTCGGTGGAGTTGTTGGCGTAGAACTCGACGCCGGTGCCGAAGATGTCGGAGGTCGCCTCGTTCAACCCGCCCGATTCACCGGTGTAGTTGAGGCCGGCGGTGTTGGAGGTGACGCCGTGGCTCATCTCGTGGCCGGCCACGTCGAGCGAGGTCAGGGCGTGGGTGTTGCCCGAGCCGTCGCCGTAGGTCATGCAGAAGCAGCTGTCGTCCCAGAAGGCGTTGACGTAGCCGCTGCTGTAGTGGACGCGGGAGTAGGCGGCGACGCCGTTGTTCTTGATGCCGTTGCGCCCGAAGGTGTTCTTGTAGAAGTCCCAGGTCTCCTGCGCACCGTACGCGGCGTCGGCGCCCGCGGTCTGGGTGTTGGAGCCCGCGCCGGTGCCCCAGACGTCGTCGGCGTCCGTCATCAGGGTGCCGGTGCCGGAGGTGGCGTTGTTCAGGCTGTACGTCTTGTGGCCGCCGCGCGTGGTGTCGTAGAGCTGGTAGGTCGACCCGGACAGCGTGGTGCTCAGGCTCACCGAGCCGCTGTACTGGGTGTTGCCCGTACCGGTCTTGACGTCGTCGTAGCGGTACAGCTCGGCGCCGCTCGCGGCGTCGGTGACGACGTGCAGCTTGCTGGGGGTGCCGTCGTCCTGGAGGCCGTCGACCACCGTCTCCCAGGCGAGCTTCGGGGTGCCGCTGCCGGCCCAGATCACCTTGCGGGCGCTGTCGGTGCTGGGGGACACCGCGTCGAGCGACTTGGCGGTCCTGAGGGCCTTCGCCGCCGCGTCGGCCTTGCTGACCTCGGCGGTGGTGGAGGACACCTTGACGGTGCGGCGGCCGTTGTTGAAGGTCGCGCCGACGGTGCCGGTCGCCTTCGCGGCGGGGGGCGTGTGCACGACGAGGTCGGCGCCGAGGACGGGCAGCCCGTCGTAGGTGCGCTCGTAACGGGTGTGCACCGTACCGTCGTTGTCCTTCACGACGTCCTTGACGACCAGCTTCTCCTTGGCGCCGAGGCCGAGGGTGCGGGCGGTGTCGTCGCTGTTCTGCGCGGCGCTCCTGACCAGGGCGGTGTGCTGGGCCGTGGTCAGCGGGGCCTCGAGCGCGCCCGAACGCAGCGGACTCGGGTGGGGGGCGGCGGCGGGCGCCGCGCCGGCCGGGACCGTCTGGACGCCGACGGCCAGGAAGACCGCGGCGGAGACCAGGGCGGCTCCGAGCGTGGTCCGGGTGTGGGGGATGCGTCTCACTCGTACTCCTCCTGCGGCGGCCGCGGGTGACGGCCGATGACAGACCGGCCAGACGGGTGTGCTGGCCGGGGAGAGCTGAGCTGTGCGGGGACCGCTTCCTGTGGACAGGCGGTGACGAACCTGTGCGACAGTCGGTGGG
This sequence comes from Streptomyces sp. NPDC008150, assembly GCF_042956945.1. Classification (NCBI taxonomy): domain Bacteria; kingdom Bacillati; phylum Actinomycetota; class Actinomycetes; order Kitasatosporales; family Streptomycetaceae; genus Streptomyces; species Streptomyces sp. NPDC008150. The sequence continues at coordinate 18,580 of NZ_JBIBHJ010000013.1, read as the reverse complement.
ACACTGACAGGGTTGGCCTGCGCATGTCATCCCAATGGAGCGCATTCGAGGGTTATCCCTCTATGACGCGCGGGCCGACCCTCAACCCGCGTAGACCAAACCCCGGTTCGAGGCACACGGGCGGGCGACGGATCGGCCGGTCCGATCCCGTGGGCAGGGGGCGAGAACCGGCCACGCCACACCCGCCCGCGATGCGTATGTTCCGTTTGTGACGGAAGTTAGCCTCTGGTGATACAGAGTTAATCGGATAGTTAGTCGGATACTTTCGACAAGCCCTTGCTTCCTATGGTGTGGACGCATAAACCTGACTTCCACAACGAGGCCGAAATCGTTCGGACGGCTCGCGACCGCGACGCCCCGGGACGGCCCGCTCCGATCCCGTCCGATCCCCGCTGATCCGATGCGCTCCGGACGGCCACGGCCCCACCACGCCTCCCGGGGGAGTCGGTACATGCAAGGAACGGTCCAGGGGTTCCACTACGGCCTCGTGACACCCGTCGCGGCCTACGTGATGGCCTGCCTCGGCGGTGCCCTCGGGCTCCGCTGCATCACGCGGTCACTGCACAACGAGGCTTCCTGGAAGGGCGGTTGGCTCGCGCTCGGAGCCGCCGCGATCGGCTGCGGCATCTGGACGATGCACTTCATCGCCATGGTGGGCTTCCAGGTCGAGGAGGTACGGATCGGCTACGACGTCCCCCTGACCGTGCTCAGCCTCGCCGTCGCCATCGTCGTCGTCGGCATCGGCGTCTTCATCGTCGGCTACCGCGGCGCCAGGCCCGCGACGCTCGCCACGGCCGGCGTCGTCACCGGCCTCGGCGTCGCCGCCATGCACTACATCGGCATGGCCGCGATCCGCCTGGACGGGGACATCCGGTACGACGCGGCCACGGTCGCGGTCTCCGTCGTCATCGCGATCGTCGCCGCGACCGCCGCGCTCTGGGCGAGCGTGTCGGTCCACGGCTTCCTGCCGAGCCTCGGCGCCAGCCTCGTCATGGGCATCGCCGTCTCCGGCATGCACTACACGGGCATGGCCGCCATGAGCGTCCACCTGCACGCGACGAGCGGCGCGTCCTGGGACGGCGACTCCCCCACCTCCCTGCTGCTCCCCATGCTCATCGGGCCCGTCGTCTTCCTGCTGCTGGCCGGCGTGGTCGTGATGTTCGACCCGCTGCTCGTGCTCGGCGACGGCGACTGGAGCCGCGGGCCCGCGGCCGGGGACGCCCCGGCGGGCACCCCCGGTTCGTTCTTCGAGCCCGGCGCGCGCCGCTCCGAGCAGCAGCCGGTCCCGCCGCGCGACGGCGGCCGGTAGCCCCGGGCGCGCAGGCGGGCCGCGTGCCGCCGCTCCCCCGGCCGACGGCGCGGGCCGCCAACGCGGCCCGCGCGCGCGGTTGTTAGGGTTCTCACCGTGCCTGATTCGTCCCGTGACTCACTCGAAGGCGCCGGGTGGGGCAGCACCCGTCCGGGCCTGTACGAACGCGCCATGCCCGCCCGGGTGGTGAACCTCTCGTGGCTGGACCCGAAGACCCTGTGGGCGGCCCGCAACGGCGTGCTCGCGTCCTGGTTCGGCGACCCGACCGGCCGCACCCGGGCCCGGTGGGTGGAACGGGCGGCCGCCGCCGGGGCGCCCCCGGACAAGGTGGTCCGGCGCGACGAGCCGGACCGGTTCTCCTTCATGGTCATCGGCGACACCGGGGAGGGCGACGACCCCCAGTACGCCGTCGTGCCGGGCTTCCTGCGCACCGGCCGGGACACGAGTTTCGCGGTGATCGCCAGCGACGTGATCTACCCCGTGGGCCGCACCGAGGACTACGGCACCAAGTTCTTCCGCCCGTACCGCGACTACCCGGCCCCGCTGTACGCCGTGCCCGGCAACCACGACTGGTACGAGGACCTCACCGGGTTCATGCGGGTGTTCTGCGACACCGCCCCGCTGCCGCCCGAGCCGGCGCCCCGCTTCTTCTCCCGGGCCCGGCTGCGCTCCCTGCTGTGGCACCGCCCCGCCCCCGTGGACGAGCAACGCCTGGCGCAGTCGCGGGAGTTGCGCGGCGCCCCGGGCCAACAGGCGGTGCAGCCGGGGCCGTACTGGGCGATCGACGCGGGGCCGCTGCGGATCGTCGGCATCGACACCGGGCTGCTCGGCACCCTGGACGCCGAACAGGGCGCCTGGCTGCGGGAGGTGTCGAAGGGCCCCCGCCCGAAGATCCTGATCACCGGCTCGCCGCTGTACGTGGACGGGGAGCACCACCCCTGCCCCATCGACGGCGGCGGCACGGTGGACGACATCGTCCGGGACGCGGACCACCACTACGTCGCGGCGATCGGCGGCGACATCCACAACTACCAGCGCTACCCGGTGCAGGTGGACGGCCGCACCATCCAGTACGTGGTCGCGGGCGGCGGCGGCGCGTTCATGCACGCCACGCACGTCATCCCCCGGGTGTCGGTGGCGAACGTGACCGAGAAGGAGTTCCGCTGCTACCCGCTGCGCGGCGACTCCCTCGCCTTCTACAGCCGCCTGTACGGCGACCGGCTGCGGCTGCGCAGGTTCTTCACCCTGGACGAGTCCGACGCCCGCGCCGTGATCGCCGCCCGGCTCGGCGTGCCCCCGACCCGGCCCCAGGACGCGGAACGGCGGCCGGGGCTGCGGGCCCGGCTCGTCGCCTCGCTGCTCGGCGCGGGCGGGCGGCCGGACCGGCGGGGACGGTTCCGGCTGCCGGTGCGCAAGACCTACACGCAGCTCTTCTCGCCCGCGTCGGCGACGTACGCGCCGCCGTTCTTCAAGTGCTTCCTGCGGCTGGACGTCAGTCCGGGCAGCCTCGACATCCGCTGCTTCGCCGCGACCGGCAACCTGGAGCAGGAGCTCGACCCGCCGGTGGAGGACGAGGTGAGCATCCCGCTGGACCTGCCCGACGGCCCGACCGGCGCGGCGGAGTCCGCCCAGGCCGCCGACCCGGGGCGGTCCGGGGGCCGTTGACCGGTCGGGGGCGGGCGGGGGCGCCACCCCGGGCGGGCGGGGGCGCCGCCCGTTTGCCAGAATCGCGGGACGAGACAGGACCGACGCGCGGGGGCCCGCCGCCGCGCACCCTGGAGGACCCGTGCCGCCGAGCCCGCGACCGTTGCGCAAGCTGGGATTCCTGACCATCGGCCTGTTCGACGAGGCCGACCCACGACGCGGTCACGAGACCACGCTGGAGATCGTCGAGCTGGGCGAGCGGCTGGGCTTCGACAGCGCGTGGGTGCGCCACCGCCACCTCCAGTACGGGATCTCCTCGCCGGTAGCCGTCCTCGCGGCCGCCTCGCAGCGCACCAGCACCATCGAGCTGGGCACGGCGGTGATCCCGCTGGGCTGGGAGAACCCGCTGCGGCTCGCCGAGGACCTGGCGACGGTCGACGTCCTGTCCGGCGGGCGGCTGAACCCGGGCGTCAGCGTGGGCCCGCCCATGCACTTCGACCGGGTCAGGGACGCCCTCTACCCGGACACCGCCGAAGCCGAGGACTTCGGCCACGAGCGGGTGCGGCGGCTGCTGGACCTCGTGCGCGGCGGGAGCGCCAGCGACTTCGGCGGCACCGAGGGCTTCGAGGTCTTCTCCCACCGTGTGCAGCCGCACTCCCCCGGCCTCGGCTCGCGCATGTGGTACGGCGGCGGCAGCCTCGGCTCCGCGCGGTGGGCGGGCGAGCACGGCATGAACTTCCTGACGAGCAGTGTCGTCAAGGCGGAGGAGTCCGAGGACTTCGCCGCGGTCCAGCTCTCCCACATCCGCGCGTTCCGGGCCGCCCACCCCGACGGCGAGGCGGCCCGCGTCTCGCAGGGCCTCGTCGTCATACCGACCGACTCCGCGACCCCGGCGCAGCGCGCGAAGTACACGGAGTACGCCCGCGCGCGCACCCCGCGCACCACCACGCCGCAGGGTCCCGCGCGGCTGATGTTCGCGCCGGACATCGTCGGCACCTCGGCGGAGATCGCCGAACGGCTCGCGGAGCACGCCGCGTTCCGCGAGGTGGACGAGGTGGCCTTCGCCCTGCCGTTCAGCTTCGAGCACGAGGACTACGTGCAGATCCTCACCGACATGGCGACGGAACTGGGCCCGGCGCTCGGCCGGGAGCGGCCGGTCGCGGCGAACTGAGCGACCCGGGCGCCCGGCCGCGCCCGTACCGGCGTCCTGTCACCGGCACCTCGTCACCGGCGCCCCGTCACCAGCGTCCGGCCTCGGTGCCGACGAGGGGCGTCGACGGCCTGCCGTCCACGCCGACCGGCACGTCCCCGGTGAGCATCACCCGGTGCATGGTGCGCGGGAAGTCCAGGTGCGCGGTGTCGGACGGTGCCAGGTGGACGGTGGCCCGGTTGTCCCAGAAGGCCACACTGCCCGGCGCCCAGCGGAACCGCACCGTGTACTCGGGCCGGGTCGCCTGCTCCAGGAGCATCTCCAGGACGGCGGCGCTCTCCGGACGGGACAGCCCCTCGATCTGCTCCAGGTAGTAGCCGTTGACGAACAGCACCCGCTCGCCGGTCTCCGGGTGGACCCGCACCAGCGGGTGCACGCTCGCCGTCTGGTGCTCCAGCAGGTGGCGCACGTACGCGTCGTCCCCCGGGCGCGGCCGGTAGCCCACGCCGAGCCGGTGCTCCGCGCGCAGCCCGTCCACGAACTCCCGTACGGGCGCGGACAGTCCGGCGTACGCGGCGGCCAGGTTGGACCAGGTGGTGTCCCCGCCGTACGGCGGTACGGACTCGGCGCGCAGGATCGTGAAGGCCGGCGGGTCGACACGGGCGCCGTGGTCGCAGTGCCAGCCACGCAGCAGGGTGTGCCGGCGGCGGGCGAGCCACTCGTCGTGCTCCATGCCGAAGCGGCCGCCGAGTTCGAGCCGGTCGGCGGTCGTCTCGATCTCGGGCCACTCCCCCGGCGAGGCACCGCCCCGGCGGGGGAGCACCACCGGTTCGCCGAACCTGCGGGCGAAGGCCACGTGCCCGGCGTGGTCCAGCGTCTGGCCCCGGAAGAACACCACCTTCCAGCGCAGCACCGCCGCGCGGACGGCGGCCACCACGTCGTCGCCCAGTTCCCCGGCCAGGTCGACGCCCTCGATCTCCGCACCGGCGTGCCCCGCGACCGGCCGCACCTCGATGCCGGCGGCCGCCGCCTCCCTGTCGGCCGCCGCCCGGTCCGTCGTACCGCCGTAGGTAGTCATCGTCGTTCTCCCTCTGTCGCGTCCGTCGTGCCGCGTGCTCCGCGCAGCCGGCCTCCGCGGTGATCGTGGCAGCCTTTCGGCCGGGTGGCGACGGTGCCTCGTGGCGGACCGCCGCCCGCCGCGCGGGCGGTCCGGGACCCGGCAGGAGCGCCGCGCGGAACGCGCCCATACTGGACGTACCAGCACAGTCGAGGGAAAGGGCGATCGTGATCAGCATCCCGACGCACAGGCTCAACGACGGTACGCGGCTCCCCGCCGTCGGCCTGGGGACCTACCCGATGGACGACGCGGAGGCGGAACGAGCCGTGGCGCGGGCCCTCGAATCGGGCTACCGACTTGTCGACACGGCGACGAACTACGGCAACGAGGTCGGCGTCGGCAAGGGCGTCGCGGCCGGCGGGATCGCACGCGACGAGATCGTCGTGACCACCAAGCTGCCGGGCCGCCACCACGGCTACGAGGAGACCCTCGCCGCGTTCGAGGAGTCGCGCCGGCGGCTCGGCCTGGAGTACGTGGACCTCTACCTGATCCACTGGCCGCTGCCCCGCGTCGACAAGTACGTGGCGTCCTGGCAGGCCATGATCAAGCTGCGCGAGGAGGGGCTGGTCCGCTCGATCGGCGTCTCCAACTTCACCCGGGACCACATCGAGCGCCTGGAGCGCGAGACCGGTGTGCTGCCCTCGGTGAACCAGATCGAGCTGCACCCCTACTTCCCGCAGGCCGAGTTGCGCGCCTACCACGAGGGCAGGGGCATCCGCACCGAGAGCTGGAGCCCGCTGGGCCGCGGCAGCAAGCTGCTGGAGGACCCGGCGGTGACGGACATCGCGAAGGCCCACGGGGTGACCCCGGGCCAGGTGGTGCTGCGCTGGCACACCCAGCTCGGCGCCGTGCCGATCCCGAAGTCCGGGGACCCGGAGCGGCAGCGGCAGAACCTCGACCTCTTCGGTTTCGAGCTGGACGCCGACCAGTTGGCGGCGGTGGCGGACCACGAGCCGCGGCGCATCGGCGGCGACCCCGAGGTGCACGAGGAGTTCTGACGGCCCGACGGGGCGACGCGGCAAGGGAGTTGGCAGCGCCGTCGCCGCCCCGCCCGGACTCCGGGCGGGGCGGCGACGGGGTCCGCTACCGGCCCGCGTGCTCGCGGAGGGCGGCGAGCGCCCGGTCGGCGTGGCTGTTCATCCGCAACTCGCTGCGGACGACGTCGAGTACGGTGCGGTCGCGGCCGATCACGAACGTCACCCGTTTCGTGGGCGCGATCGAGAAGCCCCGCCTGACCCCGAACCGGTCGCGCACCGCGCCGTCGGTGTCGGACAGCAGCGTCATGCCGAGCGTGTGCCGGTCGGTGAACTCCCGCTGCTTGTCGACCGCGTCGCCGCTGATCCCCACGGGACGCGCGCCGACGGCGGCGAACTCGGCCGCCAGGTCCCGGAAGTGGCACGCCTCGGCGGTGCAGCCCGCCGTCATCGCGGCCGGGTAGAAGAACAGCACGACCGGGCCGTCCGCGAGGAGCGCGGACAGCGTGACCGTGGTGCCGCTCTCGTCGGGCAGCGAGAAGTCCTCGACCGTGTCACCGGTCCCGACACGGCCCGTCACGGCCGCTCCCCCGCCTTGCGGGCGACGTCACGGGCCCACAGCACGAGCGGCACCTGCACGGGCAGCCGTCCGTAGGCGGCGGCCCTGAGCGGCGCGGGGCGGTGGCGCCAGTCCCACGCCATCTTCACGTTGGCCGGGAAGACCCCGGCGAAGAAGGCGGCCGAGGCGAGTGCGGCGGCCCGGCGGGTGCGCGGCACCGCGAGCCCGGCGGCCAGCGCCAGCTCCACGGCCCCGCTGGCGTACGTCCAGGTTCTGGGCGAGCCGGGCAGGGAGCGCGGCACGATCGAGTCGAAGTTGCGCGGGGCGGCGAAATGGACGGTGCCCGCGGTGGCCAACAGGCCCGCGAGCAGCAGGGGTGAACGTTCGAGCCGGGGCACGGTTCCTCCTTGGATGGCCTGCCGCGCGATATTACTCGACAGTAAGCAGGCGCCGGCGGGCGGCCGGGGTCCGCTCGGCCCGGTGAGCGGTCCGGCGGACGCGGCAGATGCGCCCGGGGGCGGATCCGTTCAGGGGAAAAGCGGGCCCCGGGGGCGTGCCGGGGGCCGCTCCCGTCGACACCTCAGCCGTGACCCTCCCGTTGATTCCCCCGATGCTGGCCACCCCCGGCACCCTGCCGCCCGCCGCGCAGGACGGCCGCTGGGCGTACGAGACGAAACAGGACGGCCAGCGGGTGGTGGCCTACCTCGCCGGTGACGGCGGCGTGGTGCTGCGGGCCCGCTCCGGGGAGGACATCACCGCCGCCTACCCCGAACTCCAGTCCCTGGGAGCGGCGTTGGCGGGCACGCCGGCGGTGCTGGACGGCGAGGTGCTCGCGCTGGACCAACAGGGGCGCGCCGATTTCCAGTTGCTCCAGGGCCGGATGGGTCTGGCGCACTCCCCGGCGAGGGCCGCGCGCCGGGCGGGGCAGGCCCCGGTCCACCTCGTCCTGTTCGACGCCCTGAGTCTCGGCGGGCGTTCGCTCGTGCCGCTCACGTACACGCAGCGGCGCGGACGACTGGAGGAACTCGCCCTGAACGGCCCCTTCTGGTCGACCCCGGCCGCCCTGGTCGGACACGGCGAGCAGGCGCTGGCGGCCACGCGCGAACACGGCCTGGAGGGGCTGGTCTGCAAGCGGCTCGACTCGGTGTACGAGCCGGGCACCCGGTCCCGCTCCTGGATCAAGATCCGCAACCTGCGCACCGCGGACGTCGTGGTCGGCGGCTGGCTGCCGGGCCGGGGGCGCCTGGACGGGCTGCCCGGCGCGGTCCTGGTGGGCCGCCTCGCGGCGGGCGTGCTGCGGTACGCCGGCAGCGTGGGCACGGGCTGGAGCGACGCCGAACGGGTGGAGCTGGCCCGGTTGTTGAGGGCGGCGGCCAGTGACGTGTGCCCGTTCACGCCGGCGCCGCGGCAGGCGGGCGCGCGGTGGGTGCTCCCCCGCCTGGTCGGGGAGGTCGCGTTCAGCACCCGCACCCGGGCCGGACTGCTGCGGCAGCCGGTCTGGCACCGGCTGCGCGGGGACCTGACCCCGGAGGACTCGGCGGCGGACCTCACGGACGGACCGCCGGAGACCGGGGGCGGCGTCTGACGGTACGACAGCGCGACACCAGGGGCTCAAATCGCCTCCACGCACGCCGCGTTGCCCCACTGCGCGCTCGTGCGGCGGAGCGGGGGACGGGCCGGTCGGGCCCGCGGGTCACGCCCGGCCGGCGCGGGCGTGCCGGGCGGCGGCGCGGCCGTCGCGGAGGGTACCGGCAGCGGGAGGGACGGGGTGTGCGTCGAGGGGCAGTGGACGGGCGCACCAGCGGGACGGACTATCGTGTGCGCATGCCCGTGCCCGAGATGTCCGTGCCCGCGTTGATCCGTATCGTCTCCCGCGACTCGCCGATGGCGCTCGCCCAGGTGGAGCGCGTCCGTGCCGAGCTGGCGGTTCGCCATCCCGGCGTGCGCACCGAGGTGGTGCCGGTGCGGACCACCGGCGACAAGTGGCTGGGCGACCTGTCGCAGGTCGAGGGCAAGGGCGCGTTCACGAAGGAGGTCGACGCGGCGCTGCTCGCCGGCGAGGCCGACCTCGCGGTGCACTGCGTCAAGGACGTGCCGGCCGACCGGCCGCTGCCCGCGGGCACGGTGTTCGCCGCGTTCCTGAAGCGGGACGACGTACGGGACGCGCTCGTGCACCCGGGCGGGCTGACCCTCGACGAACTCCCCGACGGCACCAGGATCGGCACGTCGTCGGTCCGCCGCGTTGCCCAACTGACGGCCAGTTATCCGCACTTGGAGTGCGTGCCGTTCCGGGGCAACGCCAACAGGCGGCTGGAGAAGCTCGCGGCCGGCGAGGCGGACGCGCTGCTGCTGGCGGCCGCGGGGCTCGAACGCATCGGCCGCACCGACGTGATCACCGAGATCCTGTCGACCGAGACCATGATGCCGCCGATCGGGGCCGGCATCCTCGCCCTCCAGTGCCGCGAGGACGACACCGCGCTCATCGACGCGGTCAGCGCCCTCGGCGACCCGGCGACGCATCGTGAGGCGACGGCCGAGCGGATGTTCCTGCACGTGCTCCAGGGGCACTGCAACAGCCCGATCTCCGGGTTCGCCCGGGTGGACGCGGCGGGCGAACTGTCGCTGCGCGCCTGCGTGTTCACTCCGGACGGCAAGGTGCGGCTGAACGCCCACGAGTGGGCCGGCCGGCTGGACGCGGCGACGCTGGGCACCTCGGTGGCGGTGGCGCTGCTGCGTCAGGGGGCGCGCGAGATCATCGACGGCATCCCGCACTGACGGCGGCCGACCGCGCCGCCGCCCGTCAGGCCGTGCCCGACTCCGGCTGGTCGCGCAGGTAGTTGGCCACCTGGCGGGCGAGTCCGTCGTGGAGGGAGCCGCCCCGGGTGCCCGTGGCACCCGCGGGCTCACCGAGTCCGACGGCGCCGACCCACAGGCGGCGTTCGGTCCACTCCTCGTCGACGCGCAGCTGGATCTGGACGTCCACCTGGGAGAGGGCGTCCTCCGTGCCGGCCGCGAAGACCACGGCGGTCGCGCGGCGCAGCGGGTAGACGTCGAAGCCCTCGATGAACTGGGAGTTGCGCCAGTCCACGAAGGCGCCCTCGCCGTCCCGCCCGAGCCGCACGTCGATCTGACCGTCCTCCAGTTGCACACCGAAGTGACCGTCCCCGCGGTTCTCGACGGTCACGCGGAGACTGAAGTACGTCAGCCCCTCGGCTGCGTCGTCGCGTCCGCGCGGCGGTTCGGACCGCTCCAGGCGGTGGACACGGACCCGCAGCCCGGCACGCTCGCCGTACTCCTGCCAGTCCCCGACCACGTTCGGCTCGTACACAGTGCAGCACCCCTCGACCTCTCGGCCTGCTTCCTATCCGGGCGTTCCGTGCACTGTCAAATGACTCGAACAGGGCCGTGGCCAGGGATTTCCCGCGGGTGACCGGTGATCAAGCGCTGCGCAGCGACAATCGATCGCCGGGCCGGGCCGCGCGCTTCCCGGACGTGCCGCACATCACGTCCGGGAGCGGGACCCGCCGGGCGTCAGCGGGCGAGCCTGCCGAGCAGCGAGGAGGCGGCGAGGATTCCGGCCGCCGCGGCCACCACCAGCACCCCGTAGTCCGCGAGCAGATGGTCGTGCGTACCGAGCAGCAGGCCGCGCAGGGCGTCGACTTCGTAGCTCAGCGGGTTGACCTTGCTGACCACCTGGAGCCAGCCCGGCATCACCGACACCGGATACAGGGCGTTCGAGCCGAAGAACAGCGGCATGGTGATCGCCTGTCCGAATCCCATCAGCCGGTCGCGGCTCAGGACGATGCCCGCGATCGTCATCGACAGGCAGGAGAAGAACGCCGAGCCGAGGACCACGACGACCGCGACGCCGAGCAGTCGCAGCGGGTTCCAGGTCAGCGCGACGCCGAGGAGCGCCGCGATGACGATGACGACGACCGCCTGGATCAGCGACTTCACCCCGGCCGCGAACGCCTTGCCGGTGATGAGCGCGGAGCGCGGGGTCGGCGTGACGAGCAGCTTGTTGAGGATGCCCGCGTCGCGTTCCCAGATGATGTGGATGCCGTAGAAGATCGCGATGAACATCGCCGACTGCGCGATGATGCCGGGCGCCATGTAGTCGATGTAGGGGATGCCGCCGGTGGGGATCGCCCTGATCCGGGTGAAGGTCTGACCGAAGATCAGCAGCCAGAGGGCGGGCTGCACCGCCCGCGTGTACAGCTCGGTGCGGTCGTGGCGCAGCTTCTGCAGCTCGACCACGCACATCGCCACGACGCGGGCCGGCACCAGCCGCCAGCCGGCGCGGGGCGTGGGCGGCCGGAGCAGCAGGCCGATGCCGTCGGCGAGGGCGCGGTCAGCCGACGCGGTTCGCGGTGCGGCGGGTGCTTCGGACATCGCGGAATTCTCCTGACTGGTCGGTGAGGCCGCTGCCCGCGATGTCGCGGAAGACGTCCTCCAGCGTGGGCAGCGCGCCCGTGGCCGTACCCTCGGCGCGACGGCGCTCGCCGAGCCCCTCGCGCAGTTCGTCGGGGGTGCCGAGGGCCCGGATCCGGCCGCGGTGCATCAGGGCGACGCGGTCGCAGTACTGGTCGGCCTCGTCCATGTAGTGGGTGGTCACCAGGACCGTCATGCCGGTGACCGCGCGCACGGCGTTGATGTGCTCCCACACGCCGGTGCGGGCGATCGGGTCGAGGCCGATCGTGGGCTCGTCGAGGATCAGCAGGCGGGGCGCGCTGACCAGGGCCTGGGCGAGTTCGAGCCGGCGGATCATGCCGCCGGAGTAGGTGCTCGCGAGCCGGTCGGCGGCGTCGGTGAGGTCCACCGCGGTGAGCGCCTGGGCGACGCGCTCGGCGCGTTCGGCGCGCGGGATGTCGAAGACGCGGGCGAACAGGGTGACGTTCTCCCTGCCGGTCAACCCCCCGTCCGCGGAGAGCTGTTGGGGGACGTAGCCCAGCAGGCGGCGCACCGCCATGCGGTCGGTGGAGGTGTCGCGGCCGAAGACGCGGACCATGTCGGGGGGCACGGGCAGCAGGGTGGTGATGCAGCGGATCGCCGTGGTCTTGCCGGCGCCGTTGGGACCGAGCAGGCCGAAGATCTCGCCCTCCCGGACCGTCAGGTCGAGACCGTCCACCGCGTTCGTCTCGCCGAAGGTGTAGGTCAGCCCGGTACAGGCGACGGCGTCGGCGGGGGCGGCGGTGTCCGGTTCGGCGGGGTCGCGCGTCATGATTCCTCGGCTTCCTCGTGCAGTTCGACGGCCAGCTTGCGCAGGGCGGGGATCGCGGCACGCAGCGCTTCCCGGTCCGCGTCGTCGAGGCGGGTCACGTACCGGCGCACCAGTGCGGCGCGCCGTTCCTGCCAGGCGCTCAGCCGGGCCTCGGCCGCGGCCGTGGGCAGCACCCGCACGGCCCTGCGGTCGGCGGGGTCCGTCTCGCGGACCACGTAGCCGCTCCGGGCGAGGCTGTTGACCAGGGTGGACACCGAATTGCTCGCCAGGTACAGCTCCTTGGCCGCGTCCGAGACGCCGATGCCGGGGCGGGCGACGACGAGGCGCAGCAGCTCCGTCTCGGCGCCGCGCAGCGGCGGTGTGCTCATCTCGTTGCGCAGTCTGCGCCGGATCAGTCGCTGGACGCCGACGAGCGCGTCGGCCAGCTCCTCCGGGAAGGTCTCCGAGTCCACGGCCGAAAGATTACCTCTGCTTAAGAGGTAATTGCCCCAAAGGGAGGTCAAGCCGGGCCGCCACGCCCCTCACCAGCGAGAACCGTTCGACCGCACCCGGTCACCACATCGTCCTATTTGTTTCATAAGAGCCTTATTCGGGCATTCCCGACTTGGTGCTTCGGACAGGAGGCACAGCCCTGGGACACGGCCCCGCGACCCCGGCGGTCTCCGCCGGGCAGGTCCGCTCCCCCGCGTCCCGCACGCCCCCGAGAACCCGAGAACCCCGGCGCCCGCTGAGGGAGGAACGCCCGATGCCCGTCACCGGCAGGCAACACACCCGCCGCCCGCACGACGACGCCCCCGACACCGCCGAGTCCTTCGCACGTCTGTCCGGTCTGCCCGAAGGGGCGGAGCGGTCCGTGCTGCGGGACGAACTGGTCCGCGCCTGGCTGCCCATGGCCGAACGGATCGCCGTCCGCTTCCGCGGCCGCGGTGAAGCCCTCGAAGATCTGTACCAGGTGGCCGCGCTCGGCCTGGTCAAGGCCGTCGACCGGTACGACCCGGACCGGGGGCGCGCCTTCGAGGCGTACGCGGTGCCGACGATCACCGGCGAGATCAAGCGGCACTTCCGGGACCACATGTGGGTGCTGCACGTGCCGCGCCGGGTGCAGGACCTGCGGAACCGGGTGCGGACGAGCGTCAAGGAGCTGTCCCAGACCACCGAGGGCCGCACCCCCACCGTCGCCGAGATAGCCGAGCACGCGCAGCTCACCGAGGACGAGGTGCGCGCGGGCCAGGAGGCGCTGGAGTGCTTCGCGGCGCTGTCGCTGGAGGCCGAGATGCCCGGTACGGACGGGTACGCTCTCGGGGACGCGCTCGGCGAGAACGACCCCCGGTTCGACCTCGTCGTCGCGCGGCTGGCCGTCAAGCCCTGCCTGGAGGCGCTTCCCGAACGTGAGCGGACCATCCTCTACATGCGCTACTTCCAGGGCATGACCCAGAGCGTGATCGCCCGCCGGCTCGGCATCTCGCAGATGCACGTCTCCCGACTGCTCAGCGGCTGCTTCGACCGGCTGCGCGAGGAACTGCTCGCCGACGCGGGCTGAGACCGCCCGGCATTCCCGCCCGGCCGGCCGACGGCCGGCCCGGACCCCGCGGGGCGCGCGCCGCGCCGCGACGGACCGGGGGCATCCCGCGTCGCCCCGCGGGCACGCTGACATCTGACAGGTACCGGTGGCCGCCGGTGGACGGAGACGGGACACGAACTGCCATGAGCAACGACACGCCACTCGCGGGCAACACGACCGAGAGCGTCACCACCCGCACGGTGTTCGGCATCCCCTGCTGGGTGAGCCTGACCAGTCGTGACGTGCGGGCCTCCGAGGAGTTCTACGCCGACGTGCTGGGCTGGCAGTGGCGCCCGGCCAAGCTCGGCGACGACTTCCGGGTCGCCATGGCCGACGGCGTCCCGGTCGCGGGACTCGGCGCGGTCGCCTCCGTCTGGCAGATGGCGGTGGCCTGGACGCCGTACTTCGCGGTGGCGAGCGCCGACCAGGCCGTCTCCCGCGTCCGCGAGCGGGGCGGCACGGCCGCCGTCGGGCCGATCTCGCTGCCGCCGGGCCGGGCCGCGCTGCTGGCCGACCGCGACGGCGCGCCGTTCGGCATCTGGGAGGGCGAACTCGTCGCCGAGTGGGAGAACTGGTCGCACTCGGCGCCCGCGTTCCTGCGGCTGCACACCCGCGACGCCTTTGACGCCGCCATCTTCTACGGCGAGGTCCTCGACTGGGCGTCCGCCCGGCCGGGCTTCTGCGAGGTCCACTACGAGGGCAACGAGGTCGTGCTGCGCAGCCGCGGCGAGGTGGTGGCGCGGATCGGGTCGGGCGCGCTGGAGGCGGCGCCCGACCCGACGATCCGCCCGCACTGGCAGGTCCACTTCCGGGTGCCGGACGTCGCCGCGAGCGCGAGCGCCGCCGAGGCCCGCGGCGGCACCGTGCTCCAGTCCGGGAGCGACGAGTGCCTGCTGCGGGACCCCGACGGCGCACCGTTCACCGTGACGTCGCGCGACCCCCGCCACTGACCCGGCCCCGGCCGGACGCCTTCCGGCCGGACGCCTTCCGGCCGGCGGGCGTGCCGCCGGCCCCCCGCGAGGGGCGCGACAGCAGCACCAGGCTGCGGGACTCCACCCGGATGTCGGTGTCGGCCTTGTGCTCCGCCTCGTCCGGCGCGCCCTGCGCCTCCGAGGTGTCGATGAGCGTGGTCCACCGCTCGCCGTAGGCGACGCCGGGCAGGCGGAACTCGACCGGTTCCCAGTAGCTGTTGAGCAGCAGCAGGAACGAGTCGTCCGTCACCCGCCGGCCGCGCGGGTCCGGTTCGGCGATGGCGTCCCCGTTGAGGAACACCCCGATGGAGTGCGCGTCGGAGCGGTCCCACTCGTCGTCCGTCATCTCCCGGGCGTCCGGCCGCAGCCAGACCAGGTCGGGCAGCGGCTGCCCCGGGTGCACGGCCGTCTCGCCGCGGAAGTAGCGGCGGCGGCGCAGCACGGGGTGCTCGGCGCGCAGCGCGATGACGGACCGGGTGAAGTCCATCAGGTCGCGCTGATCGTCGGTGAGCCGCCAGTCGATCCAGGAGATCTCGTTGTCCTGGCAGTAGGCGTTGTTGTTGCCCCGCTGGGTGCGGCCGAGTTCGTCGCCGTGGCTCAGCATCGGGATGCCCTGCGAAAGCAGCAGCGTGGCAAGGAGGTTGCGCTGCTGACGGCCGCGCAGCTCCAGCACCGCCGGGTCCTTGGCCGGTCCCTCCGCGCCGCAGTTCCAGGACCGGTTGGTGGACTCGCCGTCCCGGTTGCCCTCGCCGTTGGCCTCGTTGTGCTTGTCGTTGTACGAGACCAGGTCGCGCAGGGTGAACCCGTCGTGCGCGGTGACGAAGTTGACGCTGGCGCGCGGCTTGCGCCTGCTGTGCGCGTACAGGTCGGACGAGCCCGTCAGGCGGGACGCGAACTCGCCGAGCGTGTGGTCCTCCGCACGCCAGAAGTCCCGCACCGCGTCACGGTACTTGCCGTTCCACTCCGACCACAGCGGCGGGAAGTTGCCCACCTGGTAGCCGCCCTCGCCGACGTCCCACGGCTCGGCGATCAGCTTGACGCGGCTGATCACCGGGTCCTGCTGGATGAGGTCGAAGAACGCCGAGAGCCGGTCCACCTCGTGGAACTGCCGTGCCAGGGTGGCCGCGAGGTCGAAGCGGAAGCCGTCGACGTGCATCTCGGTCACCCAGTAGCGCAGGGAGTCCATGATGAGCTGGAGCACGGACGGGTGGCGCATCAGCAGGCTGTTGCCGGTGCCCGTGGTGTCGTAGTAGTGGCCCCAGTCGCCGTCCACGAGACGGTAGTACGAGGCGTTGTCGATGCCCCGGAAGGACAGGGTGGGGCCGTTCTCGTTGCCCTCGGCCGTGTGGTTGTAGACGACGTCGAGGATCACTTCGAGGCCGGCGGCGTGCAGCGCCTTCACCATCGACTTGAACTCCGTCACCTGCTGGCCCCGGGTGCCGTGCGCGGCATAGGAGTTGTGCGGCGCGAAGAAGCCGATCGTGTTGTAGCCCCAGTAGTTGGACAGCCCGGCGTCCTGGAGCACGCCGTCCTGCACGAACTGGTGGACCGGCATCAGCTCGACGGTCGTCACGCCCAGCGAGGTGAGGTGCCCGATCACCGCGGGGTGCGCGAGGCCGGCGTAGGTGCCGCGCAGTTCGTCGGGCACGTCGGGGTGGGTGCGCGTGAGGCCGCGCACGTGCGCCTCGTAGACGACGCTCTCGGTGTACGAGCGGCCGGGCGGCCGGTCGTCGCCCCAGTCGAAGGAGGGGTCGATGACCACACCGAGCATGGTGTGCCCCGCGCTGTCGGCGGGGGACGGCCCGTCGGCCTCGCGTTCGTAGAGCGAGGCGTGGTTGTCGATCTGCCCGTCGACGGCCTGTGCGTAGGGGTCGAGGAGCAGCTTCGCGGGGTTGCACCGGTGGCCCGCCCCCGGGTCCCACGGCCCGTGCACCCGGTACCCGTAGCGCTGGCCGGGACCGACGCCCGGCAGATAGCCGTGCCACACGGAGCCGTCGACCTCGGTGAGCCGGATCTCGCGGTGGGTGCCGTCGTCGTCGACGAGGACCAGGTCGACGCGCCGGGCCACCTCGCTGAACAGCGCGAAGTTGGTGCCCTCGCCGTCGTAGGAGGCGCCCAGCGGGTACGGGAGCCCGCGCCAGGCGGGCCCGCTCCCCTCGGGGTGCTCCTCGGTCTTGTCGCGGTACGCGTCCACCGTCACCTCTCTCCGTCGAGGGCGCCGCGGCCGTTGTCGGCGCGGCCCGCCAGTACGGCGACCGGCACCGCGCGCGGGGTGGGTCGTCCCTCGCGCAGGCTGGGCGCCGGCGCCTTGGGGACCAGCGGCGCCCGCTCGTCCGCGCGGACGCGCTGCGAGAACCAGATGATCCTGCTGCCGTTGTCCGAGGCGCAGCAGCCCCAACCGTCACTCATGGCGGCGATGCCCGCCAGGCAGGCGCGCAGGTCCTGGTCGGGGCGCAGGCCCCGGTCGTCACCGCCGACGGCGGTGATGAGGTGGTGTCCGTTCCACCACAGCTCGATGGAGACGGTCCTCTCGGTGGCGTGTCCGGTGTGCGCGGTGTGCTGTTCGAGCGCCGTCAGCAGCATCGTGGTGCCGCGGCAGACGGGCTCGACGAGTTTGTCGAGGCGCCACAGCCGCAGGTGCGCGGCCAGAATGCGCCGGACCTGTCCGGTCCTGGCGGAACTGACGTCCACGTCGAGGTGGTAGTAGCGGGGGATTGCGGTCTTCATCTTCCTTGGCTCCTCACCGGCGAAGCCCTCGCCCGTTCCCGGCCTGACAGCCGGTCCCCGAACACGGTGCGCGAGCGGTGATCGCTCCTGAGTCACCACCACAGTGCGGCCGCTACGCCATTCGTGCAACACGAGACCCGTGAGCACCACATGAATGGTTGAAGAACCAACAAGACGCTGCGTGTCCCCGCGTGCACCATGGGTGAAGACCTCGATCGCCGTGCGGCCGCGCTTTTCAGCGGGCACGACGCCGCCCCGACCGTCGGGAGCCGAGCCCGTCGAGCGTCCCGGAAGGTGACCGGCGCCATGCTGCTACCCGACACACAGGACGTCGCCCGGCAGCTCAGGCGTTACCGCGTCTGGGAACGCCTGATGCTCGCGGCCCCCGGGGACCGGGCGATGCGCGCGGGTTTCGAGGAGTCGGGCGCCACCCTGTGCGCGCTGATGGGCACCCGCTGCGCCCGCGAGGCGGCCGAGGCCGCCGAGCGTCATCTCAGTGGCGACGCGGAGGCACGTCAGTACGAGCAGTGCGGTCACCCGCAGGTGAACCCTTCCCGCAGACGGGCCCACCGTCGCCGCTCGACCGGCGCGCCCCGATAGGAAGGAACGCCCCTTCCGGACAATGTGGATCACGAACCGGGAGTCGAGCCCGGTTCGAGACACGGCGGAGGTGAGACCCATGAGTGCGACCCCGGCCATCGGCCGCATTCCGGTACGTGACGTGCGCCCGGCCGTGGAGTGCGGCAAGCGCCCGGCGAAGGCGGTTGCGGGAGAGGCGTTCCAGGTCACGGCGACGGTGTTCCGCGAGGGACACGACGCCGTGGCCGCCGATGTCGTACTGAAGGACCCGCAGGGGCGGCGCGCGCCGCGGATCCCGATGCGGGAACTCTCACCCGGCACGGATCTTTGGGGCGCCGACGTGACCCCCACGTCCACCGGGCGGTGGACGTACTGGGTGGAGAGCTGGAGCGACCCCGTCGCGACCTGGCGCCACAACGCGCGTATCAAGATCCCGGCCGGCATCGACGTCGGACTGGTCCTGGAAGAGGGCGCGGAGCTCTTCGCGCGGGCGGCGAAGTGCGCGCCGGTACGGCAGCGGACCGCGGTGATCGCGGCGTCGGAGACCCTGGGCGACGACTCGCTGCCGGTGGAGACGCGGTTCGCCGCCGCCTTCACGGCGGAGGTCGACGCGGTCCTCGGCCGTTATCCGCTGCGGGAGTTGGTGACCCTGTCCCCCAAGCTCCCCTTGCTGGTGGAGCGGGAGCGGGCGTTGTTCGGGTCGTGGTACGAGTTCTTCCCGCGGTCGGAGGGCACGGCCGAGGAGCCGCACGGGACGTTCCGGACCGC
>NZ_JBIBHJ010000012.1:0-305547 GCF_042956945.1 Streptomyces sp. NPDC008150 | reverse complement strand
GCCCGGTTACATTCCGAACCCGGAAGCTAAGCCTTTCAGCGCCGATGGTACTGCAGGGGGGACCCTGTGGGAGAGTAGGACGCCGCCGAACAATTATTCAAAAGGGTTGGTCCCGGAACTTCGGTTTCGGGACCAACCCTTTTTTGCTTTGCGTTACTTGGAGTTCACTTTACGCAAGCAGCATCCAGGCATGGCTATTGCTGCACTCCTGAGGGCCGCGGGCATCGGACTCGGCGACGAGGTCGTCGTGCCGGCGTTCGGGAACGTGGAGGTCACCGACGCTGTGATCCAGGTCGGCGCGCTTCCGGTGTTCGCCGACATAGACCCGCTGACGTACTGCCTCGACGCGGCCTCCGTGGCCGCGACCGTGACGCCCCGTGTGTCCGCCGTGATCGCCGTGCACCGCTTCGGCCGGCTCGCCGACCTGTCGACGCTCCACGCCGTTGGCCGCAGGCACGGGCTCCTGGTGCTGGAGCAGGCGGAGTCGGAGGCGCCGTACGACGAGGTCGCGCAGCGTCGGCAGCGGGCCTCCTATCTCGACCACCGGCTGCGCGGGTTGCGCACCCCCGACGGCGGGGACGGGCACACCTACCAGCAGTACGTCGTGCGGGTGCCGGGCAACGGGCGGCCCGACCGGGACGCCTTCGCGCGGGCCCTGCGCGGACGGGGCGTCGACTGCCGGGTGCCGGTCAAGACGCCCGTGCACCGCATGCCCGAGTTCCGGCGCTGCGTCTCCCTGCCGGAGACGGAGCGGGCCGCCGACGAGACGCTGGCTCTGCCGGTGGACGCCGCCCTGACGAAGCGGGAGATGCAGCGGGTGGTGTCCGCGTGCAATGCCCTCGGCGGGCTGCTCCAGCCGGCGTTCTGACGGCATTCCGCATCCTGGTTTCCCGAGGCCCGAACACGGTTGGGAACACGGCTGTGTTCGGGGTATGATCTATTCCGTTGCCACGGCGGAAACGTCCAAGTGGCGGCAGGCCCCTATAGCTCAGTCGGTAGAGCGTCTCCATGGTAAGGAGAAGGTCAACGGTTCGATTCCGTTTGGGGGCCCCAGCGGAAGAGAAAGGCCCCGCCCCATTCGGGCGGGGTCTTTTTCGTTGTCCCCAAAGGGAGTTCGGCCTGTCGGCCGAACTCCCTCAGTTCGTCTGCAGTGCGGGGACGCGCATCGCGAGGATCGCCATGTCGTCCGACGGGGCGTCCGACGCGAAGCGCTCCACCGCGCGCATGATGCGTGCCGCGACGGCGCCCGCCGTCAGGCCCGTGCACGTCGTCAGGACGTCCGCGAGGCCGTCGTCGCCGAGCATGCGGGTGCCCTCGCGGCGTTCGGTGACGCCGTCGGTCACGCAGAGAAGGACGTCACCCGGGTCCAGGGTGACCGTCTGCTCGTACAGTTCCAGGTCGTCCATCACACCCAGCAGCGGCTGGGGTTCGGCCGCCGACTCGACCGTGCCGTCCGGGCGCAGCCGCAGCGGCAGGGGGTGACCGGCGCAGACCACCTTCAGCAGTGCGCTGCCGTCCTCCTGGGGCCACAGCTCGCCGTACAGGAGGGTCAGGAAACGGCTGCGCGAACCCTCGTCCAGGATCGCGGAGTTGAGGCGTTCCAGGACCGCCGGGCCGCCAAGTCCCTCGCGGGCGAGGAGTCTGAGGGCGTGCCGGGCGAGGCCGGTCACCGCGGCGGCCTCCGGGCCGGTGCCGCAGACGTCGCCGATGGCGAAGCCGTAGGCGTCGTCGTGGATGGGGAACAGGTCGTAGAAGTCGCCGCCGACCTCGTTGCCCTCACCGGCCGCGCGGTAGATGACCTCGACCTCGACGTTCGGGACGTGCGGCAACTCCGGGGGGAGCAGGCTGCGTTGGAGGGACTGGCTGATCGCCGTGCGTTCCGAGTAGAGGCGGGCGTTGTCGAGGGCGAGGGCGGCGCGGCGGCTCAGGTCCTCGGCCAGTTCCAGGATCTCCTGGCGGAAGTGCTCGTCGGTCGGCTTGCCGAGGGTCAGCATGCCGATGACGCGGTTGCGCGCGACCAGCGGCAGGACCACCGTCTCGCCGCCCACCGCGGACGCCGTCGCCAGGGTCGGGCCGATGCCGGACGGGCCGCGTTGCAGCGGTTCGCCGAGGCCCAGGCTGCGCATGGAGGTGCGCAGCGCGGCCTGGTGCGCGGCCTCGGCCGGCGCGGACCAGACGCGGGCGCCGGGGGTGGGCACGGGGTCGGGCGGCTGGATCTTGGACAGCAACGCCTTGATGCCGTCGATGAGTTCCTCGTCCTCGTGCAGTACGTAGGACAGGTACGGGTCGGAGGCCTGGTCGGCGATCGTGTAGACCGCGCACCAGGTGGCGAGGGTCGGGACCGTCATCTGCGCCATGAGGGCGAGGGTCTGGTCGCGGTCGAGGGTACCGGCCAGCAGGTCGGACGCCTCGACGAGGAAGCTCAGCGAACCGCGGCGCAGGCGTTCCAGTTCGCCCAGGCGGGCCGACTCGACGGCGAGGGCGATGCGGTCGGCGGCGAACTGGAGGCGCAGGGCCTCCTCGTTGGAGTAGCGGCCGGGGGCTTCGGCGGCGACGCCGAGGGAGCCGGTGAGGCGGCCCTCGACCTTGAGCGGGACGGTGACGACCGAGCGCATGCCGGTGCCGCCGAGCAGCGGGACCGCGCCGGGCACGGCTGTGAGGTCCTCGTGGACGGCGGGCATGCGGGCCGAGCCGTAGCGGCCGGGGCCGGCCTCGACGGGGACGCGGGCGAAGCGCTGGCGGGCGGAGGGGAGGCCGGTGGAGGCGCGGACCTCCAGTTCCGTCTCGTCGTCGGTGGCCAGGAGCAGGAAGGCGGAGTCGGCGTCGAGCATGTCGCGGGCGCGTTCGACGGTGCGCTGGAGCAGGCCGTCGAGGTCGTCGGGCGCGGGGGAGCCGATGAAGACCTCGAAGGGGTCGCTGCTCTGGCCCTCGGCGGCCGCGGTGTCGACGGAGGGGGTGCGCTGCGGTGACTGGAGGACGGCACGTTCGTGGTCGCGTACCAGCAGGCAGACCGTGGACGGCTCGCCCTCGGTGTCCCGTACGCGCAGGTGGGAGGCGTAGACGGGGACCACGCGGCCGTCGGTGTCGCGGATGCCGTAGCTGCCCTCCCAGCGGGACAGGCGCAGGGCCTCGGCGACGCCGGTGCCGGTGCTCGGGGTGTGCGGCCAGGCGGTGAAGT
Organism: Streptomyces sp. NPDC008150; assembly: GCF_042956945.1. Classification (NCBI taxonomy): domain Bacteria; kingdom Bacillati; phylum Actinomycetota; class Actinomycetes; order Kitasatosporales; family Streptomycetaceae; genus Streptomyces; species Streptomyces sp. NPDC008150. The sequence continues at coordinate 302,369 of NZ_JBIBHJ010000012.1, read as the reverse complement.
CGGTCAGCGGCTTGCCGACGACCTGGTCGGCGGGGTAGCCGAACAGCTCCTCGGCGTCCTCGTTCCACACGGACACGGCGCCGTTGCGGTCGATCTGCACGAGGGCCACGCGGACCCGGCCGTCGGTGAGGGGGAGGAGGGCCACCGGCAGCGACGGGCCGGCGGTGCGGGTGCCCACCGGGCGGGCGGGCAGGTCGAGTTGGAACCAGACCGTCTTGTGGGTGGGGGTGTACTCGACGCCCCAGCGGCCGGCCAGCGCGGCGCAGAGCTGGAGGCCGCGTCCGCCCTCGCGGTCGGGGCTTCCCATGTTGACGGCGACGTCCTGGAGCGGGATCTCGCGCTCCGGGTAGCGGTCGGCGACCTCGATGCGGGCGCCCTCGTCGCTGCGCAGACAGAGGACCTCGGCGGCGGTGCCCGCGTGGACGACGGCGTTGGTCACCAGTTCGCTGGTGAGGACGACGGCGTCGTCGATGATGTCGGCGAAGCCCCAGCCCTGGAGGGTGTCCCGTACGAAGGACCGGGCGGTCGCCACCGATCGTCCCAGGGGCTCGAAGGTGGCGGCCGCTCTGGCGGTGATCACGGAACTCCTCGGCCTGTTCTCGGCGGGCTGGGCTGTGCTGCCGTCCTGGCTGCCGCGCTGGTGGGGCGGTCGCGCGTCGGTCGGCCGGTCGTCCGGGGGCTGTTGTTCTCCCGGGATCACTCCGGTGGTCATCCTGCGGCCGCCCCTCCGATGCCCGCTCGTACGTGTCGCACCGTCCGGACCGAACGGGTCGGCACGGCCGGACAGCCGCTGCCAAGGTTACTTACCTTCGCGGTCCGCGCGGAGGCCGGTCAGCAGTGTTTCCGTCGGGAGGGTGTGCGGACCGTGTGCCAAGCTGCCGAACTGTTATGGCCTGGTTCGGTCGGGGTGAAACACTGGGCAGGCTTCTGGTGGTGGACCGCACCGGTCCGAGCGTCCCGCGCACGGCGGGGGTTCGGCGCGGTACGGGCCGGCACCGGGGCGGGAAGGCGCGGCGGCGAGCGGCGGCAGTGGCTGTACTGGTAAGCCGGGCGTGAGCACGCGAGCACAGCGGTAACGGTCGACCCTGCGGGAGGGACACAGTGGAGTCTGGCGCAGCGACGCGGGGCACGAAGACGCGCGCGAAGGGCGGACCGGCCCCGGACGGGCGGCGCGCGGCGCGCGGCGGTACCACCACGGTGGACTCGGCCGCGCTGAACCGGTTGCAGGCCGCGCTGGTGGCGATGCGGGACGGCAACTTCCGCAAGCGGCTGACGGTGTCCGGCGACGGTGTCATGGCGGACATCGCGGCGGTCTTCAACGAGGTGGCCGACCGCAATCTGCATCTCACGGGCGAGCTGTCGCGGGTGCGGCGGATGGTGGGCCGTGAGGGCAAACTCACGGAGCGTCTCGACACGGGGCTGAGCGAGGGCTCGTGGGCGACGGCGATCGACGCCTCGAACGCGCTGGTGGACGACCTGGTGCGGCCCGTGTCCGAGGTGGGGCGGGTGCTGTCGGCGGTCGCCGAGGGTGATCTGTCGCCGCGGATGGAGCTGCGCACGCAGGCCGCGGACGGGGCGGGGCATCCGCTGCGGGGCGAGTTCCTGAAGGTCGGGCGGACGGTCAACAACCTGGTCGACCAGCTGTCGACGTTCACCGACGAGGTCACGCGGGTGGCCAGCGAGGTGGGCACGGAGGGCAAGCTCGGCGGGCAGGCCCGGGTGCGGGGGATGTCGGGTTCGTGGAAGGACCTCACGGACTCCGTCAACACCATGGCGTACCGGCTCACGGCGCAGGTGCGGGACATCGCGCTGGTGACGACGGCGGTGGCCAAGGGCGATCTGTCGCGCAAGGTGACGGTGCACGTCGCCGGCGAGATGCTCGAACTGAAGAACACCGTCAACACGATGGTCGACCAGCTCTCGTCGTTCTCGTCGGAGGTGACCCGCGTCGCGCGGGAGGTGGGCACCGAGGGCGAGCTGGGCGGTCAGGCGCAGGTGCCGGGGGTGGCGGGGGTCTGGAAGGACCTCACCGACTCGGTGAACCTGATGGCCGGCAACCTGACGGCGCAGGTGCGCGGGATCGCGCAGGTGACGACGGCGGTCGCGAACGGCGACCTGTCGCAGAAGGTGCGGGTGTCCGCGCGCGGCGAGGTCGCGCAGCTCGCCGAGACGATCAACGAGATGACCGAGACGCTGCGCACGTTCGCGGACGAGGTCACGCGCGTGGCGAACGAGGTCGGCGCCGGGGGACAGCTCGGCGGGCAGGCGAACGTGCCGGGCGCGGCGGGCACGTGGAAGGACCTCACGGACTCCGTCAACACGGTCTTCCGGAACCTGACGACGCAGGTGCGGGACATCGCGGCGGTGACGACGGCGGTGGCCAGCGGCGACCTGTCGCAGAAGGTCACGGTGAACGTGGCCGGCGAGATGCTGGAACTGAAGAACACCGTCAACGGCATGGTCGACCAGCTGTCGTCCTTCGGCGCGGAGGTCACCCGGGTCGCCCGGGAGATCGGCGTCGAGGGCGAGCTGGGCGGTCAGGCGCAGGTGCCGGGCGCGGCGGGGACGTGGAAGGACCTGACGGACTCGGTCAACACGGCGTTCCGCAACCTCACCGGGCAGGTGCGCAACATCGCGCAGGTGACGACGGCGGTGGCCAACGGCGACCTGTCGCAGAAGGTCACCGTGGACGTCTCCGGCGAGATGCTCCAGCTCAAGAACACCGTGAACACGATGGTGGACCAGCTCTCGTCGTTCGCGGACCAGGTGACGCGGATGGCGCGCGACGTGGGCACGGAGGGCCGGCTGGGCGGTCAGGCCCGGGTGGACGGGGTGTCCGGCACCTGGAAGGAGCTGACCGACTCCGTCAACTTCATGGCGGGGAACCTGACGTCGCAGGTGCGGCAGATCGCGCAGGTCACGACGGCGGTGGCGCGGGGCGACCTGTCGCAGAAGATCGACGTGGACGCGCGCGGCGAGATCCTGGAGCTGAAGAACACCATCAACACGATGGTCGACCAGCTCTCGGCCTTCGCCGACCAGGTCACCCGGGTCGCCCGCGAGGTGGGCACCGAGGGCCGGCTGGGCGGTCAGGCGCAGGTGCCGGGCGTCGCGGGCGTGTGGCGGGACCTGACGGACTCGGTGAACGGCATGGCTGGCAACCTCACCGCGCAGGTCCGCAACATCGCGCAGGTGGCGACGGCGGTGGCGCGCGGTGACCTGTCGCAGAAGATCGACGTGGACGCGCGCGGCGAGATCCTGGAGCTGAAGAACACCCTCAACACGATGGTGGACCAGCTCTCGAACTTCGCCGAGCAGGTCACGCGGGTGGCGCGGGAGGTGGGCACCGAGGGCATCCTGGGCGGCCAGGCCGAGGTGCAGGGGGTCTCCGGCACCTGGAAGGACCTCACGCAGTCCGTGAACTTCATGGCGAACAACCTGACCATCCAGGTGCGCAACATCGCCGAGGTCACGACCGCGGTCGCCAAGGGTGACCTGTCGAAGAAGATCACGGTCGACGCGAAGGGCGAGATCCTCGAACTCGTCACGACCGTCAACACGATGGTCGACCAGCTCTCCTCGTTCGCGGAGCAGGTGACCCGGGTGGCCCGCGAGGTGGGCACGGAGGGCATCCTCGGTGGTCAGGCGCACGTGCCGGGCGTCACCGGCATCTGGAAGGACCTGAACGACAACGTCAACCTGATGGCGAACAACCTGACGGTCCAGGTGCGCAACATCTCGCAGGTCGCGGCGGCGGTCGCGAACGGCGACCTGACGCGGCAGGTGACGATCGAGGCGAGCGGCGAGGTCGCGCAGCTCGCGGAGACGTTCAACACCATGGTGCGCACGCTGAGTTCGTTCGCCGACCAGGTCACCAAGGTGGCCCGCGAGGTGGGCACCGACGGCATCCTCGGCGGTCAGGCGCGGGTGGTGGGCGTGGCCGGCACGTGGAAGGACCTCACCGAGTCGGTGAACCAGATGGCGTCGAACCTGACGGGCCAGGTGCGCAACATCGCGATGGTCACGACGGCCATCGCGAAGGGCGACCTGACCAAGAAGATCGACATCGACGCGCGCGGCGAGATCCTGGAGCTCAAGACCACGATCAACACGATGGTCGACCAGCTCTCCTCGTTCGCCGAGGAGGTCACCCGGGTGGCCCGCGAGGTGGGCACCGAGGGGGCGCTCGGCGGGCAGGCGCGGGTGCGGGACGTCGACGGCACGTGGCGGGACCTGACCGAGTCGGTGAACGAGATGGCCGGGAACCTGACCCGGCAGGTGCGCGCCATCGCGCGCGTGGCGACGGCGGTGACCCGCGGCGACCTGAACCTGAAGATCGACGTGGACGCGTCCGGGGAGATCCAGGAACTCCAGGACTACATCAACAAGATGATCGCCAACCTGCGCGACACCACGATCGCCAACAAGGAGCAGGACTGGCTCAAGGGCAACCTCGCCCGCATCTCCGCGCTGATGCAGGGCCGGCGCGACCTGGACGACGTCGCCTCGCTGATCATGAGCGAGCTGACGCCGGTGGTGTCCGCGCAGCACGGGGCGTTCTTCCTGGCGATGCCGCTGCTGGACGGCCGGGACGCGGGCAACGCCAAGGACGACGACTACGAGCTGCGGATGCTCGGCTCGTACGGCTACTCGACGGGCTCCATGCCGGCGTCGTTCCGGCCGGGGGAGGCGCTGATCGGGACGGCGGCGCAGGAGAAGCGCTCGATCGTCGTGGACAACGCGCCCAGCGGCTACCTGAAGATCTCCTCGGGGCTGGGGGAGGCGCCGCCCGCGCAGGTGATCGTGCTGCCGGTGCTGTTCGAGGGCAAGGTGCTCGGCATCATCGAGCTGGCGTCGTTCACGCCGTTCACGGCGATCCAGCGGGACTTCCTCAACCAGATCGCCGAGATGATCGCGACGAGCGTCAACACGATCTCCGTCAACACCAAGACGGAGGTGCTGCTGAAGCAGTCGCAGGAACTGACCGAGCAACTGCGCGAGCGCTCGGCCGAGTTGGAACAGCGGCAGAAGGCGCTCCAGTCCTCCAACGCCGAACTGGAGGAGAAGGCCGAGCTGTTGGCCCAGCAGAACCGCGACATCGAGGTCAAGAACACGGAGATCGAGGAGGCGCGGCAGGTCCTGGAGGAGCGCGCCGAGCAACTCGCGGTGTCCATGCGGTACAAGAGCGAGTTCCTGGCGAACATGTCGCACGAGCTGCGTACGCCGCTCAACTCCCTGCTGATCCTTGCCAAGTTGCTCGCCGACAACGCCGAGGCGAACCTCTCGCCGAAGCAGGTCGAGTTCGCTGAGACGATCCACGGCGCGGGCTCCGACCTGCTCCAGCTGATCAACGACATCCTCGATCTGTCGAAGGTCGAGGCGGGCAAGATGGACGTCTCGCCGACGCGGATCGCCCTGGTCCAGCTCGTCGACTACGTGGAGGCGACGTTCCGTCCGCTGACCACGGAGAAGGGGCTCGACCTGTCGGTGCGGGTGTCGCCGGAGCTGCCGGCCACGCTGCACACCGACGAGCAGCGGCTGCTCCAGGTGCTGCGCAACCTGCTGTCGAACGCGGTGAAGTTCACCGACTCCGGCTCGGTGGAGCTGGTGATCCGGCCGGCCGGGCAGAACGTCCCGCTGGGCATCAGGGAGCAGTTGCTGGAGGCGGGTTCGCTGAGCGACCCGGACGCGCAGCTCATCGCGTTCTCGGTGACGGACACCGGGATCGGCATCGCGGCCAGCAAGATGCGGGTGATCTTCGAGGCGTTCAAGCAGGCCGACGGCACGACCAGCCGCAAGTACGGCGGTACGGGCCTGGGGCTGTCGATCTCGCGGGAGATCGCGCAGTTGCTCGGCGGTGAGATCCACGCGCAGAGCGAGCCGGGCCGCGGCTCGACGTTCACGCTGTACCTGCCGCTGCACCCCAGTGAACTGCCGCCGCAGGGCTACCAGCAGGCGCCGACCGCGCTGGAGGCCGGGGAGCTGCTCGCGTCGGAGTCGGAGCTGGCCGAGGCGCGGATCGTGACGCCGGCGGAGGTCAAGTCGTACCAGGAGACGCAGAACGGGCCGGCCGCGCTGTTCCGGCGCCGCCGCCGCACGGTCACCGAGACCGAGCGGAACGGCAACGGGCAGGGCGGGGAGCGGAGTTCGGCGCCGGAGCCGTGGGCCGAGGTGCAGCAGGCGTCCGCGCCGCGGCGCGGGGTGCGCTTCGGCGGCGAGAAGGTGCTGATCGTCGACGACGACATCCGCAACGTCTTCGCGCTCACCAGCGTCCTGGAGCAGCACGGGCTCTCGGTGCTGTACGCGGAGAACGGACGCGAGGGGATCGAGGTCCTGGAGCAGCACGACGACGTCGCCGTGGTGCTGATGGACATCATGATGCCGGAGATGGACGGGTACGCGACGACGTCGGCGATCCGCAGGATGCCGCAGTTCGCGGGGCTGCCCATCATCGCGCTGACCGCGAAGGCGATGAAGGGCGACCGGGAGAAGGCCATCGAGTCGGGCGCCTCGGACTACGTCACGAAGCCGGTCGACTCGGACCACCTGCTGTCGGTCATGCAGCAGTGGATGAACGGCTGACGGCGCGGGGCGGCAGTGGTGCGGCGGCGGTGCGGCGCGTCCTCGCGGGGCGCGGCGCACGGGCCGTCCGTGGCGGGAACCATCCGCGCCGCCCGGGAGTTGCTGACTGAGTGTGCCCGCAGCCGTGTAGCGGGGCGGGAATCGGGGAACCTTCTGGTCTCCCACCGCGTTTCTGCTACGTGCACAGTGACATCGCGGTGACAGGGTGTGGCGACGAGCGGGGTGCGGCTACGATGACCGGCACAAGGACGGACGGCGCAAGGGAGCCGTCGTCCGCCGGGGCGGCGCCTGTCGGTGTCGTCCCGAATCCTGCGGACAGGGGCGGCCCCAAGCCGGGGCGAGGAGGGCGGGCCATGGTGCAGAAGGCCAAGATCCTCCTGGTCGATGACCGGCCGGAGAATCTGCTGGCGCTGGAGGCGATCCTCTCGGCGCTCGATCAGACGCTGGTGCGGGCATCGTCCGGGGAGGAAGCGCTCAAAGCGCTGCTCACGGACGACTTCGCGGTCATCCTGCTGGACGTTCAGATGCCGGGGATGGACGGCTTCGAGACGGCCGCGCACATCAAGCGGCGGGAGCGGACCCGGGACATCCCGATCATCTTCCTCACCGCGATCAACCACGGCCCGCACCACACCTTCCGGGGGTACGCGGCGGGCGCGGTGGACTACATCTCCAAGCCCTTCGACCCGTGGGTGCTGCGCGCGAAGGTCTCGGTCTTCGTCGAGCTGTACATGAAGAACTGCCAGCTCCGTGAGCAGGCGGCGCTGCTGCGGCTCCAGTTGGAGGGCAACGGCGGCCGTGCGGCGGTCGGCGACAAGGAGCCGGCGGGTCTGCTCGCCGAACTCTCGGCGCGGCTCGCGGCCGTCGAGGAGCAGGCCGAGGCGCTCTCGAAGCAGCTCGACGACGAGTCCGCGGACGCCGCGGCGGTGGCGACGGCGGCGCATCTCGAACGCAAACTGACCGGCCTGCGCCGGGCGCTCGACGCGCTCGAACCGGGTGCGGGCAACAACTCGTCGGTGCCGTCGCAGCCTTGAGGCGCCCCGGGGTCCTCCGATCCTGCCTGCGCCGAGCGGGAGTTGGGGCCTCGACCGCCCCCGGCCGCCGGTAGCGGTCGGGCCGCGGGGTGTCGGCGTCGAGCAGTTGTCCGGTATGCCCGTGTTGGTGATCCGGCGTCAGTTCGCTGTCACCGCAAGAGCGACACGAACGGGTGAAGCGGCACTCGCACGTGTCCCTTCGCGTCTCCACCGGTAACCTCGCACCTATGGCCTCACGTCCCTCCGCAGCCAAGAAGCAGCCCGCAAAGAGGGCTGCCGCTCCCGCGAAGGCACCGGCCAGGAAACCTCCCGCGAAAAAGGCCCCCGTCGCCAAGCGGGCGCCGGCGCGCAAGCCCCCCGCCCGTCCCGCGCCCAGCCCGACCGGCGGTGTCTACCGGCTCCTGCGCGCGCTGTGGCTCGGTGTCGCCCACTCGGTCGGCGCGGTGTTCCGCGGCATAGGGCAGGGCGCGCGGAACCTCGATCCGGCACACCGCAAGGACGGCGTCGCGCTGCTGCTGTTCGGTGTCGCCCTCGTCGTCGCCGCGGGTACCTGGGCCGATCTGAGCGGCCCGGTCGGCGACCTCGTCGAGATCCTCGTCACCGGCGCCTTCGGCCGGCTCGACCTGCTCGTACCGATACTGCTGGCGCTCGTCGGCGTGCGGTTCGTGCGGCACCCGGAGAAGCCCGAGGCCAACGGGCGCATCGTGATCGGGCTGTCCGCCCTCGTCGTCGGCGTGCTCGGGCAGGTGCACATCGCGTGCGGCTCGCCCGCCCGCAGCGACGGCATGCAGGCGATAAGGGACGCCGGCGGTCTCATCGGCTGGGGGGCCGCGACACCGCTGACGTACACGATGGGCGAGGTGCTCGCGGTGCCGCTGCTGGTGCTGCTCACCGTGTTCGGGCTCCTCGTCGTCACCGCCACCCCGGTCAACGCCATCCCGCAGCGGCTGCGGCTGCTCGGCGTCCGCCTCGGCATCGTCCATCCCTCGCCCGAGGACATCCGTGCCGCCGAGGAGGCCGCCTACGACGACGAGTGGCGCGAGGAGCGGCCCGCCCGTGCCCGGCGGGCGGGCGGCCCCGGACCGCGCGCGTACGACCCGGACGGTGCCGAGCAGGAGGCGCTCGCCCGGCGCCGTCCGCGCCGTGCCGCCCTGCCGCAGCCGGGCGGGGGCCGGGGGATGGACGCGGTGGACGTGGCCGCCGCCGCTGCCGCCGACCTCGACGGCGTCATCCTGCACGGCATGCCGCCCTCGCCCGTCGTCGCCGACCTCACGCAGGGGGTGCGGGCCGCGGATCCGGAGGAGGACACCGCGGCGCCCGTGGAGCGCACGAAGACCCCGGTGCCCGAGGCGCGCCCGCAGCGGACCAGGAACGCCGTGCCGGGCGCCCTGGAGAAGCCCGCGCAGCCCACGTCGACGGTGGCCGACCTCACCAAGGCGCCGCCGAGCGAGGTCCGCGACCTGCCGCCCCGCGCCGAACAGCTCCAGCTGGCCGGTGACATCACGTACTCCCTGCCCTCGCTGGACCTGCTCACCCGCGGCGGCCCCGGCAAGGCGCGCAGCGCGGCCAACGACGCGGTCGTCGCCTCGCTGACGACCGTGTTCACCGAGTTCAAGGTCGACGCGGCCGTCACCGGCTTCACCCGCGGGCCCACGGTCACCCGGTACGAGGTCGCGCTCGGCCCGGCGGTGAAGGTCGAGCGGATCACCGCGCTCACCAAGAACATCGCGTACGCGGTTGCCAGCCCCGACGTGCGGATCATCAGCCCGATCCCGGGCAAGTCCGCCGTCGGCATCGAGATCCCCAACACCGACCGCGAGATGGTCAACGTGGGGGACGTGCTGCGGCTCGCCGAGTCCGCCGAGGACGACGACCCGATGCTGGTCGCCTTCGGCAAGGACGTCGAGGGCGGCTACGTCATGCACAGCCTCGCGAAGATGCCGCACATGCTGGTCGCGGGCGCGACCGGCTCCGGCAAGTCGTCCTGCATCAACTGCCTGATCACGTCGGTCATGATGCGCGCGACCCCCGAGGACGTGCGGATGGTCCTCGTCGACCCCAAGCGCGTGGAGCTGACCGCGTACGAGGGCATCCCGCACCTGATCACGCCGATCATCACGAACCCGAAGCGGGCCGCGGAGGCGCTCCAGTGGGTCGTGCGCGAGATGGACCTGCGCTACGACGACCTGGCGGCGTTCGGCTACCGGCACATCGACGACTTCAACGAGGCCGTCCGCAACGGCAAGGTGAAACTGCCCGAGGGCAGCGAGCGGGAGCTGCACCCGTACCCGTACCTGCTGGTGATCGTCGACGAGCTCGCGGACCTGATGATGGTGGCGCCGCGCGACGTCGAGGACTCCATCGTGCGCATCACGCAGCTCGCCCGCGCCGCCGGCATCCACCTGGTGCTCGCCACGCAGCGCCCGTCGGTCGACGTCGTCACCGGCCTGATCAAGGCCAACGTGCCGTCCCGGCTGGCGTTCGCCACCTCCTCGCTCGCCGACTCGCGGGTCATCCTCGACCAGCCCGGCGCGGAGAAGCTGATCGGCAAGGGCGACGGGCTGTTCCTGCCGATGGGTGCGAACAAGCCGACTCGTATGCAGGGCGCGTTCGTGACCGAGGAGGAGATCGCGGCCGTCGTCCAGCACTGCAAGGACCAGATGGCACCGGTCTTCCGGGACGACGTCGTCGTCGGGACCAAGCAGAAGAAGGAGATCGACGAGGACATCGGCGACGACCTCGACCTGCTGTGCCAGGCGGCCGAGCTGGTCGTCTCCACCCAGTTCGGGTCGACGTCGATGCTCCAGCGCAAGCTGCGGGTCGGGTTCGCGAAGGCGGGGCGGCTGATGGACCTGATGGAGTCGCGAGGCATCGTCGGGCCGAGCGAGGGCTCCAAGGCGCGTGATGTGATGGTCAAGGCGGACGAGCTCGACGGCGTCCTCGCGGTGATCCGGGGCGAGAGCGAGGGCTGACGCGACGAGGGCGGACGGCGGCCGATCCGGTCGGACATGCGTGCGGGGCGGCCCAGTTGGGCCGCCCCGCACGCATGTCCGGTTGTAGTCCCTTCGTGATGTACGGGGAGTCTGAAGGGAGCCCGGTCCGGGCATCCGCACGACAGCGGGTCCACGCCCCGGGCCGGCCGCTCGGTGAGGGGAGGGGCGACCGTGGCGCACTCGTTGTCCGGCGTGACGCACTCGTTAGACAACGTCGCGCAACTGTTCCCCCTCGGCGCACGTCAACCTTTCCGGGAGGGCGGACGCGGCTTCCACCAGCACGTCCGCACCCGTCGCGGCAGCGGGGCCCGTCGCCATACCGATGGCGTACAAAGTCCCGTCGCCCGGTTGCCCCACCCTTTTGCACCCCCCCTAAACTGAATCCCCAGCACAGGTGGCTACACGCTCGAAAGGCGCCCCCGTGTCCAACGGCAACTCCCCTGAAAACGAGCGTCCGTTCGAAGACGACCACGAGGAAGCCCGTATCTCCGTCGGCCGCGTCCTCCAGCAGGCGCGCATCGCGGCCGGGCTGACCGTCGACGACGTCAGCACGGCCACCCGGGTCCGCACCGCCATCGTGCACGCCATCGAGGCCGACGACTTCGCGCCCTGCGGCGGCGACGTCTACGCCCGGGGGCACATCCGGACCCTGGCCAGGGCCGTCGGCACCGACCCGGAGCCGCTGCTCGCGCAGTTCGGCGCCGACCACGGCGGCAACCGGCCCGCACCCACTCCGGCCGCGCCCCTGTTCGAGGCGGAACGTATCCGCCCCGAGCGCCGGGGTCCCAACTGGACCGCGGCCATGGTCGCGGCGATCGTCGCCGTGATCGCCTTCGTCGGCTTCACCGCCGTCAAGGGCGGCGACGACGACAGCGCGTCCAACGCGCAGGTCGCCGAGGGCTCCACCCCGTCGTCCGCCAAGTCCACCAGCCCGAAGCCCAGTACGAGCAAGCCCGCCGACCCCAAGCCCGAACCGTCCGACAGCGCCATCGCGGCGGCCCCGCAGGACAAGGTCACCGTGCAGGTCAGCGCGGAGGACGGCCGCAGCTGGATCTCCGCCAAGGACCACAACGGCAAGGTGCTCTACGACGGGGTGCTGGAGAAGGGCCGGTCGAAGTCCTTCCAGGACTCCACCGAGGTCAACCTGATCCTCGGCGACGCCGGCGCCGTCCAGCTCTTCGTCAACGGCAAGAAGATCGACGACGACTTCGAGTCCGGCCAGGTCGAACGCCTGACCTACACCAAGGGCGACCCCGAGGTCGGCTGACCGCGGAGCGCCCCTCGCGGGCCGGTCGCCGGGGACCCGCTCCCCGGTGGCCGGCCCGCAGTGCGTTCCGCGGGCGCTCCGCGATGATCGCCAACCCCGTCGACGTGGGACGTCGCCGGGACGAAGTAGTCTTGAGCCCATGCCTGAACGCCGTACCGTCGCACTCGTCACTCTCGGCTGCGCCCGTAACGAGGTGGACTCGGAGGAGCTCGCAGGCCGCTTGGAGGCGGACGGCTGGCAACTCGTGGAGGACGCCGAGAACGCGGACGTGGCCGTCGTCAACACATGCGGCTTCGTCGAGGCGGCCAAGAAGGACTCGGTCGACGCCCTCCTGGAAGCCAACGACCTCAAGGGACAGGGCAGAACCCAGGCGGTGGTCGCCGTCGGCTGCATGGCCGAGCGGTACGGCAAGGAGCTCGCCGAGGCGCTGCCCGAGGCCGACGGCGTGCTCGGGTTCGACGACTACGCGGACATCTCCGACCGCCTCCAGACGATCCTGAGCGGCGGCATCCACGCCGCCCACACCCCGCGGGACCGCCGCAAGCTGCTGCCCGTCAGCCCCGCCGAGCGCCAGTCGGCCTCCGACGTCGCGCTGCCCGGCCACGGCGCCCCCAGCGACCTGCCCGACGGGCTCGCCCCGCAGTCCGGACCGCGCGCACCCCTGCGCCGCCGGCTCGACGGGTCCCCGGTCGCGTCCGTGAAGCTGGCCTCCGGCTGCGACCGCCGCTGCTCCTTCTGCGCCATCCCCTCCTTCCGCGGCTCCTTCATCTCGCGCCGCCCCAGCGACGTCCTGAACGAGACGCGCTGGCTGGCCGAACAGGGCGTCAAGGAGGTCATGCTCGTCTCCGAGAACAACACCTCGTACGGCAAGGACCTCGGGGACATCCGGCTCCTGGAGTCGCTGCTGCCGGACCTCGCCGACGTCGACGGCATCGAGCGGGTCCGGGTCAGCTACCTCCAGCCCGCCGAGATGCGGCCCGGCCTGATCGACGTGCTGACCTCGACGCCCAAGGTCGTGCCCTACTTCGACCTGTCCTTCCAGCACTCCGCGCCGGACGTGCTGCGCGCGATGCGCCGCTTCGGCGACACCGACCGCTTCCTCGAACTGCTCGAAACCATCCGCGGCAAGGCCCCGCAGGCCGGCGTGCGCTCCAACTTCATCGTCGGCTTCCCCGGCGAGTCGGAGAGCGACCTGGCGGAACTGGAACGCTTCCTCACCGGTGCGCGTCTCGACGCCATCGGCGTCTTCGGCTACTCCGACGAGGACGGCACCGAGGCGGCCACGTACGACCGCAAGCTGCCCGAGGAGGTCGTCGCCGAACGCCTCGCCCGGGTCTCCCGGCTCGCGGAGGAACTGGTCTCGCAGCGCGCCGAGGAGCGCCTCGGCGAGACGGTGACCGTTCTGGTGGAGTCGGTCGACGGGACCGAGGGCGTGTACGGGCGCGCGGAGCACCAGGCCCCCGAGACCGACGGCCAGGTGCTGCTCACGAGCGGCGAGGGTCTCGTGGTCGGCCGTATGGTCGAGGCCAAGGTGGTCGGCACCGAGGGTGTCGACCTGGTGGCCGAGCCGCTGACCGGCTCGCTCGCGTGTAGTGAGGAGGCGGGCAGATGACCGGAGTCCCGGCATCCGCCGCGGGCGGCCCCTCCCCGGCCGGGAGTGCCGCCACCGGCGAGGCGGCCGACGCCGCCCGGGACGCGGGCGGGAGCGCCGCGGAGAAGGCGGCCCTCGCGCTGGGCTCCGACAAGGCGGCCGCCGTGCAGGGCTCCGGCCCGGCCGGTGCCCCGGACGCGCACGACGACGGCAGGCCGCCGCGCGGCGGCAAGATCACCGCGGCCGCGGTCAACCAGGCCAGCGTCTGGAACGTCGCCAACCTGCTGACCATGCTCCGGCTGGTCCTCGTGCCGGGCTTCGTCCTCCTGATGCTCGCCGACGGCGGGTACGACCCCGCGTGGCGGTCCTTCGCGTGGGCGTCGTTCGCCGTCGCCATGATCACCGACCTCTTCGACGGCCATCTGGCGCGCACCTACAACCTCGTCACGGACTTCGGCAAGATCGCCGACCCCATCGCCGACAAGGCGATCATGGGCGCGGCGCTCATCTGTCTCTCCGCCCTCGGCGACCTGCCCTGGTGGGTCACCATCGTGATCCTCGGCCGGGAACTCGGCGTGACGCTGCTGCGTTTCGTGGTTATCCGGTACGGGGTGATCCCGGCGAGCCGGGGCGGCAAGCTGAAGACCCTCGCCCAGGGCGTGGCCGTCGGCATGTACGTGCTGGTGCTCACCGGACCACTCGCCAGCCTGCGGTGGTGGGTGATGGCGGTGGCGGTCGTCCTGACGGTCGCGACCGGACTCGACTACGTACGACAGGCCGTGGTGCTGCGGCGGCAGGGGATCGCCGAGCGCAGGGCGGCGGCAGCGTCGAAGGGATAGCCGGCGTGAGCGCGACGGCCGTGGAAGTGGTGCGACTGCTCGGGGCGAGGGGCGAGACGCTCGCCGTCGCCGAGTCCCTGACGGGCGGCCTCGTCGCCGCGGAGATCACGGCCGTGCCCGGCGCCTCCAAGGTGTTCCGCGGCTCGGTCACCGCGTACGCGACGGTGCTCAAGCACGAGGTCCTCGGCGTCGACGCCACCCTGCTGGCCGAGCGGGGCGCCGTGGACCCGCAGGTCGCCGCGCAGATGGCGGCCGGCGTGCGCGGGGCACTGGGCGCGGACTGGGGCATCGCCACCACGGGAGTCGCGGGCCCCGACCCCCAGGACGGCCGGCCCGTGGGCACGGTCTACGTCGCCGTGGACGGCCCCTTCGCCCCTGATCCGGCGGCCCCCGAGGGCGGGAAAGTCGCCGCACTGCGGTTGAACGGCGGCCGGGCGGAAATTCGTATGGAGAGTGTACGGAGCGTACTCGCACTGCTTCTCCAGGAGCTTGCGAGCGAACACCCCGGGAATGAGCGGGCACAGGATACGGAACAGAACGGGGGGTTTTGATGTTTGCAGCCCTGAGTGAACACGACATCGCTCCCCGCACGGCCGCAGCGCGAGGCGGTACGGTGGGGCGTGAAGGATGCGGCTACGCGGTCCGAGGAGGGAGCCACCGATGATTCTGCTCCGTCGCCTGCTGGGTGACGTGCTGCGTCGGCAGCGCCAACGCCAGGGCCGTACTCTGCGCGAAGTCTCCTCGTCCGCCCGAGTCTCACTCGGCTATCTCTCCGAGGTGGAGCGGGGGCAGAAGGAGGCGTCCTCCGAGCTGCTCTCCGCGATCTGCGACGCGCTGGACGTACGGATGTCCGAGTTGATGCGGGAAGTGAGCGACGAGCTCGCCCTCGCCGAACTGGCCCGGTCCGCCGCGGCCCCCGAACCCGTGCCCACGCCGGTCCGCCCCATGCTGGGCGCGGTCTCCGTGGCCGGCGTGAAGCCCGAGCGCGTGACCATCAAGGCCCCCGCGGAAGCCGTGGACGTGGTCGCGGCCTGACGGCCGCCCCCACCCCGTCCGAGCCGACGCGACCACCAGGAACCGGTGCATCAGGCCCCGGTGGGCCCTCCCCGAGAACGGGAGGGCCCACCGGGGTTTCTGTCTGCCGGGGCGGTCTCGGGGCGGTCTCGGGGAGCTGCGGGCGGTCGCAGGCCGGTCACGGGGTTGGTGCCGCGCGTGCCGGGAGGGGAGGGCCGTACCGCATCGGGTGACCGGTATCGGTCCGTTTGCCGGTAATGGTCCTGGCCTTCATCGTGGAAGGACCTGCTCGACCAGTCACCGGAGGATGTGCATGAACGCCGTCAAGAGCCCGCTGTCCGACGCGGACCTGAAAGTCGTCTCCGAGGCGTTGCAGGGTGCGCTCGTCGACCTGGTCGATCTGTCGCTGGTGGCCAAGCAGGTCCACTGGAACATCGTCGGGCCGCGCTTCCGCTCGGTCCATCTTCAGCTGGACGACGTGGTCGCCTCCGCCCGGACGCACTCCGACACCGTCGCCGAGCGCTCCTCCGCCCTCGGTTCCTCGCCCGACGGGCGTGCCGCGACGGTCGCCGCGAGCAGCGGCATCGCGAAGGTCGCGGACGGCTGGGTCAAGGACACCGACGCGGTCGGCACGCTCGTGGACGCGCTGGGCGCCGTGATCACCCGCATGCGTGAGCGCATCGAGGCGACCGCCGACCCGGACCCCGTCAGTCAGGACCTCTTCATCGGCATCACCGCCGACCTGGAGAAGCACCACTGGATGTTCCAGGCGGAGAACGGCTGAGGCCCGCGCGGTGGACCGGGCCCCGGACGACGCCGGGCACGCCCGGCGGTGGCCGGGTGCGCCCGCGGGCGCCCGGGGCCGGGTCGCGTTGCGTCAGGGTGTCGCGCCGGGCTGGAGGTGACCGTGGCCAGGACCGGACACGCGGTGCGACGCGTTCCGCTGATCGGGCTCGCCGCCCTGTGGTGGTGGGCCGTTCTGCGTCTGCTGTTCGCCCCCGGCGCGGGCACGCTGGAGGGCACGGTCGCCGCCGGGGGCTGGGGGCTGAGCCTGCTGCCGGTGCACTGCGTCGCCAAGTCCCGGGCGGCCGGCGCGCTGGAGACGGGACGCTGGCGCAGGGCCCTCGCGGGCAAGGGGCCCGCCGTCACGACGGGCGCGGTCGCAGCCGCCGGAGCGGGAGCCGAGGGCGAGGACATGGCGGGCGCGGAGGACGCGGTGGTCGACTGGCCGCCCGGTGAACTCAGGCCGCCACCGGAGGAGTGGGACGAACCCCGCGGCGTCTGACGGGAGTTGGGGCCGCGGCGGGACGGGTGCGGTCAGCGGGGGCGGCCGGGTGTGCGGCCGCGTGCCCGGCGGGCGGCCGGGGATCCCGGTTCCGGCGCGGGGCCGGACTGGCAGACGGGGCACCAGTAGGTGGGGCGTTCGCGCGAGCCGTCGCCCTGGTCGGCGACCCGGACGCGGGTGCGGCAGCGCAGGCATGGGCGGGACGCGCGCCCGTACACGAAGACGTCCGGGGCGCGCAGCCCCGTGGTGTTGCGGACGACGCGGTCGCGGTTCGCCTCCAGGAGCTTCTTGGCGAGCGGCGGCAGCAGGGCGGCCCGGTCGGCGGGCAGGGCGCCCACGGTGAGCCACGGCGTGACGCCGAGCAGGAAGCACAACTCGCTCTTGTAGACGTTGCCGATGCCCGCGAGATTCCGCTGGTCCAGCAGGGCCTCGCCGAGCGGGCGCCCGGGGTCGGCGAGCAGGTTGCCGAGCGCGCGGTCCTGGTCCCAGTCGGGGCCCAGCAGGTCGGGGCCCAGATGGCCGACGACGGTGTCCTCCTCGGCGGTGCGCAGCAGTTCCAGTACCGGCAGCCGGTAGCCGACGGCGGTGCGGTCGGGGTTCTCCAGGATCGCGCGGATCTGGTGCGCGGGGCCGCCGCTCCAGCGCTCGCCGTTCGCGAACACCTTCCACGCGCCGTCCATGCGCAGGTGCGAGTGAAGCGTCAGGCCGCCCTCGATCCGCGTCATGAGGTGCTTGCCGCGCGGTGTGACGTCGAGGACGGCGCGGCCGGTGAGGTCCACCGTCGCGAACTTGGGGACGCGCAGGTCGGCGCGGACCAGCACCTGACCGGCGAGGGCGCCGTGCAGCCGCTTCGCGGTCCGCCAGACCGTGTCACCTTCGGGCATGGGACAAGGGTGGCACGGCGGGGGACGCGGCGGCGGGGAGGGCGTGGCGCGCGGGGTCGCGGCTGCGCGGGGTCGCGGGGATGCGGCTGCGCGGGGTGCGGGATTGCCGGGTGCGGGGTCCCGGGGGGCGGGATGTCGGGTCGCGGCGTCGGGGGCGGGGGCGTCCGTCGCGCGGGGTCGAGGGGGTGCGGCGTCGCGGGGTGCGGGATTGCCGGGATGCGGGGCCTCGGGGGCGCGCACGTCGGGGTCGCGCACGTCGGGGTCGCGGCGTCGGGGGCGGGGGCGTCCGTCGCGCGGGCTGCGGAAAATGCCTGGGCACCGGCGGTCCCGGGCGGTAGCGTCGCCGGGCCTCGGCGCAGTGCCGGGACCGCGCGGGCCGGCCGCCCTCCCGTACCGCCTGGAGACCCGTTGTCCCTCCGTGTCACCGCCCTGACCGATCCCGCCGTCGCGCCCTCGGGCCGCCGCCTCGCCTGGCTCGCCTCCGACGGCGACGGCGCGCCCGTCGGGTCGGCGTTCCTGCGCGTGCCCGCGCGGTCCGGCCCCGACCGGGTCGCCGGGCTCGAACTGCACGTCCACCCCGCCGAACGCCGGGCCGGCATCGGCACCCGGCTGCTCGACGAGGCGGTGGCGGCGGGCCGGGCCGAGGGGGCGGCGCTGCTCGGGGCGGAGGCCGAGGACGGCTCGCCCGGGGACCGCTTCCTGTCCGCGCGGGGTTTCCGCAGGGCGCTGACCCTGCTGTACGCCCGGCTCCCCCTGACCGGGGCGGAGGCCCACCCGGCCGCTCTCGACGCCCTCGCGGGCATCGTCGACCGGCCGCACCCCGGCTACCGGCTGGTGTCGTGGCAGGGCACCGTCCCGGACGAGCTGGCCGGCACGTTCGTGGAGTCCCGCGGTGCCATGGACGACATGCCGATGGGGGACACCGGGTACGTCCCGACGGTCTGGGACCTGGAGCGCGTCCGCGACGCCGCCGCGACGGTGGCCAAGCGCGGCGACCTGCTGCACACCGTGGCCGCCGTCCACGAGGCGGACGGGGCGATCGCGGGCTTCACCGAGCTGGTCGTGCCGGGCGACGGTACGGGCGACGCGCAGCACTACGGCACCGGTGTCCTGCCCGCCCACCGCGGCCACGGACTCGCGCTGTGGATGAAGGCCGCGTCGGTGAGCGGGGCGCGGGAGCGGTACCCGGACCTCGCGGGCCTGCTGGCCGACACCGCCGACGTGAACCACCGGATGCGGCGCGTCAACGACCTGCTCGGCTACCGGCCGACGCACACGGCGCACGAGTACCGCCTGGACCTCTGAGTCCCGGTGCCCGTCGGCGCACGCCGAACCGGCCCTGAAGCGACGGGAGTTCACCGCCCGGCGGATGCCTCACGCGCGCAGTCGCAGGCCGCGCGGAGTCGCCACGAATCCCGCGCCCTCCAGCAGCGTGCCGAGCGGGGCGTTCAGCGCGGAGGCGCCGTTGACGCGCTCCACGGTGAGGGTGCCGAGAGAACCCGCGCGGGCCGCCGCCGCCAGCGCCTCGGCGGCCGGCCCGAGACGCGGGTCGTCGCCGGCCGCGCCGTCCGGGTCGGCCGGCCAGGCCAGCAGGGTCTTGCCGCCGCGCTCCACGTACAGGGTCAGCTCGCCGTCGACCAGGACGACGAGCGAGCCCGCCTTGCGCCCCGGCTTGTGCCCGGCCTCCGTCGGCGACTCGGGCCACGGGAGCGCGGCGCCGTAGGCGTTGGCGGGGTCGGCGGCGGCGAGGACGACGGCGCGGGACGCCGCGGCGGTACGGCCGGAACGGTCGCCGCCGCCTCGCCGCGCGGGCGACTCCCAGGGGGCGGGCGGGCGCGCACTGCCGCCGGGGGCCTCGTCGGGGGCGGTGCCCGCTGCGGCGGTCTCCGCGAAGTCGTCCGTGAAGGCGGAACCCCGCGCCCAGGAGCCGGCGCCGGGCCCGGCGAAGTCCTGGAGGGGGAAGCCGTCGGGGCTGCCGCCGCCGAACGCCGGTTCGGGCTCGGGCGGAGGCGCGACGGTGCCCCGCTCCCGCGCGGTGGCCACCGCGCGCAGCCGGTCCACGGCGCCGTCCATCGCGAACTGCGCCGCGCCCAGCCCCTCCACCACGTAACCGCGGCGTGCCTGGCCGCTGTCCTCGAACACCGACAGGACGCGATACACCGCGGAGAAGCCGCCCTCCACGCCCTCGGCGCCGACCGCGCCCCGGGTCACCACACCGTGCCGGTCGAGGAGGGTACGGGCCAGCGCGTGGGCGCGGACCGTGGGGTCGGGCTCGCGCTCCGGGAGCAGTGACCAGCGGCCTGCGACGGTCGGCGGCCCCGTGCGGGAGGCCGTGCGGGCGGCGGCCGTCAGGGTGCCGTACCGGCCGCGCGGCACGGTGCGGCGGGCGCGGTGCGCGGTGGAACCGGCGGTGCGGCCCGAGCCGAGCAGCGCGCGCAGCGGGGCGAGCGTGTCGTTGGTGAGCCGGCCCGACCAGGCCAGGTCCCAGAGCGCGTCGGCGAGTTGGGGGTCGGTGGCGTCCGGGTGCGTGGTGGCGCGGACCTGGTCGGCGATCTGCCGGAAGAACAGGCCGTACCCGCCCCGCAGCGCGCCCAGCACCGACTCGTGCAGGGCCGTCGGCTCCAGCGGGTGCGGGGGCGGCAGCAGCAGGGGTGCCGTGTCCGCCACGTACAGGGAGACCCAGCCGTCCTTGCCGGGCAGCGACCCCGCGCCCGCCCAGACGATCTCCCCGGCGGCGGTCAGTTCGTCGAGCAGCGCGGGCGTGTAGCCGCCGACGCGGGAGGGCAGGACCAGCCGTTCCAGCGCGGACGCGGGGACGGACGCGCCCTGCAACTGCTCGACGGCGCGCACCAGTCCGTCGGCCCCGCGCAGCCCGTGTCCCGGGCCGATGTGCTGCCACTGGGGCAGGAACTGGGCGAGAGCGGGCGGCGGCACCGGCTCCAGCTCGTGCCGCAGGGCGGCGAGCGAACGCCGGCGCAGCCGCCGCAGCACGGTCGCGTCGCACCACTCCTGGCCGATGCCCGCGGGGTGGAACTCCCCTTGCACGACACGGCCGTTGGAGGCGAGCCGGTGCAGCGCGCCGTCGGTGACCGCCACGCCGAGGCCGAACCGGGCCGCCGCCGCGGTCGACGTGAACGGGCCGTGGGTACGGGCGTACCGGGCGAGCAGGTCGCCGAGGGGGTCCTTGACCGGTTCCGTGAAGGCCTCCGGGACGCCCACCGGGAGCGCGGTGCCGAGGGCGTCCCGCAGCCGCCCCGCGTCCTCGATCGACGCCCAGTGGTCGGCCCCGGCGATCCGCACCTGGATGGCGCGACGGGCACGCGCGAGCTCCCCGGCCCACGCGGGATCGGCGCCGCGCTCGGCCAACTCGGCTTCGGTGAGCGGCCCGAGCATCCGCAGCAGGTCGGCGACACCCTCGGCGTCCTTGATCCGGCGGTCCTCCGTGCGCCACTGGAGCTCGCTCTCCAGCTCGGCCAGGACGTCCGCGTCGAGCAGTTCGCGCAGCTCCGCCCGGCCCAGCAGCTCGGCCAGCAGGTGCGAGTCCAACGACAGGGCGGCGGCGCGGCGTTCGGCGAGCGGCGAGTCGCCCTCGTAGAGGAACTGCGCCACGTAGCCGAACAGCAGGGAACGGGCGAACGGGGACGGCTCCGGGGTGGTGACCTCGACCAGGCGGACCCGGCGGGACTCGATGTCGCCCATCAGCTCGGTGAGTCCCGGCACGTCGAAGACGTCCTGGAGGCATTCGCGGACCGCTTCGAGCACGATCGGGAACGAGCCGAACTCGCTTGCCACCTGGAGGAGTTGGGAGGCGCGCTGGCGCTGCTGCCAGAGCGGGGTGCGGCGGCCGGGGCTGCGGCGCGGCAACAGCAGCGCGCGGGCGGCGCATTCGCGGAACCGGGACGCGAACAGGGCGGAGCCGCCGACCTGTTCGGTGACCACCTGGTCGACCTCGCTCTTGTCGAAGGCGACGTCCGCCGCGCCCACCGGAGCCTGTTCGCCGTCGTACTCGCGGCCCGCCCGGGTCGGTTCCTGGTCGAGCAGGTCGAGGCCCATCACGTCCGCGTCGGGCAGGCGCAGCACGATGCCGTCGTCCGCGTGCATCACCTGCGCGTCCAGGCCGTACCGCTCGGACAGGCGCGCGTTCAGCGCGAGCGCCCACGGGGCGTGCACCTGGGCGCCGAACGGGGAGTGTACGACGACCCGCCAGTCGCCCATCTCGTCGCGGAAGCGCTCCACGACGATCGTCCGGTCGTCGGGGATGTGGCCGCACGCCTCGCGCTGCTCGGCCAGGTAGGAGATGACGTTGTCCGCGGCCCACGCGTCGAGGCCTGCGGTCAGCAGGCGCAGCCGGGCGTCCTCCGCGGAGAGCGCGCCCACCTCGCGCAGGAACGCGCCCACCGCGCGGCCCAGTTCGAGCGGCCGGCCGAGCTGGTCGCCCTTCCAGAACGGCAGCCGGCCCGGCACGCCCGGCGCGGGCGACACGAGGACCCGGTCGCGCGTGATGTCCTCGATCCGCCACGAGCTGGTGCCCAGGGTGAAGACGTCGCCGACGCGCGACTCGTAGACCATCTCCTCGTCCAGCTCGCCGACCCGGCCGCCGCCCTTCTTGGGGTCGGAGCCCGCCAGGAACACCCCGAACAGACCGCGGTCGGGGATGGTGCCCCCCGAGGTGACCGCGAGGCGCTGCGCGCCGGGACGCCCGGTGATCGTGCCGGTCACCCGGTCCCACACCACGCGCGGGCGCAGCTCGGCGAACGCGTCGGACGGATACCGCCCGGCGAGCATGTCGAGGACGGCGGTGAACGCCGACTCCGGCAGTGAGGCGAACGGCGCCGCCCGGCGCACCGTCGCCAGCAGGTCGTCGAACTGCCAGGTGTCCAGGGCCGTCATCGCGACGATCTGCTGCGCCAGGACGTCCAGCGGGTTCGTCGGCACCCGCAGGGACTCGATGGCGCCCGTGCGCATCCGCTCGGTGACCACCGCGGCCTGCACCAGGTCGCCCCGGTACTTCGGGAACACCACGCCCGTGGAGACCGCGCCCACCTGGTGTCCCGCGCGGCCCACGCGCTGGAGGCCGGAGGCCACCGACGGCGGCGACTCCACCTGCACGACCAGGTCGACCGCGCCCATGTCGATGCCGAGCTCCAGGCTGGAGGTGGCGACCACCGCGGGCAGCCGGCCCGCCTTCAGGTCCTCCTCGACGAGCGCGCGCTGCTCCTTGGAGACCGATCCGTGGTGCGCGCGGGCGATGACCGCGGGCGCGCCCTGGGCCGCGCCCGAGCCACCCATCAGCTCGGCGGGCGAGTGGTGCTCGTCCAGCGGCTCGCCGGTCGCGCGCTCGTAGGCGATCTCGTTGAGCCGGTTGCACAGGCGTTCCGCGAGACGGCGGGAGTTGGCGAAGACGATCGTCGAGCGGTGCGCCTGGACGAGGTCGGTGATGCGCTCCTCGACGTGCGGCCAGATCGACGGCTTCTCCGCGCCCTCGGAGCCGTCGGCGACCGGGGAGCCGCCCAGCTCGCCCAGGTCCTCGACGGGGACGACGACCGAGAGGTCGAACTCCTTGCCCGACTCGGGCTGGACGATCTCCACCCGGCGCCGCGGCGACAGGTAGCGCGCGATCTCGTCGACCGGACGGACCGTCGCCGACAGGCCGATCCGGCGGGCCGGGCGGGGCAGCAGCTCGTCAAGCCGCTCCAGGGACAGCGCGAGGTGCGCGCCGCGCTTGGTGCCCGCGACCGCGTGCACCTCGTCGAGGATCACCGTGTCGACGCCGGTCAGCGCCTCGCGCGTGGCCGACGTCAGCATCAGGAACAGGGACTCGGGGGTGGTGATCAGGATGTCCGGCGGGCGCGTGGCCAGGGAGCGGCGCTCGGCGGGCGGGGTGTCGCCTGAGCGGATGCCGACCTTCACCTCGGGCTCGGGCAGCCCCAGCCGCACGGACTCCTGCCGGATGCCGGTGAGCGGGCTGCGCAGATTGCGCTCGACATCGACCGCGAGGGCCTTGAGCGGCGACACGTAGAGCACCCGGCAGCGCTTCTTCGGGTCGGCGGGCGGCGGTGCCGAGGCGAGCTGGTCCAGGGCGGCGAGGAACGCGGCCAGCGTCTTGCCCGAGCCGGTCGGGGCGACCACCAGCACGTCCGAACCCTCGCCGAGCGCCTGCCACGCGCCCGCCTGGGCCGCGGTGGGCGCGGAGAACGCCCCCGTGAACCAGCCGCGGGTCGCGGGCGAGAAGCCGTCGAGGGCTCGGTGTGCGGAGCTGACCATGGACCCATCCTGCACCCGGCCACCGACAACGTGCCCCGGGGCGGGACGCGCCCGCCGGGCACGTCGCGGCGGCCCGGCGGGCGCCGGGGATCAGCCGACGGGGCGGCCGTGGGCCCGCAGCGTCCGCAGCGCGTCGATCGTCGCGGCCGGGCGGGAACCCGGGCCGGCCGCGGGGGACCACGGCGCCCGGCGCTCCGGCCAGCCGCCGTCCGCCCGCTGCCCGGCCGCGAGGACGTCCAGGGAGTGCGCCATCTCGTCCCGGGTGAACCAGGCGCGGGCCGGCGAGTCGGGAGTGCGCGCGAGGACGTGCGCGACGGACACGGCGGGGGACTCCGTACGGGGGACGGGGGCCGCGGCGGGGGCGCCCGGGACGGCCGCGGCGACGGGCATGGGCGCGTCGGCGGGCACGGGCACGGGCGCGAGGGCGGGCGCGGGCGCGAAGGCGGGCGCGGGCCGCCGTTCGCGCACCAGGGCGCCGAGGCGCGCGGCGGCCGCCTCCGCGCGGGCACGGTCCGGGACGGCGTCCAGGAACATCACGGCCGCCTCGACCTCGGACAGGTCGGGCCCGGTGCCCTCCGGCGACCCGGCCGCCAGCGACTCCACCGCGCCCCAGCAGAAGTCCGTGGCCCGGAACAGCCACGCGTGCCACACCCGGCCGCGGTGCAGGAGGCCCGCCACCGGCCCGGTGACGAGCAGCGACCCGCGCTCCGCGGCACGCGGCGGCGCGAAGGCGTGCGCGGCCGTCGGGGCGTGCGCCGCGGTCCCGGGCGCGGGCAGCCCGCCGTCCGGGGCGGACACGGACGTCAGCCAGCGGCACACGCGCTCCGCGCGCCCGCCGCCCAGCCGCCCCACCGCGTCCAGGACGTACAGCGCGCGTGCGGTGTGCGCGGTCCTGCCCGCCGGACCGCGCAGACCGGGCTCCAGCGCCCAGCCGTAGCCCCCGTCGTCGTCGAGGTGGGCGTCCACCGCGGCCTCCACGGGAGCGGGGGCGCCGTCCCGGAAGTGGTGCGCGAACAGCCGTTGCTCCAGTACGCGCGCGGAGTCCCGGAGGAACCGCTCGGCGCGCACCGCCGGGGCGTTCTCCGAGGACGTACGGGGGAGTGGGGAAGCTCCTGAGTCGGCCATGCGACAGACCGTAGGGGGCGCGGGGGCGCGCAGCGGGCGGTCCCGGTCTCCGTCCCACTTCAGGGGGCGGAATACTGGGGGCATGCGGTTGACGGTCTTCTGGGAGCGGATGGCGGAGCACTTCGGTGCGGGGAACGCCGAAACCTTCGCGCGCGATCACGTGATGTCGGAACTGGGCGGACGCACGGTCCAGGAGGCCCTCGCCGACGGCTGGGAGGCCAAGGAGGTCTGGCGGGTGGTCTGCGGCGTCATGGACGTTCCGGGAGAAAAGCGCTGACCGGTCACAACGAACGCGGGACGGCGGCACATTGTCGGCGCGGTGGGCGAGACTTGCTCCGTGGCACCCACTGACGAGACCGCGCAGCGCCCCCAGGAGGGCACCCCGAACGACCCGCCCCCCGCGGGGCCCCAGGCGTCCGGCGGTGGTGGCGGCCAGGCGCGCATGCCGCGCTGGCTCCCGCGCGCCCTGGTGCTCGCGCTCGCCCTCATCGCCGTTTTCCAGCTGGGCAGTTGGGCCTTCCACCAGCTCACCGGGCTGCTGATCAACATCCTCATCGCGTTCTTCCTGGCGCTCGCCGTCGAGCCCGCGGTGAGCTGGATGGCCTCGCGCGGCATGCGCCGCGGACTGGCCACCGGCCTCGTCTTCCTCGCCGTCATGATCCTCGTCGCGGGCTTCATCACCCTGCTCGGTTCCATGCTCGCCGGGCAGATCATCAAGATGGTCGAGGGTTTCCCGGACTACCTCGACTCCGTCATCAACTGGATCAACTCCCACTTCCACACCCACCTGAGACGGGTGGACGTGCAGGAGGGGCTGCTGCACTCCGACTGGCTGCGCAAGTACGCGCAGAACAGCGCCGCCGGTGTCCTCGACGTGTCCGCGCAGGTGCTCGGCGGACTGTTCCAGCTGCTGACGCTCGCGCTGTTCTCCTTCTACTTCGCCGCCGACGGGCCGCGGCTGCGGCGCTCCCTGTGCTCCGTCCTGCCGCCGGCCCGGCAGGCCGAGGTGCTGCGCGCCTGGGAGATCGCCGTCGACAAGACCGGCGGCTACCTGTACTCGCGCGGCCTGATGGCGCTCATCTCCGGGGTCGCCCACTACATACTGCTCCAGGCCCTCGGCGTGCCGTACGCGCCCGTACTGGGCGTCTGGGTCGGCCTCGTCTCGCAGTTCATCCCGACGATCGGCACCTATCTCGCGGGCGCCCTGCCCATGCTGATCGCGTTCACGGTGAACCCCTGGTACGCCCTGTGGGTGCTCGTCTTCGTCGTGATCTACCAGCAGTTCGAGAACTACATGCTCCAGCCGAAGCTCACCGCGAAGACCGTGGACATCCACCCCGCGGTCGCCTTCGGCTCGGTCATCGCGGGCACCGCCCTGCTCGGCGCGGTCGGCGCCCTGATCGCCATCCCGGTCGTCGCCACGCTGCAGGCGTTCCTGGGCGCGTACGTGAAGCGGTACGCCGTGATGGACGACCCCCGCGTCCTGGGGCGGCGCACCCGCCGCACCGCGCAGCCGGGCGCACTCGCCCGCGCGCGGGGCCGCTGGGGGGAGCGCGGGACGCGTCCCGCGGACGGCGACGGGGACGGGGGCGGTCGCACCGGCACCGGCACCGGGACCGGGACCGGGACGGACACTGACACCGACACGGACGAGGGGCCCTCCGGCTCGGGGTGAACCCTGCCGGACGACCCCGTCCGGCGCCGGGCGCGGACGTAGGCTCGGTGTGCGTGTGTGCGGCGTGGTGCGCTTGACACCAAAATCGAACATCCATTCTCATGAAATCTCCGGCAGGGCCCGCGACGGGAACTCCGGGAAGTCTCGGCGAGGCTTTCGAGGGGTTTTCGTACGGGAAGTGCCCGAGTTGTCCACAGGCCGGGCGGGCGTCGGGGCGCGTTGTCAGTGGCAGGCGTTAGCGTCTTTGACGTGAAGCGATCGACTCAAGCAAATCGGGTGGAACCCATGGCAGGAACCGACCGCGAGAAGGCGCTCGACGCCGCGCTCGCACAGATTGAACGGCAATTCGGCAAGGGCGCGGTGATGCGTCTGGGCGAGCGGCCGAACGAGCCCATCGAGGTCATCCCCACCGGGTCGACCGCGCTCGACGTGGCCCTCGGCGTCGGCGGTCTGCCGCGCGGCCGTGTCGTGGAGGTGTACGGACCGGAGTCCTCCGGCAAGACGACGCTGACGCTGCACGCGGTGGCGAACGCGCAGCGCGCCGGCGGCCAGGTGGCCTTCGTGGACGCCGAGCACGCCCTCGACCCCGAGTACGCGAAGAAGCTCGGCGTCGACATCGACAACCTCATCCTGTCGCAGCCGGACAACGGCGAACAGGCCCTGGAGATCGTGGACATGCTGGTCCGCTCCGGTGCCCTCGACCTCATCGTCATCGACTCCGTGGCGGCGCTCGTGCCCCGCGCGGAGATCGAGGGCGAGATGGGCGACAGCCACGTCGGTCTCCAGGCCCGGCTGATGAGCCAGGCCCTGCGGAAGATCACCAGCGCGCTCAACCAGTCGAAGACCACCGCGATCTTCATCAACCAGCTCCGCGAGAAGATCGGCGTGATGTTCGGCTCGCCGGAGACCACGACCGGTGGCCGCGCGCTGAAGTTCTACGCCTCGGTGCGCCTCGACATCCGTCGCATCGAGACGCTGAAGGACGGCACCGACGCGGTCGGCAACCGCACCCGCGTCAAGGTCGTCAAGAACAAGGTCGCGCCGCCCTTCAAGCAGGCCGAGTTCGACATCCTCTACGGCCAGGGCATCAGCCGCGAGGGCGGTCTGATCGACATGGGCGTGGAGAACGGCTTCGTCCGCAAGGCCGGCGCCTGGTACACGTACGAGGGCGACCAGCTCGGGCAGGGCAAGGAGAACGCGCGCAACTTCCTCAAGGACAACCCCGACCTGGCCGACGAGATCGAGAAGAAGATCAAGGACAAGCTGGGTGTCGGCGTGAAGAAGGAAGAGCCGGCGGCTGCCGAGGCCGGCACGGACACCGCTGCCCCCGCCGCGGCAGGCGCGGCGCAGACCGTGCCCGCTCCCGCACCGGCCAAGGCCACCAAGCCCAAGGCCGCGGCTGCCAAGAGCTGACCCGTGACGCGACGAACCGACTGGACCGAGCAGGAGGCGTGGCCCGCCGTCCCGGCGGCGGCAGCGACCGCCGGCGAGACCGGCGGAGGGCTCGCCGAACCCGGTGACGGCACCGGCGACGGACCGCCGTTCGGCGGCGGGGCGCGCCGGGGAGGGCGCTCCTTCGGCGAGGGGCGCCGTCGGGCGGACGGCGCGTCCGGGCGCCGGGGGCGTCGTCGGCGGGGGGCCGACGAGGCATTCGGCGGGGAGGGGGAGCCGGGCGCTCCGGAAGACCCGGGCGGCCTCTCCTCGCGGGGAGCCGGGCGGGAAGAACCTCCGGCGGACCCGGTCGAGCGGGCGCGGGCGATCTGTCTGCGCCTGCTCACCGGCACCCCGCGCACCCGGAAGCAGCTCGCCGACGCCCTGCGCAAGCGGGAGATCCCGGACGAGGCGGCCGAAGAGGTCCTGTCGCGGTTCGAGGAGGTCGGCCTGATCAACGACGGCGCGTTCGCGGACGCGTGGGTGGAGTCGCGCCACCACGGCCGCGGTCTCGCGCGCCGCGCACTGGCCCGGGAACTGCGGACCAAGGGGGTCGACGGCGCGCTCATCGACGAGGCCGTCGCCCAGCTCGACCCCGAGCAGGAAGAGGCGACCGCGCGCGAACTCGTCGACCGCAAGCTGCGCTCGACCCGCGGCCTCGACCGGGACAAGCGGCTGCGCCGCCTCGCCGGGATGCTCGCGCGCAAGGGCTACTCCGAGGGCGTGGCCCTGCGGGTGGTCCGGCAGGCACTGGAGGAAGAGGGCGAGGACACGGAGTTCCTCGCGGACGAGGGTTTCTGACCCCCGGTCACCCTGCGGCGCCGCGCGCCCTGCATCGCCCTTGTGCCTGCCGTGCGCGTGCGGTGGGCTTCTGGCGGTCGGACCTCCGGCCCGGGGTTGCGCAAGACGCGTCGTGGTCGAGCCTTCGGCTCACCGTGCGCGCCACTGGTTCGGACTCTGCGCCTCGCGCCTGCCGTCCCACACGGGGTGGGCTTCCGGCGGTGCACCCCAGGCGAGCCGCAGTCGGTCCGCCCGCCGTGCTCCACGTGCCGGGCGCGCCACTGGTTCGCCCTCGCCGCCTTGCGTCGCCCTCGCGCCTCGCTGTGAGCGGGCGGACGCGTACCCGGGGGCCTTCAGCGCCAGCAGTGGATCACCGGCCGGGGTGCATGGGCAGCTCGTGGGGCGGGTGCCGCTCGCGCTTCGCGCGCCGCGCACCGCCGGTTCGCGCCTTGTGCCCTGTGTTGCTTCTGTGTCCCGCATCGCCGGCGTGCCTGACAGCGCGCACGCGGTGGGCCTTCAGCGCCAGCAGTGGACCACCGGCCGGGGCGCACGCAGCTCGTAGTTGGGCCTCCCGCGCCTCCCGCGCCTCGCCCACCACTGGACTCGACCCCACGGCGGCCCCTGTGTGCCGCCCGCGCCGCGTCCCCCGCTGCCCCCGCCCGTCTCCCCGCACCCGTGCGGGTCACCCGTGGCGAGTGGTGCCGCGAGGGTGCCGGGTTCGGGGTGGGCGGGTGCTTCCGTTGGCCTCTTGCCGAATTCTTGCCGGGTTCTCATGCCGTGGGATCCCGGCCGGGGCCCTCCTTCCGGGGGCCCCGGCAGGCGTGCCTGGCTGGATCGGGCGGGTGGTGCGCGTCCGTCAACGCAACGGTCACCTGCGGTTTTGTCGTCGACGGGTGCTCGACTGCCGTTCGGAGAAGTCGAGTTGGCCGAGGTCAGAGGTGCTGGTGAGGCACGAGGGGCGCATGGTGTGCATGCTTAGTGTGCATTCCCGGTGGGGTGAGCATGTTTGGCTCAGGAGTAGCTTCCTGCCCGTCATAAGACCTTCACGGACAGTTCTGCCACCCACCGAAAGGCAGCCGAGCCCTTGAGTCCGATCCTCCGGCGTGCCCACGAGACGCTCCGACAGAAGTGCGGAGCCCGAGCGCGCCGCAGCTGAGCGCGACGTACACCGGACCTGTCACGAGCCGCCTGTCCGTCGTTCCGCCCTCCTGTCCCGGCGGCACCTCCCCGCCCCGCGACACCGCTCCGCCCGTGCTCACCCGCACGGGTCCATTCCCTCTGCCCAGCCGGTACGCCCGGTCAACCAGCCTGCCCGGAACGGCCGTTCGGCCGCCGCGTCGGGCCGCGGCATGTCCCGGTCCGGTCCGGACCGGCGGCCACCGCGGCCCCGCGGTCCCGTTCGCGCGCGCGTGCGTGCGCGTACGACCGCGCGGCGGGTCCGCGGTCGAGCCGGGCGGTCGGCACCGCTCTCCCGACTCCCCCGCACGTGCCACGAAAGGCGGCTCCACCCATGTCCCTGCCCGCCCGCCCCCGAAGAGCGCTGGTCGCCTCGCTCGTAGGCGCCGGCCTGCTCCTGTGCGGCTGCGGTCTCGACACCAGCAGTTCCGCGGACTCCGCCACCGACGACGGTCCCGTCACGATCGGATTCGTCAACGGGGGCAGCACGCAGTTCCACACCTGTCTGCAACAAGCCGTGTCGGACGCGGCGCAGAGCAACTTCGCGAAGCTCGTGACCGCCAACTCCCGGCAGGACGCGGACAAGGAGCTCGCCAACATCCGGGACATGATCAAGCGGCACGTCGACGCGATCATCGTGCAGACCGTCAACACCGACGCCCTCAAGGACGACATCGCCCTGGCGAACAAGGCGAAGATCCCGATCTTCCTGACGTCGGTCAGTGTCGAGCCCAGCAAGATCCTCGGCGCCGTCACGGTCGACCTCAACGAGGTGGGGAAGCTGGACGCCCAGTGGGTGGCCGGCGACGCGGGGGGCCGCAGCGTGCAGGTGGGCGTCATCGCGGGGGCGCCCGGCGCCGCGTCGGACCTGCTCGTCGGCGGCTTCACGAAGGCGCTGCCGTCCACCGCGGACGTGGTCGACAACCAGCCGGGGATGTACGACGACGCCACCGCCAAGGCCGTCGCGCAGAAGATGATCGCGGCCCACCCCGGCCTCAACTACGCGTTCGTGGCCAACGAGGAGATGGCCTTCGCCGCACGGAAGGCGTTCGACGCGGCAGGCGCGACGGGCGTGAAGATCGTGTCGGTCAACGGCACCGACGAGGGGCTGGCGGCCCTCAAGGACGGACGGTTGGCCGCCACCGTCTCCAACTCGGCAAACGACACGGGACAGTTGGCCGTCACGAACGTGGTCGGTCTGCTGCGCAAGGACAAGGTCGACAAGATCGACAAGACGCCGATCCGGCTCGTGACGAAGGGCAACGCCGACACGGCACCGCTGTACTGCCCGACGACCTGACGCGCGGTAAGGAGAGGGAGAGAAGGGCGGTGGGGGTGTCGCCGGAACGGCGGCAACAACCCCACCGCCCCTGCCGGTTGAGAGGTCCGGCGGCCCGGCGGCCCGGCGGCCGACCGGCGCTCATCGGACGACGCCGGTCAGGGCCCTGCGCCGCCCCGACCGTGCGGCGGTCCTCACTTCGTGACGGGCAGTCCCGCCGAGCGCCACGCCTGGAAGCCGCCGACCAGGTCGGTGGCCCGGTGCAGGCCCAACTGCCGCAGGGACGCGACCGCGAGGCTCGACGCGTAGCCCTCGTTGCAGACGACGACCACGCGCACGTCGTGGCCGGTGGCCTCGGGGACGCGGTGGCTGCCCTGCGGATCGAGGCGCCATTCGAGCTCGTTGCGCTCCACGACCAGGGCGTCGGGGATCAGCCCGTCCCGGTCGCGCAGTTCGGCGTAGCGGATGTCCACGAGCAGGGCATCGCCCGCGCGGGCCGCCTCGTACGCGTCGCGGGGCTCGACGCGGGTGTAGCCGTCCCGCACGCGCTCCAGCAACTCGTCGATGCCGACCGGCTGTTGACCGGTGCTCCCGCCGTTGGTGCCGGTGCTCACTGCCAGTCCTCGGGCCGCTCCACCTGCTCCAGGCGCAGCACCTGGCCGGTGCGGCTGTAGCGGCGGATCTGCGGCAGCGGCGGGTAGTACGCGTGCACCGAGATCGCGTGCTCCTCGGTGGACTCGTTGAGCACCTCGTGGACGTGGTGACGGCCGAAGGCGCGGCCCTTGCCCGCGGTGAGCCGGCGCTCGCGGTCGACGCCCTCGGTCAGTTCCAGGGTCTGCCAGCCGTCGGTGGGCAGCCGTGCGGCGAGGGAGTTCTCCTTGAGCGTGCCGGACGCGGTGAGGAAGGCGCCCTCGGAGTCGGCGTGGTCGTGCCAGCCGGTGCCGGTGCCGGGCGGCCAGCCGATCAGCCAGGCCTCGCTGCCACCGGGGCCGTCGAGCCGCACCCAGGTGCGGCCCTCCGGGTCGAGGGGGAGCGAGGCGACGAGTTCGGCGTCGGCGGCGGTGCGCCGTACGAAGTCGAGGAGTTCGGCCTGCGTCGGCGCCGTGGCGGTCGCGGGCGCGGAGGGTACGACAGAGGGAGTGACAGACACGGGAACCGTCCTGATGTGCGTTCGCGAGATGCGCACGGCACCCAGTGGTGACGCGCGCGGAGGAAGGAAGCGGAGTGCGAATTCAGCAGGACAGTCGACACACGCAGCCCGCGTACCGGACGAGGTCCATATGGACCCTCCGCCACAGGTGCACATCGGTGTCGGTCATGGCTCGGAGTACACCACGACAGTGCAGGTCGGTCAACCGTCCATCACTATGTGGACACCGGCCTGTCTCCCTCTTCCCGCCCCTCCCGGGCCGCCCCGGACGCGTCGTGATCGAGGCCGGACGGAGGCGTGCCGGAGCGTGCGCGGAGCGGAAGCGGAATGCGACTCGATCGGTTCGCCGTGTGGCGGTTCCGCGCCCGCGCGTGCCCCCTTTTTTTTGTCCCGCTCGTGGACCGCCCGCGGCCCGGAGGTCCCGCCCCCGCCGCGCCTCAGCCCGCCCCCGCGCCGGCCTCCGCCCCGGTCTGCGCCGTCTCGGGGGTTCCGCCCAGCGCCGCCTCCGCCGCCGCGTACAGGTCGGCGGGACGGACGCCGGTCAGGGCCGTCACCAGGTGGCCGTCCGGGCGGACCAGCAGGACCGTGTGGGCCGCGGCGCCGGGGTAGCTCTCGGCGACGAGCAGTTCGGCCGGGTGGGGCAGGGCCGCCACCGCCGCCGCCAGCCGGGGCATGATGCCCGCGGTCACCCAGTGCTTGCGCTCCCACACGCCCGTGCCCGGTGCGACCAGCACCACGAGCAGTGCCCGTCGGCCCAGCCGGGACCGCAGCCGGACGAAGGTGCCGTCCTCCGCGGTGACCCGCACGTCGGCGACCGGTGCCCCGGGCGGGGTGTCGACGGGGGTCTCGGCCTCCAGGTGGCGCGGTGCGAGCGGCGAGGACGCGTAGGTGGCCGGGGCGCCGAGGGGGCCCTGGCCCAGGTGGCCGTCGGCGAGAAGGCCGTCGTGGCCGCGGGCGGCGCCGGGGACGTAGGCGCGCAGGCCGCCGCCGCCCCGCAGCAGGGGCAGCGCCTGGTCGGCGGCGCGCAGCCGGGCGGCGACGACCGCGCGCCGCTCGCTCTGGTAGCTGTCGAGGAGTGCCTCGTGCGGCCCCTGGTGCCAGGCCACCGCCAGCTTCCAGGCGAGGTTGTCGGCGTCGCGCAGGCCCTCGTCGAGCCCCTGGGTGCCGAGGGCGCCGAGCAGGTGGGCCGCGTCCCCGGCGACGAAGACCCGGCCGGAGCGCCAGCGGCGGGCGAGCCGGTGGTGGACGATGTGCACGCCGGCGTCGAGGAGTTCGTACGGGGGAGTGGAGCCCTCGTTCCAGCCCGCGAGGGTCTCGCGGACGCGGGCCACCAGCAGGTCGGGCGTCACCAGGTCCTTGCCGGGCGGCAGCAGCCAGTCCAGCCGCCACACCCCGTCCGGCAGCGGGCGTCCGGTGATCTCGCCGGCCGAGGGGCCCGAGGTGCGCCACGGCGGTGAGCGGTGCAGCAACGCCTGCTCGGGCCATGGGAGTTCGGTGCGCAGCGCGGCAACGGCGTGCCGTTCCACGGCGGTTCGGCCGGGGAAGCGGATGTCCTGGAGCTTGCGGACGGTCGAGCGCGGGCCGTCGCAGCCGACCAGGTAACTGCCGCGCCACCACGTGCCGTTGGGGCCGCGGGTGTGGGCCGTCAGGCCGGCCCGGTCCTGCTCGACGCCGTCGAGCCTGCTGTCCGTGACGACCTTGGCCAGCGGCTCGGCGGCGAGCGCGGTGCGCAGGTGGGTGGTCAGCACGTGCTGGGCGATGTGCAGCGGGGCGGGGACGGTGTCGTCGAACGTGAACTCGCGCATCACCTGCTTGCGGCGCATCGACCGCCATCCGGCCCAGCGGCAGCCGGCCCCGTCCAGGGAGACCCCGACGAGCCGCTCCACGAGGGACGCGGTGTCGTCGCGCAGGACGACGGTCCTCGCCGCGCGCGCCTCGTCCTTGCCGGGCCCCTCGTCGAGGAGGACGCACGGCACTTCCTGGCGGGCCAGCGCCAGGGCGAGCGTGAGCCCGACGGGCCCCGCTCCGACGACGATCACCGGGTCCACGGTGCGGTGCCCCCTGCCCGTCGCGGCGATTCCGGGCTGGTCCGGGGCTGCCGGGAAGGAGGGGAACAAGGAGGTGGAACAGGGTGCGCGATCACAGAACGTATGCAACCCATTGCGGGTGCTTGCGTCAAGTGACGGAGGCAGTGGCGATCATGCCACTGCCTCCGTGTCGCCCCGCTGGGCGTGCGGTGCGGCTCGCGCCCCACCGGTTCGGCGCGACGGCCCGTCAGACCAGGCCCGCCGAGGCGCCGGTGCCGGTGCTGGCACCGCCCGCCGGGTCGAGCGCCGGGAGCACCGCTCCCGTCGACTTCTTGCCGCGTCGCAGCCTGCGCTCCAGCCACGCGGCGAACGTGGTGAGGATCAGGTTGAGGACGATGTAGATGGCGGCGATCACGATGAAGCTCGGGATGACGTTGGCGTAGTTCGCCGCGAACGTCTTGCGGGAGTTGATCAGTTCGCCGAAGCCCAGCACCGCGCCGCCGAGCGCGGTGTCCTTCACCACGACGACGAGCTGGCTGACGATCGCCGGCAGCATCGCGGTGATCGCCTGCGGCAGCAGGATCGACGTCATGACCTGGGTCTTGCGCAGACCGATCGCGTGCGCCGCCTCCGCCTGGCCCTTCGGCAGCGACAGGATGCCCGCGCGGACGATCTCCGCGAGCACCGACGCGTTGTAGAGCACCAGGCCGGTGACGACCGCGTAGAGCGGGCGTATGTCGCTGCTGATGCCGTCGGCGCTGACGTAGAGCTGGTTCGCGAAGATCATCAGCATCAGGACCGGGATGGCGCGGAAGAACTCCACGACAACGCCGGCCGGCACCCGCACCCACTTGTGGTCGGACAGCCGGGCGATGCCGAACACCGCGCCGAGCGGCAGCGCGATGACCATCGAAAGGCCCGCCGCCTTCAGGGTGTTGACCAGACCCGGCAGCAGATAGGTCGTCCACGAGGTGGACACCACGAACGGGTGCCACTTCGCCGAGGTGAGCTGGCCCTTGTCGTCCAGTTCGCCGATCATCCACCAGAGCAGCAGCACCAGCAGGAGGAGGAAGCCGACCGTGTAGAGGATGTTGCGGCGCTTGGCCCTCGGGCCGGGCGCGTCGTAGAGGACCGATGTCATCGCTTCACCGCCAGGCGCTTGCCGAGCCATCCGAGCAGGAGGCCGGTGGGCAGGGTCAGAACCACGAAACCGAGAGCGAAGATCGCCGAGATGAGCACCAACTGCGCCTCGTTCTCGATCATTTCCTTCATCAGGAGTGCCGCTTCCGCGACGCCGATGGCCGACGCGACCGTGGTGTTCTTGGTCAGCGCGATCAGGACGTTGGTGAGCGGCCCGATCACCGTGCGGAACGCCTGCGGCAGCACGATGAGGGTGAGTACCTGGGTGAAGCTCAGGCCCAGCGCGCGTGCCGCCTCGGCCTGCCCGACCGGGACGGTGTTGATGCCGGACCGCAGTGCCTCGCACACGAACGACGCCGTGTAGGCGATCAGCGCGAGGATGGCGAGCCGGTACGACAGCTCGTCGAAGTCGTTCTTCGCGCCGAGCGTCACGCCGAACACGTCGGCGAGGCCCAGCGAGGAGAAAACGATGATGACGGTGAGGGGGATGTTCCGGACGGTGTTCACGTAGAACGTTCCGAAGCCGCGCATCAGCGGCACCGGACTGACCCGCATCCCGGCGAGCAGGGTGCCCCAGACCAGCGATCCGATGCCGGCGAAGAACGTCAGCTTCACCGTCATCCAGAACGCCCCGAGGACGTCGTAGCCTTCAAGAAAGTCGAACACGATCTCCCGCGCCTCCGCGTGTGGCCGGGGTGGTGCGCCGCCGCGACGCGGCGCACCACCCCGGTGTCGATGGCCTACTTGACGATGTCGCCGATCTTCGGCGCGGGCTCGTTCTTGTAGTTGGCCGGGCCGAAGTTGGCGTCCACGGCCTTCTGCCAGGAGCCGTCCGACACCATCTTCTCCAGCGCGGTGTTGATCTTCTTCTCCAGCGCGGCGTCGCCCTTCTTGACGCCGATGCCGTAGTTCTCGTTGCTCAGCTTGAGGCCGGCGAGCTTGAACTTGCCCTTGTACTGGTCCTGCGACGCGTAGCCCGCGAGGATCGAGTCGTCCGTGGTCAGGGCGTCGACCGCGCCGCTCGCGAGTCCGTCGATGCACTCGGAGTACGTGCCGTACTCACGCAGCTGCGCCTTGGGGGCGATGGAGTCCTTGATGTTCTGCGCCGAGGTCGAACCGGTCACGGAACACAGCTTCTTGCCGTTGAGGTCCGTGGCCTTGGAGATGTTCTCGTCGTTGCGGACCAGCAGGTCCTGGTGGGCGAGCAGGTACGGGCCGGCGAAGTCGACCTTCTCCTTGCGCTCGTCGGTGATGGAGTAGGACGCCGCGATGAACTTCACGTCGCCGCGCTGCAGCGCGGTCTCGCGGTCGGCGCTCGGGGTCTCCTTGAACTCGATGTCCTTCGCGGTGTAACCGAGCTGCTTGGCGACGTAGGTCGCCACGTCGACGTCGAAGCCGGCGAAGGTGCCGTCCGGCTTCTTCAGGCCCAGACCGGGCTGGTCGAACTTGATGCCGATGGTGATCTTCTTGCTGCCGCCGCTGCCGCCCGAG
This sequence comes from Streptomyces sp. NPDC008150, assembly GCF_042956945.1. Taxonomy (NCBI): domain Bacteria; kingdom Bacillati; phylum Actinomycetota; class Actinomycetes; order Kitasatosporales; family Streptomycetaceae; genus Streptomyces; species Streptomyces sp. NPDC008150. The sequence goes on along the minus strand of NZ_JBIBHJ010000012.1, from coordinate 265,342 downwards.
CTGTCGTCGTCGCTCGAACCGCACGCGGTGGCGGTGGCGGCGAGGGCGAGGACGGCGACCGAGGCGACGGTGACCTGACGGAGCTTCATCGTTGACATCCTTTGCGTGATGGGTGTGATGCGGGCCGTGAAGTGCGGGTGCGGCTCGTGCGGGCCGGCCTGCGGGCTCCGAGCACAAGGGGCGTCCGAGGGACTCGGGCGGCCCTTTTGTTCGGGGCTCCAGGCCGTTGTCGGGGTTGCCTGACCGGCGGAGTACCGGAACCTGTCGCGACGTGCGACCGGAGGTGACGTGCGGTCGGCTGCCTCAGTGGTGGAGGATCTTGGACAGGAAGTCCTTGGCGCGGTCGCTGCGCGGGTTGCTGAAGAACTGGTCCGGCGTGGCCTGTTCGACCAGCCGTCCGTCGGCCATGAAGACCACACGGTTCGCCGCGGACCGGGCGAAGCCCATCTCGTGCGTGACGACGATCATCGTCATCCCGTCGCGGGCGAGCTGCTGCATGACCTCCAGCACCTCGTTGATCATCTCGGGGTCCAGGGCGGAGGTCGGCTCGTCGAAGAGCATGACCTTCGGGTCCATGGCCAGGGCCCGCGCGATGGCGACACGCTGCTGCTGGCCGCCCGAGAGCTGTGCCGGGTACTTGTCCGCCTGGGTGCCGACACCGACCCGGTCCAGCAGGGCGCGGGCCTTCTCCTCGGCCGCCTTCTTGTCGCTCTTGCGGACCTTGACCTGGCCCAGCATCACGTTCTCCAGCACGGTCTTGTGCGCGAAGAGGTTGAACGACTGGAAGACCATGCCGACGTCGGCCCGCAGCCGCGCCAGCTCCCTGCCCTCCTGGGGCAGTGCCTTGCCGTCGATGGTGATGCTGCCGGAGTCGATCGTCTCCAGCCTGTTGATGGTGCGGCACAGCGTGGACTTGCCGGACCCGGAGGGCCCGATCACCACGACGACCTCACCGCGGGCGATCGTCAGGTCCACGTCCTGGAGCACGTGCAGCGCTCCGAAGTGTTTGTTGATGTTCTTCAGGACGACCAGGTCGCCGGTCGCGCCCAAGTCGACCTTGGCATCCGATACTTCGGTCATCGCTATGGGACTCCGTCCTCCTCGGTTGCGGAGGACAGTAGTGACGCCGTATGACCAGCGTCATTACATCTGAGCGAGATCTGAGCATCACGATCGGGGAGGCTCCGAACACGTGTCGTAGCCATCGACGCGCGGCCGTGTACCGGCTGGATAACGGATGACCTCCGCGACCCGGAGGCTCTTGACGCCGTCCTTCACCATCGGAGTGACTGGCGGTGACGCACGCGCGCGGAGGTCGTGTCTCCCGGACGGGACGCCCCGCCACGGTAGGAGCGACGGATGAACCGGAGGGGGCTGCAATGAGACTTCTGCTGGTCGAGGACGACAACCATGTCGCCGCCGCGCTGTCCGCGATCCTGGCCCGCCACGGTTTCGACGTCACCCACGCCCGCAACGGCGAGGAGGCGCTGCGCGCGCTCGTGCCCGAGGACGCCGGCTTCGGCGTGGTGCTGCTCGACCTCGGCCTGCCGGACACGGACGGTTACGAGGTCTGCGGCCGGATCCGCAAGCGCACCCCCGGCCTGCCCGTGATCATGGTGACCGCCCGCTCCGACGTGCGCTCCCGCATCCACGGCCTGAACCTCGGTGCCGACGACTACGTGGTCAAGCCGTACGACCCCGGTGAGCTGCTGGCCCGCATCCACGCGGTCGCCCGGCGCAACACCCACCCGGAGGTGCCCGGCACCACGGAGGCGGACGTCCATCTCGGCCCCGTCCGCATCGAGTTGCCGAACCGTCAGGTGACGGTGCGTGGTGCCGTGGTGCAGTTGACCCGCAAGGAGTTCGACCTGCTGGCGCTCCTCGCCCAGCGCCCCGGCGTGGTGTTCCGCCGCGAGCAGATCATCTCCGAGGTGTGGCGCACCAGTTGGGAGGGCACCGGGCGCACCCTCGAAGTGCACGTCGCGTCGCTGCGCGGCAAGCTGCGCATGCCGGCGCTGATCGAGACCGTGCGGGGTGTCGGCTACCGGCTCGTCGCCCCGGACGCGTGACGGGGTCCGGTGCGCACACGTCTTCTGCCGCTGCTCATCGTCCTGCTGGCGGCCGTACTGCTCGCGCTCGGCATCCCGCTGGCCGTCAGCGTCGCCGGCGCCCAGCAGCAGAAGGTCGTCGTCGACCGCATCGACGACACGGCCCGTTTCGCCGCGCTCGCCCAGTACGTCACCGACAGCCCGACCACCTCGCGCAGCGCGGACACCGACGAACGTCTCCAGACCCTCAGCCGTGAACTGACCAGCTACTACGACGTGTACGGCATCCGGGCCGGTGTCTTCTACCGCACCGACACCCCCATGGCGCACGCCCCCGCGCAGTGGTTCCTCCCCCAGGAGGGCGAGTTGCGCGACGCCTTCGAGGAGGCGCTGCTGAGCCGCCGCAGCCACGACCCCCAGCAGGTCTGGCCGTGGCAGCGGGGGCGGCTCGTCGTAGCGTCACCGGTCATCAGGGACGGCGACGTCGTGGCCGTCGTCGTCACCGACTCGCCCACCGGGATGATGCGTTCCCGCATCCTGCACGGCTGGCTGACCATCGTCGCGGGCGAGTCCGCCGCGATGCTGCTCGCCGTCGGCGCCGCCCTGCGGCTGACCGGCTGGGTGCTCAGGCCGGTCCGGGTCCTCGACGCCACCACCCACGACATCGCCACCGGACGGCTCAAGTCCCGGGTCGCCGCCGCCGGAGGACCGCCCGAACTCCGAAGGCTGGCACGCTCGTTCAACGAGATGGCGGACAACGTCGAGGACGTCCTCGAACAGCAGCGGGCCTTCGTCGCCGACGCCTCCCACCAGTTGCGCAACCCGCTGTCCGCGCTGCTGCTGCGCATCGAGCTGCTCGCCCTCGAACTCCCGGAGGACAACGAGGAGATCGCGTCGGTGCGCACCGAGGGCAAGCGCCTCGCGTCCGTCCTCGACGACCTGCTCGACCTGGCGCTCGCCGAACACGCCGAGGCCGATCTCGGCATCGTCGACATCGGCGCGCTCACCGCCGACCGGGTCGCCTCCTGGACGCCCGTCGCCGACGCGGCCGGTGTGCGGCTGGTGGGCGACTGCCCTCCCGTCACCGCCTGGGCGGACCCCGTGGCGCTCTCCAGTGCCCTGGACGCGGTGATCGACAACGCCCTGAAGTTCACGCCCGACGGAGAGCTCGTCGAGGTGCGGGTCGCCTCGGAGGGCGGCACGTCGACGATCGTGGTGTCCGACCTCGGTCCCGGCCTGACCGACGACGAACTCGCCCGGGTGGGCGACCGGTTCTGGCGCAGCGCCCACCACCAGAACATCAAGGGCTCGGGACTCGGCCTGTCCATCTGCCGGGCGCTGCTCGCCGCGGGCGGCGGCTCGATCGACTACGGCCACCACGAGCCGCACGGGCTCACGGTGACGGTGACGGTGCCGCGCACGGCGCCGGTGCCGGCGACCGCGACCTGACAGTGCGTCAGGTCGCCCCGTGCGGAGCCCGGTCGGATCAGGGCTTGACGGAGCGGTAGTAGCGCCGCGCGCCCTCGTGCAGCACCAGCGGGTCGGTGTAGATGGCGGTGCGCAGGTCCACCAGTTGCGCGGAGTGCACGTGCGCCCCGATGTCGTCCCGGCTCTGGATCACCGTGCGGGTCAGCCACTCGGTGAGCCGGGGGTCCACGTCGGCGCGCGTCATGAGCAGGTTGGACACGGCGATCGTCGGCACCGGGGAGCCGTTCTGGATGTTGGGGTAGGCCGACTCGGGCATGTTCGTGGACCGGTAGTAGCGGGTGGCGCCGCCCTCGTCGTGCAGCTTCGCCACCAGGGCGGCACTTATCGGGACGAACCGGAACGACGCGGTCGAGGCGATCTCCTTGAGCCCGTCGGTGGGCAGCCCGCCCGACCAGAAGAACGCGTCGATCGTGCCCTTCTTCAGCCGCTCGGGGCCGGTGTTGATGCCGTCGGAGGCGGGCTCGATGTCCTTGGCCGGGTCGATTCCCGCCGCCTTGAGCACCCGGTCGGCTATCAGCCGGACACCCGAGTCCGGCGGCCCGATCGCCACGCGTTCGCCCCGCAGGTCCGCCACCGACGTGATCGGCGAGTCGCGCTTCACCACCAGCTGCACGTAGTCGTCGTACAGGCGGGCCACGCCGCGGAGTTTCGAGGCGCCCGGCCGGTCGTTCAGTTCGTACGTGTCCACGGCGTCGGCCGCCGCGATGGTGAAATCGGCCTTGCCGGTGGCGACCCGGGCCACGTTCTCCTGGGAGCCCTGGCTCATCTGGAGCTTGACCTTCAGGTGGGGCATGTCCTTGTCGAGCGCCGCGCTCAGCAGGTCGCCGTACTTCTGGTACACGCCGCTGCGCGAGCCGGTGCTGAACGTGATCGTCCCGCTCGGCGGGGCGCCGCCCAGGGGGAGCAGCCACCACAGGAGCAGGCCGAGGACGACGACGCCGACCGCGGTGCCCTGCAGGGTCCGGCGCCCGCCGGGTATGACCATGACCATGCGCGTGATCCTGCCAGCCCGCCCGCCCCGCTGACCAGCGCCCGGCCCCGGGCGCCCCCCGCTGGCTACAGTCGGGGACCATGAGTTCCTCTCCCGCCGCCCTGGTCCGCGCCTTCCACGACGCCTGCGGGCTCGACGCCCGCACCGTCCCCACCGAGGTGTCGCCCGAACTCGGCGCCCACCGGGGCGAGTTGCTCGCGGAGGAGGCGGCCGAGGTGGTCGAGGTGTCGTCGGGGGCGCCCCTGGACCGGCTCGCGCACGAACTCGCGGACGTCGTCTACGTCGCGTACGGCACGGCCCTCGTCCACGGCATCGACCTCGACGCGGTGATCGCCGAGATCCACCGCTCCAACATGACCAAGCGGGGCCCGGACGGCCGGGTGGCCCGCCGCGCCGACGGCAAGATCCTCAAGGGTGACCACTACGAGGCCCCCGACGTCGCCGGCGTGCTGCGGGCGCAGGGATGGGCCCCGGAGGGCGGCGGGGACGCGGCGCGAATGTGACGTGACGTCAACAGGAGCTGATTGATGATGAGTTGGCGGACGGGGCGGCCAACGAGCCAGCCCGCGCAAGGCGTTCGCGCATGCCCGTGCCGCGCGGCGGCGCCGGTACGGGCGTACCGGCGCCGCCGCGCGGGCGGAGCGTCCGCGCTCAGTCCCTCGCCGCCGGCTGCTCCCGCGCCGTGCGGGCGTGCCGCACCGGGGCGTCCGGGGCCGGGAGGCCGTCCCGTTCGGTCTCGGCGGGGGAGAGGTCGTCGGGCGGGCCGGGAGCGGGGGCCACGCGCGCGTCCGTGCCGGCGTCGGGCCGCTCGCGCGGCGTCGTCGCCCGCGAGGAGTGCCACCGGGCCGTCAGGCGGGCGCAGGCCGCCGCCGCGGGTTCCGTGAAGCGGGCGGTCAGCGGGCCCAGTACCACCAGGATCAGCACGTACGCGGTGGCGAGCGGGCCCAGGGACGGCTCGATGCCGGCCGTGACGGCGAGGCCCGCGATGACGATCGAGAACTCGCCGCGGGCCACCAGCGCGCCGCCCGCCCGCCAGCGGCCCTTGACGGAGATGCCGGCCCGCCGGGAGGCCCAGTAGCCGGTACCGATCTTCGTGGCGGCGGTGACCGCGGCCAGCGCCAGGGCGGGCACCAGGACGGGCGGGATGCTCGCCGGGTCCGTGTGCAGCCCGAAGAAGACGAAGAAGATCGCGGCGAACAGGTCCCGCAGCGGACTCAGCAGGGTGTGCGCGCCCTCGGCCACCTCGCCGGACAGCGCGATGCCCACGAGGAACGCCCCCACGGCCGCCGAGACCTGGAGCTGCTGGGCGATGCCCGCTACCAGGATGGTCAGGCCCAGCACCACCAGCAGCAGTTTCTCCGGGTCGTCGGTGGACACGAAGCGCGAGATCAGCCGCCCGTAGCGCACCGCCGCGAACAGCACGAGCCCCGCGACGCCGAGCGCGACCGCCAGGGTCACGCTGCCCGCCGCGAGCCCGGCACCGGCCACCAGGGCGGTCACGATCGGCAGGTACACCGCCATCGCGAGGTCCTCCAGGACCAGCACGCTGAGGATCACCGGGGTCTCGCGGTTGCCGACCCGGCCGAGGTCGCCGAGCACCTTGGCGATCACCCCGGACGACGAGATCCAGGTGACGCCGGCCAGCACCACGGCGGCCACCGGCCCCCAGCCGAGGAGCAGCGCGGCGGCGGCGCCCGGCAGCGCGTTGAGCGCGCAGTCGACGATGCCCGACGGGTAGTGCGCCTTGAGGTTGGAGACCAGGTCGCTCGCCGTGTACTCCAGGCCGAGCATCAGCAGCAGGAGGATGACGCCGATCTCCGCGCCGGTCGCCACGAACTGCTCGCTGGCGCCGAGCGGCAGCAGTCCGCCCTCGCCGAAGGCGAGACCGGCCAGCAGGTACAGCGGGATGGGGGAGAACCGCAGCCGGGCGGCCATCCGGCCGAGCAGGCCGAGGCCGAGAATGATGGAACCGAACTCGATCAGCAGGACCGCGGAGTGCACCTGTTCACTCCCGCCCCAGTATCGAGGCGGCGGCGTCCACGCCTTCGCGCGTACCGATCACGATCAGCGCGTCCCCTCCCGCGAGCCGGAAGTCCGGGGCCGGTGACGGGATCGCCTCCGCACGGCGCAGCACGGCCACGATCGAGGCACCGGTGTCGGTCCGCATCCGCGTCTCGCCCAGTACGCGCCCGTTCCAGTGCGAGGTGGCGGCCACCTCGATCCGCTCGGCGACCAGCCCCAGGTCCGTGGTGTAGAGCACGCTCGCGCTGTGGTGGGACGGCTTGAGCGCGTCGATCAGCGAGCCCGCCTCCGAGCCGGACAGCCGGAGCGACTGGGCGCAGGAGTCCGGGTCGTCGGCCTGGTAGACGCTGACCGTGCGGGCCCCGTCCCGGTGGGCGACCACCGACAGGTGGCGGTGCTCACGGGTGACGAGGTCGTACTGGACTCCGATGCCCGGCAGCGGAGTCGCCCGGAGGCGTGGAGCGGACACGTTTCTTCCCCTTGCTGTCGCGTGCTGTTTCGTGCTGTTCTTCAACGGTTGGCGGCATTCGTCGCCCGGCCCGGACGCGGGGCCCGGCACTGGGCGGGCGGCCCGCGCCGACGCCGTCCGCACGGGTGCCGAGACGCCCGTAAAGGGGTCATGGTGCCATTCGTCCGCAGGGTGGCGACATGGGTGTCATGACGGATGGACACCACCCCCGACCTGCGGAGATGCTGGTGGGGGTACCGCCTTGCCGCCGCCTCGGACCGCGGCCGCGCAGCCCGCGGGCCGCATGCTCGCCGCCGATGTCGAAACGCCCTCCGGGGCCGGAGGGAACGGGTTCAGGAACGTGTCGTTGTTCTGGCGGATCTTCTCGCTCAACGCGGCCGGCCTCGTCGTGGCCGCCGCGCTGCTGCTCGGTCCGGTCACCGTGTCCACGCCCGTCACGTCCGGCGAGGCCGTGGTGGTCGGCACGGGCCTCGTGGCGCTGCTCGTGGCCAACGCGGCGGTGCTGCGCATAGGGCTCGCCCCGCTCGCCCGGCTGGGCAGCGCCATGGCCACCGCCGACCTGCTGCAGCCGGGCGCGCGTGCGGCCGTCGCCGGCCCGGCGGAGGCCGCCGCGCTGATCACCACGTACAACACGATGCTGGACCGGCTGGAGGCCGAACGGGCCACCAGCGCGGCGCGCGCGCTGTCCGCGCAGGAGGGCGAGCGCGGACGCGTCGCGCGCGAACTGCACGACGAGGTGGGGCAGTCGCTGACCGCCGTCCTGCTCCAGCTGAAGCGGGTCGCCGACCGGGCCCCCGGCGAGCTGCGCGCCGAGGTGCGCCAGGCGCAGGAGGCGACCCGGGGCAGCCTCGACGAGATCCGCCGCATCGCCGGCCGGCTGCGGCCCGGAGTGCTGGAGGAGCTGGGACTGCTCAGCGCCCTGCGGTCGCTGGCCGCGGAGTTCACCGACCACGGGCTGCCCGTTCGCCGCGAGGTGCGCGGCGGACTGCCGCCGCTCACCGGCGAGACGGAACTCGTCGTCTACCGGGTCGCCCAAGAGGGCCTCACCAACGCCGCCCGGCACTCGGGCGCCGACCGCGCCGAACTCACCCTCGGCCCCGCCGGGAACGGCGTGGAACTCCTCGTCCGCGACAACGGCAAGGGCCTCGCCGGCACGCGCGAGGGCACCGGCGTCCGCGGGATGCGCGAGCGCGCCCTGCTCGTCGGCGCGACCCTGACCCTCACCGCCGCCCCCGGCGGCGGCACCGACGTACGCCTGCGCATCCCCGTGCCGGGCGCCCCGACCGGGGAAGGACGCTGATGGCCACCCCGCCCCCGGCCGCCGCGCCGAGGCGCGCCGCCCCCACGCGCGTACTGCTCGCCGACGACCACACGCTCGTACGGCGCGGTGTGCGGCTCATCCTCGACGGGGAGGACGACCTGACCGTGGTCGCCGAGGCGTCCGACGGCGCCGAGGCCGTCGCCCGCGCGCGGGAGGGCGGTGTCGACCTCGCCGTCCTGGACATCGCGATGCCCCGCACGACCGGCCTCCAGGCGGCCCGCGAGCTCTCCCGGCGGCTGCCCGGCCTGCGCATCCTGATCCTGACGATGTACGACAACGAGCAGTACTTCTTCGAGGCGCTGGCCTGCGGCGCCTCCGGGTACGTGCTCAAGTCCGTCGCCGACCGCGACCTGGTCGAGGCGTGCCGGGCGGCGATGCGCGACGAGCCGTTCGTCTACCCCGGCGCGGAGCGTGCCCTGGTGCGCACGTACCTGGAGCGGCTGCACCGCGGCGACACCCTGCCCGAGCGGGCCGTCACCGACCGCGAGGAGGAGATCCTCAAGCTGGTCGCCGAGGGGCACACATCCAAGGAGATCGGCGAGCTGCTGTTCATCAGCGCGAAAACCGTCGAACGGCACCGCGCGAACCTCCTGCACAAGCTCGGCATGCGCGACCGCCTGGAGCTGACCCGCTACGCGATCAGGGCGGGCCTCGTCGAACCATGATCGGTTCGGCCCGGCGGCCGGGCGCCCGTCCCCCGGCCCCGGATCCGGTACGAAAACCGCTTCCGGCAGCGCCTACCCTTGTCGCATGAGCAGCATCGACCGGGGCCGGACCGACCGTAGCCAGGCAGTGGGCGGCACGCGCACGTACGAAGTACTCACCTACGGGTGCCAGATGAACGTCCACGACTCGGAACGGCTCTCCGGGCTGCTGGAGCAGGCGGGTTACGTGCGCGCGCCCGACGGCGCCGACGGCGACGCCGACGTCGTGGTGTTCAACACGTGCGCGGTGCGCGAGAACGCCGACAACCGCCTCTACGGCAACCTCGGCCGGCTCGCGCCGCGCAAGGCCACCCGCCCCGGCATGCAGATCGCGGTCGGCGGCTGCCTCGCGCAGAAGGACCGCGACACCATCGTGCGCCGGGCGCCCTGGGTCGACGTGGTCTTCGGCACGCACAACATCGGCAAGCTGCCCGTCCTGCTCGAACGCGCGCGCGTCCAGGAGGAGGCGCAGGTCGAGATCGCCGAGTCCCTGGAGGCGTTCCCGTCGACGCTGCCCACCCGGCGCGAGAGCGCGTACGCGGCCTGGGTCTCCATCTCCGTCGGCTGCAACAACACCTGCACCTTCTGCATCGTCCCGGCGCTGCGCGGCAAGGAGAAGGACCGCCGTCCCGGCGAGATCCTCGCCGAGGTCGAGGCCCTGGTCGCCGAGGGCGTCAGCGAGATCACCCTGCTCGGCCAGAACGTCAACGCGTACGGCTCCGACATGGGCGACCGCGAGGCGTTCAGCAAGCTGCTGCGGGCCTGCGGGAACGTCGAGGGCCTGGAGCGCGTGCGGTTCACCTCGCCGCACCCGCGCGACTTCACCGACGACGTCATCGCCGCCATGGCCGAGACGCCGAACGTCATGCCGCAGCTGCACATGCCGTTGCAGTCCGGCTCGGACACCGTGCTCAGGGCGATGCGCCGCTCGTACCGGCAGGACCGCTACCTCGGGATCATCGAGAAGGTGCGGGCCGCCATCCCGCACGCGGCGATCACCACCGACATCATCGTGGGCTTCCCCGGCGAGACGGAGGAGGACTTCGAGCAGACCATGCACGTGGTCCGCGAGGCCCGCTTCTCGGCGGCGTTCACCTTCCAGTACTCCAAGCGCCCCGGCACCCCGGCCGCCGACATGGACCAGCAGGTTCCCAAGGAGGTCGTGCAGGCGCGCTACGAGCGTCTCGTCGCCCTCCAGGAGGAGATCTCCTGGGACGAGAACAAGAAGCAGGTCGGCCGCACCCTGGACCTGATGGTCGCCGAGGGCGAGGGCCGCAAGGACGGCGCCACCCACCGGCTGTCCGGCCGCGCCCCCGACAACCGCCTGGTCCACTTCACCAAGCCCGACCAGGACGTGCGCCCCGGCGACATGGTGAGCGTCGAGGTCACCTACGCCGCCCCGCACCACCTCCTCGCCGAGGGCCCCGTGCTGAACGTGCGCCGTACGCGCGCGGGTGATGCCTGGGAGAAGCGCAACGCGGCCCCGGCCGCCGAGCCGGCCGGCGTGATGCTGGGGCTCCCGGGGATCGGCGTCCCCGCGCCGCTGCCGGTGGCGACGGGCAGCGGCTGCGGCTGCGACTAGGCCCCGCCGGCCGGTGCGGGTACGCGCCCGCGTACCCGTGCGTCGCGGCGGGCGGGGGCGGGGCTAACCTGCCGACCATGCTTGTCGCCGCCGCCGTGTGCCCCTGCCCGCCGCTCCTCGTGCCCGAGGTCGCCGCGGGTGCCGCTCCCGAACTGGCGGCCGCGCGGGCCGCGTGCGCCGACGCGCTGGGCGTCCTGGCGGCGGCGCGGCCCGACCGCCTGGTCGTGGTCGGCCCCGCGGCGCGCGGCGGACGGGGACCGCACGCCGAGGGCACCCCGGGCTCGTTCCGCGGCTTCGGCGTCGACCTCGCGGTACGGCTGGGGCGGCCCGGCGCGGATCCCGCCGGGCGGGAACTGCCGCCGTCCCTCGCGGTCGGCGCGTGGCTGCTGGAGAGCGCCGGGTGGTCGGCGGCCCCGGTGACCGGACTCGGTGTGGGGGAGGCCTTCCCGGCCGACGGCTGCCTCGACACCGGGCGGCTGATCGCGGCGCAGCCGGGCCGCACCGCGCTGCTGGTCATGGGCGACGGCAGCGCCTGCCGCTCCCTCAAGGCGCCCGGGTACCTGGACGAGCGGGCCGAGGCGTTCGACGCCGGTGCCGCCCGCGCGCTCGGCACCGCGGACGTGGCGGCCGTCGCCGCGCTGGACGAGAAGCTGGCGTACGAGCTGAGGGCGTCCGGCCGCGCACCCTGGCAGGTCCTCGCCGGCGCCGCCGAGAGCGCGGCCCTCGACGGCACCCCGCTGTACGAGGACGCCCCGTACGGCGTCGGCTACGTGGTCGCCGCCTGGTCCTGACGGCGGCGGGCGGGCGCGCACAACGACGGCTGCGCGCACGCGCGCACGCGCGGCGACGGCCGCGGACCGCCGCGGGGCGGGTGCCCCGGGCGGTCCGCGGCCGTCGTGGAGAAGCGGCCCGCGCCGGTCAGGAGGCCGGCGGGGCGGGCGGAGCGGGCGGGGTCGGCTTCGTCGGCATGTCGCGCGGCGTGGGCGTCCCGCCGGGGCCGCTGCCCGTGCCGCCGTCCGCCGCCGGGCCGTCCTTCTGCGCGAGCCTGTCCACGGCGTCCTTCGCCTTGCCCGTGCCCGCGTGGATCTTGTCGCTGTACTTGCCCTTGGTGCGCTCGTCGACCGCCTTGGCGGCCTTGTCGAGCCCCTGCTCGATCTTGCCCCCGTGCTGCTGCGCGAGGTCCGACACCTTCTCCTTGGCCGGTCCGAGCTTGGCCTTGAAATTGTCCATGAGACCCATGGGGTCACCTTCCCTCGCGGGCCAGTGGTGGGCGGGCGCCTTCACCACGCTGCTACCGATGCTCAAATCGTACGAAAACGCCCATATCAAATCCACACGGTACTCGGGCACCCCGCTCCTCGTCCCGTCCGGTTCGGCCGTTCGCGGTGGCGAGCGGGGCAACGAGCGGGTTCCCGCGATCCGCGGAATCCTTCCTCCTGCGGAACTCGGTACGGTCCGGGGCCGCGGGTTTGCGAGACTGGGGCGGTGAGCAGCGCATCCATCGCCCCCCGCGTCGTCGCCGTCGTCGGCCCCACCGCGGCCGGCAAGTCCGACCTCGGCGTCTTCCTCGCCCAGCGGCTCGGCGGCGAGGTCGTCAACGCCGACTCCATGCAGCTCTACCGGGGGATGGACATCGGCACCGCCAAACTGTCCCCGGAAGAGCGCGGCGGGGTGCCGCACCACCTCCTCGACGTCTGGGACGTCACCGTGACCGCGTCCGTCGCCGAGTACCAGCGGCTCGCCCGCGAGCACATCGACGCGCTGCTCGCCGCCGGGCGCTGGCCCGTCCTGGTCGGCGGTTCCGGCCTGTACGTGCGCGGAGCCGTCGACAACCTGGAGTTCCCCGGCACGGACCCCGAGGTCAGGGCCCGGCTGGAGGAGGAGCTCGCGCTGCGGGGCCCCGGCGCGCTGCACGCGCGCCTGGCGGCCGCCGATCCGGACGCCGGACGCGCGATCCTGCCGAGCAACGGGCGGCGTGTGGTGCGCGCCCTGGAGGTCATGGAGATCACCGGCCGCCCCTTCACGGCCAACCTGCCCGGCCACGACTCCGTCTACGACACCGTGCAGATCGGCGTCGACGTGGCCCGCCCCGAGCTCGACGAGCGGATCGCCCGCCGCGTCGACCGGATGTGGGACGCCGGCCTCGTGGACGAGGTCCGCGAGCTGGACGCGCGCGGACTGCGCGCCGGGCGCACCGCCTCCCGCGCGCTCGGGTACCAGCAGGTACTGGCGGCACTGGCCGGCGAGTGCACGCTGGAGGAGGCCCGCGCGGAGACCGTGCGCGCCACCAAACGCTTCGCGCGCCGTCAGGATTCGTGGTTCAGGCGCGACCCCCGGGTGCACTGGGTAAGTGGGGCCGCCGCGGACCTCGGGGAACTTCCGCAGGTGGCGCTGGCGTTGGTGGAACGGCCGGTTACAGCCTGATCACGTCATGGCATCGGGACGCCCAGGCCGTCATCCCGGCCTCCGGGGCCGTGCCATCATCGAGCTTCGATCGACCAAAGTGGAGTCCGAGTTGGGAGGGCGCGTGGCGATGGAGGCCGGCCCTCGCGACACCGCAGCAGGCAGCGAACGCATCACCGTCGACCAGGGTGACGCGGACCAGGACGACGACGGCGGGCTGAGCCCCGACGGCCCCGACGAGATCCAGGGCGGCGTCGACGGATCCGTGCCCGAGGAGCTGTTCCCCGGGCCCGAGGTCGAGGTGGAACTGCGCCCGCAGCGCCGGCTGCGCATCTGGCAGCTCGCGCCGATCGTGGCGCTCGCCGTGCTCGGCTCCCTGATGTTCGCCTTCCCGCTCGCCTTCGACTTCGGCGACAGCGGCGCGGTGATCGCCATGCTGGGCCTGCTCATCTGCGCGTGCGCGGCCGGCTGGGGCATGATGGCCGCCCGCCGCGTCGGTTACGCGCTGCCCGGCCTGCCCCAGCGCGGTTCCGGCCGCCGGCCCGACTGGCGCGTGGTGCTCGCGTACGCGCTCGTGGTCGTCGTCGTGGCGGTCCTGGCCGTCTGGCGCGTCGCGCGCCTGCGCTGACGCCCGCGGGTGCCCGCGCCCCCCGGGGACGCGTCCGGGACCTCGGCCCCTGGCCGCCGGACCCGGGCCACCTCGTACGATCGAGGAATGAGCACTCCGATCGCCTTCCTCAAGGGCCACGGCACCGAGAACGACTTCGTGATCGTCCCCGACCCGGAGAACGCCGTCGCGCTGACCCCCGCCGCCGTCGCCGTGCTGTGCGACCGCCGGGCGGGCATCGGCGGCGACGGACTGCTGCACGTCGTGCGGTCCGCCGCCCACCCCGAGGCCGCCCACCTGGCCGCCGAGGCGGAGTGGTTCATGGACTACCGCAACGGCGACGGCTCGGTCGCCGAGATGTGCGGCAACGGCGTGCGCGTCTTCGCCCGGTACCTCCAGCGCGCCGGGCACGTCGGCGAGGGCGACCTCGCCATCGCGACCCGGGGCGGCGTGAAGACCGTGCACCTCGCCAAGAACGGCGACGTGACCGTCGGCATGGGCCGCGCGAAGCTGCCCGAGGGCGACGTCACCGTGCGCGTGGGCGAGCGCGGCTGGCCCGCGCGCAACGTGAACATGGGCAACCCGCACGCCGTCGCCTTCGTCCAGGACCTCGCGCACGCGGGCGACCTGCGCACGGCCCCGCAGTACGCGCCGGAGGCCGCCTACCCGGACGGTGTCAACGTCGAGTTCGTCGTCGACCGCGGCCCCGGCCACGTCGCCCTGCGGGTCCACGAGCGGGGCTCCGGCGAGACGCGCTCGTGCGGCACGGGCGCGTGTGCCGTCGCCGTGGCGGCCGCCCGCCGGGACGGCGCCGACCCGGCGGTCACCGGGACGCCGGTGACGTACACGGTGGACGTGCCCGGCGGCACCCTGGTGATCACCGAGCGGCCCGACGGGGAGATCGAGATGACCGGCCCGGCGGTGATCGTCGCCGAGGGCGTCATCGACGCCGAGTGGCTGTCCGCCGCGCTCGGCTGACGCGCACGACGGGCCGCGGCACGCCCCGTGCCGCGGCTCCTTCACTCGAACGGCGGCGCAACGAGAGCGCCCGGATCGAAACCATGGGCGAGGCGAGTCGTACGGAATCCAACCGTAAACCTCCAAACCTTCGCTCGAATGGGTGATCCGTTTCACGCTCGGCGAGAGGCGGTCAGTCGCACGTGGTGGGCTCGATAGCATCAAGCACCGGTCCGGACGGGGGAATGCCACATCCCCCGAGCCGCGTTCGCCATGGGGACGCGTCCGCCGGTCGACGCAGCCGGAGGTGCCCATGAGTGCGGAGGCCACTAACCCTGTGACCGCAGGTGCGATGACACCTGCCGTGCCCCGCAGGAAGGCCCGCGCCCGGATCGACCTGCGCCGGCTGGGACGGGCCGCGCTGCTCGGCCCGGCGGCCCGCGACCGGCTGCCCGACGCGATCGGCCATGTGGCCGAGGCGCACCGCGCGCACCATCCGGACGCCGACCTGGAACCGCTGCGCCGCGCGTACGTCCTCGCCGAGTCCTCGCACCGCGGGCAGATGCGCAAGAGCGGCGAGCCGTACATCACGCACCCGCTCGCCGTGACCCTGATCCTCGCCGAACTGGGCGCGGAGACGACCACGCTGACCGCCTCGCTGCTGCACGACACCGTCGAGGACACCGACGTCACCCTCGACCAGGTCGGCGAGGAGTTCGGCGCCGAGGTCCGCTTCCTCGTCGACGGCGTCACCAAGCTGGAGAAGGTCGAGTACGGGTCGGCCGCGGAGCCCGAGACGTTCCGCAAGATGCTCGTCGCCACCGGCAACGACGTCCGCGTCATGTCGATCAAGCTCGCCGACCGGCTGCACAACATGCGCACCCTCGGGGTCATGCGGCCCGAGAAACAGGCCCGCATCGCCAAGGTCACCCGGGACGTGCTGATCCCGCTCGCCGAGCGCCTCGGCGTGCAGGCGCTCAAGACCGAGCTGGAGGACCTCGTCTTCGCGATCCTCCACCCCGAGGAGTACACGCGCACCCGTGAACTGATCCTCGACAACGCGGCCCTCGCGGAGGACCCGCTCGCCGAGATCGCCGACGAGGTGCGCGCCGTCCTGCGCGAGGCCGACGTGTCCGCCGAAGTCCTCATCCGGCCGCGGCACTTCGTGTCCGTGCACCGCGCCTCCCGCAAGCGCGGCACGCTGCGGCCCACCGACTTCGGCCGCCTCCTGGTGCTCGTGAACGAGGACGCCGACTGTTATGCCGTCCTGGGCGAGCTGCACACCTGTATGACGCCCGTGGTCGCGGAGTTCAAGGACTTCATCGCCGTCCCCAAGTTCAACCTGTACCAGTCGCTGCACACCGCCGTCGCCCGCGGTGACGGCCAGGTCGCCGAAGTCCTCATCCGCACGCACCAGATGCACAAGGCCGCCGAGGCCGGTGTCGTCGCCCTCGGCAACCCGTACGCCCCGCCCGCCGAGGAGCAGACCGGCGCCGACGGCGAGCGCGTCGACCCGACCCGCCCCGGCTGGCTCTCCCGCCTGCTGCACTGGCAGGAGTCCGCGCCCGACCCCGACACCTTCTGGTCGACCCTGCGCGCCGACCTCGCCCAGGACCGCGAGATCACCGTCTTCCGCCCCGACGGCGCCACCATCGGCCTGCCCGACGGCGCCACCTGCGTCGACGCCGCCTACGCGCAGTACGGCGAGGACGCCCACGCCTGCATCGGGGCGCGCGTCAACGGCCGCCTGGCGACCCTGTCGACCGTGCTGCGCGACGGGGACGCCGTGCAGCTCCTCATGGGTCAGGACCCCGCCTCCGAGCCGTCCCGGCAGTGGCTGGAGCACGCGCGCACCCCCGCCGCCCGCATCGCCATCCAGCGCTGGCTGTCCGCCCACCCGGCGCCCGCCGAGCACGAGGCACGCGCCGACGCCGAGGAGAAGGCGCAGCCCGCCGCCGGGACCCCCGCGCCCCGCCCCGCCGCCGACGGCCCCGCCCGCGCGGAGCGCGCCGCGCCCGCCGACGCCGACGACCGGCCCGCGCGCCGCGCCACCACCGTCGTCGACCTCCCCGACGCCACCGTCCGCCTCGCGGGCTGCTGCACGCCCGTACCGCCCGACGAGGCCACCGGGTTCCTGGTGCGCGGGGGAGTGGTCACCGTCCACCGCGTCGAGTGCTCCGCCGTCGCGCACATGAAGGCCGCCGGCCGCTCCGAGGTGCTCGTGCGCTGGGGCGACGCCACCGAGGCCCGCGTCACGCTGGTCGCCGAGTCCTTCGGGCGGCCCCACCTGCTCGCCGACCTCACCGAGGCGATCGCCGTCGAGGACGTCGCCATCGTCTCCGCCACCGTGGAGTCGCCCAACCAGCAGCGCGTACGGCACACCTACACGCTGCGCATGCCCGACTCCTCGCGGCTGCCCGCGCTGATGCGCGCGATGCGGGACGTGCCCGGCGTGTACGACGTCCGCCGCGCCCAGCCGCACGCCCCGACCGCCTGACGGGCCCGCACTCCGGGCCGCCGGTCCCACACGTTCGGGTGGGCCGGGCGCGAGTCGGCGACGCGCGGTACGCGCGCGCTGATAGCGGTGGGGCATGCTGCTCACCTCCCGCGCCCGGGGCCCGCTACCCCGTGTCACCCGCCGGCTGAAGGCCGGTCTCCTCGCCTCCGCCGTCTCCGTCTGCCTCGTCGCCGCCAACGCCCCCGCCGTGCCCCTCGGCGTCGGCGACCGTCTCTTCCCGTACCTCGGCAACCCCGGCTACGACGTCGCCTCGTACGACCTCGCGTTCACCTACTCCGGCAGCAACAAGAAGCCGCTGGAGGCCGTCACCACCATCGACGCGTGGACGACCGCCGCCCTGGACCGCGTCAACCTCGACTTCGGCCACGGCAAGGTCTCCTCGGTCGAGGTCGACGGCGAGCCCGCCGCGTTCGCCACCGCGGGCGAGGACCTCGTCGTCACCCCCGGCCGGCGGCTGCCCAAGGGCAGCTGGATGCGGATCACGGTGCGGCACACCAGCGACCCGGTGCCGGTCGACGGGCAGGACGGCGGCTGGGTGCGCACCGCGGACGGCCTCGCCATGGCCAACCAGGCCGACGCCGCGCACCTCGTCTTCCCGTGCAACGACCACCCCTCCGACAAGGCCCGGTTCACCATCCGCGTCACCGCGCCCGACGGCTACACGGCGGTCGCCAACGGCCTGCCCGCCGGTCTCGAACGGGCCGGCGGCGCCACCACGTGGACGTACCGCACCCAGCACCCCATGGCCACCGAGCTGGCACAGGTCTCCATCGGCCGCTCCGCCGTGCTGCGCCGCACCGGGCCGCACGGTCTGCCCGTACGCGACGTCGTGCCGGCCGAGCAGCGCGCGGCCCTCGAACCGTGGCTCGCGAAGACGCCCGACCAGCTCGCCTGGATGGAGAGCAAGGTCGGCCGCTACCCCTTCGAGACGTACGGCGTGCTCATGGCACGGGCCACCACCGGTTTCGAACTGGAGACGCAGACCCTCTCCCTCTTCGAGAGCGACCTGTTCACCGAGCCCGCCTACCCCAAGTGGTACGTCGAGTCGGTCATGGTCCACGAGCTGTCCCACCAGTGGTTCGGCGACAGCGTCACCCCCCGCACCTGGTCCGACCTGTGGCTCAACGAGGGGCACGCCACCTGGTACGAGGCCCTGTACGCCGAGGAGAAGGCCGACCGGCCCATGGCGGCGCGGATGAAGGCCGCGTACGCGGCCTCCGACCGCTGGCGCACCGCCGGCGGCCCGCCCGGCGCGCCGAAGGCGCCCGCGCCCGGCCAGAAGATCAGCATCTTCCGGCCCAGCGTCTACGACGGTGCCGCCCTCGTCCTCTACGCCCTGCGCCAGGAGATCGGCGAGAGCGCCTTCGACCGGCTCGAACGCACCTGGGTGCGCGTGCACCGGGACTCCACCGCGACGACGGCCGACTTCCGGCGCCTGGCCGAACGGATCTCCGGCCGCGACCTGGACGCCTTCTTCCACGCGTGGCTGTACGGCGCGAAGACCCCGCCGATGCCGGGCCACCCGGACTGGAAGCCGGCGAAGACCCCGCAGCCCACCCACACGTCGGCCATCGCGCAGTAGGGGGCCGGCGGAGCGGGCGCCCGTTCCACCGGGCGCCCGCGGATAACACGGGTGACGCGGCGGACGGGGCCGTGGGACCATCGTGGGGTCGGCGTCGCCCGGGGCGGGGAATCCCACCGCGTCCCGGGACGTTGTCGCCCTTGACGGCAGTTTCCCGCCCCAGCGGCGGCGGGCCGGACCGTCAGCCGCATTCCTCATCGACGTAAGGATCCAATGACCTCCTCTTCTTCCCCTTCCCAGGACTCGAAGCGTTCCGAGAACACCCAGCGCTCCGCGCCCGCCTACGCCGACGGTCTTCGGGCCGATGCCCTGATGGAAGAGGACGTCGCCTGGAGCCACGAGATCGACGGGGAGCGCGACGGCGACCAGCTCGACCGCTCCGAGCGCGCGGCCCTGCGCCGCGTGGCCGGTCTGTCCACCGAGCTGGAGGACGTCACCGAGGTCGAGTACCGGCAGCTCCGTCTGGAGCGGGTCGTGCTCGTCGGCGTGTGGACCTCCGGCACCGCCGAGGACGCGGACAACTCCCTCGCGGAGCTGGCCGCCCTTGCCGAGACGGCCGGTGCGCTGGTGCTCGACGGCGTCATCCAGCGCCGTGACAGCCCGGACGCGGCCACCTACATCGGCTCGGGCAAGGCCCTGGAGCTGCGCGACATCGTCGCCGACTCGGGCGCCGACACCGTCGTCTGCGACGGTGAGCTCAGCCCCGGCCAGCTCATCCATCTGGAAGACATCGTCAAGGTCAAGGTCATCGACCGCACGGCCCTGATCCTCGACATCTTCGCCCAGCACGCCAAGTCCCGTGAGGGCAAGGCGCAGGTCGCGCTCGCGCAGATGCAGTACATGCTGCCGAGGCTGCGCGGCTGGGGCCAGTCGCTGTCCCGGCAGATGGGTGGCGGTCGCGGTGGCCTGGCCACCCGCGGTCCCGGTGAGACCAAGATCGAGACCGACCGGCGCCGCATCCGCGAGAAGATGGCGAAGATGCGCCGCGAGATCGCGGACATGAAGACCGGCCGCGACATCAAGCGGCAGGAGCGCCGGCGTCACAAGGTGCCCTCGGTCGCCATCGCCGGCTACACCAACGCGGGCAAGTCGTCGCTGCTCAACCGCCTCACCGGCGCGGGCGTCCTGGTCGAGAACGCGCTGTTCGCGACCCTGGACCCGACCGTGCGCCGGGCCGAGACGCCGAGCGGGCGGCTGTACACGCTCGTCGACACCGTCGGGTTCGTCCGGCACCTGCCGCACCACCTGGTCGAGGCGTTCCGCTCCACCATGGAGGAGGTCGGCGACTCCGACCTGATCCTGCACGTGGTCGACGGCTCGCACCCGGTCCCGGAGGAGCAGTTGGCGGCCGTGCGCGAGGTGATCCGGGACGTCGGCGCCACCGGCGTGCGCGAGATCGTCGTCGTCAACAAGGCGGACAAGGCGGACCCGTTGGTCCTCCAGCGGCTGCTGCGCAACGAGAAGTACGCCATCGCCGTGTCGGCCCGTACCGGCACGGGCATCGACGAACTGCTCGAACTGATCGACCGCGAGCTGCCCAGGCCCTCGGTCGAGGTCGTCGCGCTCGTTCCGTACACGCAGGGCCAGTTGGTCGCCCGCGCGCACACGGAGGGCGAGGTCGTCTCCGAGGAGCACACCGCCGAGGGCACCCTGCTCACGGCCCGCGTGCACGAGGAACTGGCCGCCGACCTGGCGCCGTACGTACCGGCACCGGCAGCCTGAGCACGGGCGGCCGCTCCCGACGGGGCGGCCCGCCGGGCTCGTTGACACGACGAGGGGCCCGGAGCATCCGTCACGGATGCTCCGGGCCCCTCGCCGTGTCCGGCTACTGCCCGGCGAACTCCTTGCTCACCGAGTCGTACACCTTCTTGGCCACCGGTCCCAGCCGCGGTCCCGCCAGCCAGCCCGAAGTCACCGGGCCGATCGAGGTGTTGGAGACCAGCGCGGGCTTGCCGTCGGAACCGGTCTCGACCCAGCCGCCGCCGGAGGAACCACCGGTCATGCTGCACCCGATGCGGTACATCGTCGGGGCCGTCGTGTCGATCGACAGCCGTCCCGGCTTGTCCTTGCACTGGTAGAGCGTCTGCCCGTCGTACGGGGGCGCGGCCGGGTACCCCGTCGCCGTGATGCTCGTGACGTCCGGGACCGCCGGGGCGGAGAAGTCCACCGGAAGCGCCGAACCGACCGTCTCCTCAAGGGACTTGCCGCCGTTGCCCGACTCCGGCGTGACGTGGATGACCGCGAAGTCGTACGGCGCCGCCGCCCCGCCCGTCGAACTGCCGCCGTCGATCCACTGCTGCGAGGTCAGCGCCCCGTCGCCCCACCAGACGCCGTACGGGGCGACCTCGTCCCGGGTGGCGTCCTCCAGCTCGGACGTCGATTCGCCCTTGTCGTTGTACGAGGGCACGAAGGCGATGTTGCGGTACCAGCCGCCGCTCTTGCCCGCGTGCACGCAATGGCCCGCCGTCCAGACCAGGTTGGACTTGCCCGGGTGCGCCGGGTCCTCCACGACCGTGGCCGAGCAGACCATCGTGCCCTCGGGGGCGTCGAAGAACACCTTGCCCGCCGTGGCCGCGTTGTCGTGGTACGCGGGACGCACGGCCTGCGCGTCGACCTTCCCCGGCTCGGGATCGGTCACGCCCTGGTCACCCGCGAGGTCGCTGGTGTCGACGCCCTTGTCCGGGTCGTCGGCGTCGCGCATCCGGGAAGGGCCCCACAGCCCCTTGATGATCGGGTTGATGAACTCGTCGGCCTCGCGCAGCCAGTCGTCCTTGTCCCAGTTCTTCCAGGCACCGCCCTTCCACTTGTCGATGTCGATGCCGTGTTCCTTGAGCTTGTCCCTGATGTCGTCCGGGATCTTGATCTTGCCGTCGCTGCTCGTGACCGGCTCCGGCGTGACGGACGCCTTGCTGTCGGTCCCGGAGTCGTCGGAGTTGCAGGCGGTGGCGGTGAAAGCCAGCGCGGACGCGAGAGCAACCGCGGCCAGCGCGGAAGGAGTTCCGCGACGCGCGCGCCGTGATCGGCGGGCTGCGCGGGTCGGCCGTATGAAGGGCATGCTCTGTTTCCCCCTGCTGTCAACGATGGTGGGCCTGGCGGGCGTTGTTCCGGCTCCGGTCCAACTGCCCTGCGGTGTCCGGGAACGGCACCACACCTTATGCGTTCGCTGTGGGTGGGCGTCGACGGAACAGCAACGGTTGCGTCACGGCAAGGATCTTGGACGGGCCCGTAACCCGGCGGCCCGCGCGCTGTTGATAAGGATCGGGGGGCCTGCCGCCTGCGCCCGGTCCTCGCACGACCGAACCGATCGCACACCGCGGGCCACACGCCGCAGGCCACTGACCCTCCGAGGAATCACCTTGAACGCCATCGCCGCATCCGACGGCTGTTCCCCCGCCCCCGCCCCCGTTTCCGCCCCGGCCTCCGCGCCCGATCCCGCCCCCGCCCCGGCGTGGCCGGCCGCGCCGGAGCTCAGCGCCCCCGGCCGGGCCGCCGCCCCGCGTCGGCACCCGGAGTCCGTGCCCCGCCAGCAGCGCAGGACCGCGCTCGCCGAGCGGCTCCACGGCCCCGACCCCGTGGAGCACCCCGACCCGCACACCGCGGCGCAGGCGGCGGCCGTGGAGAACCTGCTGCGCTGCTGGGTGCGGGAGACCGGGCTGCCCGAGCCCGAGCAGGGCACTCTGCGCGTGCCGCTCCCGGCCAGCGGTACCGCCCTCCTCGTCCCGGTCCGCTACTGGTCGCCCACCGGCCTGCACCGCTTCGGCCCCGCCCGGCTCGCGTACGCACCCGCCGACGCGGCGACGGCCGACGCGGTGACGGTGGCCGCCCTCCTCGGCCGCGAGACCCTCACCGCCCGGGGGGACGCGGCCGGACCCCCGAGCCGTCTCGCGGTCCACCAGGGAGCCCCGGCCCTCGACGCCCTGCCGGGCGCCGGGCTCGCGGACGTCGCCCCCGGTGCCGTCACCCGCGGGGACGTCACGGACCTCGCGGCCCGCGTCACCGACTCCGTACGCCGTACCGCCGTGTTCCTGCGCGAGCGCCGGGGGGACCGCACCGATTCGCCCGACCGCTTCCTGGCCGCCGAACAGGCACTCGTGCTCGGCCACCCGCTGCATCCCGCGCCCAAGAGCCGCGAGGGCCTCTCGGAGGCCGAAGGCCCGCTGTACTCACCGGAGTTGCGGGGATCCTTCGCACTGCACTGGCTCGGCGTCGACCCCTCCCTCGTCGCCGCCGACTCGGCCTGGACCGAACGCGGCCGACGCGTCCCCGCCGACCTCCTCGCGGCGCGGCCGGCCGCCGGGGCCGACATGCGGCTGCCCGCCGGGTTCACCGCCCTGCCGATGCACCCCTGGCAGCTCCGCGAGGTGCGCCAACGGGCCTCCGTGGCCGCCCTGTTCGACGCCGGGCTGCTGCGCGACCTCGGCCGGCACGGCGCTCCCTGGTACCCGACGTCCTCCGTGCGCACCGTCCACCGGCCGGACGCGCCGGCCATGCTGAAGCTGTCGCTGGGCCTGCGCATCACCAACTCCCGCCGGGAGAACCTCCGCAAGGAGCTGCACCGCGGGGTGGAGGTCCACCGCCTCCTGCGCGGCGGGCTGGCCCGCCGGTGGCATGCCGCCCACCCCGGCTTCGACATCGTCCGCGACCCGGCGTGGCTGGCCGTCGACGACCCCGACGGCGTCCCCGTGCCCGGCCTGGACGTGGTGATCCGGCACAACCCGTTCCGCCCCTCGGACGACGTGTCCTGCGTCGCCGGACTGGTCTCGCCCCGGCCGGGGCCCGCGGACGCCGGACCGGGAGCGCTGCGGTCCCGGCTGGCCGAGGTGGTCACCCGGCTCGCGGCCCGGACCGGACGGCCGCGCGGCGCGGTCGCCGCGGAGTGGTTCCTGCGCTACCTGGAGCACGTCGTGCGGCCCGTCCTCTGGCTGGACGCGGAGGCGGGCATCGCGCTGGAGGCCCACCAGCAGAACACCCTGGTGCTGCTCGACCCCGACGGCTGGCCGTGCGGCGGACGGTACCGGGACAACCAGGGCTACTACTTCCGCGCCTCCCGCCGCGCCGAACTCGACGCCCTGCTGCCGGGCATCGGCGGGCGCAGCGAGACCTTCGTCTCCGACGACGTGACCGACGAACGCTTCGCCTACTACCTCGCCCTCAACAACGTGTGCGGCCTGATCGGGGCGTTCGGCTCGCAGGGCCTCGCCGACGAGTGTCTCCTGCTCGCCGCCTTCCGCCGGTTCCTGGGCGAAGTCGCCTGCGGACCACGGGAGTTGCGCACGCCGCTGGCCGCCAGGCTGCTCGACTCGCCCACGCTGCGCTGCAAGGCGAACCTGCTGACCCGGCTGTGCGGCCTGGACGAACTCGTGGGCCCCGTCGACACCCAGTCCGTCTACGTCACCGTCGCCAATCCGCTGCGTGCCTGAACGCGCCCTCCCCGCAGCCCCGTTCGCCGACCGACCCTCCGTAGGGAGCCCGCACCGTGCAGCCCGCCGCCGCCCCCAGCACCGGTACCGACCACCGCACCGCCCCCGGACGCCCGCCCCTCCCCGGCGGCGACGGCGCGGAGCCGGCGGACGTCGGGGAGCCGCGGGGCGGCGAGGAGGACACCCTCGAACTCCTGCTGCCGCCGGGCGGGTTCGGGCGCCCGGCGAGCGGGACGGGCGCTGCGGACCTGCTCGACGACGTCGGCAACTGGGGCGAGGTGATCTCCGAGGCCGGTGCCCTCCGCCTGGTGCCGGTCGTCCCCGAACGTGAACTCGCCCTGCTGGCACGCTGGATGAACGATCCGGCGGTCGCCGCCTTCTGGGAACTGGACGGCCCCGGGAGCCGCACCCTCGACCACGTGCGCGCCCAGCTCGACGGCGACGGGCGCAGCGTGCCGTGCCTCGGGGTCCTGGACGGGCGGCCGATGAGCTACTGGGAGCTCTACCGCGCCGACCTCGACCCACTCGCCCGGCACTATCCCGCCCGGCCGCACGACACCGGCGTGCACCTTCTCCTCGGCGACGCCGCCGACCGCGGCCGGGGGCTCGGCACGGCGCTGCTCGGGGCCGTCGCGGCCCTCGTGCTGGACAGGCGTCCGGCCTGCACGCGGGTGGTCGCCGAACCCGACGTCCGCAACACGTCGTCCGTGGCCGCCTTCCTCGGCGCGGGCTTCCGCCGCTCCGCCGAGCTGGACCTGCCGGACAAGCGGGCCGCGCTGATGATCCGCGAACGGTCCGCCCGGCCCGCGCGGTGACATTCGCCGCGTCCGGCGGCCCCCGGCCGGACACCCGCGCCGTCCACCGGCGAGGCACCGCCCGGCGGGGACGGTGCGGGCGGCCCGGCCGGCCACCGTGCGTCGCCGTCACCTCACGTACCGCGTTCAGGGGGTTCCCGGGCTCCGTCCGGCGGTTGTCGGCGGCGGGCCGTAGGGTGGTCGCGCTATGACGAAGCCCTCACTCCCCGAACTCCTGCATGCTGCCGTCACCGCCGTCGGCGGCACGGAGCGCCCCGGCCAGGTGACCATGGCCCAAGCGGTGGAGGCGGCCGTCGACGACGGCTCCCATCTGCTGATCCAGGCCGGCACCGGTACCGGCAAGTCCCTCGGCTACCTCGTGCCCGCGCTCGCGCACGGGGAGCGCGTGGTCGTCGCGACCGCCACCCTGGCGCTCCAGCGGCAGCTCGTGGAGCGGGACCTGCCCCGCACCGTGGACGCGCTCCAGCCGCTGCTGCGCCGGCGGCCGGACTTCGCGATGCTCAAGGGCCGCAGCAACTACCTCTGCCTGCACCGGCTCCACGAGGGCATGCCGCAGGACGAGGAGGAGGGCCTCTTCGACCAGTTCGAGGCGGCGGCGCCCACCAGCAAGCTCGGCCAGGACCTGCTGCGCCTGCGCGACTGGTCGCAGGAGACGGAGAACGGCGACCGCGACGACCTGACCCCCGGCGTCTCGGACCGGGCCTGGGCGCAGATCTCCGTCTCCTCCCGCGAGTGCCTGGGCGCCTCCAAGTGCGCGTACGGCGCGGAGTGCTTCGCCGAGATGGCACGGGAGCGGGCCAAGCTCGCCGACGTCGTCGTCACCAACCACGCGCTGCTCGCCATCGACGCCATCGAGGGTGCCCCCGTACTGCCGCAGCACGAGGTGCTGATCGTCGACGAGGCGCACGAACTGGTCTCCCGGGTCACCGGCGTCGCCACCGGCGAGCTGACTCCCGGCCAGGTCAACCGGGCCGTCCGGCGCGCGGCCAGGCTCGTCAACGAGAAGGCCGCCGACCAGCTCCAGAGCGCCGCCGAGGGCTTCGAGCGGCTGATGGAGCTGGCCCTGCCCGGCCGCCTGGAGGAGATCCCCGAGGACCTCGGGTACGCGCTCATGGCGCTGCGCGACGCCGCCCGCACGGTCATCTCCGGCATCGGCGCGACCCGCGACAAGTCCGTGCAGGACGAGGACGCCGTCCGCAAGCAGGCCCTGGCCTCCGTGGAGAGCGTCCACGACGTCGCCGAGCGGATCACCAACGGTTCGGAGTGGGACGTCGTCTGGTACGAGCGGCACGACCGCTTCGGGGCGTCGTTGCGCGTCGCCCCCATGTCCGTGTCCGGGCTGCTGCGGGAGAAGCTGTTCACCGACCGCTCCGTGGTCCTCACCTCGGCGACCCTGAAGCTCGGCGGCGACTTCAACGGCGTGGGCGCCTCCCTCGGCCTCTCCCCGGAGGGCACGCAGGGCGAGGACGTGCCGCGCTGGAAGGGCGTCGACGTCGGGTCGCCGTTCGACTACCCGCGGCAGGGAATCCTGTACGTGGCAAAGCACTTGGCGCGTCCCGCGCGGGACAGCGACCGCGCCGACATGCTCGACGAACTCACCGAGCTGATCCAGGCGGCCGGCGGCCGGACGCTCGGCCTGTTCTCCTCGATGCGGGCCGCGCAGCTCGCCGCGGAGGAACTCCGTTCCCGCGTACCGGAGTTCCCGATCCTGCTCCAGGGCGAGGAGACGCTCGGCGAGCTGATCAAGAACTTTGCCGCCGACCCGAAGACGTGCCTGTTCGGCACCCTGTCGCTCTGGCAGGGCGTCGATGTGCCGGGCCCGTCCTGCCAGTTGGTGGTCATGGACAAGATCCCGTTCCCGCGCCCCGACGATCCGCTGATGAGCGCGCGGCAGAAGGCGGTCGAGGACAACGGGGGCAACGGGTTCATGGCGGTCGCCGCCACCCACGCGGCGCTGCTGATGGCCCAGGGTGCGGGGCGGCTGGTGCGGGCGTCCGCGGACCGCGGCGTGGTCGCCGTGCTCGACCAGCGGCTGGCGACGGCCCGGTACGGCAGCTACCTGAAGGCCTCGCTGCCCGACTTCTGGTACACGACGGACCGCAACCAGGTGCGGCGGTCGCTGTCCGCGATCGACGCGGCGGCGAGGGCGGAGGAGGCGGCCGCGGTGGCGGCCGGCGAGGAGGCGGCGCCGGTCGCCGCCGAGACCGTGGAGCAGGCGGACGCGGTGGGTGTCGAGGAGGAGGCGGGGGAAGAGACGGGGGTGCTCGCGGGGGAGTAAGGGGGGCGGGGCCGCGCCGGGGGTGTACGTCCTCGGACCGGTGCGGCTCGGCAAGGCCCTGGATTGTGACGGGGGTTGACGCACCGGCCGCTCCGGGCGCACACCTCCGGCACGTCCCCTCCTCGCCGTCGTCGGCTTTCCCCCGGAGGGGCTTCCGGTGAGGGCATGCGCAGGGCCCCGGAACCGGCGCAGTGGTTCCGGGGCCCGGTCTGGGGGGCGGGGTCAGACGCGGCGGAGTACGGCCACCACCTTGCCGAGGATCGTCGCGTCGTCGCCGGGAATGGGCTCGTAGGCCGAGTTGTGCGGGAGCAGCCAGACGTGGCCGTCCTCGCGCTTGAAGCGCTTCACCGTCGCCTCGCCGTCCAGCATGGCGGCCACGATGTCGCCGTTCTCCGCGACGGGCTGGCGGCGGACGGTGACCCAGTCGCCGTCACAGATCGCGGCCTCGATCATCGAGTCGCCGACGACCTTCAGCACGAACAGCTCGCCGTCGCCCACGAGTTGACGGGGGAGCGGGAAGACGTCCTCGACGGACTCCTCCGCCAGGATCGGACCACCGGCCGCGATCCGGCCGACCAGCGGGACGTACGACGCGGCCGGCTTGCCCGCGGTGTCCGTCGGCTGCACCGAGGCCGCCTGGTCGGAGCCGCGCACCTCGTAGGCGCGGGGGCGGTGCGGGTCGCGGCGCAGGAAGCCCTTGCGTTCCAGGGCCATCAGCTGGTGCGCCACGGACGAGGTGCTGGAGAGGCCGACGGCCTGTCCGATCTCGCGCATCGACGGCGGGTAGCCGCGCCGCTGCACGGAGTCCCGGATCACCTCGATCACCCGGCGCTGCCGGTCGGTGAGTCCCGAGCTGTCCGCACGGATGCCTGGAGGTCGGCCCGGCAGGGAGCGCTTGTGCCCCTCGGGACTCGTGGCTTCGTTCATCGCGTGTACCGGCTCCAGTCGGCCCTGGGAGCGGTCCTGGGCACTGATGGCGGCACTGTCTGCGGTGGTGGTCACGTCGGCCCCTCTCGATGGTCTCCCTGCTGGACAAACGGTAGTAGCTTTCGAAAGGTTGCGCCAAACACACGTTCGAGTGAAAAAACACGAACGGCCTGTCGCGATCACGCGTCCGGGTGTAACGCCCGTACGGTGCCCGGCCGGGCAAAAGGCCCATTGCTGTACTCTTCACCGCCGGGACGCGCCCCCTCGGAGGGGGCGCGGGGCCAGTCTGTCATCCGGCCCCGGGGCCGCCGCGCCCCGGATCCCGCTGTCCGCGCGCCCGCTGCGGGACGCTCACCGTATCTCCGCAATCAGGCCCCCGGGGCCCGGGGTGTTGCTGCGGCGAAGGGTGGCCCGCGCGGCCGTCGGCGCGGCCCCCCGGTGTGACGCGGGCGTTGGGCGCGTTCGGTGTGTTGCATGCGCCAATCCCCACATGTAGTGGTTGGATTGCCGCAGCGGCCCAGAAGTTGTGGTGACCCGGGTCCTGAGGCCCGAGAGCATCGCCTATGCTTGGGGCTGCTTCGAGGGGCCCGTGAGGTCTTTCGAGGCCATCGAGTCTGCTGTGAGGAGGGTTGGGAGAGCCATGTACTGCCCCTTCTGCAGGCACCCCGACAGCCGTGTCGTCGACAGTCGTACGACCGACGACGGCACGTCCATCCGCCGGCGCCGCCAGTGCCCGGACTGCTCCCGTCGGTTCACGACCGTGGAGACGTGTTCGCTCATGGTGGTCAAGCGGTCCGGGGTCACCGAACCGTTCAGCCGCACCAAGGTCATCAACGGCGTGCGCAAGGCGTGCCAGGGCCGTCCCGTCACCGAGGACGCGCTCGCCCTGCTGGGCCAGCGGGTCGAGGAGGCGGTCCGGGCCACCGGCAGCGCCGAGCTGACCACCCACGACGTCGGGCTGGCCATACTCGGCCCCCTCCAGGAACTCGACCTCGTGGCGTATCTGCGGTTCGCCTCCGTCTACCGGGCGTTCGACTCGCTCGACGACTTCGAGGCCGCGATCACGGAACTGCGGGAACAGGCACAGGAACCCGGCGCGGCCGACGGCGACGCGGACCCGGGGAACCAGGAAGACGACCGCGGACGCGGAGGGACCCCCGAGGTCCCCGTGCCCGCGGGTGCCGCCGACTGACGGCGGACGGCCCGGAGGCGTGTCCGGGCCCCGCCGTGCGGCGGCGAGAAGACCTGTCGCGGGTGGCAGCGAGGAAGACCCGCGACACATGACAGAGCACGTGCCACCGGGAACATCGGGGCACTTCAGGGCGTTTTCGCCCGTAGAGGGAGGCGGCATGACAGAGACGGCGAGCGGTCCGGCACGAGGTTCCCGTACCAAGGGCACCAAGAGCGCCAAGGGCCTGCGGATCGAGCGCATCCACACCACCCCCGGCGTGCATCCGTACGACGAGGTGGAGTGGGCGAGCCGGGACGTCGTCATGACCAACTGGCGCGACGGCTCGGTGAACTTCGAGCAGCGTGGCGTCGAGTTCCCCGAGTTCTGGTCGGTGAACGCGGTCAACATCGTCACCAGCAAGTACTTCCGCGGGGCCGTCGGCACCCCGCAGCGCGAGGTCAGCCTGAGGCAGCTGATCGACCGCATCGTGAAGACCTACCGGAAGGCCGGCGAGGACAACAAGTACTTCACCTCGCCCGCCGACGCCGAGATCTTCGAGCACGAGCTGGCGTACGCCCTCCTGCACCAGATCTTCAGCTTCAACAGCCCCGTGTGGTTCAACGTGGGCACCCCGCAGCCCCAGCAGGTCTCCGCCTGCTTCATCCTCGCCGTCGACGACTCCATGGAGTCGATCCTCGACTGGTACAAGGAAGAGGGCATGATCTTCAAGGGCGGTTCGGGCGCCGGCCTGAACCTCTCGCGGATCCGCTCCTCCAAGGAGCTCCTCTCCTCCGGCGGCAACGCCTCCGGTCCCGTCTCCTTCATGCGCGGCGCCGACGCGTCCGCCGGGACGATCAAGTCGGGCGGCGCCACCCGCCGCGCGGCCAAGATGGTCATCCTCGACGTCGACCACCCCGACATCGAGGACTTCATCCAGACCAAGGTCTCGGAGG
The DNA here is from genome assembly GCF_042956945.1 of Streptomyces sp. NPDC008150. NCBI lineage: Bacteria > Bacillati > Actinomycetota > Actinomycetes > Kitasatosporales > Streptomycetaceae > Streptomyces > Streptomyces sp. NPDC008150. Next base: position 235,086 of record NZ_JBIBHJ010000012.1, on the reverse strand, counting down.
AGGAGAAGATCCGCGCCCTGCGCGACGCGGGCTTCGACATGGACCTGGGCGGCGACGACATCACGTCCGTCCAGTACCAGAACGCCAACAACTCGGTCCGCGTGAACGACGAGTTCATGAAGGCGGTCGAGGCGGGCGGCAAGTTCGGGCTGCGCGCCCGGATGACCGGCGAGGTCATCGAAGAGGTCGAGGCGAAGTCGCTGTTCCGGAAGATGGCGGAGGCCGCCTGGGCCTGTGCCGACCCCGGCATCCAGTACGACGACACCATCAACGCCTGGCACACCTGCCCGGAGTCCGGCCGCATCAACGGCTCGAACCCGTGCAGCGAGTACATGCACCTGGACAACACGTCCTGCAACCTCGCCTCGCTGAACCTCATGAAGTTCCTCAAGGACGACGGCAAGGGCCACCAGTCCTTCGAGGTGGAGCGTTTCGCCAAGGTCGTCGAGCTGGTCATCACCGCGATGGACATCTCGATCTGCTTCGCGGACTTCCCCACCGAGAAGATCGGTGAGAACACCCGCGCCTTCCGCCAGCTCGGCATCGGCTACGCCAACCTCGGCGCCCTGCTGATGGCGACCGGCCACGCGTACGACTCCGACGGCGGCCGCGCCCTCGCCGGTGCCATCACCTCCCTGATGACCGGCACCTCGTACAAGCGCTCCGCCGAGCTCGCCGCGGTCGTCGGCCCGTACGACGGTTACGCCCGCAACGCGCAGCCGCACCAGCGCGTCATGAAGCAGCACGCCGACGCCAACACCACGGCCGTCCGCATGGACGACCTGGACAGCCCGATCTGGGCCGCGGCGACGGAGGCCTGGCAGGACGTGGTCCGCCTCGGCGAGACCAACGGCTTCCGCAACGCGCAGGCCTCGGTCATCGCCCCGACCGGCACAATCGGTCTCGCGATGTCCTGCGACACCACCGGCCTCGAACCCGACCTCGCGCTGGTCAAGTTCAAGAAGCTGGTCGGCGGCGGCTCGATGCAGATCGTCAACGGCACCGTCCCGCAGGCCCTGCGCCGCCTGGGCTACCAGGAGGAGCAGATCGAGGCGGTCGTCGCCCACATCGCCGAGAACGGCAACGTGATCGACGCCCCCGGCCTCAAGCCGGAGCACTACGAGGTCTTCGACTGCGCGATGGGCGAGCGTTCCATCTCCGCGATGGGCCACGTCCGGATGATGGCGGCCATCCAGCCGTGGATCTCCGGCGCCCTGTCCAAGACGGTCAACCTGCCGGAGACGGCGACCGTCGAGGACGTCGAGGAGGTCTACTTCGAGGCGTGGAAGATGGGCGTCAAGGCGCTCGCCATCTACCGCGACAACTGCAAGGTCGGCCAGCCGCTCTCCGCCAAGAAGAAGGAGGCGGAGAAGACCGAGGTGACCGCGCGCACCGAGGAGACGATCCGCTCGGCCGTCGAGAAGGTCGTCGAGTACCGCCCGGTCCGCAAGCGTCTGCCCAAGGGCCGTCCCGGCATCACCACGTCCTTCACGGTCGGTGGCGCCGAGGGGTACATGACCGCCAACTCCTACCCGGACGACGGTCTGGGCGAGGTCTTCCTGAAGATGTCCAAGCAGGGTTCCACCCTCGCGGGCATGATGGACGCCTTCTCCATCGCCGTCTCGGTCGGCCTCCAGTACGGGGTGCCGCTGGAGACGTACGTCTCGAAGTTCACCAACATGCGCTTCGAGCCGGCCGGCATGACGGACGACCCCGACGTGCGGATGGCGCAGTCGATCGTCGACTACATCTTCCGCCGCCTGGCGCTCGACTTCCTGCCGTTCGAGACGCGGTCCGCGCTCGGCATCCACTCCGCCGAGGAGCGCCAGCGCCACCTGGACACCGGTTCCTACGAGCCGGACCTGGTCGAGGAGGAGGTCGACGTCGAGGGCTTCTCGCAGTCGGCGCCGCTCGCCCCGGCCAAGGAGCTGAAGGCCGTCGTCACGCCGAAGGCCAGGACCGAGGCGGCCAAGCCCGCCCCGCAGCAGGCGCACACCAGCGCCGAGCTGGTCGAGATGCAGCTCGGCATCCAGGCCGACGCCCCGCTCTGCTTCTCCTGCGGCACCAAGATGCAGCGGGCCGGCTCCTGCTACATCTGCGAGGGCTGCGGCTCGACGAGCGGCTGCAGCTGAGCGGTTGACGTTCCGCGCCCGTAGGGCGTGAGGCGAACGCGGAGGGCGGTGGGACCGGATTTCCGGTCCCACCGCCCTCCGCGTTGCGTGGTGTTGGCGGGTTCGGCCCTCAAGGGCGCTGTTCGCGGCCCATGTTGCGGGTGAAGGTCGTCGGGTCGTCCTCCGAGCCCCGCATGTAGGGGTGGAACGTCCAGCTTCCGGCGCCCTCCCGCTCGAACTCGCCGACCGTGACGGCCGTCGAGCCGAGGAACGCGCCGAAGTCCTCCTCGGCCAGCACCGTGTAGCCCTCGCGGATGCGCACACCGGGGTTCAGGACGTTCACGAACGTCCGGTGCGTGGACTGCTGTTGGATCACGACGCCGACGACCACGCGCACGTACCGCTCGCCCAGCCGGTCCAGCTCCAGCGTCATGACCTCGTCCCAGCCGAAGCCCTTGCCGTCCTTGCTGTCGCGGTTCAGGTAGATCGTGCCGTCGGGCGAACGGCTGTCGAAGTAGACGAGGTAGGACGGATCGCCGTGCGAGTCGTCCGCCGTGTAGGTCGCCGCGACGATGTCGAGGTCGGTGTCCGGCTCACCCGCCGGACTGGGGTCCCACTTCAGCGCGACTTCGACCTTGCGGATCCCCTTGTTGAGGCCGTTCACCGGCTTGTCCCCTTCTCTGGATTCCCGCGTTCCCGCGTTCCCGGGACCCGCACCGGGACGGCCGTCGTGCGCCGACCGGTCCGTGTCCGCCGCGGTACCCCAACCACCGCGTGGCGGGGGCAACTTGACCATCGTGCCATGTACGCGTCGACGCTTGCGCGGAGCGCTCTGCCCGGGACAGTGACCAAGGCCACGCCCTGGGCCGTACGATGGCGCGGTGCTGGTCAAGTGGATTCGCTGCACCGTGGTCGACCGCCGCGGTTTCGAACGCGGACAGCGGAAGTGGGCGGGGCTGCCGGGGGAACCGGGCTTCCGGGGGCAGGGCGGTGGGTGGAGCCGGCAGCGGCCCGGTGTGGCCCACGTCTTCTCCTTCTGGGAGAGCCGGGCCTTCTACGACTCCTTCATGGCCCGCTCCCACGACCGGCTGGCCGCCTCCCAGGCCGGCACGTTCAAGGACGCGCAGGTCAAGCTGTTCGACCACCGCTTCGACGTGAAGACCGGCTTCGAACCGCGCTTCACCGAGAGCGACCTCGTCCGCGTGGCGCACTGCCGGGTCCACGAGGAGCGTGCCGAGCACTTCACCCTCATGCAGGAGAAGGTCTGGAACCCGGCGATGGCCGGTTCCCCCGGCATGATCCGCGGCCTGTTCGGCGAGGCTCCCGGCAACGAGTTCCTGGTGCTGTCGATGTGGCAGGTCGCCGCCGAACACGGCAAGTACCGCGCCGAGCGCGTCGAACGGCTCGCCCTGCGCGCCCAGACGGAAACCGACGTCGCCGCGCTCACCGGCGACATCGTGGAACTGGAGCCGAGCTGGACGGTCTGACCGGTGCCCGGGGCCGCCCGCGGTCCCGGACGGAGCCGTTCGCGAAGCCGGGGCCGAGGGGGAGGGCGTGGGCCCGTCCGTGCCGTCGCGCCGGCGTGTGACCTACGCCGTATGGAGGCCGCCCGAGTGCTCGTCGGGGCGTGTCCCGAACTAGGGTTCTTGGCATGGCACGACCACGGCGCATCGTCCTTGTCCGGCACGGCGAGTCCACCGGGAACCTCGACGACACCGTGTACGAGCGGGAGCCCGACCACGCGCTGCCCCTCACCGAGCTCGGCAGACGGCAGGCGGAGGCGACCGGCAGACGGCTGCGCGAGACCTTCGGCCACGAGGGCGTCAGCGTGTACGTCTCCCCGTACCGCCGCACCCACGAGACCTTCCACGCCTTCCACCTCGACCCCGGCCAGGTGCGCGTGCGCGAGGAGCCCCGGCTGCGCGAGCAGGACTGGGGCAACTGGCAGGACCGGGACGACGTACGGCTCCAGAAGGCGTACCGGGACGCCTACGGCCACTTCTTCTACCGCTTCGCGCAGGGGGAGTCCGGCGCGGACGTGTACGACAGAGTGGGCGGCTTCCTGGAGAGCCTCTTCCGCAGTTTCGAGGCCCCGGACCACCCGCCCAACGTGCTCCTGGTGACCCACGGCCTGGCCATGCGGCTGTTCTGCATGCGGTGGTTCCACTGGACGGTCGGCGAGTTCGAGTCCCTGTCCAACCCCGGGAACGGGGAGATGCGGATGCTCGTGCTCGGGGACGACGGCAAGTACGCTCTCGACCGCCCGTTCGACCAATGGCGGGACCCGTCGCCGTTCTGGGCCACCGGATGACGGGGACGGACACCGGGGCGACCGGTTCGGACACCGGGGCCACCGGTGCCGGTCCGCGACGAGGACACGACAGGAGCGGGAGCGGCACGATGAACACCGACGAGCGTCTGGACCGGGCGCTGGCCAGTCTGCGGGGGCTTGCCGTGGGCGACGCGCTCGGGTCGCAGTACTTCGTTCCGGCGAACCTTCCGCTGCTCAGGCGGCGCGAGGTGCCGGACGGTCCCTGGCAGTGGACCGACGACACCGAGATGGCCTGCTCGGTCGTCGCCGTGCTCGGCTCGCACCGGCGGATCGACCAGGACGCCCTCGCCCACGCGTTCGCCGACCACCACGACTTCGACCGCGGCTACGGCCCCGCCGTCAACCGCATGCTGCGCCTCGTCCGCGAGGGTGCCGACTGGCGCGAACAGGCCGCCGGGCTCTTCGACGGCCTGGGATCGTGGGGCAACGGGGCCGCGATGCGCATCGCCCCGCTCGGCGCCTGGTACGCCGACGACCCCGAACAGGCCACCCACCAGGCCGAGATCAGCGCCTACACCACGCACCAGCACCGCGAGGCCGTCGTCGGCGCCATGGCCGTCGCCGCGGCCGCCGCCATGGCGGGGACGCCCGGCGGCGCCCCCGCTCCCGACGCGCTGCTCGACGGCGTCGTCGCGCTGCTGCCGAAAAGCGCGGTCACCGCGGGGCTGCGGCGTGCCCGGGACATGCTCGACTACGCCGACCCCGCCACCGTGGCCGCCGTCCTGGGCTGCGGCCGCCGTACCGCCGCCCACGACACCGTGCCGTTCGCGTTGTGGTCCGCCGCGCGGTCGCTCGGAGACTTCGAGCAGGCGTTCTGGACGACCGCGCAGGTCGGCGGCGACGTGGACACGACGTGCGCCATCGTGGGCGGCGTCCTCGGCGCGGGTCCCGCCGGGGCGCCGCCGGCCGGCTGGGTGGGACAGACCGAGGCACTGCCGGACTGGGTGCCGGCGGCGGCCTGAGCGGGGCCGCGCCCGGCCGGCCGCGCGTGCGTCCCTGCCGCGGGCTCGGAGCCCGCGGCAGGGACGCGCGCGCGGTGACGACGCGCCGGACCGGTTGCCGCTCAGACGACCGCCGGTCCCGCCGACGCCGTCCCGGACAGTGCCTCCAGGTCGCTCTTGCGGACACGGATCACCAGCAGGGCGGTGGCCACGGCGATCAGGGCGGCGCCGGCCGCCGGGACGAAGGCGGTCGAGATCCCCTGCGCGAGCACCTCGTGGCCCCAGGAGCCGGGCAGTTGGTGGGTCCGCGCGAACTCCGCCTTCTGCTGAGCCGAACCGTTCGCCAGGAACTTCGGCACCTGCTTGGTCGCCTCGTCCCTGCTGGCCGAGCCGAACACCGTGGTCAGAATGGCCAGCCCCAGCGAACCGCCCACCTGCTGCGTCACGTTGAGCAGCCCGGAGGCCGCGCCCGCCTCGCTCGGCGCGACACCGGCGACCGCGGTCACGGTCACCGTCACGAAGTTGAGCCCCATGCCGAAGCCGAACACGAGCATCGGGCCGAGCACCCCGCCCACGTACGAACTGTCGGGGCTGATGAAGGACTGCCAGGTCAGGCCGACCGTGGCGAGCGAGGCGCCCGCGAGCATGAACGGCCGCGGTCCGAGCACCGGCAGGAAGCGCTGCGAGAGCCCCGCGCCCACCGCGATCGCCACGGTCACCGGCAGGAAGGCGAGCCCGGCCCTGATCGGGCTGTAGCCGAGCACGTTCTGCACGAACAGGACGATGTAGAAGAACATCCCGAACATCGCGGCGGCCAGGCACAGCATGATCACGTAGGTGCCGGAGCGGTTGCGGTCGCGGAACATCTTCAACGGGGTGATCGGCTCCGGCGCACGCCTCTCCGTCAGCACGAACGCCAGCAGCAGGACGACGGCGGCGCCGAAGGAACCCAGCGTCAGCCCGTCGCGCCAGCCCTCGCCCGCCGCCCTGATGAAGCCGTAGACGAGGGCGACCATGCCGAGGGTCGACGTCAGCGCGCCGACGACGTCGAAACGGCCCGGATGCCGCTCGGACTCGTTGATGTAGCGGGGGGTGAGCACCGCGATCAGTACGCCGATGGGCACGTTGACGAAGAGCACCCAGCGCCAGTCGAGCCACTCGGTGAGCATGCCGCCGGCCAGCAGGCCGAGCGCGCCGCCGCCCGCGGAGACCGCGGCGAAGACCCCGAACGCCCGGTTGCGCTCGGGTCCTTCGGGAAACGTGGTCGTGATCAGGGCCAGCGCGGTCGGCGATGCGATGGCGCCGCCCATGCCCTGGAGGGCCCGCGCCGCCAGCAACTGCCAGGGCTCCTGGGCGAGTCCGCCGAGCAGCGAGGCGACGGAGAACAACAGGATGCCGGTCATGAAGACCCGGCGGCGGCCCAGGATGTCGCCGGCGCGGGCGCCGAGGAGCAGGAGTCCGCCGAAGGTGAGTGTGTAGGCGCTCACGACCCAGGTGAGATCGGTCGTGCTGAAGCTGAGCGCGTCCTGAATGTGCGGAAGCGCGATATTCACAATCGTCGCGTCGAGTACCACCATGAGTTGGCAGGCGGCGATGACGGCGAGCGCGATACCGGGATGTCCTTGCCGCCTGGCGGCTCCCGGCTTCCGCTCCGAGATCAACTGAGAGGTTGTCACTATGGGTCCCCCACTGTGGCTTTAGTGAACGCTCGCGTTCACTCGCGGTACCACCGTAGTGAGCCTCAAGTAGGGAACGCAAGCGTTCACTTGAAGTCGGTCCGGGGAAGGTGTCCCCTCGCTGCCCCCGGGGCAGGCCGGAGGCACTCTCCCGTCAACTCGTCCACGCACACTGTTCGTTGAGGGCTCCCCGGTCCTCGTGCCGTCCCCACCGCCCGGCTCCGCCCGCTCCCTTCCCCCGTCCCCTGGAGAACGACATGGTCACCCCGCACCGGGAGGCAGCCCCCGCTCAGGCCGCCTCCGCCCGCCGACGCGGCGCGGTACTGGAACGCGCGATCCTCGACGCCGCCCTGGAGCAGCTCGGCACCGTCGGGTGGAACGCCCTCACGATGGAGGGCGTGGCCACCGCGGCCCAGACGGGCAAGGCCGCGGTCTACCGGCGCTGGCCGTCGAAGGAGGACCTCGTCGCCGACGCCCTCCAGGCCGGACTGCCGAGTCTGGAGGACGCCCCCGACGCTGGCAGCGTCCGCGAGGATCTGCTGGAGCTGTGCCGGCAGGCCCGGGAGGCGATGTTCTCCCGCTCCGGGGCGGCGCTGCGCTCCGTCATTCACGAATGCGACGCGGCGCGAGGAGAACAGTTCCAGCTGGTGATCCTCGAAGGGGTCGTGAAGCCGACGATCGCGCTGCTGCGCGAGGTCATCTGCCGCGGCATGGAGCGGGGTGAGGTGCGGCCCGACGCGGCGAACTCCTACGTCTTCGACGCCATCCCGGCGATGCTGATGTACCGGTCCAAGATGTGCGGCAGCGAATGGAGCGACCCGGACCTGGAAGAGATGATCGACCAGTTGATGGTCCCGCTGCTGCGCCACGGACCCGCCTGACACCTGCCGGCCCGACCCGGCCGCCGCCGCCCCGGACACCGGGTGCCGCGCACCGCGGACACCGGGTGTCGCGGACGTCTCCGGGCGGCGTACGCTAGGAACGCCATGCCGTACGAACCGCCTACTCACACCGTCGAGCGCTCCCTCCGCGCAACGACCGGAGCGAAGATCATTGCCGGCGTCGACGAAGTGGGCCGCGGTGCCTGGGCGGGACCCGTCACCGTCTGCGCGGCGGTCACCGGACTCCGGCGGCCCCCCGAGGGCCTCACCGACTCCAAGCTCCTCACCGTCAAGCGCCGCAACGCCCTCGACGGTGAACTGCGCGCGTGGGTCACGGCGTACGCGCTGGGCCACGCCTCCCACGACGAGATCGACACCCTCGGGATGACCGCCGCGCTCCGGCTCGCCGCCGTGCGCGCGCTGGAGGGGCTGCCCGAGCGGCCCGACGCGGTCATCCTCGACGGCAAGCACGACTACCTCGGCGACCCTTGGAAGGTCCGCACGGTCATCAAGGGCGACCAGTCCTGCGTGGCCGTCGCGGCGGCCTCGGTGATCGCCAAGGTTCACCGCGACAAAATGATGGCCGAACTGGGCGTCGACCATGCAGACTTCGGGTTTGCGGCCAACGCCGGGTATCCGTCCCCCGTGCACCGGGCCGCGCTGGAGACGCGGGGCCCCACCCCGTACCACCGTCTGTCGTGGGCGTATCTTGATGCGCTGCCCCAGTGGCGGCACCTCAAGAAGGTCCGCGCATGGGCGGATTCGAGCGTTCCGAAGATCGAGGGGCAACTCGGCTTCGACTTCTGACGCTTCCCCTTCGCGCTCAGGTGCCACCCGCTGACGCGAGCCGTACCAACGTTTGATAAATATCAGGTCATGCCTCTCATTCCCGAGGAGCCTCAGATTCACGAGAGCGCCCAGGGTCCCCGCATCGCGCCGACCCCTCGTCCCGTACCCGGCCCCCGCCCCGCGGCTCCGCCGCGTCCCGGCCGTCCGGGTCCCCTCCGGCCCGCGCCGCCCGTGCAACGCACGCCGCGCGACGCGGCGAAGCCCGCTCCGGGCCCGGCCCGCACCGCCGTCCAGCCTTCGGCCACCCCGCAGGTCCAGCTCGTCCCGGCCTCGGCCGAGGGCGCGCTCGACGCCGCGGAGGAGGCTGTCGACCTGCTGCTGGAATCCGGGCGTGCCCCGGGTGACGTGCTGGTGATCACCACCGGCGAACCGCACCCGTGGGCCGCCCACGAACTGTCCTTCGGCGAGGCGTCCTACTGGGCGCAGCACGACGCGGGCGACGACGTCTTCTACGTGGGGGCCTCCGCGGCCGCGCGTGCGAAGACCCGTCCCGTGGTCGTGGTCGCCGTCAACGGCGGTTCCGCCGAAGCCGTTTCCGCGGCGCTGCCCCTGGCTCTCGGCCGGGCCGGCACGCTGCTGATCGTCTGCGGCGACTCGCAGCGGATCAACTCGGTTCTGGGCACGGGCGTCTGAGCCGTCCCCGGCCCTGCCGGGGGCGGGTCCAGGACCCGCCCGGTCCTGTGGCGGCGCCGGTCGAGGCGCCGTTCGCGCGGTGGTGATTCAGGTGTGCCCGGGTTCGTTCGGGCGTGCCTGACTTCCGGCCGCCCGACTGTTCGCGTGTTCGCGGCCGCGCCCGAGTCCGCCAACCGCCCGGCTGCGCGCGGCGGTTCGGCGTGCACCGGCCCGCGGTGAGTCATCTCCGGGGCGGGCGCGCGGAGTTGGCCGTCGTGCCGGGCGGACGGTCGGTGCTGCGGCCGGGCGGCGGTGAGGGTTCGGCCTCCCCGACGTCAGCGGGCCGCGGCCCTGCGCAGGACCTCCGAGGTCGCGCCGCCGGTGCGGGGCACCGTGGGCGGTGCCTCGGACAGCCCGATGGGCTCAGGGACGGAGTCCGCGCTCGGATGCCGTCCGCCACGGCCCTCGCCCAGCACCTGCCACCCGTCACGGGTGAGCGTGATGTACGCCCCGCAGCGCAGCCCGTGCAGGGTGCACGCGTCGCGCAGGCCCCACATCCACGCCCCGTCCTCCTCCGTCCAGCGCGCCTCGCCGTCACGGCAGTAGAGCAGCACGGCGGTGCGCACCGGGGTGCGGCGGCGCAGATCGTGCGGAATCACCCGGCGCAGGTGCGCGAGCAGCGTGTTGCGGAACAGCCACCCGTCGGCCGGCGCGGGGCGGCGGGTGAACGAGGCGCTCGCCCGCACCCGTTCGTCCTGGTCGAGCACCGCCACGACCGCCGTCGCCGGCTTGGGGCGGTGCCGGGAGTGGAGTCCCGTGACGACCTCGCGAGGACTTCGCAGCAGGGGAATTCCGGCGGCGGCCCACTCCGAGGGTTCGAGCAGACGGGCCACGGAGGTGGCGGAGACGGTGGACAGGTCGGCAGACGTCGACGTGGACGGGGACGGAGCGAATCCGAAGGTCACGGTCCTCCCTTCGGCTACGCGCCCACACTGCGGGCGAGGTCGGAATCGGGGGAGCGCACACCGCAGCGAAGCCCTGCCGGACCACGGACGAGCCGTGCGGGGAGCGGACCTCAATTCTCGCTGTCGAACTTGGTTGCGGCAACGAGCAATCGGGATCATCGCCCCTTAACAGCCGGTACGCGCCATATATCCCCGCCGCGAGCTTCGCCGGACGGCTCGTGGTGCGGCCGGTGCGGCCAGGAGCGGGGGCGCGGGCGGAAGTTAGGGGGCCGGGGACTGGCGCCGGTGACCGCTGTCGGCGAGCAGGGGCGGGGGCCGGGGAGGGCAGAGACCTGGGATCCGGGGGTCGGCGGTTCGGGGCGGTCGGGAACGCGGGACGCGGGACGCGGGACGCGGGACGCGGGACGCGGGCGGAGCTTGGGGGGCGGGGCCGGGGGCTGGGATCGGCGACCATGGGTCGGGGGGCGGGGCCGGGGCCGGGAGGGCCGTAGACCGAGATCCGGGGGCTGACGGGTCGGGGCGCCCGGTGACCGGGGGAGGAAGAGCCCTCCGCCCGGTCGCCGTCGCCCCCGGGTCACCCCTGGACCGCCAGCACCAGGGGCAGCACGGCCTCTGCGCCGGCCCTGCGCAGCAGCCGGGCGGCGACCGCGAGGGTCCAGCCCGTCTCCGTCCAGTCGTCCACCAGCAGCACGGGCCCCGGGTTGCCGGCCAGCGCGGCGGCCAGCTCCGGCGGCACGGTGAGCACGCCGTAGAGGCCCTTCAGGCGCTGCGCGCTGTTGCTCCTGGGCAGGGCGGGCGCCTCACCCGCGTACGTCACCGAACCAAGGAGCGGCAGCCGGCCCACCTCCGCGATGCGCGCGCCGAGGGTGCCCACCAGCTGGGGCCTGGCGCGGGAGGCGACGGTGACCACACCCACGGGGCGCTGCGGTGCGTCCGCCGACCCGGAGGCCCAGCCGCCGGGCCCCTTCGCCCAGTCGGCCAGCACGCCGACCACCGCCTTCGCCACGTCGTCCGGCACGGGGGCGTCCGGCGTGCGCGGGGTGAGCAGCGGGCGCAGCCGGTTGCCCCAGCCGATGTCCGACAGCCGCCCCAACGCCCGCCCGGCGGCGGCCTGTTCACCGGCCGGAATGCGGCCCTTCAGCTCGACCCCGATCGCCGGGAGCCCGGTCGGCCACATGCGGCGCGGCTCGACCTCGACGCCCGCCCGCCCCAGGTCGGCCCGCGCCGCGTCCAGCGCGGTGGCGGAGGCGTCGGCGGTGAAGCGGGCGCCGGCGCAGTTGTCGCACCGGCCGCACGGCTTCGCGCCCTCGTCGTCCAGCTGCCGCTGAAGGAACTCCATGCGGCACTGGGTCGTGCGCGCGTACTCGCGCATCGCCTCCTGCTCGGTCGCGCGCTGCCGCGCCACCCACGCGTACCGCTCCGTGTCGTACGACCACGGCTGCCCGGTCGCGATCCAGCCGCCCTGCACGCGCTTGACCGCGCCGTCCACGTCGAGGACCTTCAGCATCGTCTCCAGGCGGGAGCGGCGCAGCTCGACCAGCGGTTCGAGGGCGGGCAGGGACAGCGGTCGTCCGGCGCCGCCGAGCACGTCGAGCGTGCGCCGGACCACGTCCTCGGGCGGGAAGGCGAGCGAGGCGAAGTACTGCCAGATCGCCTCGTCCTCCTTGCCCGGCAGCAGCAGCACCTCCGCGTGCTCGACACCGCGGCCCGCGCGGCCGACCTGCTGGTAGTAGGCGATGGGGGAGGAGGGCGAGCCCAGGTGCACCACGAACCCCAGGTCGGGCTTGTCGAAGCCCATGCCCAGCGCGGACGTGGCCACCAGCGCCTTGACGCGGTTCGCGAGCAGGTCGTCCTCCGCCTGCTGCCGGTCCGCGTTCTCCGTGCGGCCCGTGTACGAGGAGACCGTGTGCCCGCGCTGCCGCAGGAAGGCGGTGACCTCCTCGGCCGCCGCCACGGTGAGGGTGTAGATGATGCCGGAGCCCGGCAGGTCGTCCAGGTGGTCGGCGAGCCACGCCATCCGGTGGGCCGCGTCCGGCAGTCGCAGCACGGAGAGGCTCAGGCTCTCCCGGTCCAGCGGGCCGCGCAGGACCAGGGCGTCCGACGAACCGCCGGTGCCGAGCTGCTCGGCGACGTCGGCTGTCACGCGCGCGTTGGCCGTCGCGGTCGTCGCCAGGACGGGGACACCGGCGGGGAGGTCGGCGAGCATCGTGCGCAGCCGGCGGTAATCGGGACGGAAGTCGTGGCCCCAGTCGGAGATGCAGTGCGCCTCGTCGACCACGAGCAGGCCGGTGGCGGCGGCCAGTTGGGGCAGCACCTGGTCACGGAAGTCCGGGTTGTTCAACCGCTCCGGGCTGACCAGCAGGACGTCGACCTCGCCCGACGCGATCTCGCCGCGCACGGTGTCCCACTCCTCCGTGTTCGACGAGTTGATCGTCCGGGCCCGGATGCCCGCGCGGGCCGCCGCCTCCACCTGGTTGCGCATGAGCGCGAGCAGCGGGGAGACGATCACGGTGGGGCCGCTGCCCCGTGCCCGCAGCAGTGAGGTCGCCACGAAGTAGACGGCGGACTTTCCCCACCCGGTGCGCTGCACCACCAGGGCCCGGCGCCCGTCGGCGACCAGCGCCTCGATCGCGCGCCACTGGTCCTCGCGCAGCCGTGCCGTGCCCGTGGGGTCCCCGACGAGACGGGCGAGGACCGCGTCGGCCGCCTCCCTGAGATCCGCGTTGCTCGTGTGCTCCATACGTCCCATCCAACAGGACGGCGGGGACATCCGCGGTGCGGCTGTGGACGGACCCGTCCGGATTGATGTGTCCCTGACCCGAGTTGTCCACAGGGGCAAACGGGAGGCCGGGATCTGCGGGATGGTCGGCGCATGACGAATCACGGCGAAACGGGATCAAGCGCCTTTGGCGGCGAATTCGGTGACATCGAGAGGCGAAAGGGGGTGCGGGGTGAGCGCGGGGTGCACGGTGGTGCCGGTGCCGGTGCCGGTGCCGGTGCCGGTGCGGGAGACGGCGGGGGCGCCGGTTGCGCGGGTGCGGGAGGCCGCGGGGGTGCGGGGGCCGGTGGCGTGGGTTCGGGGACGGGGCTCGGACGCGGGACCGCGAGCGGGCCGGGGTCCGTCGCGTACGGCGAACGGGACGCGGAGCACCAGGTCACCCTGCGCACTCCGGCGGAGCTGGCCGACGCCCTGCCGTACGTACTCGGGTACCGCCCCGAGGACAGCATCGTGCTGGTCTCCCTGCACGACCACGGGGGACGCGGCCGGTTCGGCGGCAGGGCCCGGCTCGGCATTCCGCCGGGCGAGGACGACTGGGCGTCAGCGGTAAGGCAGTTGACGCGTGGCCTGGTCACCGGGGGCGAGCGCCGGGGCGCGCGGCCCGAGCAGATGGTCGCCTACCTGTGCCAGGACCCGGTACCGGGGGAGACGGGGCAGGAGGTCGTCGAACGCCTGCGTCCGCTGGCCCAGTTGATCCGCACCGAGTGCGGACGGCTCGACGTCCCGGTCATCGAGGCGCTGTGCGTCTCGGACGGCCGCTTCTGGTCGTACTGCTGCCCGAGCGCCGACTGCTGCCCGCCGGACGGCATTCCGATGGGACTGCCGGGCACCTCCGTACTGGCCGCCGCGGCCACGTACGCGGGACTTCAGGTCCGCGGCACCCTGCGCGAACTGCGGGCCAGGCTGCTTCCCCGGAGCACCGCGGACACCGCCTCCCAGGAACTGGCGCTGGACACGGCCGGCCTCGCACTGGTTCCGCGGATCCTGGACGACGCGGAGCGCGGGGTGGTGGCGGAGGAGACCCTGGACATGGCCCGCCGGGTCATGGGCCGACTCGCCGCCGCACCCCCGGAGCCCCGTACCGCGCGGGCCGACCGCCAGGACGACGAACTGCTGGGTGACGCCGACGCGGCCCGTCTCGTCCTCGGGCTCCAGGACCGGACGACCCGGGACCGCGCGGCGGAGTGGATGGAGGGCGACGAGGCAGGCCCGGCGCTCCGGTTGTGGCGGGCCCTAGCGCGCCGCTGCGTCGGCCCGTACGGGGAGCACGCCGCCGCGCCGCTGACGCTCGCCGGGTGGGTCGCGTGGTCCTCGGGCGACGGCGTCGAAGCGAGGGAGGCCCTGGCGATGGCGCTCGGGGCGGACCCGGACTACCTCTTCGCCCGCCTGCTCCACCAGGCATGCAACGAGGGTCTGGATCCGGAGTCCGTCCGCCGCTGTCTGCGGGCGGAACGCGCGAGGAGGGAACCGGGCGTCGGGTCGAGGGGCGGGGAGGAGCCGGGCGAGCGGGAGGAGGAGCCGGTGGGTGAGGGGTCGCGCGGGCCGTCCGATTCGGCCTCTCCCCGCACCCTGCCCCCGCCCTTCTCGCCACCGTCTCCTTCCTCTCCTTCTCCTTCTCCCTCCTCGCGTCGGCGGCGGAGGGGACGCGGCCTCGCGGACGGTCACCTCCGCCACGCGTCGCGCAACCTGTCGGCCGCTCGCGGCAAGGGACCGGGAGGCCCTCGGCCCGACGGTGACACCCGCCCCGATGCGGCCCGCAGGGATGCGAAGGCGCCCGGCGGCATCGGCGGTGGCGCTGGCCGGGCCGGGGCGCCGCGCCCGCGGGCCGGAGGGGCCGGTGTTGCCGGGGGAGCGGAGGGGGCCGGTGACGTCGCCGGGGTCGAGGAGGAGTCGTGAGCACGCGCACCTCCGAGGGAGCGGGAGGGGGCAGGACGGAGTGCGCCAGGAGGCCCGGCCGTCGGCCGTACCACCCCGCCAATCGGTCGGCGTTGCCGCGGTGGGCGTGACCCCGGGCAGTCCCGGCCCGTTCACCTGAGTGGCGGAACGCATGACCGGATCGGACCGGCCGGCCGTTCCGCGACCGTCACCCGTCCCGCTCCCGTGCCGAAAGCCCGGGAAAACCAAGCCAGTTGACGTCCACCGTCCTCACCTGCCCCACCGCCCCGCCGGCGGCCCGACCGGGCCCGAGCCCCGGTCCGAGCCCCCAGTCCGAACCCCGCGTCGCACCCGCCGTACCAGTCCTCCAGTCCGTCGTACATGTCGGTGGCACGCAGAGCGCAGAGGAAGCCGCACATGCACCAGCCGACTCCGCCCTCGGCCACCGCCGGGAGAGCGGCAGTTGTCCCCGGTCAGCCTCCGCCCGGTGGTGCGTTCCGGTCCGCGGGTCTTCCGGCGAGCCACGCCGCGCTGATCGGCGTCGCCCTTCCCGGTCTGGTGATCTCGGGGGAGGGGGGCCAGTTGACGGGCCGCGGACTGGACGGGTTCTACCGGTCGGGCCGGCGCCTGCTCTCGCGCTGCGAGGTGCGGGTGGCGGGGCGCGAGCCGCTCGCCGTCCAGGGGCGCACGACGGGTGCGGACCGGGCCCGGTTCGTGGGGGTCCTGCGGGTCTCCCCGGGGGCGGGGCCCGATCCCGACCTCGTCGTCGAGCGGACCCGGCACGCGGACGGTACCGAGCGGATCACCCTGACCAGCGCGTCGCCGCGTCCGCTGCGGCTGCCGGTCGAGGTGTCCCTGGCCACCGACCTCGCGGACCTGGGCGCGATCGCCTCCGGTCGCCCCGGGCCCGAACTGGCCGCCACCGTCCACGACTCGGGCCTGCGCTGGACGTCTCCCGCGGGGCGCGTGTCGGTCACTTCGCAGCCGCCCCCGGCCGACGCGCTGGCCTCCGCGGGACTCATGCGGTGGGAGATCGAACTGCCCCCGGGCGGCAGCAGGACACTCGACCTGCGGGTGCGCCTGGAGGGAGCGGGACCGCTGCGTCCCGTGGGCAGGTCGGCCACCAATCCGCTCGCCACCGCACGGGCCCAGGGCGACACCACCGCGGTCGAGGCGCTGCTGCGCACCAGCGTCGAGGACCTGCACGCACTGCTGCTGCGCGACCTGGCGCACCCGGGGGACGTCTACCTCGCGGCAGGTGCGCCCTGGCGGTGCGGGATGTCACCGGCGGAGGCGCTGGCCGGGGCCCGCATGGCGCTGCCCCTGGGCACACGGCTCGCCGCGGGCACCCTGCGCGCGCTGGGGCGCACCCAGCGAGGGGCCCGGGACCCGCAGGCCGGCCTGATCCCCGGGCCGAGACGGGACGCCGGGATTCACCTGCCGCCGGGCTGCACCGGCACGGAGGCGACGCTGCTGTTCCCGGTGCTTCTCGCAGAGGCGCGCCGGTGGGGGCTGCCGGAGCAGGACACGCAGGAGCTGCTGCCGGTGGCGGAACGCTGCCTGGCCTGGCTGAGGAACACCGTGGGCGACGGTCCGTTCCTGTGCGATCCGAGTCCCGGCGGGCCGGTCCGCTGCGAGACGCAGTCCCATGCCCTGCGAGCGGCACTGCTCGGTGCCGATCTGCTCGACGACTGCGGACGGCCCGGCGGCGCCGGGCTGCGACAGTGGGCCGACGAACTGAGGGCGGCGTTCCGGGAGCGCTTCTGGGTGGAGGACCGGGGCGGCGGCCGGCCCGCGGCGGCCCTGACACCCGACGGCCGCACGGTGCCGTACCTGAGGGCAGCGGCGGCACACCTGCTGGACACCGGGCTGCTGGGCGCCGGTGAGTACGCGGCCGGGCTGCTCGACAAGGTGAGGACCGAGCAACTGGCCCGTCTGCTGGGCGCGCCCGCCATGGACTCCGGGTGGGGACTGCGGGGGCTGGGCGCGAAGGAGCCGGGCCACAACCCGTTCGGTCACCGGGGCGGAGCGGTGCGGGTCCACGAGACGGCGGTCGCCGTCGCCGGGCTCGGGGCGGCCGGGTACGAGCGTGAGGCGGCCGGCCTGCTGTCCGGGCTGCTCGCGGCGGCGGAGGCCTTCGGACACCGGCTGCCGGAGATGTACGCGGGGGAGCAGCGCACCGCCGGAGGCGTCCCCCTTCCCCATCCGGCGGCGTGCCGGCCCTCGGCCACCTCGGCAGCGGCCGGGGTGCTCCTGATGACGGCCGTCGCGGGCATCAGACCGGACGCCCCGGCGGGCACGGTCACCCTGCGGCCGCTGCGCGGGGCGCCACTCGGCGAGGTGAGCCTGACGGGACTGCGGGTCGCGGGCGCCCCGTTCTCCGTACGGATCAGCAGACTCGGACTGGCCATGGTGGAGGAGGCCGCCGACGGACTTCAACTGGGGGCGTGAGCGGCGGCGAGGCCTCGCGCACGGCACGGCCTCGCGCCGGCCCGGTCTCTGCGCCCCCCTGGCGTTTGCGCTCGGTCCGGTTCTTGCGCCCGGTCGGCCCCAGCGCGCGCACCCCCTGACGATTGCGCCTGGCCCAAACCTCGCGCCCGGTGCGGCCTGTGCGCATCGCCCGGCTTCGCGTCTGGCTGCGTACCGGCCCTGTCCGGCCGCGTACCGTCCGGTCCGGCCCCGCGAGGCTCCGCCCTGTGCGGCCTGTGCGCATCGCCCGGCTTCGCGTCTGGCTGCGTACCGGCCCTGTCCGGCCGCGTACCGTCCGGTCCGGCCCCGCGAGGCTCCGCCCTGTGCGGCCTGTGCGCATCGCCCGGCTTCGCGTCCGGCTGCGTACCGGCCCTGTCCGGCCGCGCGCCACCCGGTCCGGCGGCCCCGCGAGGCTCCGCCCGGTGCGGCCCGTGCGCCTGGCCCAAACCTCGCGCCCTGTGCAGCCCATCCGCATCGCCCGGCTTCGCGTCCGGCCGCGCACCGCCCGGTCCTGCCCCGCGAGGCTCCGCCCGGTGCGGCCCATGCGCATCGCCCGGCTTCGCGCCCGGCCGCGCACCGGCCCCGCCCGGCGCCGGCCACGTCGGTCCCCCGGCGGCGGTCCGCCCCGCCCGGCGGCGATCGGCCGCGTCGTCGAGGGACCGCCGCGGCCGCCGCGGTAGGCGCCGACCGTGGGCAGACGTCGTGAGACGGCGGCGCTCACCGGCGATCCGTCCCGCGCGGTACCTGCGAAGGGAGTGTTTATCGTCAGGCAGACGACTATGATCGCGGCATGCCTTACGACCCGTCAGCCTTTCCGCCGTTCGCCGTCACCGTGGACCTGGTGGTGCTGACCGTACGCAGCCATGCCCTGTACGCGCTGGCGGTACGCAGGGGCGAGTCCCCGTTCCAGGGGCGCTGGGCGCTCCCCGGCGGATTCGTACGGGACGACGAGGACCTCGCACAGGCCGCCGCGCGCGAGCTGGCGGAGGAGACGGGTCTCCAGGCGCACGACCCCGCGAGTCCCGCCCAGGACCACGGCGCCCATCTCGAACAGCTCGCGACCTACGGCGATCCGAAGCGCGATCCGAGGATGCGGGTGGTCAGCGTCGCGCACCTCGCGCTCGCCCCCGACCTGCCCGCCCCCCGCGCGGGAGGCGACGCCAGCAACGCGCGCTGGGCACCCGTCGAAGAACTGCTGCTCCAGGGCGGCACCGGCCGTGAGGGCGGCGAACCGGTGGCACCCCTCGCCTTCGACCACGCCCGCATCCTCGCCGACGGGGTCGAACGGGCCCGGTCCAAGATCGAGTACTCGTCGCTCGCCACCGCGTTCTGCCCCCCGGAGTTCACGGTGGGCGAGTTGCGCCGCGTGTACGAGGCGGTGTGGGGTGTCGCCCTCGACCCGCGCAACTTCCACCGCAAGGTGACGGGCACACCGGGCTTCCTGGTCCCCACCGGCGGCACCACCACCCGCCAGGGCGGCCGTCCCGCGCAGCTCTTCCGCGCCGGCGGCGCGACCCTGCTGAACCCGCCGATGCTGCGCCCCGAGGTCTGACCGCGAGGGCGGCTCGGCTCCCCGCGGCGGCTCCCCGCCCGCCCTGCGCCCCGACCCCGTTTCCGGTGGGCGAACACGAGTCCGTACGCGCCGTCCACCGCGCTGCGGACCATGCCGTCCACCCCGTGCGCGCAAGGCCCCGCGCTGCCCGGCGAAACGGACATAGCGCGCTATCTTGCATCGGGTGATCCAGGCCTTCGGACTGACCAGCATCCCGCGCAAGGGCCTTGCCGCCGCCGCTGTCGACGACGTCTCCTTCGACGCCCGGGCGGGCCGCGTCACGGCGCTCCTCGGAGCGCCGGGCGCGGGCAAGACCACACTGCTCCGACTCATGCTCGAACTCGAACAGGGCCGTGGCATCACCCGGTTCAGAGGCCGCCCCCTGCACCGCATCGCCCATCCGTCGCGCGAGGTGGGCGTCCTGCTGGGCGACGTCCCGGGACATCCGGCCCGTACGGTCCGCGGGCACCTGCGCATGCTGTGCGCAGCGGCGGGGGTTCCGGTGCGGCGTGCGGACGAGGTCCTCGAGGTCGTGGGCCTCGTCGGCCTCCGGGAGGAACGGCTCGGCACCCTGTCGCACGGCATGGACCGTCGTCTCGGTCTCGCCTGCGCCCTGCTCTGCGATCCGCACACCCTCGTGCTCGACGAGCCCACCGCCCGGCTCGCCGCACGGGAGAGCGGCTGGCTGCACGCCACCTTGCGGGCGCACGTGACGCAGGGCGGCACCGTCCTGTTCAGCACCTCCGACGCCAAGGAGGCGGCACGCACCGCCGACCGCGTCGTCACCCTCGACGGGGGCCGGCTCGTGGCCGACCAGGACGCGGTCGACTTCGCCCGTACCCGGCTGCGCCCCCGTGTCGCCGTCCGCAGCCCGCACGCGGCCCGGCTCGCGGCGCTGCTGACCAAGGAGGCCCGCGCCGCGCGCCGATCGGTGGAAGTGGTCCGCGAGCAGGGCAACCGCCTTTCCGTGTACGGGAGTACCTGCGCGGACGTGGGCGACACCGCGTTCCGGCACGGCATCCTCGTCCACCAACTGGCGCACGAGACAGGTGACATGGGCCTCGGTACCCATCTCCCGCAGGAGACGCCGACGGCATCCGCCGCACGGGAACCGGAGTTCGGGTCGGGGCCGGAGCCCGCGCCCGGCCCGCCCGGCAAGTCCCCTTCCGCGGCGCTGCTCACGGGGGCGGTCACGCCCGGCGGCGACACCGATTCCACCCCGACGGAAGTCCTCCCGGCCGCCTCGCCGGCCGTCGCGCACACGCCTGCCGCGCGCACCTCGACCCTCAGCCCGATCCCCGCCCGCAACCCGGCCCTCGCCCCCAACACGGCCCCCGCTCCCACCCTGGTCTCCGGTTCCGCCCTGCCTCCGCCCATCTCCGTACGCTCCGCACCGGGCCCCCTGCGTCCGCTGCGCTACGAACTGCGCCGGACCTGCGGCACCGGCACGGGGTTCCTCGTCGTCGCCGTCGCTCTCGCCGTCTCCGTCGTCACCGCCGTGATCGCCGCGCGCATCGGGCACACCCCGCAGCCCCGGCTGCTGGCCGCCTGGCCACGGGAACTGCCGCTGCCCGCCGCCGCGCTGGGTGCGGGACTGGTGGGGGCACTGGCGTTCGGTGACGAGTTCCGCCATCCCGCGCTCGCGGCGGACCGCGGCACCGTGCCCCGTCGGCTGGGGCTGCTGACCGCGAAGCTCGTCGTCGCCTCCGCCGTGGCGCTGGCGGTGGCCGTCCTCGCCGTGGGCTGCGACGCCGCGGCGCTCTACCTGTTCTACGGACGGGAGCTCGCCGGGGTTCCCGCCGACTGGCTGCCGATGGGCGCGAGTTGGGCCGGTTTCGTGGCGGGCTGCGCGTGCGCGGGCGTCCTCGCGGCAGGACTGTTCCGCTCGACGACCGCCGGGCTCGCGGCGGTCGTCGCCGTCCCCGTCCTCGTCGTGCCGCTCCTGGAACGGGGCCTGAGCGGGCCGGAGATGCGCACGGCGGCCGGATTCCCGGCCCGGTTGCGCGAGGTGCTGCTGCTCCAGTGGCCCTTCGGCGGTGACCGTTACGTCGTCGCGGCTGCCCGGGTCGTGGCCCAACCCGTGGCCACCGCACTGACGTTGTCGCTGGCGACGCTGGCCGCGGCCTACGTGTGCACGACCCTGCGCGGCAGGCTTCGCTGACGGTCGCCCCTACCCCGTCGCGGCACTTTCCGGGGGGTCCTGTGCACAACTCCGTGCCGAACGCCCATTTCTTTCCGATAAGGCGTCAATTGCGACGGGGTGAGCGATCACCCTTTCGTGTGCTTTTCACCAAAGCCCTCAAGGGAGTTGGAGACAACGCCGACAAAGGATCCGTGAGTACCCTTGCGCACACCATGATGACCGCCGCCCGTTCCGCAGACTCCGGTCTCGTCGGTCCTGGCGAACTCGACCGCTACCCCTATGCCGAGACCCCCGGCCCCGACCGGGTGTCCGCACCCGCGTGGGAGGGCTCCGAGTCGGAGCTCGGCCGCGTCGGCCGCCGTGCCGCCGGCAGCCGCGGACGCGGCCTGCACGGTCAACTCGTCCAACAGCTCGGCCAGATGATCGTCTCCGGCGACCTGGGCGCGGACCGCCCGCTGGTGCCGGAGGAGATCGGCCAGCGTTTCGAGGTGTCCCGCACGGTCGTCCGTGAATCGCTCCGCGTGCTGGAGGCCAAGGGCCTGGTCAGTGCCCGGCCCAACGTCGGTACGCGCGTGCGTCCCGTCAGCGACTGGAATCTCCTGGACCCGGACATCATCGAATGGCGCGCCTTCGGCCCGCAGCGTGACGACCAGCGTCGCGAACTGGGCGAGCTGCGCTGGACGATCGAACCCCTCGCCGCCCGCCTGGCCGCCGCCGGGCACGGGCGCGAGGACATGCAGCAGCGCCTTGCCGACATGGTCGAGATCATGGGCCACGCGATGTCCCAGGGCGACGCCCTGACCTTCTCCCGTGCCGACGCCGAGTTCCACTCCCTGCTGATCCAGATCGCGGGCAACCGCATGCTGGAGCACCTCTTCGGGATCGTCTCCGCCGCCCTCCAGGTCTCCGGCGGGCCGGTCACCGGCTGCGACCGGCCCACGGAGGCCGCCCTCGCCCACCACGCGCGGATCGTCGACGCCGTGGCCGCGGGCGACGGTGTGGCGGCCGAGGCCGCGGTGCGCCAGCTCCTGACGGTGCACCCCGAGGTGGAGCGGGTGGTTCCCGCGCCGCGCGAGCACTGAGTCCCGCTCCGGCGCGGGGCCGGCTCCCCGTGCGTCTCCTCGCGGCGCGCGTTCTCCTCCCGCGGCTCCCGGCCGGCGGACCGGCTCCTCGCCGGGCCCCCGCCGGAGCCCGCGGCCCCGCCGGACGACGTCCGGACGTCCGGCCGTCGCCCCAGCGGTACTCGCCCCGGCGCCGGCCGGTCCCCCGGTTTCCCCGACGGCGGTCCGCCGGGCGGACCGTGCGGATCGTGCGGATCGTGCGGATCGTGCGGATCGTGCGGATCGTGCGGATCGTGCGGATCGTGCGGATCGTGCGGATCGTGCGGATCGTGCCAAGCATGGTCCGCGACGGGTGTGCGATCGTTGGAGACGGCCCTTTATGCATGCATTTGACATTTTTTGACCGCTTACGGGGTGTGACTCGGGCCACGCAGATTGGGCGTAACGCTCGTGCGGGCAGTGCGATGACCTAAGAGGTGATAGCCGCGGAGGGAATAGGGGCGCCGGCCACGGCGCTGTGAAACCTCCCGGCCCAGCCCGCACCGTCGGCCCATCCCCAAGCCGGTGGTCGGTTCCTGTCCCCCCGTGGGCGGGGCCGGAAGCCGTTTTCCAACGTTCCGAGAGGTTGTTCGTGTCGGCCAGCACATCCCGTACGCTCCCGCCTGAGATCGCCGAGTCCGTCTCTGTCATGGCGCTCATTGAGCGGGGAAAGGCTGAGGGGCAGATCGCCGGCGACGATGTGCGTCGGGCCTTCGAAGCTGACCAGATTCCGGCCACTCAGTGGAAGAACGTACTGCGCAGCCTCAACCAGATCCTCGAGGAAGAGGGTGTGACGCTGATGGTCAGTGCCGCGGAGCCAAAGCGCACCCGAAAGAGCGTCGCAGCGAAGAGTCCGGTCAAGCGCACCGCCACCAAGACGGTCGCCGCGAAGACGGTGACCACCCGCAAGGCCACTGCCAGCGCCACCTCGACGGCCCCCGCCGCGGAAGCGTCCGTGGAGGACGACTCGCCGGCGAAGAAGGCCGCCGCCAAGAAGACCACCACCGCCGCCAAGAAGGTGGCCGCGAAGAAGACGGCCGTCAAGAAGACGGCCGCGAAGAAGACCGCGGGCAAGAAGGACGACGCCGAGCTCGCCGAGGACGAGGGCGCGGAGGAGACCACGCCCAAGACGGGTGACGAGCCCGAGGGCACCGAGGCCGCCGGGTTCGTCCTGTCCGACGACGACGAGGACGACGCGCCCGCGCAGCAGGTCGCCGCCGCCGGTGCCACCGCCGACCCGGTCAAGGACTACCTCAAGCAGATCGGCAAGGTCCCCCTCCTCAACGCCGAGCAGGAGGTCGAACTCGCCAAGCGCATCGAGGCCGGTCTCTTCGCCGAGGACAAGCTGGCCAACTCGGACAAGCTCGCGCCGAAGCTGAAGCGCGAGCTGGAGATCATCGCCGAGGACGGCCGTCGCGCCAAGAACCACCTCCTGGAGGCCAACCTCCGTCTGGTGGTCTCCCTGGCCAAGCGCTACACCGGCCGCGGCATGCTCTTCCTGGACCTCATCCAGGAGGGCAACCTCGGTCTGATCCGAGCGGTCGAGAAGTTCGACTACACCAAGGGCTACAAGTTCTCCACGTACGCCACCTGGTGGATCCGTCAGGCGATCACCCGCGCGATGGCCGACCAGGCCCGCACCATCCGTATCCCGGTGCACATGGTCGAGGTCATCAACAAGCTGGCCCGCGTCCAGCGCCAGATGCTCCAGGACCTGGGCCGCGAGCCCACCCCGGAGGAGCTGGCGAAGGAACTCGACATGACCCCCGAGAAGGTCATCGAGGTCCAGAAGTACGGCCGCGAGCCCATCTCGCTGCACACCCCGCTGGGCGAGGACGGTGACAGCGAGTTCGGTGACCTCATCGAGGACTCCGAGGCCGTGGTCCCCGCCGACGCGGTCAGCTTCACGCTCCTCCAGGAGCAGCTCCACTCGGTCCTCGACACGCTCTCCGAGCGGGAGGCGGGCGTCGTCTCGATGCGCTTCGGTCTCACCGACGGTCAGCCGAAGACCCTCGACGAGATCGGCAAGGTCTACGGCGTCACGCGTGAGCGCATCCGCCAGATCGAGTCGAAGACCATGTCGAAGCTGCGGCACCCGTCGCGCTCGCAGGTGCTGCGGGACTACCTCGACTAGACCGCTCCGCACGGCGTCCGGGCCCGGCCCCTCCACGAGGAGGGGCCGGGCCCTCGTGCTGCGTGGCGACGACCGGTGGATGACTGTGGGACTCCCATCGATCACCACGGAGTGAGGAGCGCGCATGCGCCGTCCTGTTGTCCGGGCGCTGGTCCGCCCGCTGGCGTTGGCCGCCGCGGCGACCGCCGTACCACTGGTTCTCTCGCCGCCCGCGGCCGCCGACGGGGTCGTCGTCGGGGGCTTCCCCGTCGACGTCTCCACGAGCCCCTGGACGGTCGCCCTGTCGAGCCGTGACCGGTTCGGCCGTACCCGCGCGGGACAGTTCTGCGGGGGTGTCGCGATCGACCGGACCACTGTGCTGACCGCCGCCCACTGCCTGAGCAAGGAGGTGCTGGGCGGGGCGCCCAACGACATGCCCGACCTCAGGGTGGTGGCCAACCGCACGGACCTGCTCTCCACCGACGGGCAGGAGATCGCGATCCGGGACGCGCGGATCAACCCCGCCTACGACGAGACCAGCAACGCCGGCGACTTCGCCGTCCTCACCCTCGCCGAGGCCCTGCCCGCCGCGTCGGTCATCGCCATGGCGCCCGAGGGCGACCCCGCGTACCGGGCGGGCACCGCCGCCACGGTCTACGGCTGGGGCGACACCAGCGGCTCGGGGAGCTACCCGACCCACCTGAGGGCCGCGAACGTGCACGTGCTCGCCGACGCGGAGTGCGAGCAGGCCTACCCGGGCGGCGGCGAGGGCACCTACCGCGCCGACAGCATGCTGTGCGCGGGGGAGACGCGGGGCGGCAAGGACGCCTGCCAGGGCGACAGCGGGGGCCCGCTGGTCGCCCAGGGGCGCCTGATCGGTCTCGTGTCCTGGGGTGCGGGGTGCGGCGCCGCCGGCAGTCCCGGCGTCTACGCGCGCGTCTCCGGCGTCGCGGCGGCCCTGGAGGCCATGACCGCCCCGGCGGCCGCGAAGTAGCCGTCACGGGGCGGCTGGGGCCGTCGGGGAGGCGTTGCGGTGGCGCCCCGGGCCCCGGCCGGGAGTCGCGGGGGGCGGGCCGTCCGGACACGAGGACGGGCGGCCGCCCCTGTCACCAGGGGCGACCGCCCGCTCACCGGCACACGCCGGATGGCTCGTCGTGGATGCGAAGTGTCAGCGCTCTTCTTCGTCGGCGCTTGCGGGAACGGTCGTGAGCCGCTCCGTCTCGTCCTGTATCTCAGCGGCGATCTTCTTGAGTTCCGGCTCGAACTTGCGGCCGTGGTGGGCGCAGAAGAGCAGTTCTCCGCCGCTCAGCAGGACGACGCGCAGGTATGCCTGGGCGCCGCAGCGGTCGCAGCGATCAGCGGCCGTCAGCGGGCTCGCGGGGGTCAGAACAGTAGTCACGTCGCCTCTTCTCTAGCTCGACGAGCTGTCGTACCAGGGTCAACATCCAACCAGCCCCAAAACGTTCCCGCTCGTGGCTTTTCCTCGAAAAAAGTTCCCGAGGCGGTTGTCTGCTACCGGTTGGCGGCGAATGTGCCGTATTGCGTGTCTGTGTGTCTTACGGGTTCGCGCTGTGGTCGGTCACGTCCTCCCGGCCGGCTTGCCGGTTGTGAAAGAGGACGTGCCCGGAGCCTAAATGGTTCATGCCCCGAAGGGAACGTGATATGTACTTCACTCCATCGAGGGATCGAACAGGCATACGACCGCGGAGGGCCGTGGACTAGTCTGAGATCGGAGTGAGGGTGGCGTTACAACGGCTCTACCAGGCCTCGGTACCCTCTCAGCGGCGACAGTAGCCGCGCCCTTACCCAGAAGGGCCCCACCTGAAATTCAGCGAGGAGCGAACCGCGTGACCGCCGACACGTCCGTGCCGTCCACAGCTCTGCTGGCAGGAGCAGACCGGGACGGTTCCAATTACACCGCGCGGCACCTGCTCGTCCTCGAAGGCCTCGAGGCCGTGCGCAAGCGTCCGGGCATGTACATCGGATCGACCGACAGCCGTGGCCTGATGCACTGCCTGTGGGAGATCATCGACAACTCAGTGGACGAGGCCCTCGGTGGCCACTGCGACCACATCGAAGTGATCCTGCGTGACGACGCCTCCGTCGAGGTCCGGGACAACGGCCGCGGCATCCCCGTCGACGTCGAGCCCAAGACCGGCCTCTCCGGCGTCGAGGTCGTCATGACCAAGCTGCACGCGGGCGGCAAGTTCGGCGGTGGCTCCTACGCCGCCTCCGGCGGTCTGCACGGCGTCGGCGCCTCCGTCGTGAACGCCCTCTCCGCGCGCCTGGACGTCGAGGTCGACCGCGGCGGCAGCGTCCACGCCGTCAGCTTCCGGCGCGGCGTCCCCGGTGCCTTCGCCGGCGACGGCCCCGACGCGAAGTTCGACGCCGACAGCGGCCTGCGCAAGACGAAGCGGATCCCCCGTACCCGCACCGGCACGCGTGTGCGGTACTGGGCCGACCGGCAGATCTTCCTCAAGGACGCCAAGCTCTCCCTGGAGAACCTGCACCAGCGGGCCCGGCAGACCGCGTTCCTGGTACCCGGCCTGACCATCGTCGTGCGCGACGAGTACGGCCTGGGCGAGGGCGGCAGCAAGGGCGAGGAGTCGTTCCGGTTCGACGGCGGCATCAGCGAGTTCTGCGAGTACCTGGCGACCGACAAGCCGATCTGCGACGTGCTGCGCCTGTCCGGCCAGGGCACCTTCAAGGAGACGGTGCCGGTTCTCGACGACCACGGCCAGATGACCCCGACCGAGGTCACCCGTGAGCTCGGCGTCGACGTCGCGCTGCGCTGGGGCACCGGGTACGACACCACGCTGCGGTCCTTCGTCAACATCATCGCGACGCCCAAGGGCGGCACCCACGTCTCCGGCTTCGAGCAGGCCGTGACGCGCACGATCAACGACGTCCTGCGCGCCAAGAAGATGCTGCGGGTCGCCGAGGACGACATCGTCAAGGACGACGCCCTGGAGGGGCTCACCGCGGTCGTCACCGTCCGGCTGGCCGAACCTCAGTTCGAGGGCCAGACCAAGGAGGTCCTCGGCACCTCCGCGGCGCGCCGGATCGTGAACACGGTGATCACCAAGGAGCTCAAGGCGTTCCTGACCGGCACGAAGCGGGACGCCGCGCAGCAGTCCCGGGTCGTCCTGGAGAAGGCCGTCGCCGCCGCCCGCACCCGGATCGCCGCACGTCAGCACAAGGACGCGCAGCGCCGCAAGACGGCCCTGGAGTCGTCGTCCCTGCCGGCGAAGCTCGCCGACTGCCGCAGCGACGACGTCGAGCGCAGCGAGCTGTTCATCGTCGAGGGCGACTCCGCGCTCGGCACGGCCAAGCTCGCCCGCAACTCCGAGTTCCAGGCGCTGCTGCCGATCCGCGGCAAGATCCTCAACGTCCAGAAGTCGTCCGTCACGGACATGCTGAAGAACGTCGAGTGCGGCGCGATCATCCAGGTCATAGGAGCCGGGTCCGGCCGTACGTTCGACCTCGACACCGCCCGCTACGGGAAGATCATCCTGCTCGTGGACGCCGACGTCGACGGCGCGCACATCCGCTGCCTGCTGCTGACCCTGTTCCAGCGCTACATGCGGCCCATGGTCGAGGCCGGCCGGGTGTTCGCCGCGGTGCCGCCGCTGCACCGCATCGAGCTGAGCCAGCCGAAGAAGGGCCAGGACAAGTACGTCTACACGTACTCCGACCGCGAGCTGCGCGAGAAGCTGCTGGAGTTCCAGCGCAAGAACGTGCGCTACAAGGACTCGATCCAGCGCTACAAGGGCCTCGGCGAGATGGATGCCGACCAGCTCGCGGAGACCACCATGGATCCCCGTCACCGCACCCTGCGGCGCATCAACATCTCGGACCTGGACGCATCCGAGCAAGTGTTCGATCTGTTGATGGGCAACGACGTGGCCCCCCGCAAGGAGTTCATCTCCGGCTCGGCGGCGACGCTGGACCGGTCCCGCATCGACGTCTGAGGCACCGGCGCCCGCAGCCGGTTCGAGCGCCTGCTTCGAACGTGCGGCGGCGGGGCGCCTCCCGCGCCACTCCGCGCCGCCCCGCCCGGCTTTCTTCCGCCGGGCCGGGGCGGCGCCGTGCGTTCCGGCGGCGCACGTCACCGCCGGGGCGATCTCTCCACCCGTGGGTGGATTCCGCGGGCCGCCAGGATCCACCCGGCGTCCATCCCCGCTCCGACGTGCCCGGACGCCGTTCTCCGTAACGTCATGGGTGTCGGCGGCACCGGTCTCCGACACCCGTCCCGCCCTCGGAGGCCCGTGATGTCCCAGCCCGTCAACGTGCTCCTCGCGGTCGCCGTCGTCGCGCTGCTGCTCGTACGCCAGTTCAGGGCCCGCCGGCTCGGCACGGACCGCCGCTGGTGGCTGCTGCCCGCCGTCCTCGGCGGTGCGGCGCTGACCGGCTCCGGCCTGCTCGACGGCCGCCACCGCGCCACGTCGGCCGTGCTCCTCGGCGCCGAACTGCTCGTCGCCGTCGCGCTCGGCCTCGGCTGGGCGGCCACGACGCGGGTCTGGGCGGAGGCGGACGGCTCGGTGTGGAGCAGGGGCACCGGGGCGAGCGCGGCCGTCTGGGGCGTCGGCATAGCGCTGCGCGTCGGCCTCTATGCCCTCGGCTCGGCGCTCGGCGTCCGGCAGGACAGCTCGGCCGTGCTGCTCGCGCTCGCCGTCACCCTGCTGGTCCGCGCCGGGGTCCTCACCTGGCGCTCGTCCACCCTGGCCCCGGCGCGCGGCGCGGCCCGGACATACGGTGGCCCCGTGGTGCCGCCCCGGTGGAAGGAGCGGGTGTGACGGAGAACGACTGGACGCGCTGGCCCTCCCGCGAGGCGCTCGGACGGATCGGACTGACCCGCGCCCGGCGGGTGCTCGGTGTCGTCGGACGGCTGATGATCTTCGGGACGATCCTGTGGGTCGTCGTCAGCGGGAACGACGTGCGCGGCTGGGAGACCCTCGGGGTGGCCGCCGGGGTCGCCGTCGCGGCGAGCACGGCCTGGGCCTTCGCCCGCACGAC
Source organism: Streptomyces sp. NPDC008150 (assembly GCF_042956945.1). Lineage (NCBI taxonomy): Bacteria > Bacillati > Actinomycetota > Actinomycetes > Kitasatosporales > Streptomycetaceae > Streptomyces > Streptomyces sp. NPDC008150. Next base: position 205,672 of record NZ_JBIBHJ010000012.1, on the reverse strand, counting down.
CCTCGACCACCGTCTGTGGCCGTCCCTCGGCCTGTTCACCGCGCTGTACGGCGTCGCCGTCGTCGCCGGGCTCACCGGCTTCCGGCTCCCCGCGCTGGTCATCTGGTGCGCCTGCACGGTCGTCGCCCTGGAACGGCTGCCCCTCGCGGCGGGCGTGCCGGCGGCCGGTGCCGCCCTCGCGGCGTACGCGGCGGTCAACGACGACGCCTGGCTGACCACGGTGGCCACCGGCGTCGGTCTCGCCCTCGCCGGGTACGTCCTGCGGCTGGACGCGGAGGCCCGGGGCAGCGCCCACCGGCTGCTGCTCCAGGAGCGGGCCGCGCGGGAGGCGGAGGCGGAGTCGGCCGCGCTCGCCGAGCGGGCCAGGATCGCGCGGGAGATCCACGACGTGCTCGCGCACAGCCTCTCCGCCCAGCTCGTGCACCTGGAGGCGGCCCGGCTGCTGATCGAGCGGGGCGCGGACCGGCAGCAGATCCTCGACCGGGTCGTCGCGGCCCGCGGCATGGCCCGCGACGGTCTCTCCGAGACCCGGCAGGCGCTCTCCGCGCTGCGCGGCGACATGACGCCGCTGGAGGACTTCCTCGCCGAGCTCGTCGGCCGGGCGGACGGTGCCGACCGTGCCGACATCGCCGTCACGGGTGAACGGCGCCCCCTGCCCGCCGAGGCCTCGCAGGCCGTGCGCAGGGTCGCGCAGGAGGCACTGACCAACGTCCGCAAGCACGCCCCCGGGGCGCGGGTGCGGCTGAGCCTGGAGTACGGCGAACGCGAAGTGACGCTCGACGTGAGGGACTTCGGCGGCGGGTCGGGCGAACTCGCGGGCACGGGAGCCGGATACGGTCTGCTGGGCATGCGGGAGCGTGCCGAACTGCTCGGCGGCTCCCTGGACGCCGGACCGGTCGAGGAGGGGTTCGCGGTGACGCTGAGGGTGCCGGCATGACCGGGGGACCGGGAGGGCCGGAGCAGCGGGACGCCCGCGTCGTGGTGGCCGACGACCAGACCGTCGTGCGCGAGGGCATCGTCATGCTGCTCGGACTGCTGTCCGGCATCGAGGTCGTGGGCGCCGCGGGCGACGGCGAGGAGGCGGTGCGGCTCGTCGCCGAACTCGCCCCGGACGTCGTCCTGATGGACCTGCGCATGCCCCGGTGCGACGGCGTCGAGGCGACCCGCAGGATTCGCGCCCGCCATCCCGGCACGCAGGTCGTGGTGCTCACCACGTACGTGGACGACGAGTCGCTGTTCCCCGCCCTGGAGGCCGGTGCGCGCGGCTACCTGACCAAGGACGCTGGCGGCGACGAGATCCAACGGGCCGTGCACAGCGTGCTGTCGGGGGAGGCGGGCCTGTCCCCGACCATCCAGCGGCGGCTGCTGGAACGGCTCACGGCGCCAACTCCCGTGCCGCCCGCGCCCGTCGAGCCGCCCGACGGGCTGACCGTGCGGGAGACCGAGGTACTGCTGCTGATCGCGGAGGGGCTCTCGAACCAGGAGATCGCCCGTCGGCTGCACGTCTCCACGGCCACGGTGAAGACGCACATCAACAACCTCTTCGCGAAGACGGGCCTCAAGGACCGCGCACAGGCGGTGCGTTACGCGTACGGAAAGGGACTTGTGCGACCTCCAGGGGTTTAAGTCACCTAATGGGGTGAAGAGTCCCGGGAAAAGTGTCGGGGATCTTCCCGGTCTGTCCATGCTTGGGTAATGCAGTCAAGCAATGATCGTTTCCGCGGAGGCGGAGGTGGTCCCGAGAGCCCGCCCGAGACCCCCGGACACCACGGTCCGGCCCCCGCCGCCGTGCCCGGGACCGTGGGGTACGAAGACCCCTGGTACGACGCACTGGCCTCCGGCTGGGGCGAGTTGGACACGGCGGGCCGGTCCGCGGCCACGATTCCCGCCCCCGCGGCCGCCGTTCCCACGGTGCCCGCCGCGCGAGCCGCGGAGGAGCCCGCGGGGAGCGTCGCGGAGGGGCCCCGGGGCGCCGCCGAGGTCTACCTCCAGGTCCAGCGCAGCGCCGCCTTCCAGGAAGTGCGGAGCAGGTACCGCCGGTTCGTGATCCCCGCGGTCGCCGTCTTCCTCACCTGGTACCTCGCGTACGTCGTGACGGCCACGACGGCACCCGGGTTCATGGGCCGGCACGTGGCGGGCGCCGTGAACGTCGCGATGGTCGCGGGTCTCGGCCAGTTCCTCAGCACCTTCCTGCTCACCTGGGCCTACGCCCGGCACGCCCGGCTGCGCAGGGACCGGGCCGCGCTCGACCTGCGCTGGGACACCCAGGAACTGACGCGCGGACTGCGGGGCGGTGCCTCGTGACCGGCAACCACCAGACGCTCGCGCTGGTCCTGTTCAGCGCGTTCGTCGCGGTCACCCTCGGCATCACGACCTGGGTGAGCCGCAACCGGCACGGTTCCGCGGAGGAGTTCTACGCGGGCGGCCGGCTCTTCTCCCCGGCGGAGAACGGCTTCGCCATCGCGGGCGACTACATGTCGGCCGCCTCGTTCCTCGGCATCTCCGGGATCATCGCGCTCTTCGGCTACGACGGCCTGCTCTACTCGGTCGGCTTCCTCGTCGCCTGGCTCGTGGTGCTCTTCCTGGTCGCCGAACTGGTGCGCAACTGCGGCCGGTTCACCCTCGCCGACGTGGTCGCGGCCCGCATGCGGGAGAAGCCCGTGCGCGTCGCCACGGGCACCTCCTCGGTCACCGTGTCGGTGCTGTACCTGGTGGCGCAGATGGTCGGCGCGGGCAGTCTGGTCGCCCTCCTGCTCGGCGGCACCGGCGGCGCGGCGCAGGCCTGGACGGTCATCGGCGTCGGCGCCCTCATGGTGATCTACGTGTCCCTCGGCGGCATGCGCGCCACCACCTGGATCCAGATCGTCAAGGCGGTGCTGCTGCTCACCGGCACGATCGCCCTGACCGTGCTCACACTGGTGCGGTTCCACGGAGACTTCGACCAGTTGCTGCTGACGGCGGCCGACCGCAGCGGACACGGCACCGCGTTCCTCGGCCCGGGGCTGCGCTACGGCGGCGACTGGACCTCCCGCCTCGACTTCATCAGCCTCGGCCTGGCGCTGGTGCTCGGCACCGCCGGTCTGCCGCACATCCTGTCGCGCTTCTACACCGTGCCGACGGCGCGGGCCGCCCGCCGTTCGGTGGTGTGGTCGATCGGCCTCATCGGCGGCTTCTACCTGATGACGATCGTCCTCGGCTTCGGCGCCGCCGCCGTCGTCGGGCCGGACGCCGTGCGGGAGTCGAACCCGGCGGGCAACACGGCCGTGCCGCTGCTCGCCCTCGACCTGGGCGGCGGCGCCAACTCCACCGGCGGCACCGTGCTGTTCGCGGTGGTCGCCGCCGTCGCCTTCGCCACCATCCTCGCGGTCGTCGCCGGCATCACCCTGGCCTCGTCGGCGTCCGTCGCGCACGACCTGTACGCGTCGCTGCGGCGCCCCCGCTGGAAGCAGCGCAGCGAGGTGGGTGTGGCCCGTGTCGCCGCCGTCGGCATCGGCATCGTCGCGATCGCGCTCGGACTGCTGGCCCGCGACCTGAACGTGGCGTTCCTGGTGGGCCTGGCCTTCGCCGTCGCCGCCTCGGCGAATCTGCCCGTCCTGCTGTACTCGCTGTTCTGGCGGAACTTCACCACCCGCGGCGCGGTGTGGGGCGTCTACGGCGGCCTGTTGCCCGCGCTGCTCCTGGTCCTGCTGTCCCCGGTGGTGTCCGGCAGCCCGACCTCGCTCTTCCCCGGGGTCGACTTCCAGTACTTCCCCCTGGAGAACCCGGGCATCGTGTCGATCCCGCTGGGCTTCCTCGCCGCCTGGTTCGGCACGGTCAGCTCGCCGGAGGCCCCGGACGAGGCCAAGCACGCGGAGACAGAGGTGCGTTCACTCACCGGAGCGGGTGCGGTGTAGCGGCGGCGGACGGGGGAGCGGCGTGGTCGTCGGACACGGCCGCGTCGTTGTCGTGCACGGTCCCGTACCCGTTCTCGCGTACGGGGCCGTGCACGACACCGTGGGGAGAGGGGCGCCGCCGTCGAGGGGCGGATCTGTCAACTCGTCTTCCAAAAAGCCGAGTTCGGCGGGGCTCCTTCGGCGACGCGGACATCGTCGCCGCAGCGCCCGCGCGCGACCCGGGTTCACGCGGTGCTCGCTCCGCGGCGCGCATGCGTGTCAACCGGCCCTGAAGGGCTGCCACTTCGAGCACCCACCCCGGGCGGGGGTCCCGACCGGGGCTGCGGTACGGCCTGCCTCCCCACGCGTACCGCGGCGCACAGCCGACGGCATGACCGCGCCACCGGGCCACCGGGCCACCGGGGACGCCGAGGCCACCGACGCCACCGGTTTCAGTCCGCAGGGCGCTGTCCTGCGAAACGTCCGGCCCGACGAGGTCGAAGGTCGAAGGTCGAAGGCAGCCGGACCCTCACCGGGTGACCGTCGCCGGAGCGGACCGATCACGCTGCCGAACCCGGCGGGACCTGCCCGGGGTCACACCCCCAGCGAGGCCCCCGTCAGTTCCCGTACCGCCACCACGTCCATGCGGGCGGGGGAGCCCAGCACCGTCGACGCGCAGCTTTCCGGGCGGGGCGGCAGGGACGCGCCCTGTGCCACCACCACGCGCCAGCGCCGCCCGTCCACGTGCGCGACGGTGACCTCCCAGCGCGGTGCCGCGCCCTCGGTCCCGACGACCCGCAGGGTCTCGGCCGTGTACTCGCCGGCTGCCGTGCGCACCGCCAGTTCGGCGGCCTGGCCGGGCCGGTCCCACGCCGAGCTGCCGCGGCACCCCTCGACGACCACACGCCCCTCCCGCACGCTGTGCAGGATCTCCTTGACGGCGTGGGCCTCGGCCCGGCCGTAGGCGTATCCGTGGGGCAGTACGAGCACCGTCGGCGAGAAGCGATGACCACCCAAATGAGTGACCTCCCAGACACCCTCCACCCCCGAGGCGCTGAGTTCCGCCGCGAGGGGGCGGCCGAGCAGTGCGCAGCACCGGTCCCGTTTGCCGTTGGTGCACACGAGGGCGAGCGGGTCGCCGGTGTGCGGGCGGCCGTCGAGCATCGCGTCGAAGGACCCGGGGTCGCCCGCTCCCAGGGCGGCGAAGTCGAGGGCGAGCAGCTGCTCGGGGGCACCGGTGACGGCGCCGTGCAGCCAGATGTTCCCGGGCGTGGTGTGCGCGGCGTAGACCCGGCGCACGGAGGGGGCGCCGCGGTCGGGGTGGCGGCCGGAGCGGCGGATGAGCGCGATGCGTACGCCCGTCCCCTCGGCGGCGGCCTCCAGGGCGCGGCCCAGCACGGGGTCCAGGCGGCTCGACGTCAGCGCGTGGACGCCCCAGGGGCCGGGCTGCTCCAGCAGCAGCCACGTGGAGGCGGTGGCGGCGGTGCCGGACACCGGCTCGTCGAGATGACGGGAGACGGATGCGCACGTACTCACAGAGGTGAGCCTAACCTGAGTTGGAGCTCGGCGACTTTCGGCCGCCCTCTCCGACTACCCCCGTAGCGGCAGGAATCTCCTGGGGCGGCCGGGGCCCGGTGTACTGGCCGCTGGGCCGCATGCGCAGCGGGCGTTCGCCGTACTCCTCCAGAACGTGGGCGATCCAGCCCGCCGTGCGGGCCACCGCGAACAGCGTCTCGCCCGCCGTCGGCGGCATCTCGGCGGAGACGGTGAGCACGGCCAGCGCCAGGTCCACGTTCGCGTGCAGCGCGGTGTGGCGGGCGGTGGTCTCCACGACGTCCCGGGCCGCGGCGAGGGCGGGTGCGGCGCCGGGCACCTCCTCCAGCAGGCGGAAGAGGGCGTGTGCGCGGGGGTCCTCGGCGGTGTAGAGCCGGTGCCCCAGGCCCGGGATCCGGCGGCCCGCGCGCAGCTCGTCGGCGATCACCGGGGCCGCGCCGCCGCGCTGGAGGACGTCGAGCAGCAGACGGTGGGCGAGACCGCTGGCCGCGCCGTGCAGGGGCCCCTCCATCGCGCCGAGTCCCGCCGAGACGGCCGCGTACGGGTGGGCCCGCGCGGAGGCGGCGACCCGCACGGCCAGCGTCGAGGCGGCCAGGTCGTGGTCGACGAGCAGGGCGAGGGCCGTGTCGACGGCGTGCACCGAGGCGTCGTCGGGGCGGCGCGCGGTGAGGGCCGTCCACAGCCGGCGCGCCAGCGGGCCGTCGTCGGGCTGCCCGTGGCCGCCCGATGACAGGGCGGCGACCAGGGTGGGGATCAGCACGCGGGCGGTGCCCAGCACCGCCTGCGCGGAGAGGTCGAACCGGAGCGGGTCCGCGGCGGCGGCCGCGATCGCCGCCGTGCGCAGCCGGTCCGCGGGGCCCGCGTGGGGCGGCAGTGCGGCGACGGCGCGCCGGGCGGCGGCCGCGAGGGCGGGCGGCGCGGTGAAGGTGACGCCACGGCGCAGCTCGCCGGTCCACAGCCACTCGGCGATCTCCTCGTAGGAGTACCGCGCGGCCAGTTCCGTGGCGTCGACACCGCGCAGGTAGAACCGGTTGTCCTCGATCAGGGTGATGCGGGTGCGCACGGACAGCTCGCCCGGTACGGGTGAACTCCCGCCGCCGTCACGCCTGTTGCGCCGTGCGAGCGTCTCGACCTCGGTCGCGTCGAAGGTACTGCCCCGGCCGCCCTCCGTGCGGCGGCTGCTGAGCTGGCCGCGGCTGACGTAGGCGTAGACGGTCTCGGGCTTCACCCCGAGGAGGTCGGCGGCCTCCCTGGTGCTGAGCCGCCGTTCCTCCGGCCCCGAGGCGGGTCGTCGATCACTCATGGTGGTCACCGTATCGCCAGAGCCGCACGGATCGGTCTCGATTCATCGTGGATATATTGATTCAATCAATATTGACAGAGGAACAGTCAAGCATGGACAGTCGAATCAAGTAAAGGTTCGGGGCGAGAAGCCGCAAGCCAGGGAGACAACATGGCTGTCAACAGCGTGAACAGCGTCAACAGGGGCGACAGGTCGGCGTCCGCGCTCGTCGAGGTACCGCGTGGGCTGGCAGGCGTGGTGGTCGCCGAGACCGGGATCGGTGACGTCCGCGGCCGGGAGGGCTTCTACCACTACCGCCAGTACTCGGCGGTCGAACTGGCGGAGACCCGCGGCTTCGAGGACGTCTGGCACCTCCTGGTCCACGGCGAACTCCCCGACCCCGCCCGTCTCGCCGCCTTCACGGCCGAGACCGCCGCCCTGCGCCGGCTGCCCGCCGAGGTCGCCGCGGCGCTGCCCGCCGTCGCCGCGGCGAGTGCGCCCTCCGGCCCGCTGGCCGGTCTGCGCACGGCGCTGTCCCTGCTGGGGGCGGCGCGGGGCTTCCGCCCGGTCTACGACATCGGCACGGACCGCCGCCGCGCGGACACCCTCACGGCGTGCGCCGCCGTGCCCACCCTGCTCACCGCGTTGCACCGGCTGGGCCACGGCCTCGAACCGGTCGAGCCGCGCGAGGACCTCTCGTACGCGGCCAACTACCTCTACATGCTGACCGGCGAGGAGCCGGACCGGGAGCGGGCGCGGGCGGTCGAGCGGTACTTGATCTCCACCATCGACCACGGCTTCAACGCGTCGACGTTCACCGCGCGGGTCGTCGCGTCGACCGGCGCGGACGTGGCCGCCTGCCTGGTCGCCGCGGTGGGGGCACTGTCCGGGCCGCTGCACGGCGGTGCGCCGAGCCGGGCGCTGGACACCCTCGACGCGATCGGCACCCCCGACCGGGCCGATGCCTGGATCCGGGAACGGGTGCTCGCGGGGGAGCGGATGATGGGATTCGGCCACCCCGTCTACCGCACGGAGGACCCCCGTTCGCGGATGCTCAGGGAGATCGCCCTGGGCTTCGGCGGTCCGCGCGTCGACTTCGCGGTGGACGTCGAGCGCCGGGTCGAGGCGATCCTCGCGGAGCTGAAGCCCGGCCGTGAACTGCACACGAACGTCGAGTTCTACGCGGGGGTGGTCATGGAACTGTGCGGGCTGCCGCGGGAGATGTTCACCCCGACCTTCGCCGCGGCACGGGTGGTCGGCTGGAGCGCCAACATCCTGGAGCAGGCGGAGGACTCGAAGATCATCCGCCCCGTGGCCCGGTACGTGGGCCCGCCGCCGCAGGTCCCGGTGCCCGTCGCGGGCTGAGACGCCGGCCCAACGGGCGGCGGAGCGGGGCTGTTTGGGACTCCTCCCGGCACGGCCTGGAGGGAGGAACCCGGCTGCGGGGCGCGGCCGGGCCGGTGTTCTCCGGTGCGGATCAGGCGTCGGGGATGTCCGCCTTCGCGCGGATCAGCGTCTCGCGGGTGATGACGACGATGCGCTCGTAGTCGGCGCGCGACGCGTCCGCGGGGAGACTCGGGTCGAGTGAGTCGGTGGCATCCGTGCCCACAACTGCGAAGTTTCCGTCGGCGAGCTCGAAGATATCGGGGCAGTTCGCTCCGCTGACGCTGCCTCTGGCGCGCGGGGAAGCACCGATCCGACGGATGATGTGACTCACTGTGTTGTTTCCCTTGGTCTTGTGAGTGCACGCGGCCGGACATGGAGGCAGGGCAGCCCCGGGGGGTTGCCCGCTCCGTGCGCCGACGCGGGCAACGGTCTGTAGTCGGGGTCGCTGTTCACGATCATGCGAGTCAACCCCCGTGACGCAGGGGACAACTGGTTTTTGGCTCTTTCGTTATTGACCCGTGGGAGTGAACTTCCACCGAAGTTGCCCGAAGGGGCGGCCGATCGGTCATGGGCGCCGCCGGACGCTCCGCCGCGCCGGGCCGGTGGTCGTCCCCGCCGGGCGGGCCGGCCCGCTCAGTCGGTCGGCGGCTCGCCCACCACCCACCACGCCTCACCGTCGTTCTCCTCCAGCTGCGTGAGGAGTTCGTCCACGACGCGGCCCGCCTCGGCCTCGTCGGAGTCGTCGGCGATGGTGGCCCGCTGGTGACGGGTGGCGTACCAGTACTCCTTCACGACCGGGTTCTGGAGGATGCCCCTGATGTAGCCGAAGAACTCCTCCTGGGTGATGTTCCCGATGCGCCGGTAGAACAGGGCGTTCGTGTAAAGGGCGTTGGCGAAGAGGTACTGGCGGCGTTGCCTGGGGGACACGGGGGCCTCGAACAGGTCGAGCACCTCGGCCAGTTCGGGGTCGTCGATGGCCTTGCTCAGCAACTCCCAGTGCAGGCGCTGCTGGTTGGCGAGGTCCGTGTGGCGCTGGCTGTGCGCGCTCTGTTCCAGGCACTCCACGCGCAGCCGCAGCAGTTCCGTGGCGTTGTGATGTGCCTTGCGGGCGGCGAGTGCGCCCGCTGCCACCCCCAGGGCAGCCGCGACGGCGGGGCCGAGTCCGCGGATGCCATGTTTCCGTGTGGCCATGTCAAATTCCCCCGATCGCGCAGCCGCGCGCCGGCCGTACGGGTGCGGGTGGACGGGAGCCCCTGGGTCCGGAGCTCTGAACGGGACCGGCGAACGATGGGTGGCGCTTGCCGCCTCCCAGACTGCCGAGCGGCTCTGATCGACGGGGAGGCGGAGAGCGGGCGCACGGAAGGATGTGCGGGTCGTGCCGACCGGCGCCCTGACCAACGTGTGCCCCGTGCGCGCCGCTAACAATCGTTCACTCAGCGGCGTATCCGACCACTCGTATCCTGGGGCGGCATTTCAGATTCGGTCCGAATGCCCACCCGTTCCGCCGGGAGCCGGAGCGTGAGCGGGGCTCGCGTGAACGCCGGTCCGCGCACCGGCGCACGCGGCAGCGAGAGAGAGCGCACGTTGAGTAAGCCGTCCACCCCGCACCAGATTCCGGTCGTCGTGCTGACCGGGTTCCTCGGTTCCGGGAAGACCACCCTCCTGAACCACCTGCTCCACCGCAGCGGCGGCAGCCGCATCGGTGCCGTCGTCAACGACTTCGGTGCCGTCGAGATCGACGCGATGGCGGTCGCCGGAGCGCTCGGCGACTCCACCGTCTCGCTGGGCAACGGGTGCCTGTGCTGCGCGGTCGACGCCTCCGAACTCGACTCCTACCTCGGCAGGCTCGCCGATCCGGCGCTCGGCATCGACGTGATCGTCATCGAGGCCAGCGGTCTGGCCGAGCCCCAGGAACTCGTGCGGATGGTGCTGGCGGGCGAGGACCGGCGCGTCGTCTACGGCGGTCTGGTGGAGGTCGTCGACGCCGTCGAGTTCGACGCCACGCGTGCGAGGCACCCCGAGATCGACCGGCATCTCGCCCTCGCCGACCTCGTCGTCGTCAACAAGACCGACCGGGCGCCGGACGGAGAACGCGTGCTCGGCCTCGTACGGTCGCTCGTCGACGGGGCGGCGGTGGTCCCCGCCTCGTACGGGCGCGTCGACCCGGAGCTGCTCTTCGACTGCCGCCCCGCGCGGGAGCGGGTGGGACAGCTCACCTTCGACGACCTGCACGACCACGGGGAGGGTGAACTCCACGCCCACGCGGGCCACTTGCACGCCGCCTACGACAGCCTGTCCCACGTCACCGGCGTCCCGCTCGACCCGCGCCGGCTGATGGAGTTCCTGGACGCGCGGCCCGACGGGCTGTACCGGATCAAGGGTTACGTGGACTTCGGCGCCCACGACCCCGTCAACCGGTACGCGGTGCACGCCGTGGGCCGGTTCCTGCGCTTCTACCCGGAGCCCTGGGGTGCGGGGGAGGAGCGGCTGACGCAGCTCGTCCTGATCGGGTCCGGCATCGACGGATCCGCGCTCGGCGCCCGACTGGCCTCCTGCGAGCAGGGAGTTGGGCGGGACACGAACGGCCGGGACGCCCGCCGCCCGGACGAGCACGGCATGTGGGGCGTCCTGCGATACGTCCAGGAACCGGACGACGCCGGAGCCGACGCGGGCGCCCCGGGGGAGATCCCCGACGAGCCCGACCCCAGCCTCGACCCCGAGCCCAGCCTCGACCCCGACCCCGACCCCGACCAGAGCCCCGACCCCGACGCGGAGGCGTTCCCGCGGCCGCCGTCGCGGTAGCCGCCCCGCCGGGGAACGAGACGGGCCCGCCCCTCCCGGGGCGGGCCCACCGCGCGGCGTCGCGTCACGTCCGTCCGGATACGGGTACCGCCGGCTACACGGGTCCCGCCACCGCCGCCACGGTCTTCGGCAGGGGCACGCCCGAGCCGTCGCGGCGCGGGTCGTGCTCCGGGAGTTCCGCCGGGGTGCCGTTCTTCTGCGCCGCCCGGGCCGGGACCGGGCCCGCCCAGCCCAGCGAGAGGCAGTCCTCGCCCTTCAGGAACCGCTGGCAGCGCACGCCGCCCGTGGCCCGTCCCTTGCGCGGGAACTGGTCGAACGGGGTGACCTTGGCGGTCGTCTGGACCGAGTCGTCGAGCGTGCCGCGCGAGCCGGCCACCGTGAAGACGATCGCGTCGACCGCGGGATCCACCGCCGTGAACGAGATGACCTTGGCGCCCTCGGTGAGCTTGATGCCCGCCACACCGCCCGCCGGGCGGCCCTGCGGGCGCACCTGCGAGGCCTGGTAGCGCAGGAGTTGGGCGTCGTCGGTGATGAAGACCAGGTCCTCCTCGCCGGTGCGCAGCTCCACCGCGCCGACGAGACGGTCGCCGTCCCGCAGCGAGATGACCTCCAACTCCTCCTTGTTGGACGGGTAGTCGGGCACCACCCGCTTGACCACGCCCTGTTCGGTGCCGAGGGCGAGGCCGGGGGAGGACTCGTCGAGGGTGGTCAGGCAGACCACCGTCTCGCCGTCCGCCAGGGACACGAACTCCGTGAGCGGGGCACCCCCGGACAGGTTCGGCGCGGCGATCGTGTCGGGCAGTTGCGGCAGGTCGACGACGTTCAGCCGGAGCAGCCGGCCGGTGGAGGTGACGACACCGGTCTCGCCGCGCGTCGTCGCCGGGACGGCGGAGACGATCACGTCGTGCTTGGCGCGGTGGGCGTCGGCGTCCTCCGGGAAGGGCTCGCCGTTGGCGGTGCGGGCGAGCAGGCCGGTCGACGACAGCAGCACGCGGCAGGGGTCGTCGGCCACCTGGAGCGGGACGATGGCCGCCGTCGCGCCCGAGGACTCCATCAGCACCGTGCGCCGCGGGGTCGCGAACTTCTTTGCCACGGCGGCCAGTTCGGCGGAGACCAGCTTGCGCAGCTCGGCGTCCGAGTCGAGGATCCGGGTCAGTTCCTCGATCTCCGCGGTGAGGCGCTCCTTCTCCGACTCCAGCTCGATCCGGTCGAACCGGGTGAGGCGGCGCAGCGGCGTGTCGAGGATGTACTGCGTCTGGATGTCACTCAGCGAGAAGCGGTCCATCAACCGCTGCTTGGCCTCGGCCGAGTTGTCGCTGGAACGGATCAGCCGGATGACCTCGTCGATGTCGACGAGCGCCACGAGCAGACCCTCGACCAGGTGCAGCCGGTCGCGCTTCTTGCCGCGGCGGAACTCCGAGCGGCGGCGCACCACGTTGAACCGGTGGTCGAGGTAGACCTCCAGCAGTTCCTTCAGGCCCAGCGTGAGGGGCTGGCCGTCGACCAGCGTCACGTTGTTGATGCCGAAGGACTCCTCCATCGGCGTCAGCTTGTAGAGCTGCTCCAGGACGGCCTCCGGGACGAAGCCGTTCTTGATCTCGATCACCATGCGCAGGCCGTGCGCCCGGTCGGTGAGGTCCTTGACGTCGGCGATGCCCTGGAGCTTCTTCGAACCGACCAGGTCCTTGATCTTGGCGATCACCTTCTCCGGGCCGACGGTGAACGGGAGTTCGGTGACGACGAGGCCCTTGCGGCGGGCCGTCACGTTCTCCACCGCGACCGTCGCGCGGATCTTGAAGGTGCCGCGGCCGTTCGCGTACGCGTCCCGGATGCCGGACAGGCCGACGATCCTGCCGCCGGTGGGCAGGTCGGGTCCCGGGACGTGCTTCATCAGGGCGTCCAGGTCGGCGGCCGGGTACCGGATCAGGTGCCGGGCGGCGGCGACGACCTCGCCGAGGTTGTGCGGCGGCATGTTGGTGGCCATGCCCACCGCGATGCCGGAGGCGCCGTTGACCAGGAGGTTGGGGAAGGCGGCGGGCAGGGCGACCGGTTCCCGTTCCTGGCCGTCGTAGTTGGGGGAGAAGTCGACGGTGTCCTCGTCGATCGACTCCGTCATCAGAGCGGTGGCCTCGGCCATCCGGCACTCGGTGTACCGCATGGCGGCCGGCGGGTCGTCGTTGCCCAGGGAGCCGAAGTTGCCGTGGCCGTCGACCAGCGGGAGGCGCATCGAGAACGGCTGCGCCATGCGCACCAGCGCGTCGTAGATGGACGCGTCGCCGTGCGGGTGCAGCTTGCCCATCACCTCGCCCACGACGCGGGCGCACTTGACGTACCCCCGGTCGGGGCGCACGCCCATCTCGTTCATCTGGTAGACGATGCGCCGGTGCACCGGCTTCAGGCCGTCCCGCGCGTCGGGCAGGGCTCGGGAGTAGATGACCGAGTACGCGTACTCAAGGTAGGAGCCCTGCATCTCGTCGACGACGTCGATGTCGAGGATCCTCTCCTCGAACGGCTCGTCGGGCGGCGGGGTCTTCGTGCTGCGGCGGGCCATCGCTGCCGGCTCCTTGCTGAAGCGTTGAACGGGATCTGACGCGGACCATTGTGGACCGCGGTACCGACACCGCGGACCAGGACCCGGCCCAACGGGACTTCCCGCACCTCACCGGGGCTCCCGGCGGGCGTCCGGAGCGAGGGGCCCTCGCGCGGCGGTCAATCCCGTTCTCGCTCTCGGCGTAGCGCACCGGGGAACTTCGCCGGTGCCCCGCGCGCTTGCATACAGTGGCACGACGGCAGGAAAAGCGCGGTCCTCACGGCCGCATCCGCGATCGAAGGGACGTACATGCCCATGGGTCACACGGCCACAGCCGAGGCAGACTCCGGCGGCCTGACAGCGACCGAGCACCGACTGGCCAACGGGCTGCGCGTGGTGCTCTCCGAGGACCACCTCACCCCGGTCGCGGCGGTGTGCCTCTGGTACGACGTCGGGTCGCGGCACGAGGTCGAGGGCCGCACCGGGCTCGCCCACCTCTTCGAGCACCTGATGTTCCAGGGCTCGGCGCAGGTCAAGGGCAACGGCCACTTCGAGTTCGTGCAGGGCGCGGGCGGTTCGCTCAACGGCACCACCAGCTTCGAGCGCACGAACTACTTCGAGACCATGCCGGCCCACCAGCTGGAGCTCGCGCTCTGGCTGGAGGCGGACCGCATGGGCTCGCTGCTGGCCGCCCTGGACGAGGAGTCCATGGAGAACCAGCGCGACGTCGTCAAGAACGAGCGCCGCCAGCGCTACGACAACGTCCCCTACGGCACCGCGTTCGAGAAGCTCACCGCGCTCGCGTACCCGGAGGGCCACCCGTACCACCACACGCCCATCGGGTCGATGGCCGACCTGGACGCGGCCACGCTGGAGGACGCGCGGGCCTTCTTCCGCACGTACTACGCGCCCAACAACGCGGTGCTGTCCGTGGTCGGCGACATCGACCCCGAGAAGACCCTCGCCTGGGTGGAGAAGTACTTCGGCTCGATCGCGGCGCACGACGGCAAGCCCGTCCCGCGTGACGGCTCGCTGCCGGACGTCATGGGCGGTGAGCAGCGCGAGGTCGTCGTCGAGGAGGTGCCGGCCCGCGCGCTGATGGCCGCCTACCGGCTCCCCGAGGACGGCACGCGCGCGGCCGACGCGGCCGACCTGGCGCTCACCGTGCTCGGCGGCGGCGAGTCCTCCCGCCTGTACAACCGCCTGGTGCGCCGCGACCGCACCGCCGTCGCCGCCGGGTTCGGCCTGCTGCGGCTGGCCGGGGCGCCCTCGCTGGGCTGGCTCGACGTGAAGACGTCGGGCGACGTCGAGGTGCCCGTCATCGAGGCCGCCGTCGACGAGGAGCTCGCCCGGTTCGCCGCGGAGGGCCCCACCGACGAGGAAATGGAGCGCGCGCAGGCCCAGTTGGAGCGCGAGTGGCTCGACCGGCTCGGCACGGTCGCCGGCCGCGCCGACGAACTGTGCCGCTACGCCGTGCTGTTCGGCGACCCGCAGCTCGCGCTGACCGCGGTGGGCCGGGTGCTCGACGTGAGCGCTGAGGAGGTCCGCGAGGCCGCCGCCGCGCGCCTGCGCCCCGACAACCGCGCGGTGCTCGTCTACGAGCCGATCACATCCGACGACGGTGCCGACGACAGCGACAACGGCAGCGACGACAACGAGGAGGCGGCCAAGTGACCGAGCTCGCCACAATGGAGTTCCACCCCCGGCCGCAGGCGGGCGAGCCCACGCTGTGGGCCTTCCCGGCCCCCGAGCGCGGCCGCCTCGGCAGCGGCCTGACCCTGCTGAGCTGCGACCGGCCCGGACAGCAGATCGTCGCCGTCGAGGTCCTGCTCGACGCGCCGCTCGACGCGGAACCGGCGGGCCTGGACGGCATCGCCACGATCATGGCGCGCGCGTTCTCGGAGGGCACCGACAAGCACTCCGCCGAGGAGTTCGCGGCCGAACTGGAGCGCTGCGGCGCCACGTTGGACGCGCACGCCGACCACCCGGGCGTCCGGCTCTCCCTCGAAGTCCCGGTCTCCCGGCTGGAGAAGGCCCTCGGACTGCTCGCCGACGCCCTGCGCGCACCGGCGTTCGCGGACAGCGAGATCGAGCGGCTCGTCCGCAACCGCCTCGACGAGATTCCGCACGAGATGGCGAGCCCCTCCCGGCGCGCCGCCAAGGAGCTGTCCCGGCAGCTCTTCCCGGCCGGCGTGCGCATGTCGCGCCCGCGCCAGGGCACCGAGGAGACGGTCGAGGCCATCGACGCGGCGGCCGTCCGCGCGTTCTACGAGAAGCACGTGCGCCCCGCCACGGCCACCGCCGTCGTCGTCGGCGACCTCACGGGCGTCGACCTCGACGCGCTGCTCGGCGACACCCTCGGCGAGTGGACCGGCTCCACGGCCGAACCGCTGCCCGTGGCACCGATCACCGCCGACGACACCGGCCGTGTGGTCATCGTCGACCGGCCCGGCGCCGTCCAGACGCAGCTCCTCATCGGGCGCACCGGCCCGGACCGGCACGAGAGCGTGTGGCCGGCCCAGGTGCTCGGCACGTACTGCCTCGGCGGCACCCTCACCTCCCGCCTGGACCGCGTGCTGCGCGAGGAGAAGGGCTACACGTACGGCGTGCGGGCGTTCGGCCAGGTGCTGCGCTCCGCGCCGCCCGCGCCCGGCGGTCCGACGGGCGCCGCGATGCTCGCCATCAGCGGTTCCGTCGACACCCCCAACACGGGCCCGGCACTGGACGACCTGTTCAAGGTGCTGCGCACGCTGGCCGCCGAGGGTCTCACCGACGCCGAGCGGGACGTCGCCGTGCAGAACCTGGTGGGCGTGGCCCCGCTCAAGTACGAGACGGCGGCGGCCGTGGCGGGCACGCTGGCCGACCAGGTCGAGCAGTACCTGCCCGACGACTACCAGGCGACCCTGTACCGCCAACTCGCCGGTACGGGAACGGTGGAGGCCACCGCCGCGGTCGTCAACGCGTTCCCGGTGGACCGGCTGGTGACGGTCCTCGTCGGCGACGCCGCCCAGATCAAGGAGCCCGTCGAGGCGCTCAACATCGGCCCGGTGACGGTCGTTTCGGCGGAATAGCCCCCGGTCCGGACTCCGGCGGGGCGCGGCCCGGCCGGAGTTCGGGCGGCAGGCGCGCGAGGTGCCCCGGTGACGCGAGCGTCACCGGGGTTTCCTTATGCCCGAATTGGCAGAGAGTCGGCCCGTCTGGACTGTGGCATGCGCTACAAAAGCCCCGTTCGGTTTGAGGATGGAAAGTTGTCCCGATTAGCGTCGGCGCGGCTGTCCGTCAGAGCAGTGCGCCGCGACCGCGGCACCGGACAGTCATCGCCGAGTCCCCGTACGGCGCGAGCCAGGGGAGCCGGGGACCCGCGCGTGTGCGAACACGCAGTCCCTGGGGTGAATCGGTCGACCGCGCGCACGCCGTGCGGAAGTCCGTAGGAGACCTTCCTGCTCCGAACCCGTCAGCTAACCCGGTAGGCGAGAGGGAAGGAAAGGACCGCCCATCACCATGGCGTTCACCCACGCCACCGGGAAGCACCGCCGTACGAGCCGCGTCAGACGCGGCAGCGCCCGCATGGCGGGCGTCGCGGCCCTCGCCACGACAGGCGTCGTCGGCACCCTCGCCGCCCCGGCACTCGCAGCAGAACCCTCCGCCGGCCCGACCGGACTCCTCCCCATCGTCACCCTCGGCAGCTCGCTCGCCGACCAGGTCGACGCGCAGGCCGCCGCCCAGCGGCAGGCCGCGGAGGAGAAGGTGGCCGAGGCGGCGGCCCGCAAGGAGGCGGCCGCCCGCGCGGAACAGGCGCACGCCGCCAAGGTCCGCGCGGCCCGCGCCGCCGAGCGCAAGCGCCTGAACACCTACGTCCTGCCGATCACCGGCTCGTACGTCTCCACCGGCTACCGGACCGGCGGCTCCCTGTGGTCCTCCGGCGCGCACACCGGCGTCGACTTCCACGCCGCGAGCGGCACCTCCGTGCACGCGGTGGGCTCGGGCACCGTCGTCCAGACCGGCTGGGGCGGCGCCTACGGCAACCAGATCGTCATCCGCATGAGCGACGGCATGTACACGCAGTACGGGCACCTGTCGTCCATCGGGGTGTCGGTCGGCCAGAAGGTCACCCCCGGCGACGTGATCGGCCTGTCCGGCGCGACCGGCAACACCACCGGACCCCACCTCCACTTCGAGGCGCGCACCACCGCCGAGTACGGCTCCGACGTCGACCCGGTGGGCTACCTCCGCTCGCACGGCCTGGACGTCTGACCGCACCGCCGGGCGGTCCCCCTCCGAACACCGGTTCCGTTTCCCCGTGCCCCGGCGCATCGCGCCGGGGCATTCGGTGTTTCACGGTCACGCTGTCCAAAAAATATCCATGGATTCCGACCCCCCGTCGGAAATTCCGGCCGCCTGCAATAGAGTCACTGAACACACGTCAATCGTCGACGTTTCACGGGGATTAAGGCGGAGGTCGGTCATGCGCATTCCGGCACACTCGGTGTGCACGGCGATCCGGGACGACATCATCGCCGGTGTCTACGAGCGGGGCAGCCGGCTCACCGAGGAACTCCTGGCGCGCCGCTACGGCGTTTCCCGCGTCCCCGTGCGCGAGGCCCTGCGGACCCTGGAGGCCGAGGGCTTCGTGGTCACCCGGCGGCACGCGGGCGCGTGCGTCGCGGAACCCACCGAGCAGGAGGCCGCCGACCTCCTGGAGATGCGGCTGCTCCTGGAGCCGCTGGGCGCGGCGCGGGCGGCCCAGCGCCGCACGGAGGCCCATCTGAAGGTGCTGCGCGGACTGGTCAGACTGGGCCAGGAGCGCGCCAGGAGGGGCAACAGCGACGACCTGCGCTCCCTGGGGGGCTGGTTCCACGAGACGCTCGCCCAGGCCTGCGGCAGCCAGGCCCTGACCTCGGTGCTGTCGCAGCTGCGGCACAAGGTCGCCTGGATGTACGCGGTGGACCCGCCGGCCAGCCCCGTGGAGTCCTGGGCCGAGCACGGTGCGATCGTCGACGCGGTGGCGCGCGGCGACAGCGAGCGCGCGCGGGCGGTCACCGCGCTGCACGCCGAGCGGGTGAGCGCGGCCCACCGGCTGCGGTTTCCGGGCGGGGCCGAGCGCGCCGACCGTGTGAGGACTTCGCAACCTCCCGTAAACATTTCGGGCCAGGGCAATTAACAAGAGGGCCGTATACAAAGAGGGATAAACGGCGGGAGTGAATTCCGTGCGCCCTTTTTGCGATGTCTCGCGGAATTCACCGGCCGCGTGCCGGGCGGGTTCGTGAACCGGGCCGCGCCTAATGTCCCCGCATGCCCGCGTTGCCGTCCCGCATGCCTCCGGTATTGCGCCGCATTCCGCGCGACGACGGCCCGGCCGCGGTGTCCCGGACCCCCGCGCCACGACGCACGCGTGGCCGTCACCCGGCCCGGGTGACGGCCACGCGCGGTGTCCGTGCGGCGGTCGGCTCAGACGGTCTCGGGGAGTTCCTCGAGGCCCTCGGCGACCAGCTTGGCCAGGCGGTCCAGGGCGGCGTCCGCGCCCTCGGCGTCCGACGCGAGGACGATCTCCTCGCCGCCCTGGGCGCCGAGACCGAGCACGGCGAGCATGGAGGCGGCGTTGACGGGGGCGGTGTCCGCCTTGGCGATCGTCACGGGCACGCCCGTGGCCATGGTCGCCCGGACGAAGATGGAGGCGGGGCGGGCGTGGAGGCCCTCGGTCCAGCCGACGTTGACGCGGCGCTCAGCCATGTGTTGCTGCCCTTCAGGTGTCCCAAGTTGTCTAGACCAGTCTTCCACATGTGTCCTGCACAGCCTGCCTCGCGCCACCGTCCGCCGCGAGCCGTACCCTGGGCCCATGCTGAGCTCGTCGGACCGGCACGAGTACCCCGCCCACTGGGAGGCCGACGTCGTGCTGCGCGACGGCGGCACCGCGCGGGTCCGGCCCATCACCGTCGACGACGCGGACCGCCTGGTCAGCTTCTACGAACAGGTCTCCGACGAGTCGAAGTACTTCCGCTTCTTCGCGCCCTACCCCCGGCTCTCCGCCAAGGACGTCCGGCGCTTCACCCACCACGACTTCGTGGACCGGGTCGGCCTCGCGGCCACCGTGGGCGGCGAGTTCATCGCGACCGTGCGCTACGACCGCATCGATGCCCGCGGCATGCCCGCCTCCGCGCCCGCCGACGAGGCCGAGGTCGCCTTCCTCGTGCAGGACGCGCACCAGGGCCGCGGCGTCGCGTCCGCCCTGCTCGAACACGTCGCCGCCGTCGCCCGCGAGCGCGGCATCCGCCGCTTCGCCGCCGAGGTGCTGCCCGCCAACACCAAGATGATCAAGGTGTTCACGGACGCCGGCTACACCCAGAAGCGCAGCTTCGAGGACGGTGTGGTCCGCCTGGAGTTCGACCTCGAACCCACCGACCGCTCGCTCGCCGTGCAGCGCGCCCGCGAGCAGCGCGCCGAGGCCCGTTCGGTGCGCAGGCTGCTCGCCCCCGGCTCCGTCGCCGTCGTCGGCGTCGGCCGCCGCCCCGGCGGTGTCGGCCGCGGCCTGCTCGGCAACATCCGGGACGCCGGCTTCACCGGCAGCCTCTACGCCGTCAACAGCGCGCTGCCCGAGGGCGACAAGGAACTCGACGGCCTCCCCGGCGTCCCCGCGCACCGCTCCGTGCGCGACATCGCGGACCCCGTCGACCTCGCGGTCGTCGCCGTGCCCGCGGCGCAGGTCCCCGACGTCGTCACCGAGTGCGGCGAACACGGCGTGCAGGGCCTCGTGGTGGTCTCCGCCGGATACGCGGAGAGCGGCCCCGAGGGACGCGAGCGCCAGCGCGAACTGGTGCGCCAGGCACGGACGTACGGCATGCGGATCATCGGCCCCAACGCCTTCGGCGTCGTCAACACCTCGCCCGAGGTCCGGCTCAACGCCTCCCTCGCCCCCGAGATGCCCCGCCCCGGCCGCATCGGCCTGTTCGCCCAGTCCGGCGCCATCGGCATCGCCCTGCTGTCGCGGCTGCACCGGCGCGGCGGCGGGGTCACCGGGGTCACCGGCGTCTCCACGTTCGTCTCGTCGGGCAACCGCGCCGACGTCTCCGGCAACGACGTCCTCCAGTACTGGTACGACGACCCCGAGACCGACGTCGCCCTCATGTACCTCGAATCCATCGGCAACCCGCGCAAGTTCACCCGGCTCGCCCGCCGCACCGCCACCGCGAAACCGCTCGTCGTCGTCCAGGGCGCCCGGCACGGCGCCGCCCCGCAGGGCCACGCCGTGCGCGCCACCCGGCTGCCGCACGCGACCGTGTCCGCGCTGCTGCGCCAGGCCGGTGTCATCCGCGTCGACACCATCACCGAACTCGTCGACGCGGGGCTCCTGCTGGCCCGACAGCCGCTGCCCTCCGGACCCCGCGTGGCGATCCTCGGCAACTCCGAGTCGCTCGGCCTGCTGACGTACGACGCGTGCCTCGCCGAGGGCCTCCGCCCGCAGCCCCCGCGCGACCTCACCACGGCCGCCTCCGCCGAGGACTTCCGCGCCGCCCTGGCCGCCGCCCTCGCCGACGACACCAGCGACGCCGTCGTCGTCACCGCCATCCCGGCGGTGGGCGAGACCTCCGCCGAGGACGCCGCCCTCGCCCGCGCCCTGCGCTCGGCCGCCCTCGCGGCCCCCGCGAAGCCCGTGCTCGTCGTGCACGTCGAACTCGGCGGCCTCGCCGAGGCGCTGTCCGCCGCCGCGAGCACCGCGCCCCAGAGCCCCGCGCCCGCCGCACCGGAGGGCAGCCGCCCCGCCGCGCCGGACGCACACCCCGCCCCGGAACCCGACGCCCCCGACGACGCACGCCTCATCCCCGCCTACCCGGCCGCCGAACGAGCCGTCCGCGCCCTCGGCGAGGCCGTCAAGTACGCCCAGTGGCGGCGCGAGGCCGCCGACCCCGGCCGGGTGCCCGAGTACGAGGACATCGACGAGAAGGGCACCGCCCGCCTCATCGACGGCCTGCTCGCGCGCGGCCAGGGCCTCACCCTCGGCACCGGGGAGACCTGCGACCTGCTCGGCCGCTACGGCATCACCGTCCGCCCCGCCGTGCCCGCCGCCACGCCCGCCGAGGCCGTCGAGGCCGCGCGGAACCTGGGCTGGCCCGTCGCCCTCAAGGCGACCGCGCCGCACCTGCGCCACCGCGCCGACCTCGGCGGCGTACGCCTCGACCTCGCCGACGAGGAACAGCTGCTGCGCGCCTTCGCCGAGCTGACCGAGCTGTTCGGCAGGCCGCAGGAACTGCGCCCCGTGGTCCAGGCGATGGCGCCGCGCGGCGTCGACACCGTCGTACGGGCGGTCATCGACCCGGCGGCCGGGGCCGTGCTGTCGTTCGGACTCGCGGGCGCCGCCTCGCAGCTCCTCGGGGACACCGCGCACCGCCTGGTCCCGGTCACCGACCGCGACGCGACCTCCCTGGTCCGCTCCATCCGCACCGCGCCCCTGCTGTTCGGCTGGCGCGGCTCCACCCCCGTCGACACCGCCGCCCTGGAGGAACTGCTGCTGCGGGTCTCCCGGCTCGTCGACGACCACCCCGAGGTCGTCGCCGTCACCCTGGAGCCCGTCGTCGTCGCCCCGCACGGCGTGAACGTCCTCGGCGCCACCGTCCGCCTCGCACCCCCGCCGGCCCGCGACGACCTGGGCCCCCGCACCCTGCCGGTCTACTGACGGGCCCGCCCGGACCCCGGGGCACCGGCACCGGACGGCCGCCCTCTGGCCCGGAGCGCCCCCGTCCACGGATTAGGATGGACGTCATGGCCAAGACCAGTACGACGACCCAGGGGCTGCGCACGGCGATCGAGCGCAGCGGTTACTACCCGGCTCTCGTGGCCGAAGCGGTGGAGGCCGCGGTCGGCGGCGAGCCCATGCGGTCGTTCCTGGTCCACCAGGAGACGACGTTCGACCAGAACGAGGTACGCCGGCACGTGACCGTGCTGGTGCTCACCGGCAACCGGTTCATCGTCAGCCACACCGACGAACAGGCCGCCGACGACACCTCCCCGACGCCGTACGCCACCACGTCCACCGAGTCCGTGAAGCTCGACCGGATCTCCTCCGTGGTGCTCAGCCGGGTCGTCGCCAACCCCGAGGCGTACACGCCGGGCACCCTGCCCCGCGAGGTCGTGCTGACCATCGGCTGGGGCGCCGTCTCCCGCATCGACCTGGAGCCCGCGGCCTGCGGCGACCCCAACTGCGAGGCGGACCACGGCTACACGGGCAGCTCCACGGCGGACGACCTGAGCCTGCGCGTCAGCGAGGCGGGGGACGGACCCGAGACCGTACGGGAGGCGCTGGTGTTCGCCCAGGCCCTTTCCGAGGCGACCGCGAACCTCGCGCACTGATGGCCCTGCCCGCCTGGCCCGAACCGGAACCCCTGACCGTCGCGTCGGCGCCGCTGCCCGAGTACGGCGGCGGCTCCCTCGCGGACCTGCTGCCCACGCTGGCCGCCGGCATGGGCGTCCCCGGCACGAGCGCCGCCATCGCCGAGCTGACCCCCGCCGACCGCAACTGCGTGTTCCTGATCGACGGGCTCGGCTGGGAGCAACTGCGCGCCCACCCGTACGAGGCGCCCTACCTCAACGGGCTGCTCGCCTCCTCGCGCGGCGGCACGGGCCGCCCGCTCACCACCGGCTTCCCGGCGACCACCGCGACCTCCCTCGCCTCGGTCGGCACCGGCCTGCCCCCGGGCGCCCACGGCCTGCCCGGCTACACCGTGCGCAACCCGGCCACCGGCGCGCTGATGAACCAGCTCCGCTGGCAGCCGTACAGCGACCCGAAGGCGTGGCAGCCGCACCCCACGATCTTCCAACTGGCCGAGCGCGCGGGCGTGCGCGCCGCCCAGGTCTCGGCGCCCGCCTTCGCCAACACCCCGCTCACCAAGGTCGCCCTCAGCGGCGGCACCTTCCTCGGGCGGCTCACCGGCGAGGAGCGCATGGACCTCGCGGCGGAGCAACTGGCCGCCGCGGACCGGTCGTTGGTCTACACGTACTACTCCGAGGTGGACGGCGCGGGACACCGCCACGGCGTCGACTCCGACACCTGGCGCGGCCAGCTCATGCACGTGGACCGCCTCGTGCAGCGCCTCGCCGAGCAACTCCCGCCGCGCGCGGCCCTGTACGTCACCGCGGACCACGGCATGATCGACGTCCCGTTCGACGACGAGCACCGCATCGACTTCGACGCCGACTGGGAACTGCGCGCCGGTGTCGCCCTGTTGGGCGGCGAGGGCCGGGCCCGGCACGTGTACGCGGTGCCCGGTGCCGCGGGCGACGTGCTGGCCTGCTGGCGCGAGGTGATCGGCGAGCAGTTCTGGGTGGCCTCGCGGGACGAGGCGATCGAGGCGGGCTGGTTCGGCCCCCACGTCGAGGACCGGGTGTACGACCGGCTCGGCGACGTGATCGCGGCCGCCCGCGACGACGTCCTCGTCATCGCCTCCGAGCGGGAGCCCAAGGAGTCGGCCATGGTCGGCAACCACGGCTCCATGACCCCCGCCGAGCAGCTCGTCCCGCTGCTCGAAGTACGCTCCTGACCCTGCGCCCCGCGCGGCATCCCCCCGCCAACCCGCCGAAAGGTGTTCGACTCCCCATGCCCGAGCTGGTGTTCTTCTCCGGAACCATGGACTGCGGGAAGTCCACCCTGGCTCTGCAGATCGGGCACAACCGTTCGGCGCGGGGGCTCCAGGGCATGATCTTCACCCGCGACGACCGGGCGGGCGAGGGAAAGCTGTCCTCCCGCCTCGGCCTGGTCTCGGAGGCCGTCGAGGCCACCGAGGGCATGGACATGTACGCGTATCTGGTCGACCACCTCTCGCACGGCGGGCGGATCGACTACGTGATCGCCGACGAGGCGCAGTTCCTCGCACCGCAGCAGATCGACCAGCTCGCGCAGGTCGTGGACGACCTCGGGCTCGACGTCTTCGCCTTCGGCATCACCACCGACTTCCGCACCAAGCTCTTCCCCGGCTCGCAGCGGCTGATCGAGCTGGCCGACCGGATCGAGGCGCTCCAGGTGGAGGCCCTGTGCTGGTGCGGCGCCAGGGCCACGCACAACGCCCGTACCGTGGGCGGCGAGATGGTCGTCGAGGGCGCCCAGGTGGTCGTCGGCGACGTCAACCGCGCGGCGGGGGAGGTCGGTTACGAGGTCCTGTGCCGCCGGCACCACCTGCGCCGGGTGACCAGCGCCTCCGCCCACGCCGGCGAACTGTCCCCCGGGGTCCTGCCCATCGGGCCGGACTGACCGCCGGGCGGCGCCGGGACCCGGAGCGGCTCTCCGGTCCGGCCCCCCGCGCGTTCCCGGCGCCGCCCGGCAGCCGGCCGGGCCGGCTTCAGCTCGGGTCCTCCACCACCGAGAACCGCGCGCCCTCCAGGTCCGCAACGGTGGCCACCCTGCCGTGCGGGCTGTCGTGCGCGGGGGCGAGGACGGTGCCGCCCAGGTCGACCACCCGCTCCAGCGTGCGGTCCGCGTCGGCCACCTCGAAGTACGTCATCCAGTGCGGGCCGCGCTCGTGGGGCAGGGCGTCGCCCAGCCCGTGGATACCGGCGACCGGGCGGCCCTCCACGTACAGGGTCACGTAGTCGAGGTCCGGCCCGCCCACCGCCTCCTGGCGGTAGCCGAACAGGGCCTCGTAGAACTTCACGACGCCGGCGGTCTCGTAGGTCACCAGCTCGTTCCACGCGGGCGCGCCGGGCAGTCCGGGCGCCCCCGTGATGTCCGCGCCCAGGTGGGCGGAGGCCTGCCAGATGCCGAAGACCGCGCCCGCGGGGTCGGAGCCCAGCGCGAGGCGTCCGGCCTTCTCCGCGTCCAGCGGGCCGACGCCGATGGTGCCGCCGGACAGCCGGACCGTCTCGGCGGTCTGGTCCACGTCGCGCGAGGCGAGGTAGGGCGTCCAGGTCACCGGCAGCCGCAGCCCGTCCGGAAGCTGCCCGATGCCCGCCACCTCGCGGCCGTCGAGCAGGGCCCTCACATAGGGCCCGAGTTGGCGTGGTCCGGGCCGGAACTCCCAGCCGAACAGGGCTTCGTAGAAGGACTGGGTCGCCTCGATCCGGTGCGACATCAGGCTCACCCAGCAGGGCGTGCCGGGTGCGTACTGGTCGTGCGTTGGGCCGTTCGGGCCGGCCGACCCCCGTGCCTCGGTCATCGTCACTCTCTCCCCGGCCCCTCGCGGTGGCCGCCTCGCTTCCGTTCCGTGGACCCGCGCCGCTGTGCGTACCGTCCGTCCCGCGCCGCGCGCGGGCGCGGACCACCCGGGCGGTACCGGCCGACGGGGGCCGCGCGGGCGGCGTCCGGTCCGTCCGCCGCCGCTGCCGGCGACTGTCGGTCCGGCGTACACAATGTGTCCGTTCCCGTACACCCCGTGACCGGAGCTGCCCGGCGGGCAGAGTAGCCGGAGCCGGGCGACGCGGCCACCCCGTACGCGAGGATGGGGGCCATGAACGCCATCATCTCCGCATCAGAACTCGCCGGCGACCTCGCGGGCGGCGACCCGCCGGTCCTGCTCGACGTCCGCTGGCAGCTCACCCTCGCGAAGGCGGCCCCGTTCGACGGCCGCGCCGCGTACGCGAAGGGCCATCTGCCGGGCGCCGTCTTCGTCGACCTGGACCGGGAGCTGGCCGGACCCCCCGGTGCGGGCGGGCGCCATCCCCTGCCGGACACCGGGGAGTTCGGGGCGGCGATGCGCCGCGCGGGCGTGTCCGCGGGGCGGCCGGTGGTCGTGTACGACGGCGGGCTCGGCTGGGCCGCGGCCCGCGCCTGGTGGCTGCTGCGCTGGGCGGGCCACCCGGACGTGCGGGTCCTCGACGGTGGCCTGGACGCCTGGACCGGCGAGCTGGAAACGACCGTACCGGCGCCCGCCGAGGGCGACTTCGAGCCCCGGCCCGGCGCGACGGAACTGCTCGATGCCGACGGCGCGGCGGCCCTCGCCGGGTCAGGCCTGCTGCTCGACGCGCGGGCGGGGGAGCGGTACCGGGGCGAGACCGAGCCGATCGACCCGGCGGCCGGCCACATTCCCGGGGCGGTCTCCGCGCCGACCACCGAGAACACGGGACCGGACGGACGTTTCCTGCCCGCGCCCGAACTGGCCGCCCGCTTCCGGGCGCTGGGCGCCGACGGTTCCCGGAAGGTCGGCGTGTACTGCGGCTCCGGGGTGTCCGCGGCGCACGAGGTGCTGGCCCTGGAGATCGCCGGTGTCCCGGCCGCGCTGTACGCCGGTTCGTGGTCGCAGTGGTCGGCGGACCCGTCCCGTCCGGTCGCGGTGGGTCCCGACCCCGTCTGACCGCGCACGGCGGGCCCGTACACGGCGGGGTCCGCGCCGCACCGGCGCGGACCCCGCTCTGTCACCTTTGCCGCCCTCGTCCCCGCCGGAACGCGGACTACTCCTGCTTCTTGCGCCGGGTGCCGAACACGATCTCGTCCCAGCTCGGCACCGCGGCCCGCCGTCCGGGACGGACCCCGTCCGCCTCGGCCTGCCGGTCGGTGGATCCGACCAGCCGGTCGCGGTGACTGGCCACGGAACGCGGCATCAGGACGTCCGCGTAGGCGGAACCGGCCGAGGCCGCGGGAGCCGGCGGCTCCTCCTCGACGGGCTCGTCGACGGGCTCCTCGGGCGGCTCCACCGGGGGCCGCTCGGGCACCACGAGGTCGCCGCGGAAGCTCGGCACCGCCTCCAGCAGGCTGGTCAGCGAGTCCCGTTCGGCGCTCTCCTCGACCGGCTCGGGCACCGACGGCGGCAGCATCGGCCGCTCGCGGTCCAGCGGGCGGTCGCGGTCCAGCGGACGGTCCCGGGGGAGCCGGGCGATGCGCGGTACGAACGGGAAGCTGGGCTCGGGCGCCGCGAGGTCCTCGGACTCGCCGATCAGCGAGCGCGCTTCGTCGTCGACGGACTGCACGAGCCGCCGGGGCGGGTCGTAGGTCCAGCTCGCCGAGTGCGGTTCGCCGGCGACCAGGTAGACGAGCAGGACCTCCCAGGTGCCGTCGTCGCGGCGCCAGGAGTCCCACTGCACGGTGTCCTTGGAGGCGCCCCGGTGCGTCAGCCGCTCCTGCACGGCTTCGCCGAGCGGGGGGCCGGAGTTCTCGCCGGGACGGCGGACGGGGGTCTTGCGGGCGCGCTCGGCCATGAAGGCGCGCTCGGCGAGGACGGGGCCCTCGAACCGGCGCACGCGGTCGACGGGGATACCGGCGAGCTGGGCGACCTCTTCCGCGGTCGCGCCCGCTCTTATCCGCGCCTGGATGTCGCGGGGGCGGAGATGGCTCTCCACCTCGATCTCGATCTGGCCGAGGCGGGGACGGTCGCCGCGCACGGCGGCACGAAGACGCTCGTCGATGGCAAGCGTGTACTCCGTGCTGTCAGCAGCCTTCAGCACCAGCCGTGTGCCGTCATTGGAGACGGCCACGACACGCAGTTCGGGCATGGGGACCTCCCGGGTGGTGCCTGCCGACGTCACGTGCGTCGCTGCTTCCGCTAGTCGAGTGTGGCCTGCCCGGGTGCAGCCTGCCACAACCTTGCCGAGTTGCCCGGCGTGTCGGGCGCTGGCCCGGGATCGCCGTTATGGCACGGTTACCTTTTCGCAACGCTAAGTGACCAACTCCGTCACCCTGAGCAACTGGCCCCCTCCCGGCGGTCCTTCGCGGTCCTTCGTGTTTCCGGACGCCCCGGCGGGAGACCGGTCTCAGGGCTCGCAACAGTACTCCATTTGGGCCACGTGCGTGGATTGGCACGCCGCCCAACTTGCCGTGGGGGCGCGCCTTCTTCCGCGCCGGCCGCGATCTCCGGGGGTGCGCCGTGGCGAAGTTCACGTAATCACCAGAAACGGAACTATCGGTTTCGTGCGCACGTCCCCCTCTCGTACAGTCGGTCGGACAAGTACGGGAAAGGCAGGCAAGGTCCGGGGATGCGTGAAAGGCCCGAAGCCGGCGGTGAGCCGCGTGCCGAGACGCGGGCATGGCCCGAAGTCCCGGCGCGGACGGAGCTCCCGCACGGCGAGGTACGGACGGAGCCTCACGACGAGGCGCAGGCGGAACCGATCGCCGGGGCGGAGGTGAGGAAGAAGCGGGTGGACCTGAGCGTCCCCCAGGTCGCGGGCAGTGCCGTGGCGGCCGTGGTGGCCGCGAAACTGGCCTCCTACTTCGGTGTCTACGGAACGATCTTCGGCGCGGGCGTCGTCAGCATCCTGGCGACCTGCGGCGGCACCGTCTTCCAGCACTTCTTCCGCCGCACCGGCGAACAGCTCCGCGAGGTCACGGTGGCGGCGAAGCCCCGTGCGCAGGCGGGCACGTTCCCGGCCGACCCGGACGCGCCGCGCGCCCCGGACCGCCGGGGCGTCCGGGCGGAGAGCCGTACGACGGGCCAAGTCCCGCCCGCGCACGGCGAGTTCACCGAGGCCACCGTCTACCGGGCGCGGGTCAGGAGCTGGAAGCGGCCGCTGATCGCCGCGGCCCTGGTGTTCGGCGTCACGATGGCCGGCATCACCACGTACGAGGTCGCCTCCGGCGACAGCTTCAGCGGCAACGGCGGGACCACCGTGGGGGACGCCTTCACCGGCACGTCCTCGTCGTCGTCCTCGACCACCGACGACGACACCCCCGCGCCGTCGTCCACGCCGTCGGGCTCCGGCGGGCAGGAGGAGGGCACGCCCTCCGGCACCGCCACGCCGGACCCGGACTCCTCGGCCGGCACCGGCTCCGGCCAGGGTTCCGACGACAACGGCGGCGCGACGTCCGGGACTTCGGGGACGACGCCGACACCGGAGGCCACCGACGGCGGCTCCTCCGACTCCGACGGGAGCGGCACCGCCCCCACGCCGAGCGCGACGGCTACGACCCCAGCACCCTCCGCAAGTAGTCGTTCCGGAAACGACGGTCAGGATCAAGACGGTCTCGCAACGCCGTGAACTCGGCGAAGCGCGGGTACGCCGCCGCCAGGTACTCGGCGTCCCGCGTGTGGATCTTGCCCCAGTGCGGCCGGCCCTCGTGCGCGGTGAAGATGCGCTCGGCGGCGGTGAAGTAGCCCTGGTAGGGCGTCCCCTTGAACATGTGCACGGCGACGTACGCGCTGTCCCGGCCCGAGGCCGTGGACAGCGCGATGTCGTCGGCGGGCGCGGTGCGCACCTCGACGGGGAAGCTGACCCGCAGGTCCGAGCGGTCGACCATCGTCTTCAGTTCGCGCAGCGTGTCGACCAGCGCCTCGCGCGGGACGGCGTACTCCATCTCCACGAAGCGCACCCGGCGCGGTGACGTGAAGACCTTGTACGGGATGTCGGTGTAGGTCCGCGCGGACAGTGCGCGGCTGGAGAGGCGGGCGATCGCGGGGACCGTCGCGGGCGCCGCGCGGCCGACCCAGTTGGCCACCTGGAACACGCCGTTGGAGAGCAGCTCGTCGTCGACGAAGCCCGAGAGCCGGCTCACCGGGCGTTCGGGGCCGGCGCTGCGGTTGTTGCGCTTGGTGTTGGTGGAGCCGGTGTGCGGGAACCAGTAGAACTCGAAGTGCTCGTTCTCGGCCCAGAGTTCGTCGAAGGAGCGGGTGACCCGGTCGAAGGTCATCGGCTCCTCGCGGGCGGTGAGCAGGAAGACCGGTTCCACGGCGAACGTGATCGCCGTGATGATGCCGAGGGCGCCGAGCCCGATCCGGGCCGCCGCGAAGACGTCCGGGTTCTCCTTCTCGGAGCACGTCAGCACCGAGCCGTCCGCCGTCACCAGCTCGAGTCCGCGGATCTGGGCGGCTATCGACGCGGACTCGCGGCCGGTGCCGTGCGTGCCCGTGCTGACCGCGCCGGACACGGTCTGCTCCATGATGTCGCCCATGTTCGTGAGCGAGAGCCCCTCGCGCGCGAGCGCCAGGTTGAGCCGCTTGAGCGGGGTGCCCGCCTCCACCGTGACGGTGCCGGCCGCGCGGTCGATCGCGCGGATGCCGGTGAGCAGCTGCGGCCGGATCAGCACGCCGTCCGTCGCCGCGATCGACGTGAACGAGTGGCCGGTGCCGACGGCCTTCACCGGCAGCCCGTCCTCCGCCGCCCGCCGTACGGCGGCGGCCAGTTCCTCGACGGACGCCGGCTCGACCTCCCGCACCGGACGGGCCGTGGCGGTGCCGCCCCAGTTACGCCACGTGCCGTTCTTCGCGCTCGCTGTGCCGCTCAACGGTGCCTCCCCGACCCGGAGCCGGCCTGCGCAGCCGGCGGTACCCGAGGAAACCGACCGCGGCCGCGACGGCCCCGGCCACGGCCGGAACCCCGTACCCGGCCCGCGCCCCGGCCGCGTCGATGACCCAGCCGGCCAGCGAGGAGCCGAGCGCGACCCCGACCGCAAGCCCGGTACTCACCCAGGACATGCCTTCGGTCAGATGTGCGCGTGGTACGTGCTCTTCGACGAGGGACATGGTCGTGATCATCGTCGGAGCGATGGACAGACCCGCAACGAACAGCGCCACGGCCAGAAACGGCAGGTTCCCGACCAGTAGGAGGGGGATCATACTCACGGCGGTGGTGCATATGCCCAGCAGCCAACGCCGTTCCGCTCTCCCCTTCAGGCGCAGCAGCCCGAACACGGCCCCCGCGGCGCACGACCCGGCCGCGTACACGGCGAGCACCAGGCTCGCGGCCGCCTTGTGGCCCTGCTCGTCCGCGAAGGCCACCGTCACCACGTCGACCGAGCCGAAGATCGTGCCCGTCGCGGCGAACGTGACCACCAGCACCTGGAGGCCGTGCGAGCGCAGCGCGCTGCCGCCGGTGTGCTGCCCGCGCGGGTGCGGCACCGGCTCGGTGGCCCGCTGGGACGTCAGCCACAGCACGCCGGCCGTCAGGAAGCAGGCGGCGAGCAGGGGGCCCGCCTCCGGGAACCAGCCGGTGGACAGGCCGATGGAGATGATCGGCCCGAAGATGAAGCACACCTCGTCGATCACGGACTCGTAGGAGTACGCGGTGTGCAGCCGCGGGGTGCCGCGGTAGAGCGCCGCCCAGCGGGCCCGCACCATGGCGCCCACGCTGGGCACCGAGCCGAGGCCCGCGGCGCACACGAACAACACCCAGTCCGGCAGCCGGAAGTGGGCGGTCAGCAACAGGCCGGTCATCGCGGTGACGGCGACCAGCACGGCCGGGCGCAGCACCCGGCGCTGCCCGTGCCGGTCCACCAGCCGCGAGACCTGCGGGCCCAGCACGGCCGCGGCGAGCGCGATCGTGGCCGAGAGGGCGCCCGCGAGGCCGTAGCGCCCGGTGATCTGCGACACCATCGTCACCACGCCGACGCCGGTCATCGACAGCGGCATGCGGCCGAGGAAACCCGCGGCGGAGAAGCTCTTCGCGCCGGGGGCGGCGAACAGGGCGCGGTAGGGGCTCGGCACGGGGGTCTCCGGTGGGTCCGTCAGGGGCACGTCCCGGTGTTCCGGTGCGGCACCGACGGGGAGTGCGGGCGCCCGCGGGCGCGCACACGGCGGGCCGCCCCGGGCGGCTCGGCGGGGCGTTCGGTGCGTGCGGGGCCTTGGTAAGGCGTGAAGTCGGCCCATACAGCTTACGGGGCGGCCCGGCCCGTGCGCACCCCCGATTCCGGCCGGAACCAACTCGCGGGCTCCGTACCCGCCCGCCGTTTCCCGGCGCCCGACGGCGGGTGGCAGGATCGGTGCCATGCCAGACGCGCTCGATGCCACCCCCTATGACGCCCTGCTCCTGCTGTCCTTCGGCGGCCCGGAAGGCCCGGACGACGTCGTCCCCTTCCTGGAGAACGTGACGCGCGGGCGGGGCATCCCCAAGGAACGCCTGAAGGAAGTCGGGCAGCACTACTTCCTGTTCGGCGGTGTCAGCCCCATCAACGACCAGAACCGCGCCCTGCTGGACGCCCTGCGCAAGGACTTCGCCGGCCACGGCCTCGACCTGCCGGTGTACTGGGGCAACCGCAACTGGGCGCCGTACCTGACGGACACGCTGCGGGAGATCGTCCGGGACGGGCACCGCCGCGTCCTGGTCCTCGCCACCAGCGCGTACGCCTCGTACTCGGGCTGCCGCCAGTACCGCGAGAACCTCGCGGACTCGCTGGCCGAACTGGAGACCGAGGGGCTCGACCTGCCGCGCGTCGACAAGCTGCGGCACTACTTCAACCACCCCGGGTTCGTGGAGCCGATGGCCGAGGGCGTGCTGCGCTCGCTGGCGGAACTGCCCGACGAGGTCCGCGACGGCGCGCACATCGCGTTCACCACGCACTCCGTGCCGACCGCCGCGGCCGACACCTCCGGCCCGGTGGAGGACCACGGCGACGGCGGCGCGTACGTCGCCCAGCACCTGGACGTCGCCCGGCTGATCGCCGACGAGGTGCGCGAACGCACCGGCGTCGACCACCCCTGGCAGCTCGTCTACCAGTCGCGCTCCGGCGCCCCGCACATCCCGTGGCTGGAGCCGGACATCTGCGACCACCTGGAGGAGCGGCACGCGGCCGGCGTCCCCGCGGTCGTCATGGCGCCCATCGGCTTCGTCTCCGACCACATGGAGGTCCTCTACGACCTCGACACGGAGGCCACCGCCAAGGCCGCCGAACTGGGCCTGCCGGTACGCCGGTCGGCCACGGTGGGCGCCGACCCGAGGTTCGCCGCCGCGGTGCGCGACCTGGTCCTGGAGCGCGCCGCCGCCGAGAACGGCACCCCGGTGACGCCGTGCGCGCTCGGCGCCCTCGGCCCCAGCCACCAGCTCTGCCCGGCCGGGTGCTGCCCGGCCCGCGCGCCCCGCCCCGCGGCGGCGGGCGCCGACAGCCCCTACGCCTGAGGAGTCCCGTGTCCGAGCCCCTCCACATCGAGCTGCTGCAACTGGCCAAGGAGGCCGCGAGCCGCGCCGGCGAACTGCTGCGGGACGGCCGCCCGGCCGATCTCGCCGTCGCCGCCACCAAGTCGAGCCCGATCGACGTCGTCACCGAGATGGACATCGCCGCGGAGAAGCTGATCACCGGGCTGATCTCCAACCGCCGCCCCGGCGACGGCCTGCTCGGCGAGGAGGGCTCCGCCACGGAGGGCACCACCGGCGTGCGCTGGGTCATCGACCCCCTCGACGGCACGGTCAACTACCTCTACGGGCTGCCCACCTGGTCGGTCTCCATCGCGGCCGAGCAGAACGGCGAGACGGTCGTCGGCGTCGTCGCGGTCCCGATGCGCGGCGAGATGTTCCACGCGGTGCGCGGCAGCGGCGCCCGCGCGACCGGGGGCTGGGTGGGGGAGCGCCGGCTCACCTGCCGTCCGGCCCCGCCGCTGGAGCAGGCGCTCGTCTCGACCGGCTTCAACTACGTCGCCGACGTCCGCGCCCACCAGGCCGAGGTCGCCGGGAAACTGATCCCGAGGCTGCGGGACATCCGGCGCGGCGGTTCCGCCGCGGTCGACCTGTGCGACCTGGCGGCCGGCCGCCTCGACGGCTACTACGAGCGCGGCCTGCACCCCTGGGACCTCGCGGCGGGCGAGCTGATCGCCCGGGAGGCGGGCGCGCTGACCGGTGGACGCCCCGGAGAGCGCCCCTCGGGCGAACTGACGGTCGCGGGCACCCCCGGCGTCTTCGAGCCCCTCCAGGCCCTCCTGGAGGACTTCGGCGCCTGGCACGACTGAGGCTCCTGGTACGGCAGCGGGGCCCCGGCGCTGGATTCGCCGGGGCCCCGCTGTGTTGCTTCCGTCCTGCTGGGCAGAAGGTCGGTCAGACGCCGGCCGCGCCGACCTCCACGCCGTGCTCGGCGGCGAGACGACGGAGGTCGTCCAGCTCGCCCTGCTCGACCTCGACGAGGAACTCGTCGCCTTCGTCGCGGGCCCGCGTCAGGTCGGACTCGGTCGTCCTTATGCGCTGCAGAAGTCCTGTGGTGAAAGCGTCCATGCTGCGCCCCCTCGTCCTGGGTCGTGGGTCGGTGGCACGGGGGTGTGCCGTTCATGAGGGGCGATCACGACTCCTGCGGATGCCCGGCGCGCACCGTGCCGGGCGGCGACGGTGCCGGACACCCACGCCCACTCTGCCGAGGCGGATCGAGGAGTGTGCCGCATGGTGGTGCGCCACATGCAGAGCGTGATCGCGGGGTGTAAAGCCGTCCTCCCCGCCCGTCTGTGCACGGAAACCTCACCAACCCGAGAAATCTTCCGTTCCCGGGCGGCTCACCCGCCCGTAATCGTCGCCTCACGCCGCATTGGGCCGCCGCACAGCGGGACCGGGGCCCGCTTACAGCCGACTTATGACCGAAAAGGGCAGGATGGAGGCCTCAACCCCGCCGCACCCCTGCCCGCGTGCCGCCGAGAGACGCACGTCGGAGAGGGACACAGGAAGGACAAACGCCGTGCGCGTACTCGTCGTCGAGGACGAGCAGTTGCTCGCCGATGCGGTGGCCACCGGGCTGCGCCGGGAGGCCATGGCCGTCGACGTCGTGTACGACGGGGCCGCGGCCCTGGAGCGCATCGGCGTCAACGACTACGACGTGGTCGTCCTCGACCGTGACCTGCCGCTCGTGCACGGTGACGACGTGTGCCGCCGTGTCGTCGAACTGGGCATGCCCACAAGGGTGTTGATGCTCACCGCCTCCGGTGACGTCAGCGACCGCGTGGAGGGCCTGGAGATCGGCGCCGACGACTACCTGCCCAAGCCCTTCGCGTTCACCGAGCTGACGGCCCGCGTGCGCGCGCTGGGCCGCCGCACCAGCGTGCCGCTGCCGCCGGTCCTGGAGCGCGCCGGCATCAAGCTCGACCCCAACCGCCGCGAGGTCTTCCGCGACGGGCGGGAGGTGCAGCTCGCGCCGAAGGAGTTCGCCGTCCTGGAGGTCCTCATGCGCAGCGAGGGCGCGGTCGTCTCCGCGGAGCAACTGCTGGAGAAGGCGTGGGACGAGAACACCGACCCGTTCACCAACGTCGTGCGCGTCACCGTGATGACCCTGCGCCGCAAGCTCGGCGAACCCGCGGTGATCGTCACCGTGCCCGGCTCCGGCTACCGGATCTGAGGCCGGCGTGACCGCGACGCCCGCGCCGCCCCAGACGCCCCCGAAACCCACGTGGGACCCCACCAGGCCCGAGCCGAACTTCCCGTGGCTGCGCCCCACCATCCGGATACGGCTGACGCTGCTGTACGGCGGCATGTTCCTGATCGCGGGCATCCTGCTGCTGTCGATCAACTACCTGCTGGCCGCGAACGCGCTCAACGTCGGCAGTGAACTGCCCTTCAAGATCCTCACCGGGCAGGTCACCAGCGACACCTGCAACTTCCCCGTCTCGACCACCGCGACGCAGCTCAACCACGCGATGAACCAGTGCGTCAACGAGGAGCGCCAGCACGCCCTCGACAGCCTGCTGAGCCGGTCGCTGCTGGCACTGCTCGGGCTCGCCGTGATCGCCTTCGCCTTCGGCTACGCGATGGCCGGCCGGGTCCTGTCGCCGCTGGGCCGCATCACGCGCACCGCGCGCGCCGTGGCCGGCTCGGACCTGTCCCGCCGCATCGAGCTGGACGGCCCCGACGACGAGCTGAAGGAGCTGGCCGACACCTTCGACGAGATGCTGGAGCGGCTCCAGCGGGCGTTCACCGCGCAGCAGCGCTTCGTCGGCAACGCGTCGCACGAACTGCGCACCCCGCTCGCCATCAACCGCACCCTCCTGGAGGTCCACCTCTCGGACCCGGGCGCCCCGGTGGAGCTGCGGCAGCTCGGCAAGACGCTGCTGGCCACCAACGAGCGCAGCGAGCAGCTCGTCGAGGGACTGCTGCTGCTCGCCCGCAGCGACAACCAGATCGTCGAGCGCAAACCGGTGGACCTCGCGGAGGTCGCCGAGCGGGCCGTCGACCAGACGTACGCGGAGGCGGAGGCCAAGGGCGTCCGGATCGAGGGCGTCCGGCAGCCGGTGATGGTCCAGGGCAACGGCGTCCTGCTGGAGCGGATCGCCCTGAACCTGGTCCAGAACGCCGTGCGGTACAACGTCCCGGCCGAGGACCCCCCGCGCGACGCGGGGGCACCCAGGGACGCCGCCGAGGGCCGTGACGGGCACGAGGGGGGCTGGGTCGAGGTCACCACGGAGGTCCAGCACGGGCAGGCGGTCCTCGTCGTCACGAACACGGGCCCGGTCGTGCCGGCCTACGAGATCGACAACATCTTCGAGCCGTTCCGGCGATTGCGGACCGAACGCACGGGCAGCGACAAGGGTGTCGGGCTCGGGCTGTCGATCGTGCGGTCGGTGGCCAGGGCCCACGGCGGGCACATCACGGCGCGGCCGAGGGAGGGCGGCGGGCTGGTGATGCGGGTCACGTTGCCGATGTGATCCGGGGCGACGTGCGACACACCGATCGACGGCTCTGTTCGCTTTGCGCGGAATTTTCTGACACCCTGCCCCGGCTGTCCATGTGTGATCGATCACATGGGCGGCTTTCGGGCCCTCTACGTTCCGTGATCATGCACCCTGTTCGGGGCCGGGAATTTCCGGGTTTTCGCCGGTATTGATTACGGGAAGTACACGGTGGGGCGCCTTTGGAGTGCGGCGTTCGAACCGTGTACGGTCCCGATCGCCATCCAAGCCGATCACTCTTGAGGGGTCCGGTTGGGTGTCGATTGAGTAACAGACCTTGATGTGAGGCAAAATCTCCGCCTCAGGTCGGGCACAAGTCCGGCCTCCCACGCGTTACGTGCGCTGGAGACACCGCAAATACCCAGAGGGGGAGAGGGACATGGCAACGGATTACGACACCCCACGCAAGACCGATGACGACGTCGACTCGGACAGCCTTGAGGAACTGAAGGCCCGGAGGAACGACAAGTCGACCTCCGCCGTCGACGTCGACGAGTTCGAGGCCGCAGAGGGCCTGGAACTGCCGGGCGCGGACCTGTCCAACGAAGAGCTGGCGGTCCGGGTCCTGCCCAAGCAGCAGGACGAGTTCACCTGCATGAGCTGCTTCCTGGTGCACCACCGCAGTCAGCTGGCCAGGGAGAAGAACGGTCAGCCGATCTGCCGCGACTGCGACTGAGGGAGGGTCGGCCGTGACAGGCTCGACCCCTCCATGGAAGCGCCGCTTCCCCGACGGAGGAGCGGACGAAGGGCCGCGAGACGGCTCTCACGACGCGCGTGGCGACGAGCGGGGCGCATCCGACCAGGACGCGACCTCGCTCGAACCGGCGGCCGGCCGGGACCACCTCCCGGCCTCGGACAACCCTGCGCCCGCCGCCCGGAGACGGTCGGCGGTCCTCAGGGGGGCCCGGGAAGGCGTCCGCAAGGGCTCCGACCGCGCGCGGGCCGGCCTGGCGTACCTCGCCGACCGGATCATCGACATCGCCCCGCGTGTGCCCGTACGGGACCTCGCGGCGCTGCGTCGTCAGTTCCCGGGTCTCGGCCCCGAGCAGCTCGCGGACAAGCTGGTGTCCGGCGCGGCCAACGCCACGTCGACCGTCGGCGCGGGCATCGGCGCCGCGGCCATGCTGCCGGTTCCCCCTGCCATGCCCACGGAGCTGGCCGCCGAGATCACCGGGGTCGCCGCGATCGAGCTGAAGCTCATCGCCGAGCTCCACGAGGTCTACGGCGTCCGACCCCCGGGCGACCTCCGGGCCCGCAGCACCGCCTACCTGGCCTCCTGGTCGGGTGAGCGCGGCGTCGACGTGATGAAGCCGTCGACGTTCAACACGGCCCTCGGCGGCCACATGAAGCGCGAACTGCGCCAGCAGATCATGAAGCGGATGGTCCGCGACCTGCCGAACCTCATGCCGTTCATGGTGGGCGCCGCCGTCGGCGCGGTCATGAACCGCCGGGACACCAAGAAGCTCGCCGCGCGGATCCGCAAGGACCTGCGCAAGCTCCAGGTGCCCTGGGACGCGCTGCCCGCGCTGCCGCCCCTGGAGGCCCCCGCGGACCCGCTGAGCATCGAGGGAGTCCCGCCCGAGGACCTGCCGGGACCGGGCGGCGCCGGGCGCTGAGCGGACCACGGGGCCCCTCGGGCAGTCCCCGCCACGGGCAGGACGGCCGCCGCCGCGGCCCTCCGGGCCGTTCACTCCGGCGCACCCCGGGGCGCACGCACGCGTGCCGCGGCCGGGCCGACGCTCAAGACATCCACCCGGACAGGTAAAGATTCGCCCCGCGGGGGCGGCCCTCCCGCGCTACGCGGTGGCCGCCACCCGCGCCGCCTCCAGTGCCGCCGCCAGCCGCTCGGGCTCCCGCGTCGACAGGTACAGGTACGGCGTCGGGTCGTCCGGGTCGGTGACGATCACGCGCAGCGCCCCCGGGATGTACGAGCGCATCAGCAGGAACGCCCGGGTGTCCGCCTTCCAGGTGCGCCAGGCCTGCGCCTCCGCCGCGTCGAGCACCTCGGCCTCGCCCAGCGCCGTGACCGGGATCTTCGCCTCTCCGGCGATCAGCTGGTCCCCCACCACGCGGATGCGCAGCGAGCCGTACGAGCTGCCCACGATCGCGGCGACGGCGGTGCCGCCGACCAGGCCGGCCAGCGGCGGCAGGGTGCCGAACGGCAGGAAGACCAGGGCGACGGCGAACCCGAACAGGAAGCTGTACAGCCACCAGGTCCGGGGCGTCGTCAGGCGTTCCTCGTACGAGGCGGGGGAGAGCTCCATGGGACCTAGCTTGGCACGGTGTCCGACTACGGCCGACGCGCGGGTAAGGTCTGCGGCTGTGAGTGGTACTTCCGCAGCTCTCAGGCCTCCCGCCGACGCCGTACCGCCGGTACGGCACCCCGACGCGCCCGCGCCCGGGGAACTCCTCGGCGCGCACTACGACCACTGCTTCGGGTGCGGTGACGAACAGCCGCACGGACTGCACGTCCGGGCGCGCGCGGGCGAGGGCGTCTCGGTCGTCGCCGAGTTCACCGTGCAGCCCGTCCACCAGGGGGCCCCGGGCCTCGCGCACGGCGGGGTGCTCGTCAGCGCCCTCGACGAGACGCTCGGTTCGCTGGGCTGGCTGCTGCGCACGATCGCCGTCACCGGCCGCCTGGAGACCGACTTCGTGCGCCCCGTGCCGGTCGGCACCGTGCTGCACCTGGAGGCCGAGGTGAAGGCGGTCGCCGGGCGGAAGATCTACTCCTCCGCCGTCGGACGCGTCGGCGGGCCGGACGGTCCTGTCGCCGTGCGGGCCGACGCCCTCTTCGTGGAGGTCAAGGTCGACCACTTCGTCGACAACGGCCGCCAGGAGGAGATCCGCGCCGTGCTGGACGACCCCGACCAGGTCCGTGTCGCCCGCGCCTTCGAGGTGAATCCGTGAGCGGCCCCCTGGACGTCCTGATCCGCCGCGTCGACCCCGGCGTACCGCTTCCGACGTACGCGCACCCCGGTGACGCGGGCGCCGACCTGCGGACGACCGAGAGCCGTGAACTGGCCCCGGGCGAGCGGGCGGTCCTGCCCACGGGGGTGTCTGTCGCGCTGCCGGAGGGGTACGCGGCCTTCGTGCACCCGCGGTCGGGCCTCGCCGCCCGCTGCGGTGTCGCTCTCGTGAATGCCCCGGGGACCGTGGACGCCGGGTACCGTGGGGAGATCAAGGTAATCGTGGTGAATCTCGACCCGCGCGAACCTGTGCGGTTCGAGCGGTACGACCGGATTGCGCAGCTGGTCGTGCAGCGGGTCGAGCGGGTGCGCTTCCAGGAGGTCGCGGAGCTTCCCGACTCGGTGCGGGCCGACGGGGGCTTCGGGTCCACCGGTGG
Source organism: Streptomyces sp. NPDC008150 (assembly GCF_042956945.1). Lineage (NCBI taxonomy): Bacteria > Bacillati > Actinomycetota > Actinomycetes > Kitasatosporales > Streptomycetaceae > Streptomyces > Streptomyces sp. NPDC008150. The sequence continues at coordinate 165,654 of NZ_JBIBHJ010000012.1, read as the reverse complement.
CCACGCCGCTGTGGGTGGCGCCGGCGATCCAGCCGCCGACGGCGGCACTTCGGGTGGGAATCGATACGCTTCGGTCGTATCCGACCGGGAAGGACAGTGACGTGTTCGGACGTCGCAACAAGAAGGGTGCCGCCGAGGACGCGGCCGGCGAGGCCGAGCAGGTCGTCGACAGTGTGGACACTGAGGCGGACGACGAGGACGGCACGGAGCGCGAGCGCGTGCGGCTCGAACCCGAGCCCCGTCCCGACGGCCCCTGGGACAGCACCGAGGTGAGCGACCCGGCCGAGGGCCGGGTCGACCTGGGCGGACTGTTCGTGCCGGGAGTCGACGGCATGGAACTGCGTGTCGAGGTCGCGGGCGACGCGATCGTCGCGGCGACCGTGGTGCTGCGCGACAGCGCGGTCCAGCTCCAGGCCTTCGCAGCGCCCAAGCGCGAGGGGATCTGGGGCGAGGTCCGCGAGGAGATCGGCTCCGGCATCACCCAGCAGGGCGGCATCATCGACGAGGTCGAGGGCCCGCTGGGCTGGGAGCTGCGCGCGCAGGTCCCCGTGCAGCTCCCCGACGGCACGGGCGGCTTCCACGTCGTGCGGTTCGTCGGCGTCGACGGCCCCCGCTGGTTCCTGCGCGGAGTGATCTCCGGCCAGGGCGCGGTGCAGCCGCAGCAGGCCGGCCTGCTGGAGCAGATCTTCCGCGACACCGTCGTGGTCCGCGGCGAGGGCCCGATGGCGCCCCGCGACCCGATCGTGCTGAAGCTGCCGAACGACGCGCAGATGGTTCCGGAGGGCGTCCAGCAGGACGAGGGCTCCCGCTTCTCCGGCGGCATGGGCCAGCTCCAGCGCGGCCCGGAGATCACCGAGGTCCGCTAGCCCCGCGTACGGACGAGAAGGGCCGCACCCCGCACGGGTGCGGCCCTTCCGCATGCCCGCCGTGCCCCGCACCGCCCTGCGGCGAAACCCCAAGTTCTCCTCCGTGAACGGCAGTTGACCTGCCGGTCCGTCCTCGGCCCTTGACGCCCCAACTGGTCTGTACCTATGGTCACCGGCCAGCGCGCGTGTTCAGCAACCCAAGTGACGTTCACATACGAGAACGGATCCCCCCATGGCAGAACACCCCGTTCCACACCGCCGCAGATCGCGCCCGGCCCCGCTCGCCGTCGTCGCCGCGGCCGTCGCCGCCCTCGTCGCCGCGCTGCTCGCCTGGCCCGGCGCGCACCGGGCCGACGCCGCCCCCACCACCTTCGTGCACCCCGGAGTGACCGTCTCCCGGGCCCAGTTGGACTTCGCCCGCACCGAGGTGCAGGCCGGCGCGCAGCCCTGGAAGGGCGCCTTCGACCAGATGACGGCGAGCGCCTACGCCAGCCTGAGCCGCACCGCCAAGCCCCGCGCCACCGTGGAGTGCGGTTCCTACTCCAACCCCAACAACGGCTGCACCGACGAGCGCGAGGACGCGATCGCGGCGTACACCGACGCGCTCGCCTGGTACATCACCCGCGACGCGCGCTACGCGCAGAAGTCCATCGAGCTGATGGACGCCTGGTCGGCCGTGCTGCGCGAACACACCAACAGCAACGCCCCGTTGCAGACCGGCTGGGCCGGTTCCTCGTGGCCGAGGGCCGCCGAGATCATCAAGTACACGTACACCGGAACCTGGGCCAACTCCGCCCGGTTCGCGACCATGTTGCGCACCGTGTACCTGCCGGAGGTGATCAACGGGTCGAACAGCAACGGCAATTGGGAACTGTCGATGATGGAGGCCGCCGTCGGCATCTCCGTCTTCCTGGAGGACCGCACCTCCTACGACACCGCCATGGCGAGGTTCCGCACCCGCACCGCCGCCTACGTCTACCTCGCCTCCGACGGCGCCGTGCCGAAGACCGTGCCGAGCCAGAACCTCAACACCACCGCCAAGATCGTCTCGTACTGGCAGGGGCAGTCCACCTTCGTCACCGGTCTCACCCAGGAGACCTGCCGCGACCTCACCCACACCGGGTACGGCATCTCCGCGATCTCCCACGTCGCCGAGACCAGCCGCATCCAGGGCCAGGACCTGTACGGCACCGACGTCGGAGAACGGCTGCGCCAGGCGCTCGGCTTCCAATCCAAGTACGAGCTGGGCACCGCCGTCCCGAGCTGGCTGTGCGGCGGCAGCCTCAACCTGGGCCTGGGCCCCGTCACCGAGGTCGGCTACAACGCCCTGCACAACCGCCTCGGCATCGCCATGACCAACACCCAGGCGCTGACCGAACGCAACCGCCCGGCCGGCAGCGACAACCTCTTCGTCGCCTGGGAGACCCTGACCCACGGCGACAACCCGAACTGACCCGGCACCGGCCCGTACGGGGCGGGACGGCGAGCGCGCCGCCGTCCCGCCCCGTACGGGGTCCCCGGCGGCATCAGGGTTGCGTCAAGGACGCCCGCCCGCCCCGCCGCCCGTCCGTTTTGCCGCTCCCGTCCCCCGTAATGTCGACGCTGTGCGGGCGACACCGCGCGGGGTGGGCACGGCGGAAGACAATGGGGCCATGGGACGCGGCAAACTTCGGATCTACCTGGGTGCGGCACCCGGCGTCGGCAAGACCTACGCCATGCTCTCCGAGGCGCACCGCCGCGTGGAACGGGGCTCCGACTGCGTCGTCGCCTTCGTCGAGCACCACGACCGGCCCCGCACCGAGGTCATGCTGCACGGCCTGGAGCAGGTCCCGCGCGCCCGCGTCGCCTACCGCGGCGGCGACTTCACCGAGATGGACGTCGACGCCGTCCTGGAGCGGGCCCCCGCCGTCGCCCTGGTGGACGAACTGGCGCACACGAACGTCCCAGGTTCCCGCAACGCCAAGCGCTGGCAGGACGTCGAGGAGCTGCTCGCCGCCGGCGTCGACGTCGTCTCGACCGTCAACATCCAGCACCTGGAGTCCCTCGGCGACCTCGTCGAGTCGATCACCGGCGTGCGGCAGCGGGAGACCGTGCCCGACGAACTGGTGCGGCGGGCCGACCAGATCGAGCTGGTCGACATGTCGCCCCAGGCGCTGCGCCGCCGCATGGCGCACGGCAACGTCTACCAGCCCGACAAGGTCGACGCGGCGCTCTCCAACTACTTCCGCGTCGGCAACCTCACGGCGCTGCGCGAACTCGCGCTGCTGTGGGTCGCCGACCGGGTCGACGAGTTCCTCCAGCAGTACCGCAGCGAACACCGCGTCTCCGCGATCTGGGGCTCCCGCGAGCGGATCGTCGTCGGCCTGACCGGCGGCCCCGAGGGGCGCACCCTCATCCGCCGTGCCGCGCGCCTCGCGGAGAAGGGCGCCGGCGGCGAGGTGCTCGCCGTCTACATCTCGCGCAGCGACGGCCTGACCGCCGCCTCGCCCAAGGAACTCGCCGTCCAGCGCACCCTCGTCGAGGACCTGGGCGGCACCTTCCACCACGTCGTCGGCGACGACATACCGGCGGCGCTGCTCGACTTCGCGCGCGGGGTCAACGCCACGCAGATCGTCCTCGGCTCCTCGCGGCGCAAGACCTGGCAGTACGTGTTCGGGCCGGGCGTCGGCACGACCGTGGCCCGCGAGTCGGGGCCCGACCTGGACGTGCACATCGTCACGCACGAGGAGGTCGCCAAGGGGCGCGGCCTGCCCGTCGCGCGCGGCGCGCGGCTCGGCCGCGCCCGGATCGTGTGGGGCTGGATCACCGGGGTCGCGGGGCCCGTCGCCCTGGCGCTGCTGCTGAACCTCGTCGAGCTCGGCCTCGCCAACGACATGCTGCTGTTCCTGGCGCTCACGGTCGCCGCGGCCCTGCTCGGCGGGCTGCTGCCCGCCCTCGCGTCGGCGGCGGTCGGCTCGTTCCTGCTGAACTACTACTACACGCCGCCGTTGCACCGGCTCACCGTCGCGGACCCGAAGAACATCGTCGCCATCGTGATCTTCGTCGGCGTCGCGGTGTCCGTCGCCTCCGTGGTCGACCTCGCCGCCCGCCGCACCCACCAGGCGGCCCGGCTGCGCGCCGAGGCCGAGATCCTCTCCTTCCTCGCGGGCAGCGTGCTGCGCGGCGAGACGACCCTCGAAGCACTCCTCGAACGTGTTCGCGAGACCTTCGGCATGGAGTCGGTCGCCCTGCTCGAACGCGAGAGCGAGGTCACCCCGTGGACCTGTGCGGGCCGCGCCGGCGTCGGGCCCGTGCCGGACCGCCCCGAGGACGCCGACGTGGACATGCCGGTCGGCGGGCACATGGCGCTGGCCCTGACCGGCCGGGTGCTGCCCGCCTCCGACCGCCGGGTGCTCGCCGCGTTCGCCGCGCAGTCCGCCGTCGTGCTCGACCGCCGGCGCCTCCAGGAGGAGGCCGGCCGCGCCCGCATGCTCGCCGAGGGCAACCGCATCCGCACCGCGCTGCTCGCCGCCGTCAGCCACGACCTGCGCACCCCGCTCGCCGGCATCAAGGCGGCGGTGTCCTCCCTGCGCTCCGACGACGTCGCCTGGTCGGAGGAGGACCAGGCGGAGCTGCTCGCCGGGATCGAGGAGGGCGCCGACCGGCTCGACCACCTGGTCGGCAACCTCCTCGACATGTCCCGCCTCCAGACCGGCACCGTCACCCCGCTGATCCGCGAGATCGACCTCGACGAGGTGGTGCCGATGGCGCTCGGCGGGGTGCCCGAGGACAGCGTCGAGCTCGACGTCCCGGAGACGCTGCCGATGGTCATGGTCGACCCCGGCCTGCTGGAGCGCTCGGTGGCCAACCTGGTCGAGAACGCCGTCAAGTACAGCCCCTCCGGCCGCCGGGTGCTCGTGTCCGCGAGCCCGCTCGCCGACCGCGTCGAGGTGCGGATCGTCGACCGGGGGCCGGGCGTCCCCGACGAGGCGAAGGACCGTATCTTCGAGCCCTTCCAGCGCTACGGCGACGCCCCGCGCGGCGCCGGCGTGGGCCTCGGCCTCGCGGTGGCCCGCGGTTTCGCCGAGGCGATGGACGGCACCCTCACCGCCGAGGACACCCCCGGCGGCGGTCTCACCATGGTCCTCGGCCTGCGCACGGCGGCCTCACCGCCCCGGGAGCCGTACGCTCCGCAGACCGACGGCCCCGCGTGGGACAGCCGTTCCGCCGCGCGGGCCGACTCCCTCCGGGCCCGGAACACGGCCCGGCCCGCACCTCCCGAAAGGCAGGCCTCATGACCCGGGTGCTGGTGGTCGACGACGAGCCGCAGATCGTGCGCGCCCTCGTGATCAACCTCAGGGCACGCAAGTACGAGGTCGACGCGGCCTCCGACGGCCGCACCGCCCTCGAACTCGCCGCCTCGCGCCACCCCGACGTGATCGTCCTGGACCTGGGCCTGCCCGACATCGACGGCGTCGAGGTGATCCGGGGGCTGCGCGGCTGGACCCGGGTGCCGATCCTGGTGCTGTCCGCCCGGCACTCCTCCGACGAGAAGGTCGAGGCGCTCGACGCGGGCGCCGACGACTACGTCACCAAGCCCTTCGGCATGGACGAGATGCTCGCCCGGCTGCGCGCCGCCGTCCGCCGTGCCGAGCCCACCGGGCCCGGCGAGGACGACGTCGTCGTCGAGACCGCCGGCTTCACCGTCGACCTGGCCGCCAAGAAGGTCAACCGGGACGGCCGCGACGTCCGCCTCACGCCCACCGAGTGGCACCTGCTGGAGGTCCTCGTGCGCAACGCGGGCCGGCTCGTCAGCCAGAAGCAGCTCCTCCAGGAGGTGTGGGGGCCGTCGTACGGGACGGAGACCAACTACCTGCGCGTGTACATGGCGCAGCTGCGCCGCAAGCTGGAGTCCGACCCCTCCCACCCGCGGCACTTCATCACCGAACCCGGAATGGGATACCGGTTCGAGAAGTGACCCGGGAGCGGCGGCCCGTGCGGGGCGCCGGAGGTCGCGGAACACGGGCACGCGTGGGGCCGCGGGGGCGGACGGTGCGGCCGGGGCCCGCGAGTGTCCGCCCGTGCGCGCACCCCGGTACCCTTCAACCATGAGTGCTGTCTCCCGTTCCGAGAAGCCGGTCGGCCGGTTCCGGCGCATGATCGACCGGCTCTCCTCGTCCCAGGAGGACCTGGAGTCGGAAGAGCTGCGCGAGGACACCGTCACCGCGGGCTGCACCCGGATCGGCGATTGCCACGACCGACAGATCGTCACGGTTACTGGTACCTTGCGCACGGTCACCCTGCGACCGCGCGCGGGAGTCCCGGCCCTGGAGGCCGAGCTGTTCGACGGCTCGGCCGCCCTGGACGTGGTGTGGCTCGGCAGGCGCTCCATCGTCGGGATAGAACCCGGGCGCAAGCTGATCGCATCGGGCCGGATCTCCATGAGCCACGGCCGTCGGGTGCTGTTCAACCCGAAGTACGAACTGCGACCCCCCGGACGGGAGTAGCCGGTGTCCTCGCTCGACAAGCCGACCGACAAGCCGACCGAAGACAGGCACCAGGACGACGCGGAGGCCGCGCGGGCAGTCACGGAGGCCGCGCTCTTCGAGGCGTTCGGCGGCCTGCGGGGCATGATCGAGACGGTGCTGCCGGGCCTGTTGTTCGTCACCATCTTCACGATCAACAAGAACCTGCACTGGTCCGCCGTCGCGGCCCTCGCGGTCTCGCTGGTCCTGCTGGTCGTCCGCCTCGCGACGCGCGACACCGTCAAGCACGCCTTCAGCGGCGTCTTCGGCGTGGCCTTCGGCGTCGTCTTCGCGATGATGACGGGCAACGCCAAGGACTTCTACCTGCCCGGCATGCTCTACACGCTGGGCCTCGCCGTCGCCTACATCGTCACGACGATCGCGGGCGTGCCGCTGATCGGCCTGATCCTCGGCCCGGTGTTCAAGGAGAACCTCTCCTGGCGCACCCGCAACCCCGGCCGCAAGCGCGCCTACGCCAAGTCGAGCTGGGCCTGGGGCCTGATCCTGCTCGCCAAGTGCGCGATCCTCTTCCCGCTGTACTGGTGGGCCAACACCGCGCAGCTCGGGTGGGTGCTGGTCGCCCTGAAGATCCCGCCGTTCCTGCTGGCGGTCTGGCTGACCTGGGTGTTCCTCGCGAAGGCCCCGCCGCCCATCGACGTGTTCGCCGAGATGGAGGCCGAGGAGCGCGCCGAGAAGGAGCGCAAGGAGGCCCTCGCGCACGGCTCGATCGCCCCGGGCACCACGGCCGCCGGAGTCGTCGACGCCTCCTCCGCCCCCGCGACGGGACAGGACGGCGACGAGGCGGCGGCGGGCGGGCGGCACCGGCGGGACTGACCGCGGCCCGCACCACTGCGCGCACGTACGAGAAGGGCCCGGCCGATCGGTTCGCACCGATCGGCCGGGCCCTTCTCGTACGTACGGTCCCGCGCCGCCCGTCAGGCGGTGGCGTCGTCGCTCCCGCGACGCACCGACAGCAGGTCCTCCAGCTCCGTCTCGCGCGCCTGGGCCGCGACGAACAGCAGCTCGTCGCCCGCCTCCAGGGCGTCGTCCCGGGTCGGGGTGAGCACCCGGGTGCCGCGGATGATCGTGACGAGCGAGGTGTCCTGCGGCCACTCGACGTCACCGACCTGCGTGCCGGCCAGCGCCGACTCCGGGGGCAGCGTCAGCTCGACGAGGTTGGCGTCGCCGTGGCTGAAGCGCAGCAGCCGGACCAGGTCGCCGACGCTCACCGCCTCCTCGACCAGGGCGGACATCAGGCGCGGGGTGGAGACGGCGACGTCCACGCCCCACGACTCGTTGAACAGCCACTCGTTCTTCGGGTTGTTCACCCGGGCGACGACGCGCGGAACGCCGTACTCCGTCTTGGCCAGGAGCGAGACGACGAGGTTGACCTTGTCGTCGCCCGTCGCCGCGATGACGACGTTGCAGCGCTGGAGCGCGGCCTCGTCGAGCGAGGTGATCTCGCAGGCGTCGGCGAGCAGCCACTCCGCCATCGGGACGCGCTCGACGGAGATGGCCGTCGGCGCCTTGTCGACGAGGAGGACCTCGTGACCGTTCTCCAGCAGTTCGCCCGCGATCGAACGACCGACCGCGCCGGCACCGGCAATGGCGACCCTCATCAGTGACCGCCCTCCTCTCCGGGGCCCTCGGCGAACGCCGCCTCGACCTTCTCGATTTCGTCCGTGCGCATCATCACGTGCACCAGGTCGCCCTCCTGCAGAACCGTCTGCGAAGTGGGCAGGACCGCCTCGCCGAGGCGGGTCAGGAACGCCACGCGGACGCCCGTCTCCTCCTGGAGCCTGCTGATCTTGTGACCGATCCAGTCGACCGAGGTGTGCACCTCGGCGAGCTGCACGCCCCCGGTGGGGTCGCGCCACAGCGGCTCGGCGCCCGAGGGCAGCAGCCGCCGCAGCATCTGGTCGGCGGTCCACCGCACGGTGGCCACGGTCGGGATGCCCAGGCGCTGGTAGACCTCGGCGCGGCGCGGGTCGTAGATGCGCGCCGCGACGTTCTCCACGCCGAACATCTCGCGGGCCACACGGGCGGAGATGATGTTCGAGTTGTCGCCGCTGGAGACGGCGGCGAAGGCGCCGGCCTCCTCGATGCCCGCCTCGCGCAGGGTGTCCTGGTCGAAGCCGACACCGGTGACCCGGCGTCCGCCGAACCCGGGGCCGAGGCGCCGGAACGCGGTGGGGTCCTGGTCGATCACGGCGACCGTGTGCCCCTGTTGCTCCAGGGTCTGGGCAAGGGCGGAACCCACCCTGCCGCAGCCCATGATGACGATGTGCACCTGGCTTTACCCCGCAGTCCTGGTCGACCGGCCGGCCTGCGAAAACACCCTGCTCATTCTTCTCTCTCAGTCTGCCGGGGCAACGACGGGCAACGGCATGCGGCGTTGCCGGAGACGAGCTTAAGCCGCATCGGCGTTCCTGCTGTCATCCGTGCGGCCATTGATCGCCGGGCCGCGGGCGGGCCGGGGGCGGGGCGGGCGCCGGGGCCCGGAAAGGCTTCGGAACAGGGCCGCGAAGGGGCTCCGCGATGTGACAGATGTCGCTCCGGCGGTGCGCCGAGCGGGGGCGGGACGGCATGTGCCGCTTTCTTTCCTCTTTCTTTCCCTTCTCTTTCCGAATCCGTTTTCGTGCCCGTCGCGGCGAACACGACGGATATGCGCGCGGCGCCGGTGCCCGGTCAGCGGCGGCCGATGCTGCGCACGCTCGCGCGGGCGAGGAGACCGAGGCCGAGAAGGGCCACGACGGCGCCGATCAGCACGGGAGTCGCGGGCATGGGGCCTCCGGGGAAGGTGAGAGGGGACGCGGGCGCGGTGTGCGCGAGGCGCACGGGACCGGTTTGTGACATGAAGGCACGAGGCCCCTTCCACCTGCGGAATCCGCAGCGCGGGGCGTCCTGGATTTCACTCGTGAGGCAGATCTCGGGTGGCAGGTGGGCGACCCCGTGTTCGAAGCCTTACGATCCTCTGGTGTCCAAACTGACCGACGTGCCCAAACGCATTCTGATCGGGCGCGCACTGCGCAGTGACCGGCTCGGGGAAACCCTGCTGCCGAAGCGCATCGCTCTCCCCGTCTTCGCCTCGGACCCGCTCTCCTCGGTGGCGTACGCGCCCGGCGAGGTGCTGCTCGTGCTGTCCGTTGCGGGCGTGTCGGCCTACCACTTCAGCCCCTGGATCGCCCTCGCGGTCGTCGTGCTGATGTTCACCGTCGTCGCCTCCTACCGGCAGAACGTGCACGCGTACCCGAGCGGCGGCGGCGACTACGAGGTCGCGACCACCAACCTGGGCCCCAAGGCGGGCCTCACGGTGGCCAGCGCGCTGCTCGTCGACTACGTGCTCACCGTGGCCGTGTCCATCGCCTCCGGCATCGAGAACCTCGGCTCCGCCGTGCCGTTCGTCGTCGAGCACAAGGTGCTGTGCGCGACCGTCGTGGTCGTCCTGCTGACGGTCATGAACCTGCGCGGCGTGCGCGAGTCGGGCAAGCTCTTCGCGATCCCGACGTACGTCTTCGTCGCGGGCGTCTTCATCATGATCGCGTGGGGCGCGTTCCGCGGTCTGGTCCTCGGCGACACCATGCGCGCGCCCACCGCGGACTACCACATCAAGGCCGAGCACCAGGGGCTCGCGGGCTTCGCCCTCGTCTTCCTGCTGCTGCGCGCGTTCTCCTCCGGCTGTGCCGCGCTCACCGGCGTCGAGGCCATCTCCAACGGTGTGCCGGCGTTCCGCAAGCCGAAGTCGAAGAACGCGGCGACCACGCTCGCCATGATGGGCCTGCTGGCCGTCACCATGTTCTGCGGCATCATCGTCCTCGCCATGACGACCAAGGTCCGCATGGCCGAGAACCCGGCGTCCGACCTGCTGAAGGGCGGCTCGCCCATCGGTTCCGGATACGTGCAGAACCCGGTGATCTCGCAGGTCGCCGAGGCCGTCTTCGGCAAGGGCAGCTTCCTGTTCGTCGTGCTCGCCGCGGCCACCGCGCTCGTCCTGTTCCTCGCGGCGAACACCGCCTACAACGGCTTCCCGCTGCTCGGCGCGATCCTCGCCCAGGACCGCTACCTGCCGCGCCAGCTCCACACCCGCGGCGACCGGCTCGCCTTCTCGAACGGCATCGTGCTCCTCGCGGGCGCCGCGACGCTGCTGCTCTTCGTCTACGGCGCCGACTCGACGCGGCTGATCCAGCTCTACATCGTCGGCGTCTTCGTCTCCTTCACGCTCAGCCAGACCGGCATGGTCCGGCACTGGAACCGCCACCTCGCCGCCGAGAAGGACCCGCTCAAGCGGCGCCACATGGTCCGCTCGCGCGCGATCAACACCTTCGGCGCGTTCTTCACCGGCCTGGTGCTCGTCGTCGTCCTGGTCACCAAGTTCACCCACGGCGCCTGGGTCGCGCTGCTCGGCATGTGCATCTTCTACGCGACGATGACGGCGATCCGTAAGCACTACGACCGGGTCTCCGAGGAGATCGCGGCGCCCGACGAGCCCGCCGACGACATCGTGCGGCCGTCCCGCCTGCACTCGGTCGTCCTCATCTCCAAGATCCACCGCCCGACGCTGCGCGCCCTCGCCTACGCGAAGCTGCTGCGCTCGGACAGCCTGGAGGCGCTGAGCGTCAACGTCGACCCGGCCGAGACGAAGACCCTGCGCGAGGAGTGGGAGCGGCGCAGCATCGACGTGCCGCTCAAGGTCCTCGACTCGCCCTACCGCGAGATCACCCGGCCCGTCATCGAGTACGTGAAGGGGCTGCGCAAGGAGTCCCCGCGCGACGCGATCTCCGTGATCATCCCGGAGTACGTCGTCGGCCACTGGTACGAGCACCTGCTGCACAACCAGAGCGCGCTGCGCCTCAAGAGCCGGCTGCTGTTCACGCCCGGCGTGATGGTGACGTCGGTGCCGTACCAGCTGGAGTCGTCCGAGGTGGCCCGCCTCCGGGCCCGCAAGCGCCAGAACTGGAGCGCGCCGGGTGCGGCGCGCCGGGGCCCGGTCACCCACGGGCACGGTCACGGTCAGGCCGCCGCCGGGCGGCAGGGGCCGGCCGCGCAGGACAAGAGCAAGGAGCCGTCGGGGCCGGGCACGCACTGAGCGCGCCTCCGCCCGCCGCGGCGCTCGTGGTGAAGGGACGGACGACACCCACGTAGACTGGTGGGCTGTTGTCCGTCCCGCCGGTTCCGCCGGCTGTTTCCTTGACGTTGTGGAGTCATCCCGCCATGCAGGCAGAAGAGAACAAACCGCTGGCGGGAGAGAAGAAGTCGCTGGTGGGCGCGGAGTACGAGGTCGAGGTCGGCCCCGTCGCGCACGGCGGCCACTGCATCGCCCGTACCGACGAGGGCCAGGTCCTGTTCGTCCGGCACACGCTGCCCGGCGAGCGGGTCGTGGCGCGGGTCACCGAGGGCGAGGAGGGCGCGCGGTTCCTGCGCGCCGACGCGGTGGAGATCCTCGACGCGTCCAAGGACCGGGTGCCCGCCCCCTGCCCGTACGCCGGACCCGGCCGCTGCGGCGGCTGCGACTGGCAGCACGCGAAGCCCGGCGCGCAGCGCCGCCTCAAGGGCGAGGTGATCACCGAGCAGCTCCAGCGGCTCGCGGGTCTCACCCCGGAGGAGGCCGGCTGGGACGGCACGGTCATGCCCGCGGAGGGCGACAAGCTGCCCGCCGGCGAGGTCCCGGCCTGGCGTACGCGCGTGCAGTACGCGGTGGACGCCGACGGCAACGCGGGCCTGCGCAAGCACCGTTCGCACGAGGTCGAGCCGATCGAGCACTGCATGATCGCGGCGCCCGGCGTCGACGAGCTGGGCATCGAGGAGCGCGACTGGTCCGGCATGGCGTCGGTCGACGCGATCGCCGCGACGGGCTCGCAGGACCGCATGGTCATCCTGGAACCCCACCCGGGCGCCCGGCTGCCCCTGGTCGAACTGGACCGCCCCGCCTCCGTCATGCGCGTGGAGGAGAACGACGGCGGCATCCACCGCGTGCACGGCCGCGCGTTCGTGCGCGAGCGGGCCGACGGCCGCACCTACCGGGTCGGCAGCGGCGGCTTCTGGCAGGTCCACCCGAAGGCGGCGGAGACGCTGGTCCTGGCGGTCATGCAGGGCCTGACCCCGCGCAAGGGCGACACGGCCCTCGACCTGTACTGCGGCGTCGGCCTGTTCGCCGGTGCCCTCGCCGACCGGGTGGGGGAGAAGGGCGCGGTGCTCGGCATCGAGTCCGGCAAGCGCGCGGTGGAGGACGCCCGGCACAACCTGGCCGGCTTCGACCGCGTCCGCGTCGAGCAGGGCAAGGTCGAGACGGTCCTGCCCCGCACCGGCATCACGGAGGCCGACCTGATCGTCCTGGACCCGCCCCGCGTGGGCGCGGGCCGCAAGACGGTCCAGCACCTGTCGTCCCTGGGCGCCCGCCGCATCGCCTACGTGGCCTGCGACCCGGCGGCCCTGGCCCGGGACATCGCGTACTTCCGCGAGGGCGGCTACCGGGTGCGGTCGCTGCGGGCGTTCGACCTGTTCCCGGTGACGCACCATGTGGAGTGCGTGGCGATTTTGGAGCCGGCGGCCAAGGGCGCCTGAGCCGAGGGTTCGGGTGATGTGCACTATGGGCGTTGCGGGCGATATCTTGACGCTGAAATGACGCTCTCGGAGGGGTCTTGACGCTCGCTAGCTCGGCCTGGCTGACCCACAGCCGCACCGCGGTCTCGGTCAGGTCGAAGTCCCTGGCGACCTGACCGACTGAGCGGTCACCCCGCCGGCGCAGCTTGACGATCTCGGCCCTGAACTCCGGCGTGAAACGAACGGCGAGGCCGAGGCTTCTTCTTCCTCATGCTCATCGATGATGGACATCCTCCCGGGGCAGAACCCCTGATCTCGGGTGTCCGTCAAATCGGATCAAGCCCATCGTGACCCACTCGACCAAGGCGTGAGGCAGGTCGAGTACGGCAGGATACGGAGCCAACAGGGCTCCCGTGTTGCTGAGTTGAGACGTCGAACATCTCCCTCAACGGCACGGGAGCCCTGTCCGTTGCGTACCTCGACCTTCAGACCGCCCCGTCACCCGATCAGCGGCCACACTGAAAACGCTTATCCGTACGAGCGTGCAGGCCCGTTCTCCGGAGGATCACCGCCGATGGCATTCCGTGTGCACTTCACCAGTGAGGATCTTCTCCGTGTGTCCCTGGGGGATGGGCACGATCCCCTCTACGAGACCGTGATCAGTCTGCGGGTACTGCAGCGGAGAAGGCCTGGTGCTTCGCTCGGGCCGTGGCAGCGCTGGGCGCGCCACAGGATGCCGAGCTCAGCACACCTTCTGCAGGTCCTTGTGCCCCCGCAGGGAGGATGTCCCGATTTCCTGACGCCGGTGGTACAGACAGCCGGCGTGGACGAGGGCCTGGACGCGCTGCTGTACACACCGAAGTCCGTCCTGCGAAGAGAACTGGAGGAACTCGCGGCCATCACCAGCCGTCCGCTGCCGTCCTGGACCGTCCCGCTGGCCGACGGCAGTCCACGCGTGTTAGAGGCGGTTGGGCAGGCACTGCGGGACTGGCACCGGTCAGCGATCGAGCCTGTGCGCACGCACCTGCGGGACAACGCAGAAAAGGCACGGCTGTCCGCGGCGCGAACTCTGATAGCGGAGGGGGTGGGGGCTATGCTCTCCCGCCTGCACCCCAGCCTGCGCTGGACACCGCCGGTTCTCGAGCTCGTGCGCCCCGACCTGGATACCGACCTGCACCTGAACGGTCGCGGACTACGCCTGGTCCCGTCCATGTTCTGCGGTCGCCAACCGGTCATCGTGCCTTCCCACGACACGCCCGTACTGGCATTCCCCCTATCCCACGACGCTGTCTGGGCTCCGACGTACGAACCCCCGGCGCGGACAGACCCCCACGCGCTGGCAGCTTTGCTGGGCCGCACCCGCGCCACCGTGCTGCTGACCATTACCGCCGGGCACGGCCTCACTACCAGCGTCCTCGCCAACCGCACCGGCGTTTCGCAGGCGACGGTCTCCCATCACACCACCGCGCTCCGCGACGCCGGCCTCATCTCCACCCACCGTGCCGGACCCCATGCCCACCACGCCCCCACCCAACTCGGAACCCAGCTAGTCCACGGCACCCAGCGACATTCCTCGCACTGAGCAGGATCTCGCCCCGGTGGTGGGACAGTTTCCACGCGTCCCACCACGGGATTTCGAACACCGTCCAAGCGCATCGCGACAGAGCGGCACGTCCGGAAGCATCACAGGTGCGGACGGAACCGGCAGGAAAAGGCAGGCCGTTCGCCGCGGCATCCGCCACGCCCCACCGGACTGGTCGTAGGCCCGCACGGCGGGCGGGAGCCCCGCCTTGCCTATCGCCGTCGCGGTTGTCGACGGCAGAACGAAGGGACATCCGTGGAAAACCGCTTACGCCCCCGCCTGACAGCCGGCATGGCCGCGATCCTACTGGGATCCGCGCTCGCGATCGCCGCCCCGGCCACCACCGCCCACGCCACAGCGGCCGACTGCACGGGCGGCCGCAACGCGTTCATCGACATTTCCGACGACGCATCCGGAACCACCGTGCGCACGATTGACATGGGGTACGGCCGCACTGTGACGCTCCACTACGGCCTCATCGCCGGAGCGCAGCGCGGCTGGGCCAAGATCAACGGCAGCACCGTGAACGGCGACGAGGTCTGGATGGACTGGACCCGGAACGGAGGCACGTCGTGGCTCCAGTGCGGACCGTTCGCCGTCGACCGCGGACCGGCGACCTCCAAGACGAGCGCCGCCAAGACCACGAGCGTTTCGTCCGACTACCGCTTCCGGGCCTGCGGGCACCTCAAGAACGGCGCCCCCACCAAGTGCACGACCTGGTGGTGATCGTTCTCTTCTGAGAAAACCGGACCGGGGGCGCGGAATCGGGGGGCCGCGCCCCTTCCGTCCACAACGGTATAAATATCTGGCCACCGGACTCTGTCGCACTGCGACGGGCCGCCTGGTGGGGCGACGCACCGCAGATGATCGCCCTGCACGAACGCATCCGCATGGTCCGCAAGAGCGAGGGGCGCCCGCGCACCCGGCCGGGACACCTGAGCGAGGACAAGGCGTGCTCCTCCCGCAGGAACCGCCGCTACCTACACAGACGCCACATCGAGTCTCTACCGAACCCGGAGCGGCTCACATCTCGGCTCTGACGCTTGTTGACGGACCCCTCCGAGCGTTCAAGGGGCTCTTCTGCGGAGTCGCAAATGCCATCTGACCTGGGATTACGCCTAGAGTCACCACTTCTGAAATTTTCCGGTTACCCACCATGTGGAGTGCGTGGCGATCCTGGAATCCGTAGGGAAGGGCGGCTGACCTGCGGGTTCGAGCGGTGTGCGGGTACGTGGGGCGTGGGCGTTACGGGCGTGTGCCGACGCTGAGATGACGCTCATGGCGGTTCCGGCGCTACTTGCTGCTGTGCTGACGTCTCTTCAACGCGATGCTTCCACTCCCGCTAGTCTGGAGCACCTATTTTGTGTAATGCCCGGACAAGATGCCTAATAAGCGATAAGACTGATCGCATGGCTACAGAACCCCGCCCCTCCGTCGTGTCCTCATGCATCAAGCTTCTTGAGCATCTCGCCCAGTTCAGTGACAAGGTGACGAAAACGCTGCGCGGGGTGACCAAGACGTACAAGGAAGCCGAGGCAGCACGCAGTCATCTCCGCGGCGCCCGCAAATTGGCTGCGCAGCTGCGCAGGGCCGTCGTTGCCTTTTTCAGGCGCGAGCGCGGAACTGCCGAAGCCTGCTAGACCACGTGCCTGCCGGGTAGTGCTGCGCAGCCAAGCAGTCGCCATCCTCTGAGTCGGCCGGCTACCCGATGGTGGCGAGGACGTCCTGGTCGGGGACCATGTCCACGCTGGTGCTCCGTGGCCGGTGCCCGTCCACACAGCAGACCACCCACAGACGCAGCACCCCGGACGTCGCCAGGGCCGGATTAGGCGCGTGCGGGAGGCAGGTTGTAGCGGCTGACGGCCAAGTACGTTTCCGGCGTGGCCGCTTCGAGGAGATCCTCGTCGTTCTCCAGGTCGAGCTTCGGCTCCTGGGGGCGGCGCAGCAGGTCGCTCCAGTCGCTCGTCGCGCCTTGCTCGTAGGCGTATCGAAGCAGGGGGCGCAGTCGTGGGCGGGCATTTTCCTGCTGCTCGCGGAAGATGCGTCGCAGGGTGAGCCGTTGTACTTCCTGGTCTTCGTCGCTGAGTCCCTGGTCGAGGGCTGGCTGATCCTCGGCGCGCAGTCCCGGGGTGCGCTGGGCGATGGCCAGATCTTCTTCGTGGAGGCGCGCGCAGGCGGCGAACAGCTCTCTGGACATGCCGAGGTGGACCTCAGTTCCAGGGATGCGGCAGGTGAGGAAGTCGTCGAGCCCCCGGGAGCGGATCTGGGCGCGCAGGGTGCGCGACTCGATGCGGAGCGCCGCTTCGCGGGCGTCCGCCCGCATGGCGAGGGTGAGGTCGTCGTCTTCCAAGGGGGTGGTCAGCCCGGAACGCCGGTGGCGGGAAGCACGGTCGACAGGTACCGGTACCGTGCGCAACTGAGAGGCGGGAGCGGAGCGCAGTGCCAGGTAAGCGAGCATCTGGGCGCGGGCCGCACCCATGAGCGCGTCGTCGCTGTCCCCGACGTGGTCTTCGAGGTTGCCGGGGTCGACCGCTGCGTTGCCAGCGCCGGATCCGGCCGGGGGAAGGGGCGCCTCGCCGGAGTGCAGGTCATGGTCGATCGTGAGGAAGAGATCGTCTCCGGGCCGCACGGACGCTCCGACCAGGACGATGCGGTGCCTGTAGGAGCTGAGAATCTTGCTGCCGGCCTCCAGCTGCGCCCACCCCTTGCGGAGCTCGCCGACGCCGACACTGCCGCCCTTGGCCTCGATCAGCCAGTACATCTCTTCTGCCTCGTGCCGCCCCCACAGGTCGGGCAGTGTTCTCTTCGGGTCCTTGAAGGTGTTACTAAGGGCGGGGATGGGGCCGCCGAGTTCGAGGTGGTGAGTCTGTCCGAGACCCAGCAGGGAGCGGCACGCCCACTCGGTCATCGTCATGCCCACCCGGTAGGCGGCGGCGTTCTTCGCGGTGCGCTCCGTGCCGTGTTCGTACACCGGGTTCAGGGTCAGGCGTCGGCCCTCTGCGCCCGGTATGGGGTGCCGGGGCGTGACGGCGTGGGCCCCAAGGTAGGCGTACAGCGGAGAGACTCGGGCGACGAGTTCCCCGTGCGCGTAACGGGGCTGGTTCTGCAGGTGCGGGGTGACGTCGCGGCCGACCTCGGTGGCGGCCTTGATGATCTCCCGCCACGTGGTGGTCGGGGCGTACCAACCATCGGTTGCCGGGAACCCGTCCGACGCGTTCCACGCCTCATGCTTCGCCGTGCGCCACTGCCTCTTGGGCTTGTTCGCAGGTCCGTTACGGAACAAGACCGGTATGTCGAAGCTGTCGGCGTAGGTGAGCGGCGGCTCGTCGACGATGTGCGCGGGAATCATGAGGATCACTGTGGCACGGGTCTGGACCCTTCCGAATGCCGGGCAGCGGGCCACCGATCTGCTCGATCCCAAAGTCATTTGCAGCCGCGGCCATGTCCTATGGCGACGGGTGTTGTTGACCTGCCACCCGCCTCACCGCGATGGCCGCAGACCAGGGTGTACACGTCGTGGCACAGCACGCCGCCGGCGAAGACAGTGCGCAGCCGCTCGGAGGAGTCGCATGTTCCAGCCGGGCTCGCGCAGGAGGAGTTTCGCGGGTCTCGCCGGCGGAGGCGTAGGTGGTAGCGGTGCCTGAAACCAGGCGGGCAGACCCGGGGTGGTCGTAGAACTCGCTCTGCCAGAAGGGGAGTTCACATTCCCCAGTCGAGCCGTACCGGCTCTCGTGCCGCTGTCAGTGCCCCGTCGAAGTCGGCGAGACGTTCGGCGAGAGTGGCGGTGGCCACGCGCGGCGGGAGGGCGGCGGAGAACTTCAGGCCGCGGACGGCGCGTGGATCGACCGTGGGCAGGGTGAGGGAGTCCGGGAGCTCGGCGCGGGCGGATTTCCAGTCGGCGAGGGAGAGATCCTGGCGCAGGCGGAGATGAGTGTCTGAAGGCCGCTGGACGGGATCGGCGAGGTTGCCGAGGGAGGCGGCGAGAGTCGCGTTGGCGCGGTAGCCGGCCCAGGTCCACCAGCGAGTGGCATCGGCATCACGCACCAGGAGCGTGCCGGCCTGGTGCACTTCGTGGGGGGCGCGATCGGTGCGCAACTCGACGAGGGCAGCGCTGGCGCGGCGGGTGAGCCGGACGTCGGGGTCAGTGCCGAGGAGAACGTCGCGCATGGCGCGGGCGAGGGTGAACGACAGACCGCGCGCCGCGCTGCCCTGCCACTTGGCCACACCGCCGTCCTCGACGGGTTCGACGAAGGCACGACGGCGGGCCCAGTCGATGAACGTGACCTGCCAGCTGCGCCCGGCGAGCAGGAGACGGCGCGGGCCGGGGCGTTCCTCGGTGAGCACGGTGGGGTCGGTGGTGCCGATCTCGGTGCGGCCGGCGAGGACGGTGAACTCGGGCGGCGCGGTGAACGAAGCGGTGAGCTCCATGAAGTGACGGCGGCCGAAGTGCTTCTCGGCCTCGGGGCCGATGAAGAGCATGCCGTCGTCGCTGTCCAGGAAGCCCTCGTCGACCAAGTGCTTCAGGAGTGGGGCCGCCGACCGGTCGAAGGGCGCGAGGCCGTTCCACCGGTCCGGCCAGAGCCGGTCGCCGATGCGGTGCTCTTGCAGGGTGAGCGCGAGCAGTTGCTGGGCGACGAGGTGACGGGGCGACGGTGGTGGGGTGACGGGCTCGACCCAGCCCCGGGCCCAGAGGGTGAGCAGCCCGGCGGCCTGCAGTAACGACTGGGGTTCGGTGGCGAGGAAGAGACAGTTGCGGGAGGTGTCGGCGCGGCGCCCGGTGCGGCCGATCCGCTGCAGGAACGAGGCGACCGTGCGGGGGGAGTCGATCTGGACGACTCGGTCGAGGTCGCCGACGTCGATGCCCAGCTCCAGAGTGGAGGTGGACACGATGACGCAGTCGCGTGCCTCGGCGAACGCCTGCTCGGAGCGCGCCCGTTCATCGGTGGAGAGCGAGGCGTGCGAGAGGAACACGGTGACGTCGCGGGCCCGGAGCGCCGCACCGAGTTCCTCGACCTGCTTGCGGGAATCGCAGAAGACCAGACGCTTCTCGCCGCGGTGCAGGGCGGAGATCACCTTGGCGGCGTTGGCGAGCGAGCCGACGTAGTCGAGTTCGACGTCTCCCGCGGGCCTCGGTGGTGGGGCGTCACCGGTCATACCAGGCAGGGTGACGCCTGGTGCTACCACCTGTCCCTGGCGTTCGGTGGGGCGTGCCCCCTGAAGCCAGGTGAGCAGGGTGTCCGGGTTGCCGACGGTGGCGGAGAGCCCGATCCGCTGGATCCGGTGACCGGTCAGCCCCTCAAGCCGTTCGAGTACGGCGAGCAGGTGCCAGCCGCGGTCGTCACCCGCGAAGGCGTGCACCTCGTCGATGATCACGGCACGGACCCGGCCGAGCATGTGCGCGTGGTCAGTCTTGGCGCTGATCAGCATCGCTTCGAGCGACTCGGGCGTGGTGAGCAGGAAGTCCGGCGACTCCGTGCGGATACGGCGGCGTACGGACTCCGGGGTGTCGCCGTGCCAGAGTGCGGCGCGGCGACCGAGCCACTGGGCGTAGGTGTCGACGCGGTGGACGAGGTTGTTGAGGAGGGCTTTGAGCGGGGCCAGGTAGAGGACGGAGGTGCCGGTCCAGTGCTGCTCCCGCATGGCGGACAGGACGGGAAAGGTGGCGGCTTCCGTCTTCCCGCCAGCGGTCGGCGCGAGCAGGACCGCGTCCTCGCCGTCCATCAGCGGATCCACGGCGGCCTTCTGCAGCGGGCGCAGATCTGGCCATCCCAGCGTGTTGACGATGTGGTGCAGCACGACCGGATCGAGGCGGTCGAGCGGATCGGGGCGGTCGACCGGGTCGGGGCCGGGTGGCTGCTCCTGCACGGCGGTGGCTTCCTGACGGATCAGAGGTCGAGGTCGAGATCGTCGGCCGCGGTTGCCGGGGGCGCGGCGAGATTGCGTTCGGTGGCAGTGAGATCACCGCTGCCGAGGGTCAGTCGGTAGTGCTGACGCGGATCGAAGTCGTCGAACTGATCGATTCGGTCGAGTACGTCCCCGACCAGCTTCTTCAGGTACAGGCGCGGTGCCACTCCGACCTTCCCGCCCAGCGCCCCGCCTACGGCCCGTGCCAGGTCCGCGAGGTACGCGTCGTCGGCGAGCCGCTTGATCCGCTCCGCGGAGTCGGGGGAGGTGACGCCGTCCGCGTACAGGTCACGGATGGTGGCGCCCAGGGCGGTCAGCGACTCCTCGGTGAATCCGGAGAGCCGGATCTGCACGGCACGCGGGTTGTCGAAGCGCGGGTCGGTGGTGAAGTCGGTGGCCAGGCGCTGGGCGAGCGGGGCGAGACGCTGGACGCCCTGCTGTCCGTCATAGAAGGCGGGCGTGCCGGTGATGACGAGGTAGAGACCGGGGAAGCGGCCGGAATGCACCTCGTCGATGAGCTGGCGCAGGGCGTTGAGGGCCTTGTCACGGGCGTCGGAGCGGACCCGCTGCAGGGTCTCCACCTCGTCCAGGACGAGGACGAGCCCGGTGTGCCCCGCGTCCTTGAGCACGGTCAACAGGCCCTGCAGGAAGCCGAAGGCGCCGAAGTGGTCGAGGTCGCCGCGCACCCCCGCGCTGCGACGTGCTGCGGCGGCGACGTGCGGCTGGCCCCCGAGCCAGGCCATCACCGCGGCGGCAGTCGCCTCGTCGCCGGCGTCCAGGGACTGCTTGTACCCGCGCAGGGCGGTGGCGAAGGCGGGGGCCTGGCGGGACACCTCGGCCAGGCGGGCGGTGAGCAACCGGTCGACGGCCTGCGGCAGTTCGCTCTCGGCGGCGCCGTCGGCGAGAGCGTCCTCCTCGAGGGCGTAGAACCAGGCGTCGGCGACGGGCCGCAGAGCGCTGGGCGGGAAGCTCGCGGTGGTCAGGCGTTCGGTGAGCCGTCGGTAGACCGTCTCCAGTTTGTGCAGCGGGGTCTCGGTCTCCGACACCTGTACCTCGGCCACGGCGAAGGTGCGCCGCTTGGCGCGCTCGCCGAGCCAGCGGGTGAAGAAGGTCTTGCCGGAGCCGTACTCACCGCGCACCGCCTTGAACACCGAGCCGCCCGCGGCGACGGTGTCCAACTCCTCGTCGACCGCCTGCTCGAAGCGGCCCAGGCCGGTGGCGAGCAGGTCGAGGCCGCTCTCGGGGACGGCGCCGCGCCGCAGCGCGTCCACGACGGCGCGGCGGCGCACGGCACCTACGGGCGTACCGGGACGAGGGGTTGAGGATCCGAACGCGTTCACCCGGACAGTCTCCCATCAGGGAGATCGCCAGGTCGCCGGAATGTCGGCGGACGGATTCGGTCCGTCCCCCTCACGAGGTGTGCAGTCCGAACTGTTCGATCAGCTGGGCCCGGTGCAGGCGCAGGGTGCGGTTGTCGGGGAGGATCTCCAGGATCTGGGCGCCGTCGTAGTTGAGGAGCTGGGCCAGGGTTGCGGCGAAGCCCGGGGCCCGGCCGACGGGCTGGCCCGCGCGTTCGGCCAGCGCGGTCATGGGCAGGGTGCCCGCTTCGACGAGGGCGACCAGCGCCTTGGGCAGGACGGACGGTTCCCGCGGCTTCCGGGCGAGCAGGTCCAGCTGCGCCGCGTACAGCTCGGTGGCGACGAGACGTTCCACGAGCGCGGCGGCGGGCGACAGGGGGGCCCGGGGGGAGGAGGCTGCCGTCTCCGGCGCGGTGCCGGCGGCCTTCGTTGACGAGGGAGGTGCGACTTCCTCCTCGTCGAAGAGAGTGATGACGCCCTCTGCCACGGGCGTCGTGGCCTTCCTGGGCTGCTTGGCGCCCGGCCGGGTCGGTGTGGCGACGGGGGCAGCGGTGTCGGGCGAGGCGACGGCCTCGGCGCCGGAAGCCGTCCCGATGCCCGTCTCGTCCGACCACCACAGCGGAGCCGGATCTCCCAACTCCCGCCAGGCGCTGGGTGGTTCCGCGCCGAAGGGCAGCAGGGCGAGCAGCGGAATGGTGAATTCGGCGAGGGTCGCGCCGCCGTGGTAGCCCGCCTTGAGGGCGGTGTACCGGACATCGTGATCGCGCAGCGCGACGATGGACGAGCCGGGCTCGGGCCACACCACCCGCGGCCCGGACAGGGCGATCTCGGAGGGTGCGAGAGGGCCGCCGGGGCCGCGGTGCCGGGCCGAACCGATGGTGTCCGCGGGCGCGTCGAGCTTGCTGCCCCGCCGTTCGACGACATGACCGTGGTCGGAGGTCAGGAGCACGGTCATGCCGTTCGCCCGCGCGGCCCGCAACAGCGGTTCGAGACCGCCGATCTCCTTCGCCTGCCAGGCGCCGTCCCCGAGTTTCTGTTCCTTGCCGAGCCGGTCGTCGACGGTGTTGAGAACGACGGCGACATGCATGCGCTCGTCGGCGAGGGCCTCGACGAGGGCGGTGGAGAAGGGCGAGCCGGTGTCGGGGCCGCGCAGGTCGTCCTTGTGGAAGACGGCCGCCGGGGCGCCCTTCCAGCAGGAGTGCTGGGGGAAGAGCCGCTTCTCGTCGTTCTGGTCGCCCTTCATCAGGGTTCCGGCGAAGAGCGAGGTGCGCGAGACGGCGGTGAGGGTCGGCAGTGCCGCTGCCACGGCACGCCGCGCAGGGGCGCCGTGTGCCCCGGGAAGCGGGTCGAACTCGGCCCACTGCTCGCGCAGTTCCTGTCCCAGCTCGGCAGCTATGGCCGCGCTCATCCCGTCCAGGAGCAGCAGCAGGACCCGGCGCCCCGGCTCGGCGACGACCGGCGCGACGACCCGCGTCAGGAGGGACTCGACGGTGAGCAGGGAGCCGGGGGAGCTGCCGTCCGCCGTCCACACCGCGAGCCGTTCACTGAAGGCGTGGTCGAGCGCGCGGCGGGTCTGCCGCACCCGGTCGCCGATCCGGCTGTATGCGCCGGCGAGTACGAAGTCGGGGTCGCCGCCGGCCTCCAGGTGCTCAAGTGCCCTGTCGGCCCAGCCGAGTTCACGGACCTGACGGTCCGTCCCGTCGGCCACCGACCCGATCTCGGCCGACGGCTTCCCGGCCAGCCACCCCCTCAGCCGGGCGGCCATCCGGACCCGCTCGATCCGGGCCCGGGTCTCGCCGTCGCCGTCGGCGAGGGCGTGCGCGCGGAGCGCGGTGACGCAGTCGGTGACCGCCTGGGTGGAGCCGTCGGTCAGCGCCTGACCGGCCGCGGTGAACCGGGCGTCGAGCCCGGCGGGCAGGAGCGGACTGGCGGTGGCGGCTGACTGTGCCCCGAACTGGGCGACCAGCTGTGCGGCCCGGGTCAGGACCGGGTCGGCGAGTCGGTGCTCCCCGCGGTCGATGAGATCGCGTACGTACGCCTCACCGCTGCGGGCGAAGGAGGCCAGGAGCCGGTCGAGTTCGTCGCCCTGGGCGGGCGGCTTCTCGCCGAGCCACCGTTCGGCCCGGCCCCGCGCGAGGTACAGGTCGCGGTCGCCCTCCGCGTGTCCCCACAGGGCGGCGCAGACCACCGCGTACGCGGCTGCGTCCGGGCCGTGCTCGGCATTGACCAGGGCGGTGATCACCCTGCCCGTGGGGCCGCCCTGTTCGGGTGCGGCGAGGAAGCGGGCGAGGCCGGCCCTCTCCGGTCCGCGCAGTCCGCGCAGGAGGTCGGGACCTCCGGGGGTGAGGGTCCAGCGGAACAGGGTGACGGGGTCGACCCGGTCGGACTCTGCCGGCGGGACGCGTCCTGCCGAGGTGTCGCCGCTGCTGTCGTCGAGGCGCAGACGTCGCCGGGCCAGCCGGGTGAGGGCCTCGTCGCGGGAGAGAACGCCCCTGCCGATCGAGCGCCAGCCCCGGGTGCCCGCCGCGTCCAGGATCGCCTCGGCCGCCCAGGTCTCCCCACGCAGCCGGATGTCGATACCGCTCGCGCCGAACGCCTCCTGCACGACCTCCCAGTTGTCGACGGACCTGATGCGGTGACTGTAGACGCGGGCGAGCAGACCGGGGTCGAGCTCGGTGTTCTCCCGGTCGGTGAGGACGACGAGGACGCGCGGCTCCGGCGGGACCTGTGCCTCCAGGTGGTCCAGGATCTGCTCGTGCACCGCGAGGACGGACGGCGCGACACTCACCCGCACCTGGGTCTCGCCCGCCGTCGCCTGTAGGGAAGCCCCGTCCCACTGCGGGGCGGCCCGCAGCAGCATGACGCGGACCGTGCCGTCGCAGAGCTCGCTGCGCGCGGCGACGAACTGGCGGACCGTGCTCACCGACAGACGGGCGGGACCCGCGGCCGAGGGTTCCGGCCCGGCGGCGGACGCGGTGGTGATCGTGCCGGACATCAGTCGACGACCTTCCAGGTCACCTCGACGGTGGCGTCGGGGTGGGCCGCGGCCAGCGCTGCGATCTCGGCCTGCAGCTCCGCAGCCGCCCTGGCCGCAGTCGTCCGGCCGCCGCCGGAGCGGACCACCGGAAGTGCCGGGTCGCGCGGCGCGGGCGGCGGCGTCGGCAGCACCTGCGGATGGGCGGAGCCGCCGTCCAGGGGAACCGTGTCGGAGCTGGGCGGGGCGGCAGGCTGCGACGGCTGCACCGGCGGACTCTGCCGGGACCGCAACAGTGCCATCACGTCCCGGCTGCCCTTCTTCAGCACGGCGGGCAGGTCGGGGTAGTCGCCGGGGTCGCCGACCGCGGCGTCGCGCACCCGCTCCAGGATCGCCCGACCCTCCAGGTCGAGGGTGTCGGCCAGCCCCAGCTGTTCGGCCCAGCTCGTGTCCTGCAGTGCATCGGCCACTGCCCGGGCACTGGTCAGGGACATGCTGTACCGCTGCGCGGTGAACCCGCCGAGGTCGAAGCCGGCGAGCCGGTCCACCACGGCCTTGGCGCCGAGGTTCTCCGCCCGCAGCGCGTCCACCAACTCCCTTGCCCGCCGGGCGAGTACGAGGCGGGGCGAGTCGTCGTCAAGGTGCAGGAACCCCCGGTGCTTCTCCAACTCGGTGACGAGCCGTTCCGCATGGAGGGCGGCGGCGGTCGCCGACTTGCGGATCTCCCCGGCGAATTGGTTCACGATCCGGCCGCGCCGCAACTGCGGTGCGGGCAGGCCGAACACGGTCTCGAACCGCTTGCGGGCCTCTTCCCAGTCCGCCTCGGTGGGCCGCGGCTGTTCCCGCAGCGCGTAGTCACGCTTCATATCGGCCGGCAGCGGCGCGGGCTCGACCGCGACCCCGCCGCGCACCCACACGCGGTCGGACATCTCCGCGTACGCGGCGGCGAGCAGCCGGCGCAGCGAGTCGGGCAGTCCGCGCGGGTCGGGCCGGTCGCTCCAGTCGCCGAGTCCGACCAGTGTCGGCTCGGCGACCCCGTCCCGGCGGGCCTGTGCGTTGAAGTGGTCCAGCCAGGCGTTGGACTGCCGGTAGTACGCCTCCTGCATCACGCCGAGCCCCAGGCCGCCCGCGATCCGCGCCATGACCTTACGGTCCTTGGACTCGACCTCCACCTGCCCGTCACGGTCCTCGGCGGCCTTGCGCACGTACTCGAAGACGGTCTTGATCTCGGAGGCCCGCAGCGGCTTCCCGGTGCCCTCCGGATCCAGCTCGGGATGCGCGGGGAACTGGTGGGCGAGCAGCTTCCCGCAGAGCTGGCGTGCTGCGTCGCCCATCTGCGCGCCGATCGGCAACTGCAGGCCCGCCACCTGCTGTTGGGCCTCCAGGTGGTTGGTGAAGCCGAGGTCGACGACGCCTTCCTGCTTCTGAGCGAGTCCGTACGCCTGCTTCAGCGCGCCCAGGACCCGCTCGGTGAGGACCTCCCGCTGCGACTGGAGCATGCCCTTGGCCCGGGCCGTGTCGTCGGCGTTGAGACTGCGCGCGAACTCGGAGTCGAAGCGGGCCTCGTCGGACAGTGCCTTGTCGATGACGACGAGGCGCTCGAAGTCGCCGCGGGTGGCGTCCGTGAGGTGGGTGGGCAGCCAGGCAAGAGTCCGCGAGTCGCCGCCCGTCTTCTCCCGCAGGTTGCGCAGCCGCTGAAGGTCGTCCATCGGACCGTACGCGCCCTCGTCGTAAGGGAAGTCGACGACGAGCCGCCAGGCGTCCTCCTGGCTGGGCCGCAGCGCCGCGTCGGAGAGCGAGTCGACGTCGGCGACGTTCCCGAAGACCACCTCGACCTGCCGCTCGGTGCCCTTCCACACCAGGTCGAGGGTGTCGTACGGGTCGAACCCGCCGCTCCCGTCGGTGACCCCGAGCGACTCCTTGAGCAGGGTGCGCATCTTGGTCCGGCGGTTGCCCAGGTTGTTGTGGACCTGCGCGTTGGCGAGGACCGCGTCGAGGTCGACACCGGTCAGTTCCAGGCGGACGACCGCGCCGGGACCGGTGCCGGCGACCTTGATCTCGGGGAAGGTCGCCGCCCATTCCTTCGCCTTCTGTTCCAGGCGGCCGATCTCGGTTCCGGCGATACGGGTGGTGATGGACCCGTGGTTGAGCGCGTTGAGCCGGGCCAGGGTCAGGTCGGACAGAGCGGGGACGCTCGGCGCGAGCGCGGAGAGGAGCAGCGTCTGGATCAGCCGGCTGTCACCGGTGAAGTCCCGGCAACGGGCCTTCAGCTGCGGGTCGTTGACCGTCTCCGGGCGGCGCCGGTACGTCTCCACGTCGTCCTCGGTGACCTGGTTGGTCTTCAGCAGGTACGGGCGCAGCTTCTCGCGGTACAGCTTGTCCGCCGCCTCGAAGTGGACGCTGGTCTCGCCGCTGAACGCCTTGTCGCCGCCGCCGACGATCGCCGGGTACAGGTCGCCGAGCGGCACCAACTGGCCGAGCCGCCAGTCGTCCCGGTGGTCGACCAGGAGCTGGCTCATCAGCTTCAGACCGGTGCGGGAGCGCTGCAGCGCCCCCGAGATGTGCACCAGGGTGTCCATGAACGACGGCGGGAAGGGGTAGGTGCGCCGGAAGGCGTCCTCGTCCGCGCCGGTGGTGGAGTTCTTGTGGCCGAGGAGGGTCTGCCAGACGTCCGGTCCGAGCTTCTTGGCCTCGTCGAAGGCGGCCGCGATCTTCGCCTCGGCATCGTCGTCGACGGGACGCAGCAGACGGGCCTGCGCGATCGTCGGCAGGTTACGGTCCTCCAGCACGATCGAGTCGTATCGTCCGCCGTTGAGCTTCAGCGTGTCCTGCACCGCGGCCTCAGCGGCGCCGGACATCTCCTCGCCGACCAGCTCGCGCAGGTCGCGCTGGCGGGCGATGAACGAGACGACGGGAATGGCACGGCGCTCGTCGGCGCCCTCCACGAAGTTGGTGACCTTGCCGGCCTCGCGCCCGAGCGCCTTCTGGTCGTGGATGAGGGTGGCCAGCCACAGGATCAACTCGTCCATGAACAGGACGAGTCCGTCGTAACCGAGGGACTTGGCGTGCGCGGCGATGATGCCGAGACCCTTGTCCAGGGAGACGAAACCGTCGGCGTTCTCCGAGGCGTTGCGCGCGAAGGACGGGAAGAGCGTCTTGGTCAGGTCCTGGACGAGCCGGGCCCGCAGCTCCTGCGGGGTGGTCGGGTTGTCCAGGTCGAAGCCCTTGGTGTTCTCGTGCTCCTCCTGCGCGGCCACGGCCTGATCGAGTAGCTCGGTGGTCCAGGTGAACGCCTCGCCCCACGCGTCGCCCTCGCCGCTGTCCGCCTCGGCGAGCTGCGCGATCACCCGGTCGTCGCCGCTGCCACGGCGGTGGGCGGCGAAGTCCTCGAAGAGCCCGTCGGTCAGATACACCTGCGGCAGGTCGCAGCCGGGGTGCACCTTGCGCACGTGCTCCACGTACTTGCCGAGGATGCGCTGCTCAAGGGACTTGGCGCCGAGCATGTGGTACGGGACGAGAAGGAACTTGCGGTCTCCCGCGTCCAGCCAGGGGTGGTGGCCGCGGACGGGGTCGAGGTCCTTCTTGATGCGAGCGGCCTGATGCCCGGAGAGCAGCGCGTAGAGCACCGCCATGAAGTGCGACTTACCGGAACCGAACGACCCGTGCAGGTAGGCGGCCTTGGAGGAATGGCTGTCCAGCGCCGCTTTGATCAGGTCCAGCGCCTCGTCGAAGTTGCCCCGCAGGCGGTCGGTGACGACATAGTCCCGCAGCGCAGCCTCGGCGCCCTCGGGCGTGACGGCCTCACCGAGCTTCAGTACGTAGTCGGACGTCGACACGCGCTCCGGGATGCGGATCAACTCACGCAGCAGGGGGCGGTCTTCGGGACGGGGGGTGTTCCTGCTCATGAACGCCATGGTGTCTGTGATGCTCCTCGCCCGGCCGGTCCTTCAGCCCGATCACGAATCGAGCTGCCCGATTAATCGTAGTGGGCGGCACTGACACCGGGAGCGGGAGATTTCCGGTCAGGCACCCCGCTGCTCGGTTCCTCCACTCCGCACGTCGTCCCGGGGCGGGCGGGACGGAGGCCGTGGGGGTGCGGCTCGCTCGGTTCCGGGTGGTCGGCGGGCCCGGTCTGCGCCCATACGGTCTTGCCCGGACCCGTGCGGTCCTCGACGCCCCAGTCGTCGGCGAGGGCGGCCACGAGGGCGAGTCCCCGGCCGCCGTCTGCGTCCGCGTCGGCCATGACGACTGTCGCCGGGTCGGGCCGGAGCGGGTGGGTGTCGGACACCTCGACGCGGGCGACGGCCGTCGCCCGCTCGTACCGGAGGCGGAGCCCGAAGTTCCGTCCCGGCACACGGCCATGGCGGACCACGTTCGCCGCGAGCTCGGCGACGATGAGCGCGACGGTGTCGGAGAGCGTACTGCCGAACGGGACTCCCCAGTCGTCGAGTTGGGCCACAGCGGCCAGGCGGGCGAGGCTCGCGCCGAGCCGGGTGGTGGGAAAGGTGTGCGTGAACTCGTGCACGTCCAGGGGCGGTTCGACCTGCGATGTCGTCATGGGGCAAGGCTTCCGGCCGGGCTGGGCCGCCGACAGGAACGGCGCCCATACAGATCCGTCTGTACTGGTTCACGCACTGGACTGGGCGGGTGACTCCCCGTGACCATGGGCAGGTTGACCGACGCGAAGCACGGGGCGCACGGCGCGGGGCACGGAGAGCGGGGCGGCGATGACGGCGGACCAGGACGGCAGCGGCGGTACGGCGGCGGGGGGTGAGGCCGAACTGTCGGACAGTTTGCGGACGTTCGGAGCCGTCCTGAAGGCGCTGCGGGAGGCGGGAGGGCTCACGCAGGAGGAGTTCGCGGTCCGGGTGGGGTACTCGGCGGCGTACGTCGCAAAATTCGAGCAGGGCAAGCGATTCCCTCCGGAGAACCTTCCGGACCGGACGTCCGAGGTGCTGGGGCCGGTCGCGGGCAAGGTCCTCGCGGCAGCGGCGAAGAGCTTGCGGAGGAAGGCCGGGCTGGCGTCCTGGTTCCTGCAATGGGCGGGGATCGAGGAAGAGGCGATCACGCTGTATGCGTACGAGTGCCGGGGGATTCCTGGGTTGTTGCAGCCGGAGGGATACATCCGGGCAGTGTTCGACCGCAGGCTCCCGCCCGTCACCGAGGAGCAGTTGGAACGCGAGGTCGCTGCTCGACTGGACCGTCAGCAGCTCCTCACCCAGCGGCCGAACACCGCCTTCACCTTTGTCGTCGAACAAGCGCTCCTTGAACGCCGCTTGGGAGGAGCCGAAGCCACTCGCAATGTCATTGACCATCTGCTTGTCGTCGGGAGTCAGCGCAACGTCGAGATCCAGGTGATGCCGCTTCGGCAGGAGGATCACACCGGCGTCGACGGCCAGATGTACTTGGCTGAGCGGCCTGGCCACCAGTGGATCGGTTACGTCGAAGGCCAGCGTTGTAGCAGCCTGATCAGCGCTCCGAACGACGTAAGCGTGCTCCTGCAGCGCTATGGCAAGCTGCGTTCCCAGGCCCTGGATTGCCGGGCTACGGTGAGCTTGCTGGAACAGATGCGAGGAGCGCTATGAGCACCACGGAAGACCTGGACTGGTTCAAGAGCAGCTACAGCGGAAGCGAAGGCGACAACTGCATCGAGGTCGCACTGGACGCCGAAGTGGTCCGCATCCGGGACTCCAAGGACCTCGGCCGCGACTCGTTCGCCGTTGCCTCCGGCGCCTGGGCGGCATTCACCGCGCACGTGTCGGGTTCCTGACCGTCGTCAGTGGGGCGGCGGATTCGCCGCCCCACCAACGCAGCGCTCAGTCGGACTCTGCGGAGGCCGCCGCCTTCTTCTTCGGGGCGGCGGCCTTCTTCGCGCGGGTGGCGGGGGAGGGGCGCCAGGCGCTCAACGCGTCGTCTGTCAGGCCGAGTTCACCCTGCTTCTGCTGACGGAACGCGAGGATCTCGGCGGCTGGGGAGGCACCGAACTCGGCGTCGTACTCGCCGTACCACTGGTCCAGCCAGGGCTGGAGCTCCAACAGCCCAGCCAGGAACGGCACGATCTCTTCGTTGCCGAGACCGGCGGTCTGGATGTACGAGGCGAGCGCGAGCCCCTGCTCCAGGTGGTCCCAGCCGGCCCAGCCGTACAGCTCGGGGGACTGCGCGTTCACCGTGCCGTACGAGACGAAGCGTTCCTTGGGGACGTCGAGCTTGCCGCGGGCACGCCAGTAGCTGGGCTTGAGGAAGTCGGCGGAGGTGTACTTCGGCGGTACGGGCGTCCGCTCCCGGATCTTCCGCTTGGCGGGCTCGTCAGACGCGGCGTCCTCTTCGCGCTGAAGATCCCAGACGTGCTCCCAGTCTGCCCGCTTCTTGAGTGCGGCGGGCTTGTACCGGAGGGCGGAGACGAAGGGGACGTGCTCCTCGGAGAGGAGATCGCGGACGGTCTTGGCGAGGTCCTGGCGGGGCGCGTAGAGGTCGGCGACGGAGGTGAACTCCTCGTCGGCGGACAGGTTTTCGGTGAGACGGGCGAGGGTGGTGACAGTGGGGTTGCCGCTCTCGTCGAACCAGTACGAGCGGTCCTCGATCCGGTCCAACAGCCAGGACTTCAAGGCCTTCTGGCGCATGGAGTCCCAACCCTCGGTGGCCCAACGGCGCTTGTACTCGGGGCGCTCGATCATGCCGATGGCCCGGTTCGACTCGATGACGTCGATGCGCCTCTGCACGAGGGCGCGGTAGTCGTCGGGCCAGTGGGCGGGGATCTCGGTGATGGGGGTGGACCCGTGCCGCTTGAACCACTCACCGCTGGCCTCGCCAGCCTTGACCCGGCGCGCGAGCACGATCTCGAAGGCGCGCTCACCGAGGGCGAGTTCGGGGACGGCGGAGGAGTCGGGCAGACGGAGGTCCTCGGAGTGCAGGTTGTAGAGGGAGTAGACCTGCCAGTCGAGTTCTTCCTGGAGGGCGACCATGCGGGCTCGGGTGGAGGCGTAGTGGGATTCGGCGTCACGGAGGGCGGGGGCGGTGGGGGCTGCCTTGGCGGCGAGAGCGGTGGGGGTGGTGGCGGTGAGTTGATGGGCGAGGGCGTCGAGGGAGGTGGCGAGAGCGGTGGGATATTCTGCGGGCAGGGGGAACTCTTGGACCTTGGTGCCAGCGAACTCAAAGAACTCCTCCCAAGCGGCGCCTCGGTATCCCTCGTTGACTCCGCCGTTTCCCTTTCCATGGCTCACCATCTTGAGCCAGAACCCAGCCGTGGAGCTGTTAAGCAGTCCGAGAAGCTGTACGTGCTCCTCTTCGACTGCCCCACCCTGCAGTTTAATCACTGGTGCGTGCCTATTGAAGACGTTGCCGCCGCGATCTAGGGCAAACTGGTTGTGCGTCGCCACCGAGGCGAACGTCAACGACAAAGGAGTGGAATATCGCTGAGGAACCCATCGATACCATGCCCACCACTCCTTTCCTGAGTCGGCATGAGAAGTGCCGTCGAAGTCCTTCGTTGATTTCAGTTGTGATCGCAGCGGCCACAAGACTCGCCCCCATGGAGTGTGTTCGTCCCACGGCAGGGGCTTCAAGTCTGCGGCGTACGGGGTGATTGCAGACTCGATACAATTCTCGGACCAGTCTCGCACCACTGAGCCGGTGACGAAGTCGCGTGCTACGGAACCAGAAATTCCCCTGCGCTGCAAAGCGTCGGGTGTGCTGATGAATGCATCATCCTGGCCAGGGAAG
This sequence comes from Streptomyces sp. NPDC008150, assembly GCF_042956945.1. Classification (NCBI taxonomy): domain Bacteria; kingdom Bacillati; phylum Actinomycetota; class Actinomycetes; order Kitasatosporales; family Streptomycetaceae; genus Streptomyces; species Streptomyces sp. NPDC008150. The sequence continues at coordinate 133,207 of NZ_JBIBHJ010000012.1, read as the reverse complement.
CTGGCGAACCCGATTGGCCGAGACAGGGTGCTCCGCAAGCGATTAGGTGCCGAAGCCTCGATGGATTCATTTAGCTCCAACCCGCCATCAGTGAGGATCCACGGCTGCTTCCCGAAGTGTCGAGTGCGCTCCAAATCGTCCACTGATACCCATGGTCCCGCGTTGCCCGGTCGGTCGATCAAGTCGACGATCGCGCTCCAGACGTGCCCTTCTTCTTCCTTGCCCTCTGGTGGTGCCGTTGGCTCCCCTTGCACGCTTCGTACCGTCCGGATCGTCGACTGTCGTTTTGATCCCTCTCTTGGGCGCCCGATGAGAATCACAGTCGGTGTTCCATGTTCCGGGATGATTGCTCCGGACGTGTCGATAACTTCTGTCAATTCGACCTTGTGTGCGAAATAGTCTTCGATCAGCTTCGTACCGAACTCCCGTTTCATAAAGGAATTCGCCGTGATCTGGCCGACCATGCCGTAGCTCTTGACATCGGTACTACCCCGCTTGGCGAGCTCGAAGAACCGCTGAGCAAACGGCACAGAAAGTCCGTACGTTCCCGCGCACGCGTCGTACAGCTCCCGATAGAGCTGGTTGAGCTTCTTGTCCCTGACAGTGATGTACGGCGGATTCCCCACCACCAAGTGATACCGCCCCTGCTGCAAAATCCCCGGATACTCCTGCACGTCCTCCGTCGCGTACGAGAACTCCGCCAGCGGGTCACCCGGAGCCCCCTCCTCCCCGAGCCCCAGTTGCAGCTCCAACTGCCGGTCCTTGATGAGCGAGTCGCCCACCGCCAGCTGGATCGGCCACTCGTACTCCCGCGCCGCCGCGAACGTCCGCATCCCGCTCGCCGCCATCGCCGCCACGAGCAGCCGGAACCGCGCCACCGCCACCGCGAACGGGTTCAGGTCCACCCCGTGCACTGACTCCAGCGCCGCCCGCACCCGCTCGTACGGGCCCACTTCCGGCCGTTCCTCGCCCCACATCCGCACCAGCCGCCGGAAAGCGCCCAGCACAAAGTGCCCCGACCCGCACGTCGGGTCGATCATCTTCAGCTCTTCGAAGCCGAACTCCCGGACCGCCGGCGTCATCGTCCGGTCGAGGATGAACTCCTCGACGAATTCAGGGGTTTGGAGCAGTGCGTATGTCTTCCGCGCCGCCTCGCTCAGGTCCTGGTACAGGTCGCCCAGGAACCGGGTGTCCCACCCCTTCGTGCCGTCCTCGCTCAGCGGGTCGGTGAAGTCGTGCACCAGCACCGACCCACCACCCGCGCCCTCCCCGTCCGCCTCCGCCGACCTCTGCTCCCGCCAGAACGCCAGCAGCGCTCCCGCCCCGTCGTGCGACAGCGGAATCTGGTACAGCGGGTTGTGCTTCCGGTCGAACAGCAGCCGCCCCGCCTGCCCGGCGCCCAACTCCGCGAACGCCGTCTCCAGCCACCCGCGATACGTCGGGTCCTCGTCCTTGGCCATGTAGTCCTCGTACCGCGCCTGGGCGACCTCGCGCCCCGCCACGTCCGGTGCCGTGATGTACGGCTCCGCGATCAACTGGTTGTCCTCGCTGAACCGGACGAAGACCGTGCCGAGCACCCATGCGACCGCGACCTGCGTGACCCGCTCACCGAGCCAGGAGTTCCAGGTCGCCGCCGTGCGCCCCAGCTTCTTCGCCTGGTCGTATTCGCTTCGCAGTTGCGCCCCGACCTTGGGAACAGCCTTGACCTGGGCGTCCAGGTCGCTCTCTGCCGCCTTGACCTGCTTCTGCAGGTCGCTGAGGAGGCTCTTGCGGTCGATCACGGACGGCTCCCGAAGGGGTGGCTGAAAGGCGAGAAGGGACGAGAAGCGAAAGAGGCTGGGAGGCGGACGATCCGCCGTACGTCAGGCAGCATCCGGCGCGAGATGCCGCCCCGCCACCCACGCGTCCGGCACGACGATCCACTCGTCGAACGCTGCCAGATACGGAACGCTCTGCCCGGCCAGGCGCGGCGCCCGCGCAGGGTCGGACTGGGCGACGAGGAGCCACAGCGGGTTGCCGCCGTGCCGGGACGCCTCCGCGAGCCGGCCCAGGAGGTCGAACGCGTCGTAGCGGGCGAGGGCTGCCGTGTCGGTGAGGAGCAGCGGACCGCTGCCCTGCGCCAGGCGCTCGCGGAGGAGCGGTTCGACGCGCCCCCACGCCTTGTCCGTGCGGACCCGCAGCTGCTGGTGGGACCGTGTGCCCGGTTCGGCGGCGTCCGCCTTGAGGACGGTTTCCCAGGTCGGCCTGGGAGTCTCGGCGATCACGCCGTGCAACTCGGCCAGGAACAGTGCGGTGAGCGAGACGGCAGTCGCTCCGTACGGTTGCCCGGCCAGCTTTCGTACCGCCCTCTCTGCGCTCCCGCTCGGCACCGTCAGGACCCGGAACCCGTCCTGCCCGGCCGAGTGCTTGAGCCGCTGGTGGGCCTTCGCCGCCGCTGCGAGCGCCGCATCCGCGTCGTACTGCGTGGGCGCGGACCGCCGCGTCGCCGATGCCGCGACACCCCAACTCGCGGACGTCAGACCGCTGGTGAACTCCCCGGCGGGCCGGTCCGGGACGAGTCGGAGGGTCTTGTCGTAGCGGGTCGCCAGCTTCAGCTCGAAGCCGGCCTGCTTCAGCAACCGCACCAGGGCGCTGCCGACCGGCAGTTCGCGCGGGACGAGGGGGTCCTCGCCGAGGTCGGGGAAGCGGGTCATGACCCGCTTGTGCAGGGCGTCGACGGTGAGCCCCGGCTGGCGCTCCTCCTCGACACCCGGCTGCACGGCGACCACACCGGCCTGGGTGATCCGCAGCGCGCGTACGAGGTCCAGATCGCGCGGATAGATCTCCAGGCGGGGGGTGAGCGCGGCGCCGGGGGAAGCGGCGACCGCGATCTCGGCGGTCCGCCGCTCGTCCCAGCCGAACGCCCCCGGCGGTTTCCGTACCGCGGCCAGCCTGGTGAGGACCGTGCTCGCTGTGGGCAGGGACTCCTCGCCTGCCAACTCGTCGGCCACGAAGCCCAGTTTGAGCGCGTACTCCTGGAGGGCGGGCAGGCTCGGGGTGTCGGCCCCGTCCCCGCTTTCCGCTCCGTCCTTTCCGTCGCGGACGTCGATGGCGATCAGCCCGAGGACCGGGTCGGCACCCTTGGGAAGCCGGGCGTGGAAGTAGCGGAACCGCGGCGGAGTCTGCTCGTACTGCTCCCGGAACTGTTCACGCTCCACCAGAGCGCGCAGCAGGGACAGCGCCAGCGCTCGCCGGTCGCGCAGTCGGCTGCGTGCCGGGCTGGCGCGCCGGCCGATCAGCGCGTCGGCGAGTTCGAGCACCGGCACGACCCGGCCGCGCTCGGCGACCAGGTCGACCAGTTCGTCGCTCAGCAGGCTCAGCGCGGGATCGTTGTACCAGCGCTCGCGCGATTTCTTCACGATCTGCGGGATGCGGCCCACCGTGAGGCCGAGGGTCTTGGCGACGTCCGTCTGCCGCACCCAGGGCAACCCGGCGGGCAGTTCGCCGTTCTCGTCGGGAAGCCGGAGCAGGAGCCGGACGGCCTCGCGTTCCTTCGCGTTCGAGCGGGCATTGCCACCCGAGGGGCGCGGCACCAGGCGGGAGGCGAGGGCATCCAAGCTCAGCGCGCGCAGCACTTCCGTGCGGACACTGCCGTCGCCTGCCGGAGCTGATGCGGCGACCGCCTGCTCCAGCTCGGTGGTCTCCTCGCGGGCGGCCTTGAGCGCCTCCTTGCTCGTCGGCGCCGGCGCCTTGACCAGCCGCAGGTTCCACTGCTTCTGCCGGTTCTGGATCTCCGTGCGGGTGCGCGCGCCCATGCCTGGGGCGGTCAGGAACTTGCGCACCGAGTAGTCGAGGACGTCCCCCACGGTGTTCAGTCCGAGGTCGAACAGCTGGGACTGGGCGGCGAGGGTCAGGCCCGCCACCGAAAGCGGCGTGGAACGGTCGGCGCGCTCCGCCTGCTCGTCGCGGATCGCCTCGGCCGAGATCTCGTCATCGTCGCCCTGGCCGATCTGCGGCGCGGTGCTTTCCACCGCCACCGGCTTGTTGCCGTGGCCGGAACTGCTCGGCGCCGTCGTCCGCTGGGCGTCCAGGAAGATCGCGTTCCAGGCGCGCTCCATCGGTTTCAGGTCCGGGAAGCGGTCCTTGACGTCCCGGGCCAGGGCCTTGCGGAAGAAGGCCACCAGGCCGTCCCGCACAGGGTCGTCGAAGGCGTCGGAGGCCAGCTGCGGGTAGGGCCAGTCCTTCGGGTCGGTCTGCCGGGGCGTGACCGAGCCGTCGCCCCAGCGGGGCAGCTCGCGGGAAGCCATCTCGTGCAGCGTGACAGCCAGCGCGTACCGCTCGGCGTGGCCGTCGTACGAACCGCGGGTGATGATCCCGACGAAGGGGTCGAGGTAGCCCTCGGTGCCCGCCTCGATCTCCTTCGCGGGATAGCCGGCGAGCGAGAAGTCGATCATCACGAGCTGGCGGGTGCCGTTGGGCCGGATCCGGATCGCGATGTTGTCCGGCTTCAGGTCCCGGTGCCAGATGCCCTCGGCCTCCAGGTGTTCCACCGCGCCGAACAGGTACTTCCCGTACGTCTCCAGCTGGTCCATGCGCAGCCGGCCGTAGTCCCGCAACTGACGGGCGACGGTGTCCTCGCGTCGGCGTGCGGGCTTGCCCGTGCTCTCCGTGTCCAGGGCGCGGCTGTCGCCCACGTACTCCAGGGCGAGCACCCTGCGGCCCGCGAGGGTCAGCGGCTCTCGCTCGTACAGCGCGATGATGCTGGAGTCCCGGTGGATCCGGGCCAGGACATCGGCTTCCCGGTCGAGCACCACGTGCTTGGCCTCGCTGAGCGCGACCTTGAGCACCGCGACCGGCAGGCTGCCGCTGCGGCGGGGCTCACCTGCCAGGTCACGGACCAGGAACGCGCGCGACGTCGAGCCGGTGCCGAGACGGCGCACGATCTCCCAGCGTCCGGCGAACACGTCACCGGCGACGGCCTCCAGCGGGTCCTTCTCCGGCTCGGTCCGCTTTCCGTCGGCATCCGGGGTCGAAGTAGCGCCGGCTGCCTGCTCTCCCTGCGCGGCGTCCTCGAAGGACGAGTCCTGTTCCCGGAACGCCTCTTCGACGAATTCCAGCATCTCCATGAAGTCGTCGATCGTGGAGAGGCGGCGGTTCGGCTCGTACGCGGTGGACGCCTCCACCAGGTCGTCGATGTCGGGGTCGAGGCCGTCCACCAGCGCGCTCGGGGCGAGCGTCTCACCCGCCTCCAGGCGGGACATGACCTCGCTCTGGGTCGCACCCGGCGCCTGCCCGGTGACCAGGAGATACGTGAGGACGCCGAGCCCGTACACGTCGAGCCGGACCGGGTCCGCCTTCGGGATCCGCAGCTCGGGCGCCAGATACGGGTCGGCCTGCTGGGAGACGTGCAGACCGGACACATGGGAGGTGGCCAGGGTCAGCGGCTTGCCCTGGCTGGCGCTGTAACCGGAGGCGATCTGCCAGTCCGCGATCTGCAGCCGGGGGCTCAACCAGCGCTCCTCCTCGCCCAGTTCGCGCCCGCGCGGACCGCGGTTGCGCGGGATCACATGCACCGCGTGCGCCGACAGCGTGCGGTGATGGAGCCGGTTGGAGTGCGCGGAACGGAGTGTCTCGGCGAGCTGGCGAACCAGGGCGAGCCGGCCCGGCAGGCCGAGGCGCTCACCGTGCTCCACCAGGTAGTCGTCGAGTCGGAGGGTCTCCGGGTGGTAGTCGAAGAGGATCGTCGGACCCGCGGGATGCCCCGACGGCAGGTAGCTCTTCAGCTGGACGACACCCGGGTGCCGGAACCGGCTGAGCACCGTGGCCTCGCGCGCCGCGGCCTTCTCCACTGAGGCGCGATCGGTGTCCGAGGCGCCGCGCTCGCTGAGGAAGACCCGCACCCGTGCCAGGTCGTGCAGCTGGGTGTGACGTCCCAGGTAGTCGGCCCACGTGGGTCCGGAGTCGAACGACTTCGTCTCCAGGAGGTACGAACCCACCTCGTGCTGACGGCGGACGGACGCGATGCCGAGCTTCTTGAGGGCCGAGTCGACCTGACGCGAGACCGCGGCGGTCACCTGCCCCCGGGCGTCCTGCGGCGGAGCGGCGAGCATCTTCACCAGCTCCTTGATCGTGAAGACGCCGTTCAGGTCGGCGCCCGTCAGATTCACCCGGAACTTGTCGTCGGTGAAGCAGACCGCCTCGCCCACCCAGATCCTCGGCCGCCCGGGGCCACGGCCCACGACGTTCCCGATCAGGCCGGCCAGTTCCTTGGCCTTCTGATTGGTGAGGTGCAGCGGATTGCCGTGCCGGCGCTGCGAGCCGCCCGGCGTCGTCTGCACCCAGCTGTTGCCGCCGCCGCTCACCGAGCCGTGCCAGTCCTTCAGTTCGACCAGGAACACACCGGCCGGCGCGGTGACCATGAGGTCGATCTCGCGGACGTGCCCACTGTTCGCGGTGAAGGTGAAGTTCGACCAGGCGCGCCAGGGTTCCTCGTTCGGCAGGAGCCTGCGGATCGCCTCAAGACCGCGGCGCTCGTGCTCGAACTCGGACTCGGTGACCGTCGTCCACCGGCCATCCTCCATGCGACTCCTGCCCCGTCTCGGCTCATGTGCGTGAACGCCGGTCGCAAGCCTGCTGGTGCGACTCGGGCAACCCCTGCTGAATTCCCCGGAAGAAATCCTAGACCGTGCCACCGACACCGGGCGGTCCGGAAGTTGCAGCGGCCACCGAGTGAGTCTGCCTGTGAACGCGGAGGCGGTCATCGGCGGAACGGGCTCGCGCAGACTGTGCCTGCGTCGGCCACTGCAAAGTGAAGAAAGCACCACAGCGGCGCCAGGTGTGGGCATATTCTGCGAGCCCATCGCGGAAGAGCCGGGGGCGGGCTCGGGGTGGGGCGGAGGTGTCATGGGTGGAGACCCTGATGAAACGGGGACGGGCAGCACGCGCGATGAAGCGGAGGTGCCCGATCCGTATGGGGAGGAAGCGCTGCTGACTCCCGCCATGGCGGCGGGTTACCGGTCAGTTCCCGAGCGCGAACGACAACGGTTGCGCAGCTACCTCGAAGCCGTCGTGGCGGCCCGTCGAGTACCCGTGCACACCGCGGTCGCCTTCAACGCCGTGTACTTCGGTTACGACCTCGGGGGCGAGGGCTACGGAGCGAGCCCGCTGCGCCCCGAGGACTTCCCGGTGATCACCTTCGGCGAATGCGCTCCGGTGCTGCCGGTCGGCTCGATGGTCTGCGTCACCACCGGCTCGGATCCGCTCTTCGCCGAGATCGTCTACCGAGAGGGCGCCCACCCGGAGTTGAGCCCGCACGGCGACGTTCCGCCGTGGGTGTCGGGCGCGCCCGCGGGTGCGGAGGGTCCGGGCGAACCGGGTCACGCGACCGAACCGCGGCGCAGGGAACTGCTGGTGCCGGACTTCGACGCCTTCGGACCGGCCCTGAGCCTCACTCCCATACAGCTTCACCGCCTGCGTACACGGCGGCGCTGGATCAACGCGGACGGACATCTTCTGGTCGACGTCTGCTACTCCTCTGCCGAGGCTGCCCGGCGTGACGAACTGGCGTCGTACACGGAGCATCTGCTGGGCACCGCAAGGGAACAGCTGCTGAGCCCCTTCGTTCCCGTCTCCCTCGCCGAACTCGTCGGCGGCACAGGTGACGACGCATTGCGCGCCGGCCTGTCCGGCCTCTTCGACACCGTTCACGGAATCCTCAGTTCCAGTGACGAGCTCCGTATGTGGGGCTCGTACGCCATGACCAGGGACTCCCTGGCCGAGTGCTGGCGGGACACCGGGCCGTTGGGCGGAGACGACCTCAAGTCCCTTGCGGCAGCGGTGGAACACGCGGCGCTCCCGGGGAAGCGGCGCTATGCGCACACCACTTCGCACACCGTGTACACGGCGATCGGGCCGAGGCTGCGCGCCGTCACCGAGGCGGCGGACCTGCTGACCGGGCTCGACTACGCCACCGCGGTGTGCCGGGCAAACCTGGCGCTGACCGATGTCGTCCAGGGGGACAGCGACCAGGGCCGCTTCGAGAACGGCTGTCGGGTCACCCTTGACGACGCCTTCGAGGGCGGCGGCATCTGGCGGTCCCACCACCCCGGGGACGCAGAACCTCCCGGAGATCCGTTGGTCCCGGCCGGGCGCGGCTGGGCCTCCACGCTCCCCGCGACACCGGAGCCGGAGCCTCGCGCCGAGCCCGCCCCGGAGCCCGACCCCGCACCTGAACCCACCTCGGACGCCGAGCCCCTCGATCTGCCCCTGGCCGACGACTCCTCCCTCGGCTCGGGCGAACTCGTGCGCAACGACGAGAATGACGTCGTCTGGCGGGCGCCCCTGCGGCTCGCTCATCTCATCGGGGGCTGGTTCCCCGTGCACCCGGACGTCGTGCGCGACCTTCGCCGATCGCACGATCGGTGTTCCCTTCTGCGCCTCGAACTCGACCACGCTGGTCAGGAGTTGGAGGACAAGGAGGGCGTGCAGGACGTGACCGTGGAACTCTCGGACGACCTCGCGCGGCTGACCGGGATTCTCTGGCCGGAGGACTTCTTCCCCGGCCTGATGGTCGAGGTCCGGCGGCGACCGGGCAGTTCCACGATCCACATGGGCACCACGAGACTGCGCGAACGCGTCCTGTTCGGCGACCGCGAGACCGGTCACTGCTACGACCCGCGCGTACTGACCCGAGAGGATGTTCCGGGCAGCGACCGTCATGGCGACAGCGCGGCCGGACTCGGCCCGCGGCAGCTGGTCGTGCGCACGGTGCGGCGCTGCGGGCTGCTCACACCCGACGGCCATGCACTGATGGACCGGGCGGCCCTGCCCACCGCGGCCTACGGGCACCGGCCGATCCCGGCGCAGACCGCGGCTCTCGAATCGGCCGTCGCGGAGCTGTTCGCGGAACGCTTCCTCGAACCGGTCCTCGGCAGCCGTGACGCCTGGGGCCGGCCGCACCACCCGGCCCGTGACGGGCAGCAGATCATTCCGCTGCTCGGCTATCGCCCGGTCCAGCGCCGGGTGATCCGGCCCTGGGGCGGAACGGACGGGGGCGGCGAGCTGCGCGGCATCCAGTTCGTCCCCGGTCATCTGCGCCGGTTGCGGCCGGGGTGTTTTCCCAGCCAGGTGCAGCGAGTTGCCTTCCGCGAGTACTGCCGTCGCCTCGGCAAGGCGGACGGCTGGGAACTGCCCTACGGATACACGTTCGTCACTGAACACACCCGCGGTCACTGAGACGTTCGCCCGGGGTTGTGGGACCCCGATTCCACGTACCGGCCGACTCCGCACACCCCACTGAGTCGCGCATCGGCCGTTCCACGGCAACAAAAAAACCTGTCTTCGAGTTGGCAAAGAAACGGAGTACGTGTAGATGCGAGACCGCTACCACGTCGTAACGGGGCCACCGTTGTCCCCGTCGAATGTCTCGGCCGAGGAGCTCGAACCCCTTGCGGACGCGCTGGAAGCCTTGACTCCGCCGGCCGTCACCGCCCTGAACGACCTTCCGGTCACGGCGGTGGAGCTGGCGTTCAACTCCCTTTCCCCCAAAGGCCGGCAGCAGCTCCTCAACGGTCTGGGAATCCGTATCGCGGCCCCCCGCCGGGCGAGCAAGTCCCTGTGCGCGGACGTTCTGGGCAGACTGCAGCGCGAGGCACGGCAGAACGCGTGCACCTACGCGGTCAGAACACTCACCCAGAACGTGATGGGCCAGCTCGTCCAGCACGTATGGACCTCGGAGGGGGAAAAGACTTCCGACCCGGTGTCCCGGTGGGGGGCGCCGCTGGTCAGGGCCACGGTCTTCGCCTGGTGCAACGCTTCCGTGGGAGATGCCCGCGTTCTCGCCTGGGCCGCGGATCAGGACTGGTTCGCCGGGAGCGCCGACGAGGAGGAGAAGGCGCGCTTCACCCTTGTCGGTGACCTGGCGAAGGGGGTCACGGCGGCATACCCGGACTTCGAGCCCGGCAGGTCCGGCGAGCCGGCATCGGAGCCGGAGGGCACTGCGCCCGAGGGGCCCAAGTCCGTTTCTCCCGACGTGACATCAGAAGCTGCCGAGGTGGCGGAGCAGGGGCTCGACGAGGTCTGCCGAGAGGTCGAGGCGGCTCTCGACAGGGCTCGGCAAGCCGCTGAGAAGGTGTCGGCCGCGGTCGAGGCCGGCGGCCCGCCGGCGGACGAGGACCTGACCCGGCTGACCGTCCTGGGCACCGTCTTCGAGCGTGCCGAGGCGACGTTCGGCGCAGCCGGGATCAAAGGGGTGCCCAGCCGCCTGGAGGACATGAAGCAGGCTGCGGACGCGCACCGGGAGACGCGCGAACGCGACGCTTCGGCGCGGGAGACACTGCGCGAACTGCTGGACGTCGTATGCAGGTCCGGCAGCACCGCCGCGTCAGCCGCCGAGGCCGCACGGGAAACCGCGCGTCGTCTTCTGCAGACGCCGGTGTGGGGGCAGGAGCAACGGGAGGAGAGCGCCGCCCTCACCGCGCTGGCCCGGATCGTTCGCCTGGGACGGCAGGCGGACACCGCGGCGGAGGTCCTCCTGCTCCAGGAGCAGGTCGTCCGCGTACTGCCCGCCTGCGCCATGGCGGCCGTCATCGCCTCCGATCTTTCGTTCGCGCAGCCGGAGCACGAAGACGGCGCGGCTGCGGACGCAGACGCGGACGCGGACGCGAAGGCAGGGACAGCGGCCACCGAACACGCGCACGTGACGACGACCGGTGAACCCGAGAACGGAACCCCGCCGGCCGAGGCGGCAGAGCCGGACGCTGCGGACGCCCTTGTCGCCGCTCACCCGCCGAAGCCCCTGGCCGACCCCGTCTCCGTACAGGAAGCCACGGCGCCCGAACCGTCCCAACCGCCCGCCTCCGCACCGAGCGAGACCGCCGGGGAACACCTCGCGGTGCCCGCGGAGAAGGCACGGGCACCGAAGACCAACTCCGTTGCCGTATCCGCGGACCCGCCCGGAGAGCCACCGGTGCCCCCGGCTCCCGAAGAGGCCCGCGACGAGGCTCGCGAAGGCGCCTCCGACCAGGAGCCTTCCGCCGGCGCGGACACTGAGTCGACGGACGGGGACGGTGCCGAGGATGCCGCCGTCGAGACCTCCGTCGAGACCGCGGTGGAGGCAGTGGCCGAGCGGGCTCTCGCCGGCCTCATCGTGCAGCGCCGCTTCGGGCTCGCCCACCGGGTGGCGCGCGCGGCCGGTCATCCCGAGGCGTACACGACGGCGCTCCGGCTCGCCGGTGCCGCCGCATTGCTCAGCTCGGGGGACAGCCAGGGCGCCCGGCTGACCACGGACCTCTTGGAGAGCTACGGCAGTTACGCGGGCTGCGACGCGGAAGGCTGCGAACTCCTCCTGCTACCAGCCCTGTTGCGCACTGCGTTGATCACCGGCGACCACCTGGCCGGCGCGCAGCTCAAGGCGCTGGTGCCCCGCCTGCCCGACGGGCTCGGCGAGGCGGCGACGAACGTTGCCGACCGCGCCCTCAGCGGGGCTCTGATCGCCTCGCCGCTGGTCGTCATCGCCAACGACGCCGAACGCGACGCACGGATGGGCGAGTTGCGTGACCAGTGCGGCGGACTGCTGGCACCGCAGAGGCTGCGGTTCGCGCGGGCGACCGAGATCGCGAAGCGCTGGCTGGCGCCCGAGGGCGGCATGCTCGGCTCGCTGCTGACCACGGTGGTCAACGACGACCGGGCAGCCGTCCAGCACGTCCGCGAGCAGGCGGAACGCCTGTCCAAGCTGGCCGAGGTCAACAACGAGATCGACCGCATGGACCGCAAGTACCGTTCGCCCAGCGGGAAACCGCTTCAGGGCGCGGGCCGGCAAGATCTGGTGCACCTCGTGGAGCGTGTGGTCGGACTTGCCAAAGAGTGGTGTCTCGTTGTCGACGGCACGCACCGGGGCGACCGTTCCGACCGCAACCGGGCGGTCAAGGAGATCTCCGCCCTGCGTCAGTCCCTCCTGGAGGGCAGGCACAGCGTTCTGAGTGAACTGGACGAGATCGCGCGGCGTTCGGAGGGGCTGGCCGCCGCCACGGGGTGGGCAGCCCGAGCCTCGATGGAGGAGCTGTTCGCCCTGCTGACCGGTGACGCGGCGCCCATGCGGCTGGGCGGCTCGCTCGTCCCCGAGACCGTGTTGGACGCGGAACTGCTCAAGGTCCGCGACACGGAGCACGACCAACTGTCCCTCGACGATCTCCTCACCGCGGTCGAGAAAACCTGGCAGGACGCCGTCACCGAGCGACGGGCCCACGACGCCTTCACCGCGGTACGCACCATCATCGAGCTGGCCGAGCGGGGGGTGCTGCCTGCATCGCGGGCCGGGGAGTTCCAGCCGCCCGCGCTCGCCGAGATCGAGGAGCAAGAGGCGGGCCGGCGTGCGAAGTTGGGCAAGGAGCACAAGGAACTCGTCACCGACCTGCACCGGGCCCAGGCCGACGGAGCAGTGACCGACGACCAGGACCTGCGTCTCCAGGAGCTGCTGGCGGACGCGCACGCGCGGCTCGAGGGAACCGACACGCACGACCTGGTCGCCGTACGGCGTGGCCTCGACACCGTGCGCAGCAGCCTGCCCGCCTTCCGGGAAGAGGCTGCCGACCGGATCCGCGCCAGGCTCGACGTCCTGGAGACCACCGCGGACCAGCGCGCCCAGGTGGTGCGTCGCCTGGAGACGAACGACCTGGCCACCGCAGCAGACCTCGTCTACTTCCTGGAGATCGGCGAGGACGTTCCCGAGATCGAGAACGGCGAGTCGCACCTGGCCGAGTTCTTCCCGGCGGTGTCCGACGGCTTGCGCGGAGGGATCGACCGCAACCTCGTGGACCTCGTCCGCTCCTGCGGAACGCATCCGGCCATTCCGGTGCTGGACTACAGCGCACTGTCCACCGACGAAGCGGCCCTGGCCGCCGACGCTCTCGACGAGTGGCGGCTCATGGGGGCGACCGAGCCGAAGGACAGGCTCCACGTGGCCTACACGCGGCGAGTGCCGCCGCTTCTGAAGCTGCTCGGCTACGACGCCAAGAGCGCACGGCAGCTCGACGATCGGTCCCAGCACAGGCGCGAGTACCGGCTCTTCGAGGCGACCGACGTGGCGATCAACGGCCGGGCCAAAGCACCCGCCTTCGGTTCGCAGATACTCGAACAGGGCGGCAACCTGCGGGTCATGATGGTCTGGGGCCGGCCGCCCGCGAAGGTCGTCATGAGCTGGGCGGAGCGCGACACCAGTGGAACGGGACTCGTCGTCCTCTACTTCGGCACGCTGAGCCGTGAGGCCCGCGTCGAACTCGCCGTCGGATCCGGCCGGTTGTCACAGCCCCTGCTGGTGGTGGACGATGCGGCCCTCGCCTACCTCGCGGCGCACGGCAACCGCCAGATCAGCATCGCCACCCAGACCCTGCTGCCGTTCTCAGGCGTCAACCCGTACATCAGGGAGAAGCGGGGCCGGATCGGCGGGGAGATGTTCTACGGGCGTGATGCCGAGCGCAAGAGCATCCTCGACCCGCGCGGCACCCAGGTCATCTTCGGCGGTCGCGGCCTCGGCAAGTCGGCGCTGCTGGCCGACGCCGGGGACAAGTTCATGGAGCAGCGCCCCGGCTACTACCTGTCGGTCTACGTGAACCTCGACCAGGAGAACATCGGCAAGGGCAGTTCGCTCGGGCCGGAGACCCTGTGGAGCGTCCTGGACCGGAAGCTGACCGAGGCGCAGGTGCTGAGTCCCCCGCAGAGCCGCAAGGCAGTGAAGGACATCTCCGACAGGGTGCGGGATGGTATTCGGGCGTGGACCAACGGGGACTCGCGCCGAGGGCTGCTGATCCTGCTGGACGAGTGCGACCAGTTCTTCGAGGCGGACGCTCCCCGGTTCAACCAGACCAAGAAACTCAAGGGACTCGGGGACAACACCAAGGACCGGGCCAAGGTCGTCTTTGCCGGCCTGCACTCGGTGCAGCGGTTCTCCAAACTGGCCAGCAACGGACCGTTCGGCCATCTCGCGCAGACCCCCAAGGTGATCGGCCCGCTCGCCCCGCAGTTCGCCGCGGAGCTTCTGGTCGAGCCCATGCGTGCCCTCGGTTTCGAGTTCCTGGACCTGGACCTCGTCAACAGGGTGCTCGGGTATTGCTCGTACCAGCCCTTCCTGCTGCAGATGTTCGGCCACCGGCTGGTCGAGGTGATGCACCGCAAGCGGGCACGGCGCGGGCCTGAAGGACCGAAGGGACCGCTGTACGCGGTGGAGCTCGCCGACATCGAGGTCGTGGAGTCCGACACCGACCTCCGGGACAGCATTTCGGCGGCCTTCAAGGACACGCTGAGCCTCGACCACCGCTACGACGTGATCGCCAACGTGCTTGCCTACCACGCCCGTCAGCGTGGCCTGGAGGTGCGGCTGAGCGACACCGAACTGCGCGAGGAGTGCGAGACGTACTGGCGCACGGGCTTCGAGCAGCTCGACACGGAGGGGTTCCGTGCCTACCTCTCCGAGATGGTCGGACTCGGCATCCTGGCGCCCAACCACGACGGCCTCGGCTGGCACCTGCGCGGCCCGAGCGCCCTGCGGATGATCGGCAGCTCCCACGAGGTGGAAGCCCGGCTGCTCAGGGCCGAACAGGACTGTGAACTCCAGGAGAGCAAGGTGCTGGAGGGCCGTCCCGAACTGCCCGACGGCAGGCCCGCCCCGCTCACCATCACCCAGCTCGACGACCTGCTCGGCGAGCGGTCCAACCAGACGCGGGTCGTCCTCGGTACTACCGCGACCGGGGTGAGGGACGTCGGTGACACTCTCCGCAGGGTCGCGGGCCGCATCGCGGACTGGAAGCTGCCGCCCGTCGGCAACGCCCGGGTCTACCGGCAGGAGCTGATGGGCGGAAAGCCCCGGGAACGACGCGTCGTCATCAGCGACTTCGCCAACTACCCGGCACGTCCCGAGGCATGCCGGGACGCCGTCGACCAGGCCGAGGTACTGCTGCCCGCCACCCCGGGAGTGACCCGCGCCGTCGTCCTCGTCACCGACCCCAACCAACTGGCGCTCTGGCGAAGCCTGTTGACGGGCACCGAGCCCACCACGGCGGCGCCCGTCGTGCTGCGCCGCCACGACCGGAACGGGCTGCGGGGCTGGGCGCAGCGCGTGGAGATGTTCCACACGGAGGATCGCCTCGACCGGCTCCACGAACTGACCGGCGGCTGGCCTCTTCTGGTCGACCGGGCCCACCGCCTGCACGGCGAACTGGGCGACCCCGACGAGGCGCTCCGGCGTCTGGCCGGTGTCCGCATGGACCGGGTCGAGGCTCGTGCTTTCGCCGAGGCGACGGGGGTGTTCGCGGACCCCCTGCTCGCCGCGGGTTATCAGGCGCTCGCCGCCGAGTTCAAGGCGGACCCGTTCGACCTGGAGAGCGCAGTGACGGCCGTGGCGGTGGCCGTGGCCGGTCTGGAGAACGAGGGAGAGGCCCGGTGGGCGATCTCCTGTCTCGACGTCCTCCAGGTCTTCGACAGGGAGGACGGACAGCTTCGGCTGGAACCCCTTCTGCGGGAGTGCGTGACGCTTCACGCATGACCGCGCCCGGGCGTGGCCGGGGGGAGTGTGGACGAGGGCGGGGCGCTCGTGCGGCGCGGGCATGCCGGCTCTCGTCGCCCCGCGCCTGCGACCCCGTCCCCCGCGAGGCGGAGCAGCCGCTCACTTCCCCCTCTGCGCCCGGCTGAGCAGTTCCTGCAGGCGCAGGCCGTGGGCCGCGTCCAGTGGGGGGTTCGGGGCGCCGGGGTCGGGCTCCTGGTTGCGTACCGCCGCGGCGAACTCGCGGCGCAGGACCGGCCAGCACTCCTCGTGGTCGATCTCGGCGGTGTCGTAGACGAGTTCGTCGAAGTCGCCGAACAGCTCGATGCGGGTGCGTGCCCGCGGCAGGCGCACCGAGCCCGACAACGATGCCTGGCTGACAGCGCCGTTGACGTGTTCGCAGGTCAACTCGGTCCACCGGCGCGGGTCGCCGGTGGCGTGCACCGAGGCGATGGGGCCGACGGCGCTGTCCAGCAGGTCCAGGAGGTGCGGGCCGAGGTCGAGGAGGGCGCCGTGTTCCAGGCGCCAGGCCGTTGCCTGTTCGCCGCCGAGGAACGCCCCGTGCAGGTAGCAGGACCGTGCCCCGGTGACGTTCAACTCGCGTGCCTGGGCGAGGAATTCGCGTGTCCTGGGGTGGTAGCGCTTGGTCAGCACCATCCGTGAGACGACACCCGCCTCTGCGACGGCCTCGGCGACCGCGCGGGCCGCGGCGAGGTCGGGGCCCAGCGGCTTCTCCAGCAGGAGGGCCTTGCCCGCGCGGGCGGCGAGGGGTGCGAGGTGGGCCTGGACCGCGGGCGGGACGGCGAAGGCGACGGCCTCGCAGGTGTCGAGGAGTTCGTCGAAGGAGGCCGCGGGGACGGCTCCGTGCGCCGCAGCGACCTCGGCCGCCGCCTCGGGGCGCCGGGCCCATACGGAGGTCAGTGTGGTCTCGGGGCCGGCGGCCAGCATGCGCGCGTGCATGGTGCGGGCCCACGGGCCGGCCCCTATCAGGCCGACGGCTACCGGGGTGTTGCTCACGTTGGTGCTCCAAAGATGCTTTGCGTGGGCCGAGTTGAGCGCGCCGTGGGCTTCAGGCGCTGTCGCGGAGGCGGGCGTCGGCGCGGTCCGGCGCGTAGAGGTGCTCGACCACGGTCAGCCCCGCCCCGACCAGTCCGGCGCGGTCGCCGAGCCGTGAGGTGACGACCTGGAGTCCGCGGGTGGAGCGGGGCAGGGCGCGCTGGTAGAGGAGTTCGCGGACGCCGGTGAGGAACTGGTCCTCGGCGAGGTCTCCGGCGAGCACGAGGACGCCGGGGTTGAGCAGGGTGATGACGGTGACCAGCACCTCGCCGCAGCGCCGGCCGGCCAGGCGGGAGAGCCGCAGGGCGTCGGGCTGGCCCTTGGCGAGGAGGGTGCGCACGTCGCCGCTGGACTCGGCGGTGAGGCCCAGTTCGGACAGTTGTGCCGCCACGGCGCGTCCGCTGGCGACGGCGCCGAGGCAGCCGTGGGAGCCGCACATGCAGAGGGCGTCGGGCCGGTCGTGCAGGCGGATGTGTCCGATGTCGCCGGCTCCGCCGTCGGTGCCGCGGTAGACCCTGCCGTCGATGATGACTCCGGCGCCGATGCCGGTGGACACCTTGACGAGGACGAACGCGCCCGAATCGGGGTGGTGTTGGCGTTGTTCGCCGTAGGCCATGAGGTGGGCGTCGTTGTCGACGAGGACGGGCACCTCCAGGCTGAGTGCGCCGGCGTGTGCGGCGAGGGACTGTCTGAGACGTTCGGCGATGGGGTAGCCGTCCCAGCCGGGCATGATCGGCGGCAGCACGACGCGGCCGGTCTCCCAGTCGACGGGGCCGGGGACGGCGAGACCGATGCCGCAGATCTTCTCCAGCGGGGTCTCGGTGTCCCGCAGCAGTGCCGCGAAGCGGACGGCCAGGTGGTCGAGGGTTGCCTCGGGGCCGTCGGCGAGCAGTTGCCGGTCCACGCGCTCGGCGACGATGTTTCCCTGAAGGTCCGTCAGCGCGATCTGGAAGTGGCTGATCTCCAGGTCGGCGGTGAGGACGAGGGCGTGCCGATGGGCGAACTCCAGCCGAGTGGAGGGGCGTCCGCCCGTGGAGGCCTGCCAGCCGGCCTCGTGGATCCAGCCCGCGCCCGTGAGCTGGTCCAGGCGGTGCCCCACCGTCGACCGCGACAGACCGGTCAACTGCTGCAGTGCAGCGCGGGTGTTCGCCTTTCCGCTGCGGATCAGGTGCAAGAGGTGGCCCGCGCTGCTCTGCGATGTCACGATCGGAGGATCCCCTCAGCTCTTGTCGGCGCCGCTGGTGAGCCCCTCGGTGAGGAGACGCTCGGCTGCGTAGAACAGAATTACCACGGGGACGGTCAGGACCACCGACCCGGCCATGAGAACGGTCTTGGGGGTCTCGATGCCCCCGGCGAGCTGCTGAAGTCCCAGCGACACCGTCCACTTGTCGGGGTTCGCCGCGAGGAAGAGCAGGGCGAACAGGAACTCGTTCCAGGCGATCATGAACACGTACAGACCGGTCGCCATGAGGGAGGGCGCGGCCAAGGGCAGCACCACCGAGCGCAGGGTGCGCAGTCTGCCGCAGCCGTCGAGGGCCGCGGCCTCCTCGATGCTGTACGGGATCGTGACGAAGTAGTTCTTCAGCATGTAGATGGAGACCGGGACCGTCTGCGCGATGTAGACGACGGCCAGGCCGACCAGGCTTCCCTGCAGGCCGATCTTCGCGAAGATGACGAAGAGGGGGACGGCGAGCAGGGTGGCGGGGAAGAGGTAGACCGCGAGGAACAGGGCGCTGATCTGCCGGTGTCCGAAGAACTTCAGGCGGGCGACGGCGTAGGCGCCGGGTACGGAGACCAGCAGCGTCAGGGCGATCGTGACGAGCGCGACGACGGCCGAGTTGCCGAGCATGCGCAGGAAGCCCTGGCCGCCGGCGGAGGTCGGCTTCAGCACCTGCCGGTAGGTGTCCAGGGTGATGTCGGACAGGGACACCCAGAGCTTGGACGGGTCGACGATGAGCTGGTCGATCGGCTTCACCGACAGCAGGAGCATGTAGTAGAAGGGCACGATGGTGATGACGGCCAGGAAGGCGATCACCACCCACCGCAGGATCGCGAAGGTGCGTTCCTCGACGTGGGCGCGGCTGGGCATCAGGCTTCCTCCTGCACCTTCTTCGCGAAGAACGCGAAATACACACCGAGCAGCGCCATGAGGATGACGGCGAGGACCAGGGCCTGCGCGGCGGCGGCGCCGATGTCGTAGCGGGCGGTGAGGAAGTCGTACACGCGTACCGCGACGACGTCCGTGCCCGATCCGCCGCCGGTCAACAGGTACACGTCGTCGAACTTGTTGAACGTCATGATGAAGCGCAGCACCGACAACAGGGCGATGACCGGCATTAGTTGGGGGAGCAGGATGTGGCGGAACCGCTGCGTGGGGGTGGCGCCGTCCACGACGGCCGCTTCCTCCAGGCCGTCCGGCACCGCTTGCAGCCGGGCGAGCAGGAAGAGGAAGGCGAACGGGAAGTAGCGCCACGTCTCGAAGGCGATGACGGTGAACAGCGCGAGCGGGATGTGCCAGTGGACGCCCGGGAGTTCGTAGGAGCGGGCGGTCAGGAACGCGATGGGCCGGTCCCAGCCGAGGAACTTGGTGCCCCACGCGTTCACGATGCCGTACTGCGGGCTGAGGGCGACCTCCCAGACGAAGGCGACCGCGACGACCGGGGCCACGTAGGGCAGCAGCATCGCGCCGCGCAGGACCGCCCGGCCCCGGAAGGGGCGCCGCAGGGCGAGCGCCGCTGTCAGGCCGAGCAGGATGGAGCCCGCGGTGCCGCCGACCGTGTAGGCGAGGGTCGTCCACAGCGACTGCCAGAAGCCGGGCGAGGTGAAGACCGCGTCGAAGTTGTCCAGGCTCCAGTGGCCGAGGAAGCTCATGCCCTGGATGTCGACGAGCTTGGCGTGCTGGAAGGCGAGCAGGACGGTCCAGGCGATGGGCAGGACGACCGCGACCACCACGATGAGCAGGGTGGGGGAGACGAAGCCGAGTCCGGCCCTGTTCTGCCGTTGGGAAAGGGTGAGTTGGCGGCGCCTCGTCGCGCCCGCGTCGGTGCTCATGGAGTTCCTCTGTCGCTGGTGGTGCGTGTGTGCGGGTGCCGTTCGTGGGGGTGGTGCGGGCGTCGGGGCCTGGTCACCGGAGGGACTTGCTGAGGGAGTCGACCTCGTCGTACGCCTCTTGCACGGCCTGGTCGGCGGAGACCTGGCCGGCGGCGAGGTCGGCGGCGGCCTTGGCGACGGGCAGTTCACCGTTGGTGGCGCCGACGAGGGCTCCCTGGCCCTGTTCGATGCCCCAGCGCTTCATGTTGCTGACGCCGTCGGCTAGTTGGTTCAGCAGCGACTTGGGGTACGCCTTGTCGAAGGCCACCCGGTGGTCCACGCCGATCTTGCTGTGCATCCACGCAGTGCGGTACTTCTGCGGGTCGTCGGCGGTGCCCTCGCGGACGGGGATCTTGCCCTCGGGGGCCATGCCGAACCAGTCCTGGTAGCCGCCGCTCATCAGGTAGTCGACGAACTTCTTCGAGGCCCCGGTCTCCGCGTCGCGGGTGATGGTCCAGGAGGACACCTCGCCGAACTGGGCGGAGTCCTTGCCGCTGCCGTCGCCCAGGTCCGTGACGATGCCGCTGTTCTTCGACAGCCAGCCCGTGTCGTCCTTGCAGGCGTCGCAGCTCGGTTCCGCGTCCGAGCGCAGTCCGGCGAGTTCGTCCAGCAGCATGGAGGACCAGACGACCATGCCCGAGCGGCCCGCGAAGTAGGTGTCGCGGGTGGTGTCCACGGTCTGGGTGCCGGCCGGTCCGTAGGTGCCGGACAGCTTGCCGTAGGTGGCGAAGGCGCGCTCGCAGGACTTGCTGTTCAGCGTCACCTTGCCGGTGTCGTCGACGAGTTGGCAGCCGCCGGCGAGGGCGATGTCCTCGAAGCTCTGCTGGGTGAAGACGTCGTTGGGGTCGCTCGCGAGCGACATGCCGCTCATATCGCCCTTGTCGAGCGTCCTGGCCGCCTTCAGCAGGGCGCCGTACGAATCGGGCGCCGACAGGCCCTTCTTCGCGAAGAGGTCCTTGCGGTAGGCGACGATCTGCATCCAGGAGTCGCTCGGCACCGCGATCTGCTTGCCGTCGTCGTTGGTCAGGCGCAGCGCGTTGCTGTTGAACGTGCCCTTGCCCAGGGCATCGACGACCTGGGCGGTGGCCTTCGTGTTGAGCAGACCGTTGGTGTACATCTGCCACGTCGAGGCCAGCGAGACGCCGCCGATCACGTCGGGGAGGTCGCCTGCCGCGGCGGCGGACATGATCAGTTGGGGCAACTGGTTCTCGTCCACTCCCACGAGTTTGACGTGGATCCCCGAGGACGCCTCGAACCTGGCGACGATCTTCTTGGTCGCCGCCATGCGGGGCGCGAGGTTCTCCAGCGACCACACGGTGATGCTGCGGTCGTGGGCGCCGGAACTCTGCGCGGCGCACCCTCCGAGGAGCGAGGCGGCAAGCGCCGCGGCAGCTCCCGCGGCGATCGTCCTCGATCGCCGCAACCAGTTCGCCATGTGCCGTCCTAACAGGTGCCGTGTACAGGTGCTGTGTGCGTACTCGACGCATCACAGCATCACTTTTGCCTGTTGACAAGACTTAAGTCTGGGATACCTTCGCCATAAGTCGCCTTCGGGTGACTGCCAATGAAGCGAAAGTAGTTCGGAGCTGCCCCGTGGAATCCGTCGTTCAGTTCACCGGCCCCCGCCAAGTGGAGGTCGCCGCCTGCGAGACAAGCCCTCTGCCGCCGGGTCACATACGGGTCCGCACGCGGTACTCGGGCATCTCCGCCGGGACCGAACTGACCGCCTACCGAGGTACGAACCCCTACCTCACCCGCACCTGGGACCCCGAGGCCCGCCTGTTCCGCGACGGGGCGGCCGGCATCGAGTACCCCGTCGCGGGCTGGGGCTACAGCGAAGTGGGCGAGGTCACGGAGGTCTCCCCGGAGCTCGCCGGAACCGACGGCGTGCCCGAGCCCGGCCAGCTGGTCTGGGGCATCTGGGGCCACCGCAGTGAGGGCATCGTGCCCGTGGAGCGCATGCGCCACCACGGTCTGCCCGACGGCCTCGAACCCTTGGCCGGGGCCTTCGCCCGCGTCGGCGCCATCGCCCACAACGCGGTCCTCGCCGCCGACATCCACCTCGGCGAGGACGTCGCCGTCTTCGGACAGGGCGTCATCGGCCTCCTCGCCACCCGTCTCGCCCGCCTCAACGGCGCCCGGGTCACCGCCGTCGACGCCCTCGACGTCCGCCTCGCGAAGGCACACGAGTACGGCGCCCACCACACCCTGAACGCCCGCACTGACGCGGTCGCCGAGACCATCCGTGAGCGCACCGGGGGCCGCGGCGCGGACGTCGCCATCGAGATCAGCGGCGCCTACCCCGCCCTGCACACGGCACTGCGCTCGGTCGCCGTCGCCGGACGCGTCGTCGCCTCCGGCTTCTACCAGGGCGACGGCGCCGGACTGCGACTCGGCGACGAGTTCCACCACAACCGCGCCCAGATCGTGTGCTCCCAAATCGGCGGAGTCCCGCCCCAGTTGATTGGCCGATGGGACGTCGAACGGTTGCAGCGGACCTTCCTGCGCCTGGTCGCCGACGGCGAAGTGGACGTCAAGTCCCTTGTCAGCCACGTCGTTCCGGCCGCGGACGCCGCCGACGCGTACGTCCTTCTCGACGAGCACCCCGCCGACGCCCTCCAGGTTGTCCTGGAATTCTGAGGAGCCCCTCCATGCCGCACGACATCCTCAAGACGGCCTGCCAGGAACAGCTCCTGCCCGGCGAAACCCTCCAGCAGAAGTGGGAGTTCGCCCAGGAGGTCGGCTACGACGCCGTCGAACTGCGCGCCAAGGGCGACCTGCACTTCGCGTCGCGCCTGCCCGAACTGCGCCGCGCGCTCGCCGACGGCGTCGTCATGCCCACCGTGTGCGTCGAGATGCTGCACTTCTTCGGCGCCTTCGACGCCGACCTGCGCCGCGACGCCATCGACCAGATGAAGTCCCAGCTCACCGTCATCGGCGAGTTGGGCGGCCTCGGTGCCCAAACCCCCGCCAGCTACGGCATGTTCTCCCGCCGCCTGCCGCCCTTCGAGCCGCCGCGCGGCGAGGAGGAGGAGCGCGAGATCCTGCTGTCCGGGCTGACCGAGCTGGGCGAGCACGCCGGCGCCGAAGGAGTCACCCTCTTCCTGGAACCGCTCAACCGCTACGAGGACCACATGGTCAACCGCCTGGAACAGGCGGCCGACCTGATCCGCGAAGTCGGCCTGGACTCCGTCCGGATCGGCATCGACGCGTACCACATGAACATCGAGGAGGCCGACCCCGCCGCGGCCATTCTGGAGTACGCCCCGTACATCGGGCACGCTCAGGTCTCCGACTCCAACCGCTTCCAGCCCGGCGCCGGCCACCTCGACTGGCCCGCCTGGCTCGGTGCGCTGCGCTCCGCCGGATACGACGGTTACCTGGCCGCCGAGTGCCGGCTGACCGGCGACCCGGTCGAAGCCGTCCGCTCGATCCCGGCCTTCCTGCGGCGAGCCGCCCGATGAGCCTCGCCGCCCTCGGCGCCCCGCCCGCGACCGACGGTTCGCCGTCGTCCCGCGCGGCGGTGCGCGCCGCCGCCGTACGGGTCCTGCTGCGCAACTGGCAGGGCCGGTTCACCGTCCCCTCCCGCTCGCTCTACCCCCACCAGTGGTCCTGGGACTCCGCGTTCATCGCGCTCGGTCTACGCCACCTCTCGCCCCGCCGTGCCCAGAGCGAACTCGAACACCTGATGAGCGCCCAGTGGGGCGACGGACGGCTGCCGCACATCGTGTTCAGCCCCGCGGTCCCGCACGACGCCTACTTCCCGAGCCCCGACTTCTGGCGCTCCACCACCGACGGCCACGAGCGGGGCGCACCGGCGGGACAGCACACCTCCGGCATCGTCCAGCCGCCCGTCCACGCGCTCGCCGCCTGGCACGTCCACCTCGCCGCTCCCCGAGAGTCGCGACGCCGGGACTTCCTCGCCCGCCTCTACCCGCGCCTCGCCGCCTGGCACCGGTACCTCCTCGACGCACGCGACCTCGGCGGCGCCGGGCTCGCGGCCATCGTCCACCCGTGGGAGGCGGGGCTGGACAACAGCCCCGTGTGGGACGCGCCGCTCAGCCGGGTACATCCCGTCCCGCCCGCCGACTACCGGCGCGCCGACCTGGACCACAGCGCCGCCGCCGACCGCCCCACCGACCTCGACTACGGGCGCTACGTGCGGCTCGCCACCCAGTACCGCGACAGCGGCTACGACGACGCGGGCCCGCACGGGTTCGCCGTCGAGGACCCCTGCTTCAACACGCTGCTCATCGCCTCCGAGTACGCCCTCGCCCACATCGCCAGTGAGCTGCACGCGGACCCGCTGGCCCACCTGCACCGCGCGGAACACCTCACCCGCATCCTCGTCGACCGCCTGTGGGACCCGGACCAGGGCCTGTTCGCGGCCCGCGACCTCAACGCCGGGGGCGGGCCCGCTCCGCTGCCCGGCCGCAGCATCTCCGGACTCGTGCCGCTGCTGCTGCCCGGACTGCCGGCGCCCGTCGCCGACGTCCTGCTGGACACCGTGCGCGGACCGCACTTCCGCCTCGCGACGACCGTGCTGCCGCCCAGCTTCGACCTGGAGAGCGCCGAGTTCGACCCGTCCCGCTACTGGCGCGGGCCGGCCTGGTTCAACACCGCCTGGCTGGTGTACCGCGGGCTGCTGGCCCGGGGCGAGGACGCGGCGGCGGCGGCCCTGCGCGAACGGCTTGGCAACGCCGCCGTCACCAGCGGCTTCGCGGAGTACGTCGACCCCTTCACCGGCGAGGGGCGCGGCATCCGCGACTTCAGCTGGACGGCCGCCCTGACCTTGGACCTCCTCCAGGAAGAGCAGTTCGTATGACCGACCCGACCGACCGGCGGCTCCTCGTCCACGACGGCACGTTCGCGGCACTCGACGCGGCGGGCGACATCCACGGACACCGGGGCACGTCGCCCGACGGCCTCTTCCAGCACGACACGCGCCACCTCAGCAGGTGGCTGCTCACCGCGGACGGCGCCCCCCTCACCCGGCTCACCGCGGACGGCGACACCGCCGTCCTCACCCCGCCGGGCACCCGTGACGAGCCCCCGCGGTACACCCTGTGGCGGCGCCAGGAAGTCAGCGACGGGGTCCTGCGCGAGCGGCTCCTCGTCCGCTCCAACAGTGCTGCGGACATCCGCGTCGCCCTCACCCTGGAGGCCGACGCCGACTTCGCCGACCAGTTCGAACTGCGCGGCGACGACCGGCACTACGACACCCCCGGCGCCGTCCACGCGGTCACGTGCTCGGCGGAGGGCGCCGTCCTCACGCGCACGCGCGACACGTGGCGGGTCGGCACGCACATCACGGGCGCGCCCCCCGCCGACACCGTGGACCAGGCACCCGGCTCGACCCGGCTGCACCTGCGGTGGGAGCTGAAGCTCCAGCCCGGCGAGCAGACGACGATCACCCTGACCGCACGGCCCGAACACCCCGCCGCGCGCCCGCTGCCCCCGGCCGGACCGCTGCACGTCGCCCACCGGCCCGCGACATCGTGGCCCGAGCTGGAGCACGCCTGCCGCCAGGGACTGGCCGACCTGGAGTCCCTGCGCGTCCCGGCCGCGGGAGCGGACGGCGAGGCACTGCGCCCGCCCGGCGCCGGCATCCCGTGGTTCCTGACGCTGTTCGGCCGCGACTCGCTGCTCACCTCGCTGTTCGCCCTGCCCTACGCCCCGGAACTGGCCGCCGCCACCCTGCCCGCCCTCGCGGCGGTCCAGGGCACGGCGCACGAGGAGACCCGCGTCGAGCAGCCGGGCAAGATCGCGCACGAGATACGGCACGGCGAACTGGCGCACTTCGGCCAGATCCCGTACGGCCGCTACTACGGCTCGGTGGACTCCACCCCGCTGTTCCTCGTCCTGCTCGCCGCCTACACCGACGTCGCGGGCGACGCCCTGGCCCGCGCTCTGGAGCCCCACGCCAGGGCCGCCGTGGGGTGGCTCCTCACCGACGGCGGACTGCGCGACCACGGGTACCTGGTCTACCGGTCGGGCGACGCCCACGGGGGACTGGTCAACCAGAACTGGAAGGACTCCGCGGGCGCGATCTGCTTCCGCGACGGCACCCCAGCGACGGGGGACATCGCCGTCGCCGAGGCGCAGGGCTACGCGTACGACGCGCTCGTCCGCACGGCCCGTCTGTCCCGCACCGTCTGGGACGACCCGGCGTTCGCCGACCTGCTGGAGGCCGAGGCGGCCGAACTGCGGGACCGGTTCACCCGCCACTTCTGGATGGCGGACGAAGAGTTCCCGGCGCTCGCCCTGGACGGCGAGGGCCGGCAGGTGGACGCGCTGGCCTCCGACGCGGGACACCTGCTCTGGTCGGGGATACTCCCGCCCGCCCTGGCCGCCACGACCGGCCGCAGGCTGATGCGGTCGGACTTCTTCTCCGGCTGGGGAATCCGCACGCTCGCCTCCGGTCAGCGCCCGTACCACCCGCTGTCGTACCACCGCGGCAGCATCTGGCCGCACGACAACGCGATCGTCGCGCTCGGCCTGGCGAAGGCCGGGCTGACGGCGGAGGCACACACCCTAGCCCGCGGCCTGGTCGACGCCGCCGCGCTCCACGACTGGCGGCTGCCGGAAGTGATGGCCGGCTACGGCCGCGACGAGCACCCCACCCCCGTCCCCTATCCGCACTCCTGCTCGCCCCAGGCGTGGGCGGCGGCCACCCCGCTGGCGCTGCTGAGCGCGGTCGGACAGGGGCCGACGGCCGCGGGGGAGGCAGCGGCGTGAGAGACGGCCTGCCCACTCCCCGCGGGAGCGGGCAGGCCGCCCGGGGCGCCCACCCCGCCCGGGACATGGCCGAATTCATGGACGGCGATGCGCTTGCACGGTCGACGACACGGAGCACGGCGTGCGGGAGCGTCTGTGTGGTCCGCGCCCGGGCGGCGAGCCCCCGGGGCGCCGCATCGCGCCCGTCGTCCGTGCGGCTGAGATCAATCGCTCGACTGGACGTCGGCCACTTCCTCCACCAGCCGTACTGGGCGATGCAGTCCTTCGCGTACGACCACGTCAAAGCGCAGATGTACTTCGCCCAGCACCGGGTGGGCACCAGCGCGGGCCACAACGGCGACCTGTAGGGGTCCGGTTCCAGATGGGGGTGTCGGGATCCGTGTACTTCAGAACCATCCCGTCCGCGTACCGGAAGCGCGCGAGCGTCTCGCCCGCGCCGTTCGTCGGAGTCGCCGCCCTCGATCCACAGGTATGGCAGCGCGCCGGCGCCGGCCGGCTCCACGCCCAAATGATCGACAGTTTCGCCAAGCTCCCGCGGCCCGCGATCGACCCGTACGCCAACCGCCTCCTGGTCCGTTACGCGACGCAAGGAGCCCGCCGACCGCGTCTGGCGCATCGCGGTGTTCTCGATGGCGGACGCCGTCGCGGGACGGCTGGGCCAGGACAACCGGATCGCCGAGCGCGCGATCCCCAACAACGACCGAACTCGGCCTGACCGACGCCGACCTCTTCCAGGGCATCGCGCTCTGCGGCCGGTTCGCGTACCTCCTGTACGGCGTCCCGAACCGGACCTCCTAGGATCTCCCGGACGGACCTGGCCGGCAACGTCCTGGGCGCCTCCATGATCCAGGGGTTCGGCCACGGTTCCTCCATACCTGGTGACCCTTGACCTGAACGCGACCGGCGGCGCGTACTAAGACAAGTTCGCGACCGGCGCCGGTGCCTCGCTCAACGGCCGTGAGCCCCAGGGAGCGGCGATCTGGATGGTCTCGGGTGCCTCGCGACTCGCCTTCGGCCACTCCTCCAGGCAGACCGCCGACACCGACCACTTCGAGGCGAGCGTCTTCTACAAGAGCGACCTCGTCAACTGGCCTACAGGGAAAGCGACTTCGTCAACTGATCGATAGGGAAGGGGCGGTGGCCGTGTCCGGTGGTTCGCCGGATGCGGTCATGGCTTCCTCATGGGCGGGTCAAGGAATGTGCGCGGATCTTGTTCGGCGGGCTTGTTCTCCTAGGCTTTCGGGGGATCGGGGCATGACCGAAGGTCCCTCTTTCCGTGAGTTTTCCCGAAGGACCATAGGGCTTGTAGGGCCCGTAGGAGATGACGCAGCGTGCAGGCCGGAATAGTGCCCGACTGGGTCTTCGTCCTGCCCGCGGTGCTCCTCGTGGGATGGATCCCGACCTGGTGGGGGAGCCGACGGCTGCGGTGGATCGCGCTGTCCACCGCGGCCGTCGTCTGCGGGTTCTTCGTCGTCATCGGCTGGCAGACGACGGGGCCCGCGCCGGACCCGCGGACCCTCCACTGCTCGCCCCTCTTCGCGTGCATGGACTACAACTCGGTCTACGTGCTCGCGTCCGGGCTGCTCGGCCTGGTGTGCTGGGTGGTGCTGACCATCCTGACGCTGATGGCCGAGATCGTCGTCAGCGTGAGGCGGAGGGCGTAGACCCGACGGTGCCTGACGATTCGTCAGATGTGTCGTGCTTCCTCACGTCCGGGACCTCAGCACGTCCACCTCGCACCCCGGTGCGAAAGGGTCGAAGCCGTGCTCGGCCAGCCAGCGCACCGCCTGCAGGCTGCGGACCGACCACCATGCGCGGATCACGTCGAGGTCGACGGCGGTTCCGTAGCCGGTGAGGACCTCGGCGAGGTGTCCTCGTGTCCGAGTGTGAACGTGGCGAGGTCGTACAGGGCGTCACCCCGGCCCGCCTCGGACCAGTCGATGATCCCGGTGACCTCGTCGCTGTCCACGAAGACGTGGGCGATCTGGAGGTTCACCGCGAACACGTCGTCCCGCAGCGTGCTGCGCCCCGCCGCGTCGATGCCGGCCGCGCCGATCGCCGCGAGGTACGGGTCGCACTGGCTGTCGTTGCCGGAGGCGCCCAGGGCGGAGGAGAGCGCGCCGCCGCCGCTGGTGCCGTTGACGACGATCCGCTCGGCACTGCCCGGCATGGCGGCGTCGTTGAGACGCAGGTAGCGCACCGCCGCCTTCGCGTCGACCACCGCGGCCGGGGCCTTGCCCGGCGACGAACCGTCCGCGCCCACCAGCCCGCGGCTGCGGTTGGCGACGTCCACGAAGACGTAACCGGCCTTCAGCGCCGCGCCCACGTTGCTCGTCGAACTGTTGCAGGAGGCACCGGCGGTGACGCTGGCCTTGAGGTAACTGGCCATCCACCCCGAGTTCTTCACGGCGAAGTAGATGGGCGCCCGCTGGTCCCCGAAGGCACTCTCGGGCACGAACACGTTCATGGACTCGTAGCCGCAACGGGTGTTGCCGATGGTGGTGGTCCCGCCCATCCCGGGCTGCTGCGCGGCGGCGGCGACCGGGTTGCGACGTAGCAGAGTTCCTTGTACCAGCGAACGTTGACCGGCTGGCCGTCGACCGTGACGGTGATCGGCGTGTAGGCGCTCCTGTCGAACGCCAGCGCCGCGTCCTGAGCGTCCACAACATGGCCCCGCTCGTGCGCGGGGGACGCGACCGCGAACGAGGCCGGCGTCACGACCGCCGTCAGGGCGAGGGAGCCGGCGATCGCCATACCGCGCAGGAGGCGCTTGCGGGCAGGGGCGCGTCCTTCCTGGACTCTTGCGGGGGGGAAAAAAGCGCGGTGCGTCCGGAGGACGTCGAGAGTCGCTGCATGGAGTCTCCTCGTTGAGCGCCAAGTAGCTTTGCCTGCCTCGGGATCAAGGCGTCGAGCACGCTACGAGATTGTCAACAATATGCACAGCGATTCTGCGTACATTCATGTTGACGTTTCTGGCCCTCTGCCCACAGGGGCGCCCCGTCCCGCTCCCGCATGCGTCATCTCCTGGTCGGCGGGACATTGGAAGGGCAGAGGGCGTCGCCGGTCGGCGGTGCCTCGGCGGCCCCGGGCCGCAAGCCCCCGATGGAAGGCGTATCCGTCATGGCCAAGGACAAGAAGCTCAGGAAGGGCGACCGGGTCTCCTGGGGCAGTCACGGGCACACCGTCCCCGGCGAGGTGAAGAAGAAGGTCACCGGCCGCGCGGAGGTGGCCGGGCGCACCGTCGACGCGTCCGCCGACGAGCCCCAGTACGAGGTCGAGAGTGACAACTCCGGCCGCCGGGCCGTTCACCGGCCGGAGTCCCTGCGCAAGAGGTCGGGGAAGGAGGGCGGGAGTTCCAGGTGAAGGACAGTTCGCGGGCGGAAGCGTCCGGCGGGGCGGAGGTGCCCCATGGGGCGGAGGTGCCTCACGGGGCGGGCGGCGGTGGGGGCGCCGAACCCGAGCAGCAGGCGCTCTTCGCATGGTCGGAGGCCGCCGCCCCGCTGCCCGCCGCGCCGTCCCAGCCCTTCCGTGACAGCCCCCGCGCCCGCCGCATGCTCGACGTCCGCGAGGTCTACGCCGAGCCTGCCGCCCTCGACACCCCGCGCGGCCGGCAGATCATGGCGCGGTTGACGGGGGCGGGGCGGCCGGAGGGGGCGGACGGGCGCCCCGGCGGAGTGCGCCTCACCGAGGTCGACAGCCACTGGCTGATTCCGTCCCTGCACGGCAACGACGGCAACGTGGCCCGGTGGGTGCGGGTCAAGACCGAGACGCTCGTCCTCGGCGTCAAGCACTCCCTCGCCACCCGGCCCAACGGCAGGTCCGCCGACTGGATCGCCCCCGGCGCCTCCAACGGCTGTGCGATGGCCTGCGCCTACTGCTACGTTCCGCGCCGCAAGGGATTCGCCAACCCCATCACGCTGTTCACCAACATCGAGGCGATCGTCGCCCACGTCCAACGCCATGTGCGCGCCCAGGGGCCCAAGTCCGAGCCCAACCAGTGCGATCCGGACGCGTGGGTCTACGACATCGGCGAGAACGGCGACTGTTCCGTCGACGCCCTGGTCTGCGACAACACCGCGGACCTGGTCGCCGCGTTCCGTCAACTGCCGACCGCCAAAGCATCGTTCGCCACCAAGTTCGTCAACCCCGACCTGCTCGGCTACGACCCCCAGGGGCGCACCCGCGTACGGTTCTCCGTCATGCCGGCCGACGACGTACGGCTGTTGGACATCCGCACCAGTCCCGTCGACGAACGGATCGCCGCCGCCGCGGACTTCCTCGACGCCGGGTACGAGGTCCACTTCAACCTCTCGCCCGTCGTCCTGCGCCCGGGCTGGCAGCGGGACTGGGCCGAACTGCTCACCCACCTCGACGACGTCCTGCCCGCACGCGTGAAGGAGCAGGCCGCCGCCGAGATCATCATGCTCACCCACAACCGGGCGCTCCACGAGGTCAACCTCGGCTGGCACCCCCGGGCCGAGGACGTCCTGTGGCAGCCCGGGGCCCAGGAGGCGAAGCGCTCCCAGAACGGCGCGCTCAACGTCCGGTACGCACAGGACGTCAAGCGGAAGTCACTCGCCCGCATGCGGGAACTCATCGCCGCACACGCACCCTGGCTGCGCATCCGGTACGCCTTCTAGCCCCCCTGACGCCCACTCAACTTGGTTGCACAGTAAGCCGTTTGTCATTTTCCGGCCTCCTGCGTGCCGCTGCTTCAGGCCGCGTCCCCGCCAACCGGTGCCCATTCAGGACACAGCCGGGAGGCGCTGTTGCGCCCGTTGTCCGACCCGGTCGAGAGTGGGCAGGGACGTGCACCACGGGACCGACTCGGACCGGCTCGGGTCGACTCGGGATCGACTGGAGATCGACTGACGAGCGACCGGCGAACGACTGGCGAACGACTGGGACCAACTCGGGGGAAGAGATGACGCGTTCGGATCTGCGCGCACTGTTCCGTTCCAACCATCACGACCTGTCCGCGGAGGAGGTCTTCTCGGACCGGGAGGACGAGTGGAACGCCGTCGCCCGGAGCGTGGCGAGCTGCCTCTCCGCGATGACGACCCCCGGGTTCGACGTCCAGGACCTGGAGGAGCCCCGCCGCAACACACTGGTCTTCTACGGTGTGGGCGGCATCGGCAAGACCATGCTCTCCCGCAGTGCCGCGCAGAAGCTCGCCGACGGCAGCACGGGGCCTCCGCAGTGGCAGCCCCTTCCCGAGCTCGGCGTGCGGCTGCTCCCCGTACGGATCGACCTGTCGCGTCAGGCGGGCAACGACTTCGAGGCGCTGATACTGGCGCTGCGGCTCTCCGTGGCACAGCTTGGGCGGCCGATGCCCGCCTTCGACCTGGCGCTGCGCCGCTGGTGGGAGGCCAACCACCCCGGGCAGTCGCTGGCGGAACACCTGCGCGGCAGCCGGCTCCTCAACCGCCTCTCCGGCACGGTGACCCTGCCGTCCCAGGTCGAGTCGGCCCTGTCGGACCTGGCGCAGGCCCTGCTGATGCCGGGCACCGTCGGCAGTGTCGTGGGCCAGGGGCTGCGCACCGTCGTACGGGCCCTGCGGGAGCACTGGCAGGAGGTGCGCGCACTGGCCCGGTGCCGTCGCCTGGCGGACCTGCTGGAGGCGGAGCCCGACCTGGAGACGCTCAGCTACTACGCCCACCTGCTCGCCTGGGACCTGTCCTGCCTGCCCGCCAAACAGGCCGCGTTGCCCGTGGTGTTCCTCGACACGTTCGAGGACGTCGGCGACCGCAGCCACCGGGAGCTGGAACGCCTGGTGCAGCGGGTGGTGTGGCTCATGCCCAACGCGCTCTTCGTGGTGACCGGACGCAACAGGCTCCAGTGGGACGAGGCCAGGCTGGAGGGCCAGCTCGACTGGGCCGGCCCGCGGGCCTGGCCGCTGCTGGCCCCGGGGACGGACCAGGACCCGCGCCAGCACCGCGTCGGATACCTGTCGGCGCACGACTGCGAGAGCTACCTGTGCCGTCGGCTGACCGCCCACGGGGAACCCCTGATGGACGGCGAGACCCGGCAGTTGGTGGTCCAGCGGTCGGGCGGGCTGCCCCTGTTCCTGGACCTGGCGGTCATGCGCTTCCTCGACCTGTACGGGCAGCGCGGCGGCAGTCCGAGCCCCGACGAGTTCAACTTCGACTTCCCCGCCCTCGTTGCGCGTACCTTCCGTGACCTGTCGGTGGAGGAACGCCAGGTGCTGCGGGCGGTGAGCCTGCTGGACTCCTTCTCGGTCGAACTGGCCACGGCCGCCGCGGGCTACGACCGGGACTCGCCCGCCCTGCAACTGATCGACAGGCCCTTCATCGACCAGAACCCGTCCGCCCCGTGGCCGTTCCACCTGCACGCCCTGGTGCGCGACGCGATCCGCAACACGGACGCCGACAGCGCGGACCGGTGGAGCGACGCCGACTGGCACCGTGCGGCACGGCGCGCCTTCGACGCGCTCGGGAAGGAACTCGGCGCGGCCGGGCCGCAGGGCCGGCGCGGACTTCTGCTGGCCTGCCTGCGCCAGGGGCTGCGACTTGCCCGCGACCATCACCTGGACCCCGGCTGGCTGACCGCCGCCGCGTTCTCCTACGTCGAGGACTCCGTCTGGGAGCCGATCGACCTCGACGTCGACCCCGCGCGGATCGCGACGCCCGCCGAGGCCCTGGCGGCGGTCCTGCACGCGACGGCCAGCCGCCAGCACGTCCACCGGCAGCAGACGGCCGACCTGCTGGAACGCGCCCTGGGTTCCGGCCTGTTGCCGTCCGGGGCGGAGGAACTGGCCCAGTACCACCTGGCCGAGTGCGCCCGCGACCTCGGCCGCCTGGAGGACTCCGCCGCCGGTATGCGCCGGGTGGCCCTGGCGGGCGGCCGGCTCTCGCAGCGCGCCGCACGCGGTCTGGTGCACCTCAGCAGGCGCCTGGGACGCTTCCCCGAGGTCCTTGAGGCTGCCGAGGTCCTCGGACCGGACGGCCGCAGGCTCCGGGTGCTCGGAGACCTGTGGTGGACCCAGGGCGACATCGCGGCCTCCTGTTCCGCGTACGCTTCCGCACGCGACGAGGCGGAGTCCCTGGGGCTGCGGGGCGAGGCGGCACTGAGCCAGGCGTGCCTGGCGTTCGCCGCGGCGTTCGAGGACCGCGGCAGGGCGCAGGAACAGATCGACAGGGCGCGGGCCATGCTGCGGCAGGCCGACATCCGCTGGGCCACGGTGCAGGTGGACATCGCCGAACTGCTGCGTGACGCGGGAACGGACGAGGCGCTGCCGGAACGGGCGGAGGCGGTGGTGGCACAGGCGCAGGCGAGCGGCCTGACGTCGTCGGCCGCGTACGCGCGCCTCGCCGCCTGCTTCCACGCCGCGGTCGCGGAGGACGACCGGCTGGCCACGACCGCCCGGGAACAGCTGCGAAGCTGCGTGCGCGGGGCGGAGTTCGCCTACCTGGTCGAGCTGTCCCACTTCATGACCGACGGACCCGGACCCGTACCGGGAGCGGTCCGCGAACTGCCCCGTTCGGACTGGATCGACGGGCCCGGGCGGACCGCCGACCGCTGGGCGGCCCTGGTCGCGGGACGTCGCCGCCGTATCCCGTACGCGCCCGGATAATACGGACATGGCTTCCTACACCACCGCCGCCGACCTCGATCTCCCGCTGATCGAGGCGCGGTACGGGCTCACCGCCCTCGAACTCGTGCCTATGGACGGGGGGATGGCCAACTCCAGCTTCCTCGCGACCTCGCCCGACGGCCGGTTCGTCCTGACCGTCCTCGACAACCACGGGGCGGACGGCGCGGCCCGACTCGCCGCGCTCACCGAGGAGTTGTTACGGCGGGGCGCACCCACCAGTGAACTGGTGCCCACCCTCGACGGTGGCCGTGTCACCGAGACGCACGGGCGCCCCGTGATCCTCAAGCGCTGGTTGTCGGGACGGACCCTGCCCGCGCTGCCGCCCGAGTCCCTGCGCGCGGCGGGGCGTCTGCTCGGCGAACTGCACGGGATTCCCACCGCGGGACTGGCCCTGCCGGTCGCCACCCGCCGCCTCTCGGCCGACCATCTCCGGGCCGTGGGAACCTTCCCCGACAGGCGGTTCGCGCACTGGCTGACGGCGCGCCTGGACCGTCTCGGAGGAACGGCGGCCGAGGGACCGGCCGACGACGCCAGGTGCGGGTTCGTCCACGGCGACTTCCACGCCGACAACATCGTCGTACGCCCCGACGGGACCCTGGCCGTCCTGGACTGGGAGACGGCGACGGTCGACGACCAGCTCCTCGACGTCGGCATGGCCCTGGTCGGCCACGCCCGGGAGGGGGAGGGGTTGTCACCTGCGCGGGCCGAGACGTTCGTCGCGGGTTACCGGCAGGTGGTGGACCTGACGGAGTCCGACCTGCGACGGCTGCCCTCCGCCGTCGAGTACGCGGCGCTGATCATCGCGTTCCACCGATACAACCGGCACCACGTGAGGTTTCCCGACCCGGCGAAGGCCCACCTGTTCCAGCAGATGACCAGGGTTGCCGAGACGGCCGACGCGCTGTCCTTCACACGACGGCGCTGACCCGGCTGTCCGCCCCGGTGGGCAGGTCGGCGGGCCAGTGCGCCCGCACGGCCTCGACCAGCGGACGGACCTCGCGGTAGAGATCCTGCTTCGCCGGGGACGGGTGCGTGATGTGGTGGCGTACGTAGCGGTGGTAGGCGATGACGATCGCCGCGTACACGGAGGCGTCGCGCAGCGCCGCGGAGTCCACGTCGGCCGACGGTGCCGCGCCCGTGTAACCCGCCACCAGGCTGCGCACCATCTCCGGCGAGAAGACCCCGTCCTCGTTCCGGCACAGCCCGACCACGGCCATGCCCAGGTCGATCAGCGGGTCGTCGAGCGACGCGGTCTCCCAGTCGAGGAACACCACCTCGTCGTCGGCGGTCACGACGATGTTGTCGGGAAACAGGTCACCGTGCACCAGGGTCGCCTTCACCTCCCGCTCGGTGAAGGACGTGACGCGGTCCCACTCGTCGAGCAGCCACGAGGCGAACTCCCGGTCGGTGAAGTCCCGACAGCGGCGGCGGGCCTCCGCGGTCAGCCGGCGCCCCTGGTGAGGCACGTCGAGGCTGTCCGGCGGCAGACTGTGGACGGCGGCCATGGCGGCCCCCGTCCGTGACAGGAGCCCGGCGGACAGTGTGTCCCAACACGCGCCTTCCACATAGGGTTTGAGCAGTACGGGACGTCCGCGATGACTGGTCACCATGCTGCTCCCCATGCCCGTGCCCGTGCTTCGGCCCGAGCCGGGGACCGTGGCCGTCAGTGGGATCGGTGACAGGTCCCTCTCTCCCAGCTGGCACAGCAGTTGGGAGAGACTCTTGGCGGAGGCGAAGGTGTGGTTGTCCAAAACCGTTAGCACGTAACGTTGTTGACCGGCCGCCACCACATAGCTGGAGTTGGCCATGCCGCCGTCGATGGGTTCCAGGCGGTCGGCCTCCAGCCCGTAACCGTGGCAGATGCGCCGTACGTCGGGGGGTGTGAGCTGTGTGTAGCGGGCCATGGTGGGTGGAACTCCTTCTTCTCTCGTCTCCGCCCGAGCCATGGCCGAAGAGCCGTTCCCTGCATCGTCGTTGCCGCTGTGTGCTGTGTGCTGTGTGCAGAGTGCTGTGTGGGCCGGGGGCGTCAGTGACGGGCCGTTGGTGCACGGCGTCGTCGGACCGTTTCGCGCCATCGGTCGGCGGTCGTCCCGACGCCGTCGATCCACTCGGCGGTAGAGCCGGGGACCGTGGGTGTTGGCAGGTCAGCGGTCTGCCAGAAGCCGATGATGTCCAGCAGATAGCCAAACTGCCTCGCTCCGGCGGCGCCCACCTCGGTGTGTGCGAGGAGGTTCTTGCGTGCGGTGGACAGAGCCTCCGAGTCCTGGCGTACCGCCCCGTCGAACCCGCGGACCAGTTCGACGTAGGCGGCGCTGGAACTGAGACCCGCGGACCGGGCGGCGCGGGCCAGATCCTCACAGCGTTCGCCCAGGCCGGGGTCGGAACCGGCGGCGGCCAGCAGCCTCCCCAACGAGACCTGCAAACCGGCCCAGCGGATGTCCACCGCGGCCAGCAGTTCCGCCGCCGAATCGGCTGTCCGCAGCGCCGCATCGCGGTCCCCGAACCCGGCGGCGAACGCTCGACAGCTTTCGGAGAGGGCGGACTCGCCGACGGTTCCCTGCTGCCAGGCCGCGTCCCGGGCCGCGAGGTAGCTGTCGTCGGCCAGGTCGAACCGGGCCTGCGACCACCACAGGTCTCCGGCCAGGCGCGAACGCACCGGGCCGGCCGGCAGGGTTTCGAGGGCGGCCTCGATGTCGCGGAACCGGCCGGCCCTGCGCCACAGGTGCACCAGCCCCTTCACGGCGGAGGGCGACATCCGCCCACCCCGGGCCGCCAGTGTCCGCAGCGCGGCCTCCGACTCCACGGCCCGTCCCAGGTCGCGGGTGCTCTCGGAGTGGAAGTAGGTGACCAGGTCCTGCGCCTCGCCACTCAGGACGCCGGCGTTCAGGCACCGCCGCAGGGTGTCTTCCGTGACCGCCCGATGTCTGTGTTGCCGTTCGGCGATGGCCACCAGCGCGATGGCCAGCGCCTGTCCCGCGGTCGAGATGGCGTCGTCGGGTCCGCAGGCGGGACCGCCCGGGACGCCGGGCACGCGAGGGCGGAGCGTCTCTTCCCAGACATGGTCGCAGGTGAAACCGTACGCTGCGTCGGTCAGCCAGCTCAGCGGAAGATTCTGCTCGTGCGCCATTTCCAGGCCCTGGTTGAGACAGGTGATCAGAGTCTTCCTGTCCCACGGTCGAGCCTGTTCCTGACGGACTCCCAGTTCCTCGAACGCGCTCGGCGAACTACTCATGTGGTGAGCCAACGATCCCTGTGTCGTGTCGGACTTCGGCTTGGTGCTGTTCTCGGGTCAGGACTCAACTCGCCCGCCCCGTAGGCACTTTTGCCTTCGGTCGGCGAGGCCCGGAGGCCGGACGCCGAACTTCTGGGGGAGCCGGGCCCGGTCGACCGAAGCTGGCACGGTAGCACAAAGCGAGCAGATCATGAGCAATCGGTCACGGTCGGTAATGGCGAACCCTGAGTGTGCGTCAAGTCCTCCCGGGATGAGCTTCAGTGGCACGGTCCGACCGTTGCAGTCCTACCAGCAGCACGTCTCGCCACCCGGTGGTGGGTCCGGCGACGGGCTGCGCGGTGCGTCGGCCGGTCGGCCGGGTGGTGGGTTGTGCGTCGGGCGGGGTGCCCGGTGCGGCTGCCCGGAGGGCGCTCGTGAAGTGCCACAGACGGCGGTCGTCGACAAGCAGCGAGTCCAGGTGGTGGCGCAGCCGGACCGTCGCGACCTCCTTGCCCGCGGCGTCGAAGACGCTGCTCACCCCGCCCTCCAGGCCGCTGACCTCGATGAGGTGGATGCCGATGACGTCGAGCCCGTCCCGGTGCACTCCTTCCGGGGCCGGCTGACCCGACCCCTCCGGATCGGGCGCGATGCGCACCATGTGCACATCCACCCTCCAGCGGCCCTGCCACGCTCCCGCGGCGGCCAGATCGAAGTACAACAACCTTCGCACCAGGGGACTTTCGCGGATCTGCTGCGGCAGTGGCGGGAACTCGCGGTCGGTGTCCCCCGCGAGCGCGTTGAACTCGCGTGCCTGTCGGTACGGGCGGTGGGGGGCCGGGCGGAGAGTGCCGCGGAACGCCCCCTTGAGTGAACTCCCCAGCCAGACCCACCTGCCGTAGCGCCGGTACCGGCCCGTCCCCGGTGGCGCGTAGGGGTCGAGGGGCAGAGTTCCCCAGGCGTCACAGGACTCGCTCCGCAGCGGCGAGCTGTCCTGCTCCGGGGCGATCTGCTCACCCCGTACGAACACCCATCCGTATGCGGAGAGCCCGTGCTGAGCAGGCTCCGCGATCCGTTCGGCCGTGACATGTTCCGCATCGTGCATGGCGCCCCCCCGATCAGCCCCGCCCGCGGTCACCGGCGGCCACCGACGGTTTCGGTGGCCGCTGTCGATCCAGCCCTCACGCCGGCACGTCCGGCATCCCCCCGGGTTCCCGGCGGACCGGTCCCGGACTCATCCGACGACCCGTCAGTCAATTCTGTCCGGAGTGCGCCCGGAGGGAGCCCCGGAGCGGCGGCTCTCCACGACAATGGCTCGCAGTCGACCCTCGGGACGGGATAAACCTGCGGGCACCCAACATCCCCGCAACGAGGTAACCCCGCTGTTCTCCCGGGCGAGTTGGGTCGCGGCCCGGTTAGGTTCCTCGGGTGTCGGGACGGTCGTACGCGGTCCGTCCGACTGCATTCTCTTTGACCGGCCGGCGTTCGTGCGCCGGACGGCGCCTGCGCAAGGAGACCTCGCTCGATGACCGTTGAGACCAGCCCGGAAACGCAAGTGGAGCCGGAACGGCCCCAGACGAGCCTCAGTACCGCCGCCGCCCGCAACCTCGCCACGACCACCAAGTCCGCACCCCAGATGCAGGAGATCACCTCCCGGTGGCTGCTGCGCATGCTCCCCTGGGTGGAGGCCGAGGGCGGCGCCTACCGGGTGAACCGCCGGCTGTCCTACGCCGTCGGCGACGGGCGGGTCGAGTTCGTCCAGAACGGCGCCGAGGTCCGGGTGATCCCGCGCGAACTCGGCGAACTGGCCATCCTGCGCGGCTTCGAGGACGACGACGTGCTCACGGCACTCGCCGACCGCTGTGTGCAGCGCGACTTCCGCGCGGGCGAAGTGATCGCCGAACGGAGCGCCCCCGCCGGGCAGATCAACCTGATCGCCCACGGCCGCATCGGCCAGACCTCCGTCGGCAAGTACGGCGACGAGGTCGCCGTGGCGACGCTCGCCGACGGCGGCCACTTCGGGGAGCACACGCTGCTCGACCCGGACGCCACCTGGGACAGCACGGCCACGGCCGAGACCGCGGGCACCCTGCTCACGCTGTCCCGCACCGAGTTCACCGCCGTACTGGACAGATCACCGGGGCTGCGGGACCACCTTCGGCGCTACGCCTCGCTCGGAGAGCGCCGGCAGACCCACCACGGCGAGGCCGAGATCGCGCTCGCGGCCGGACACACGGGCGAACCCGACATCCCGCATACCTTCGTCGACTACGAACTCCATCCCCGTGAGTACGAACTCGCCGTCGCGCAAACGGTGTTGCGCGTCCACACCCGGGTCGCCGACCTCTTCAACGGCCCCATGGACCAGACAAAGGAACAACTCCGGCTCACCGTCGAGGCGTTGCGGGAGCGCCAGGAGCACGAGCTGATCAACAACCGCGAGTTCGGGCTGCTCCACAACGTCGCCTTCAAGCAGCGCATCCAGCCCCACTCCGGCGCGCCCACCCCCGACGACATGGACGAACTGCTCTGCCGCCGGCGCGGCACCAAGTTCTTCCTCGCCCATTCCCGGACCATCGCGGCCATCGGCCGGGGCTTCAGCGAGTACGGGCTCTACCCGGACCACGTCGACCTCGGCGGCCAACAGGTCCCGGCCTGGCGCGGGGTGCCGATCCTGCCGTGCAACAAGATCCCCATCACCCGCGAGAACACCAGCTCCATCCTCGCCATGCGTGTCGGCGAGGACAACCAGGGCGTCGTCGGGCTGCGCAAGACCGGCCTCGTGGAGGAGTACGAACCGGGCGTGTCCGTCCGCTTCATGGGCCTCAACGAACAGGCGATCGTCTCCTACCTGGTCAGCACCTACTTCTCCGCCGCGGTCCTGCTGCCGGACGCGCTGGGCGTCCTGGAGAACGTGCAGATCGCCGGGCGGCGCGGCTAGCGGCTCCGCCCCCCGTTCGCGCCACGGACCGCGCCCCCGGCTCGCGCTCCCGGACCGTGCGACGCGTCGCCGCCCCCTCACCCCTTCTCGCCAAGGAGCGACGGATGCCCGAACCCGGCCAACTCCTCGACCCCGTCATGGAACGCATCCTGCGCGGCCCCAGCGGCCTGGGCACGGAGAGTCTGCGTCCGGGACGACCCGACCCGCCCGCCGCGCCCCCCGGCCCCGACGCCTCGGCGCCGACTGCCTTACCGGACAAGCCGGTTGAGGAGGGGGTGCCGGACGGGTCCGACGGCAAGGCCGTCCCCGGCCTCTACTACCACCCCGTCGCCGAGCCCGATCCCGCCCGGGTGGCGGAGGTGAGCAGGCAGATCAAGGCGTGGGCGGTGGACGAGGTACAGGCGTTCCCGCCCGAATGGGAGGACCAGTTCGACGGGTTCTCCGTCGGCCGCTACATGGTCGCCTGCCACCCCGACGCCCCCACCGTCGAGCACGTCATGGTCGCCACCCGGCTGATGGTCGCCGAGAACGCCGTCGACGACTGCTACTGCGAGGACCACGGCGGCTCGCCCGTCGGGCTCGGCGGCCGGCTCCTGCTGGCCCACACCGCCCTCGACGCGGTGCACACCACCGAGGAGTACCAGCCCGCGTGGGCCGCGTCCCTCCTCTCGGACGGCCCGCGGCGCGCCTACCGCTCCGCCATGGAGTACTTCTGCCGCCAGGCCGGCCACTCACAGGCCGACCGCTACCGCCACGACATGGCCCGCCTCCACCTCGGCTACCTCGCCGAGGCCGCGTGGGCCGAGACCGACCACGTGCCCGAGGTGTGGGAGTACCTGGCCATGCGCCAGTTCAACAACTTCCGCCCCTGTCCCACGATCACGGACACCGTCGGCGGCTACGAACTCCCCGCCGACCTGCACGCCCAGGCGGCCGTGCAACGCGTGATCGCGCTCGCCGGCAACGCCACCACCATCGTGAACGACCTGTACTCCTACACCAAGGAGCTCGACAGTCCGGGCCGGCACCTGAACCTGCCCGTGGTGATCGCCGAACAGGAGGGCCTCTCCGAACGGGACGCCTATCTCAAGGCGGTCGACGTCCACAACGAACTCATGCACACCTTCGAGTCCGAGGCCGCCGACCTGGCCGCCGCCTTCCCCGTACCGGTCATGGCGCGCTTCCTGCGCGGGGTGGCCGCCTGGGTCGACGGCAACCACTACTGGCACCGCACCAACACCTACCGCTACAGCCTGCCCGACTTCTGGTAAGGAGCGAACTCCACTTGACCAGCACCGACTTCACCACTCGCACCTCCGTCACCGTCCCCTCGCCCGCGTCTCCCTACCAGGGAGACATCGCGCGCTACTGGGACGGGGAGGCCCGTCCGGTGAACCTTCGGCTCGGCGACGTCGACGGCCTCTACCACCATCACTACGGCATCGGCGACATCGACCACGCGGCGCTCGGCAACGAGAACGACAGCGGGTACGAACAGCGGCTCGTCGCCGAACTGCACCGCCTGGAGTCGGCCCAGAGCGACGTCCTCCTCGACCACCTCGGCACCATCGGGCGCGACGACACGCTCGTGGACGCGGGCTGCGGGCGGGGCGGTTCGTCGGTCATGGCGCACCAGCGGTTCGGGTGCGACGTCGAGGGCGTGACGCTGTCGGCCAAGCAGGCCGAGTTCGCCAACCGGCGGGCCGCGGAACTCGGCATCCAGGACCACGTCCGGGCCCGGGTGTGCAACATGCTCGCCACCCCCTTCGAGACGGGGTCCGTCGCCGGCTCGTGGAACAACGAGTCCAGCATGTACGTCGACCTGGAGGACCTCTTCGCCGAGCACTCCCGCTTCCTGCGCGTCGGCGGCCGGTACGTCACCATCACCGGCTGCTGGAACCCGCGTTACGGCCAGCCCTCGAAGTGGGTGTCGCAGATCAACGCGCACTTCGAGTGCAACATCCACTCGCGCCGCGAGTACATGAAGGCCATGGCCGACAACCGGCTCGTACCGCAGGCGGTCGTCGACCTGACCGAGGCGACGCTGCCGTACTGGGAGCTGAGGGCCACCTCGTCGCTCGTCACCGGCATCGAGGAGGCGTTCATCAACTCCTACAAGGACGGTTCCTTCCAGTACCTGCTGATCGCGGCTGACCGGGTCTGATCAACGGGCCCCGGGCAAGCGGGGGTTGACGCGGCGGGGCCCGGCCGACGATCGGCGGCCGGGCCCCTTCGCGCACGTGCTCGCGGCCTACGCGCGCAGTCCCGCCTGCCTGAGCCCGACCGCCGCGAGGTCGGCGATGACCTGCTCGTCGCCCCGCCGCCAGGCGTCCGCGAGGCCGCCGGGCGGGGACGGGACGGCCATGAG
Organism: Streptomyces sp. NPDC008150; assembly: GCF_042956945.1. Lineage (NCBI taxonomy): Bacteria > Bacillati > Actinomycetota > Actinomycetes > Kitasatosporales > Streptomycetaceae > Streptomyces > Streptomyces sp. NPDC008150. The sequence goes on along the minus strand of NZ_JBIBHJ010000012.1, from coordinate 90,680 downwards.
CTTGCGCCGCGACCCGGTGAGGGCGCGCAGCGCCAGCAGGTCGGCACCGCCGTCGCTCTCCGCGAGGCGCCGGGTGACGGCGGCCCGCCGCATCCAGTGCAGGCGCGGCGGCAGCCACAGCAGCAGGATGAACAGCACGGGAAGCACGATCAGGGCGACCGTGACGAGGGTGGCCAGGTGGCCCACGGTGTCCTGGATCGACCTGCCCGCGTCGGACAGCCCGTCGCCCGCCTCGGCGGCCGACTTGAGCGGCTTCTTCAGCGAGTCCCCGACGAACGGCACCTTCGAGGCGGCGTCACCGGCGTCGTTCAGGCTGCCGGAGAGGTTGTTGCCCGCGCTCTCGGCCTGGCGGCCCGGCTCGGCCAGCTTCATGATCGCGTCGTGCACGGCCATCGCCAGCCGCACGGCGACGTAGATCAGAAACAGCGCGATCAGGTCCGCCAGAACCTGACGGCCCCGACGTGCCGGGGTCTGGGCGTAGAGGCGCATGGCAGTGCTCCTGTTCCGGGGGACGACGTCAGAAGGACGGTACGCCGGAACGGGTACCCGGAGGGGTCAGGCTTGCGCCGCGTACGCGAGGAAGCGGGCCCCCGCAGGCGGCAACGACCGCGAACTGGCCCTCGCAGTAACCGAACCACCTGTTCTCGGGAGTTCCGCATGCTGCATGTGCCCTTGCAGCCCCGCATGCCTTCCCGCACGACCGGCATCACCTGCATCTCGACGTTGCGCAGTTCCGCGATCTCGACCTAGTGCCCGATCTGCTCGTGCCTAACTTCCGCGCCGCCGGTCCTGCGCAGCAGCAGATGCTCCTCGACGATGAAGCTGAACGCCGTGTTCTGCCCTTCCCCGCAGCCCCGTCGTCCCACTCGCGGCAGACGAGTCTGTCGTCGACGGTGGAGGCCGCTGCTCCGGTTTCACGATCCTTCCTTGGCGACCGCTACTGGCCGTCCGTGCCCGAGGATCTTTTCGCGGACGGTTTGCAGCCACTGGCGGAGTGTCATGCCGTCCGGTGGGAGGAGGGCGAGCCCCAGGGCGGAAGCAGCCCGAGCGAGTTCACGGTCCGAGGTCACCATGGTGAGCAGTTCGCCGATCTCCTGCGCCGCCATGAGGCTGTCCTCCGGCCAGCTTTCGTCGATATATTCGTTCAGGGCCTCGTCGCGAGTGGTGTAGAAGGAGGAGAATTCCTGATTGAAATAGGCGCCAAGCAATTGTCCCAGCCGCGGGAATCGCTCGTGCCATTCCCAGGAGGTCTGGGGGTGCGCTGGGGGGATTTGTGACGGGTCTTGCAGGAGTCGAACGAGGTGTCTTCTTGCGATGCGCAGGCAATCCTCGACACTGGAGCCGAGTGGGGGGCGAATGTGTGGCATGGTTTCGACGTCCTCCGCGATTTCCTCCGAGAAGAGCCCGACGGAGAGGAGATCGTCGATCTGCTCAATGGCTTTCGAGGCGCGGGATGGCTCCCGAGCGGCGATCCTGAGGTAGGAGGCCAAGCCGGGGCCTGCGACTTCGGCGGTGTCTGCGAAGGTGAAGTCGGCGCTGGCGTAAGCCTCCAGAAGATCGGAAAGTTCATAAAAGCGCTGCCACGAGGGAGTCTCGTGATTCATCGGACGCTCCAAAGAGAGTTGCTCAAGGAGTGGGGTATGAGGTGAGGACGCGGTATCCGGAAGCGGCGGTGGGGTCACTCTTCAGGACTACTTGGACTCCGTTGACCCACTCGGTGGGCAATCCGTGAGTGAAATTGTAACGGGTGAGGCGGAGGCCGGTTCTCTCGAATCTTGCCTTCAGTTCCAATGGCCCCCTTCCTCCTTTCGCGAGCCAGGTGGAGATCTTTCGCTGATTCTTTCTGGTGGCCAGCGTTCGGTCGGTGAAATCCTGTGCCGAATCAACGTCGACGTAACGTGAGACGGCCTCCAGATCAGTCTCTAGCCGGAGGCGGGTGCGCATGTCCTTAATGGTCTTTTCGGCATGCTTCTGGATGGTGTGCGCCTCGCTCCTGCCGCCGAGATTCTTCCCCTCGTCACCGCGGATGTCCGCGCGGTGCTCCGGTTGCACGCGCCCCTTGCGCTTGTTCCTGGGCCAGGCGTTGTAGTCGGAGCCGGAGCCGTTCGACGCTCCCAGGCCCATGAGTACGAGGCCCGCTGTGCCCAGCACCGCGGCCGTGGCCGCCGTGTCGCCGAGGAGGGCGCCGATCGCCCCGCCGCCGGCCAGCGCGAAGCCGCCGGGAGGGAACAGCGCCAGCAGGGACAGCAGGAGGAGCGCGAAGCCGAGGTAGACGAGGAAGGAGTCCAGGGCGTCGAGCAGGTGGAACGTCTGAATCGCTCTGCCAGCGGGCCCCGTTGGGGCCAGCCCGCGCCAGAGGAGGAAGGTGCCGGTGGTCGCGGAGCCGAGTGCGGTCGCGAGGCGGAAGCGGTGGGCTGCGAGCGGTTCCGCCGTGGGCAGGGCCGAGACCGTCCGCCAGGTGCGCAGCAAAGTGGTGAGCAGGTAGGCGATCCATGCCAGGGCGGCGACACCGCACCACATGAGGATCTTCGGGCCGGAGCCCGTGCTGAAGAACTTCTGGAGACCGGCGGTGGAGGTGAACGACCCCACGACCAGGAACAGCAGCGACGGCACCGCCAGCGCGCACGGGACGAGGAAGAGCCACCGACTGCCTCGCCAACCACGCCCGCGACGGGCCGACTTGAGCAGGGCGCGGATGTCCAGCTCCCGCCAGGATCGTTCGTTGTCGGACTCGTCGATCCGGGCGGTGATGTCGGCGACCGTCCGGCGTAACTCCTCCGTTTCCGACGGGCAGCCGTGCATCCTCGCGTACAGCAGGGACCGCCGTAACTTCACGTAACGCAGGGCGATCAGCAGGCTCCACGGCGGACGCCGGGCCGCGTAGCGCAGCAGAGCGGCCACACTGTCGCGGTCGGCGCGCTCCTGGGTGAGCAGGATGCCCGGCAGGGTCCGCTTGCCGTGGTTGATCGCGCGCAGGTCCACGAGTGTGGCGAGGGCCAGGCACACGAGAGGCGCGGCCCAGGCTCGTTGGTCGATCGGGGCCAGCCAGTGCGTGGCGGCCGGGCTGCCGGGGTTCTGGACGACGTAGTTGTTCAGGGTGTGGTGCGCGGCGGCGGCCATGAACGGAATCGCGGCGAGCAGGCGCCGCGGGCCTCGCGTGCGCCACAGCAGCCCGATGCCGAAGCCGGCCGTGGCGGTCCACACCAGGTGGGTGAAGGTCTGCGTGACGGGCGGCCCCGTCATGTCGAGCTGGCTGAACGGTGCGGGGAGCCAGGAGGTCAACACCTGGCCGAGTCCGGGAACGTAGGGCGGTGACAGGCTGTCCGGGATGATCCAGCCGCCGTCGCGGGGCAGCGCCCGGCTCGCGTCGAGGCTGTACCGCAGTACCCCTTCCAGGAGGCCGAAGCCGCCTCCCAGCGCCGCACCCAGGACCGTGAAGTCGGCCAACCCCCATTGGCGGCGCACCTTGAGGCTCAGCCCGGCCAGCAACAGCGGTGAGACCTTGAGGAGTTCCTCCACCCAGGGTGCCACCGTGTAGCTGGTGGTGTTCACCACGTCTGCCAGTGAGTGCCCCGACTGATGGGCGTACAGGCGTGTATAGGCCAGCTCCACGAGGGCTGTCGCGGTGCCGCATCCGTACACCCCCAGCGCGAGCGCCAGGAGCACGGTCGGCAGGCGCACCGAACGTGTTGACCAGGAGAGGGTGAACAGTTGCAGCACGCCCCAGAGCGCCGCAACCGCCATCAGCAACGTCACGCCAGGCCCCCGATGCACTGGAACAACAGTTGATTCGCGATCGTGAAGCTTATGCTAGGGGGCAACTGTCATGCGGGGCAAGGCGGTTCAAGTGCTTCGTACAGTGCTGTGTGGCAACTGTGAATTAGTCTCTTCGGCCGGTCGTGCCCGTCACCCGTACGCCCGCCCGCGTACGGGTGGCTGAGCTGGAGCGTCTGGTGGGGCGGGCGGTGACATGGGGGCATGACGTCAATTCCCGCAGGGCCCTCGGCGGCCCAGTTTGAGGCCACCGTGCGTGTGTTCACGCAGCGGTTCAGTTCCACCCCGCTCGGGGCGCGGCTCGCGCGGCATCTCGCGTTGCAGCGGCTGGACGACTGGGGGGTGCCGTACGGGTCGCAGCTTCCGATGCCGTCGCGCTGGTCGTCGGGGAGCTGGTCGCCAACGCGGTGACGCACGGGCGGGTTGCCGGGCGGGACTTCGAGCTGTCGGTGTGTCTTGCGCCGCGCACGCTTGCCGTTGCCGTTGCCGTTGCCGTGTCGGACGCGCGGGCTGAGCGACTGCCTCCGGAGTCCGGGGAGTTGAGGATGCCGGAGGCCGGTGCGGACGGTGGGCGGGGGCTGTTGCTCGTCGAGGCGGTCGCCGACCGGTGGGAGGTGGTGCCGCGGGTGCCCGTCGGCAAGACCGTGCGGGCGGAGATCGACCTGCCGCCGGGGCGACGCGTGTGAGCGGCGTCGGCCCGGCGGCAGTCAGCAGCCCTGTCAGCAGCCCGAGTCCGCCAGGACCCAGTACCCCGCAGCCGTCTGCTTCAGGGTGTGGGTGACGAAGACGTTGTAGAGGCCCATGTTCTGGTTCGAGCCGTTGGCGTACGTGTAGCCGCCGCTCGTGTGGGCCCGGCCCGCCGCGACGTGGGCGTAGTTGGTGGCCGTCGAGCAGGTCGCCGTGAAGCCGGTCGTGGTGGCCGACAGTGCCGAGGAGGCCGGGCCCGCCGTGCCGTTGGAGCCGACCGCCGCCACCGTGTACGAGTAGGTCGTCGCCGCCGTCAGGCCCGTGTCGGTGAACGTCGTGCCGGTCGGGGTGCCCACCTGGGTGCCGTTGCGGTAGACGCGGTAGGAGGCGGCGCCCTGGGTCGCCGACCAGCTCAGGGCGACGGATGTGTTGGTGATCGTTCCTGCCGCAAGTCCCGTCGGGGCGGGGAGGGTTGTGCCGCCGCCGTCACCCGGGTCGGTGCCGCCGCCCCCGGCCTGGTCGAGGCCCCAGAACTTCGCCGTGTAGTAGCTGGAGCAGATCGTGTCGAGGAAGTACGCGGCCGTCGTGCCGCACTGCTCCGGGCCCGAGCCGGGGTCCACCGCGAGGCCGTGGCCCATGCCGCTGATCTGGTAGAGCTGCACGGCCGGGCGGCCCGACGCGTCGTTGTAACTGGTGAGCGTCGTGCCGCCGGGCAGGCTCGTGGTGCTGGACGGGGTCTGCGGGATGCCGTGCACATTGGTCCACTGGTCGCGCAGTTCGGTCCCGTTCACCGACTGCACCGTGTAGTCCGACGTGCCCTGCCAGATCGCCACGCGCGGCCACGGACCGCCGTAACCCGGGTACTGCGCTCGGACCTTGTCGCCCCACTGCGCCGCCGTCAGGTTGAGACTGCCGTACTGGCAGGTGGACGCCGCGGTCTGGGTGGTCGCGCACTGGGCGGGCAGGCCGGAGTCGACCGAGCCGCCCGCGAACACGTCCGGGTAGGCGGCCAGCAGGTCGGCCGTCATGCCCCCGCCCGCCGACAGGCCCGTCACGAACACCCGGTCCGCGTCCGAGCCGTACAGCGACTCGGCTTTCGTCACCATCTGCACGACGGAGGCGGCCTCTCCCTTGCCGCGCGTGTCGTCCGCCGGGTCGAACCAGGTGAAGCAGGAGAGGGAGTTGTTGGCGGAGCCGGTCTGCGGGAAGACGACCGCGAAGCCGTACTGGTCCGCGAACTTCGTCCAGCCCGAGTTCGTGTAGTAGTCGTTGGCCGTCTGCGTGCAGCCGTGCAGGGCCACCACGAGCGGTGCGTCCGCCGGGAGGCCGGCGGGGACATACGCGTACATCGACAGGTTGCCGGGGTTGGAGCCGAAGCCGGTCACCTGCGTCAATCCCGTTGCCGCCGTGGCCGGTTGGGAGAGCGCGGCGGTGCCGGCCACGGCGGCGAGGAGGCCGGACGCGGCGAACAGGGCCGTTCTGCGGGCGAGTCGGGCGAGGCGGGCGAGTCGGCCCGCACGGGGGCTGCCGCCGTGGGGAGTCGGGAGGAGTGGACGCACGGGTACCTCCGGGGTGTGCGAGACGCCCGGCGGGCCCGGCACGCCGGGCGGCGGCGGGCGGGGCGGCCGGTGGTGCGGCTCGGGTCGGGCGGTGCGGGGTGTGTGCGGAGCTTCGCGCGGCGGACGGTGGCCGTGCCCGGGGTCCCGCCCGGACACGGCCGCGGCTCGGGAGGGGGAGGGGCGGCCCGCCGTTCGCCGAAGCAGGACGTTAGGGGGAGGTCCGCGGCGCCCGACATGTGGACGCGCGCCATCGGGCGCACGCGGATGTGTGCATCCCGGCCGTTGTCCGGAAGTGGCCCCGGGAGGGAGGGGCGGGCCGTCCCGTGCGCCGGACGCTCCGGCGGCCGGGGAGGCGCGACCCATGGGTGGGGACACCATGGCCGGGCGGGGGAATGTGTGGGCCGTCCATGTGTGACGGGAGGGCCCCCCTTCCTACGGTGACGGCCATGGAGAGCACACCGAGTCCGGGCACCGCCCCCCGGACGGACGCCCCGGCCTCGCACGCCGCCCCCCTCCCGCCCGCCGCCGACACCGGGCCGGTTCGCACCGGCGAGCGCTTCCTGACCGGTCGCACCGCCATGGTCACCGGCGCGGCGAGCGGCATCGGCCGGGCCTGCGCGGTGGCGCTCGCCGCCGCCGGCGCCCGCGTGCTGGTCGTCGACGTCGACAAGGACGGCGCGCACGAGGTGGCCTCCCTCGTCGGCGGTACCGCCCTCACCGTCGACCTCTCCGACACGGAGCGCGTGGACGCGCTGCCCTGCGCCGATGTCGACATCGTCGTCAACAACGCCGGGCTCCAACACGTCGCGCCCGTGCACGAGTTCCCGCCCGAACGGTTCGCGCTGATCCAACGGGTCATGCTGGAGGCCCCGTTCCGCATCCTGCGCCGGACCCTCCCGGGCATGTACGAGCGCGGCTGGGGCCGGGTGGTCAACATCTCCTCCGTGCACGGGCTGCGCGCCAGCCTCTACAAGTCCGCGTACGTCGCCGCCAAGCACGGCCTGGAGGGCCTGAGCAAGGTGGTCGCGTTGGAGGGCGCGCCGCACGGCGTCACCAGCAACTGCGTGAACCCCGGTTACGTCCGCACCCCGCTCGTCGAGGGCCAGATCTCCGACCAGGCCCGCGCCCACGGCCTCCCGCCGGAGGAGGTGCTGGAGAAGGTGCTGCTCGAACGCAGCGCCGTCAAGCGGCTGATCGAGCCGGAGGAGGTCGGCGCGGCCGTGCTGTGGCTGTGCGGCCCGTACGCCGGGTCGGTCAGCGGGGCCTCGCTGCCCATGGACGGTGCGTGGACCGCCCGTTGACCGCAACGGCGGGTGAAGGGAAGGCGAAGACGCCTGCTCACGAGGGGTGACGGCGGGCCGTCCGGCTGGCAGGGTTGCGCCCCGGCGGGTCGGTCCGTCACCGACGGCGACACGGGAGGCGGAGGCGGAGATGGACGCGAGCACGGCCGCGGAGACGGCCGCCGGGACGGGCGCGGGCACGGCTGCCGAGCGCGGTACCGCCTCGGACGACGGCGCCTCCGCCCCGGCCGGGACCACCGGGCCCCCCGCCGCGCCCCGCACCGGCACGGCGCCCCCCTCCGGCACCGGATCCGGCTCGGGCGGCGACTCGGTCCCGGCGACCGCCGCCCCGCACCTGCGCCGCCTCCTCGACCTCCTCGCCTCCGGCGCCCCGGCCGAGGCCCTCGGCGCCGTCACCGCCGAGGCGCGGGCGGCCGGTGTGGACGGGGCCGACCTCGCGGAGACCGAGCGGGCCGTCGCCACCGCGCTGCGGGTGCGCAGTTCGCTGCGCGCGCACCGCCGCCGCGAACTCGAACTCACCGCCCTCTTCGACACCGCCGGCGACCTCGCCGCCTCCCGCGACCTCGACGAGGTGCTCAAGGCCATCGTCCGCCGGGCCCGCATGCTGCTCGGCACCGACACCGCGTACCTGACGCTGCCCGACGAGGAGGCGGGGGACACGTACATGCGGGTCACGGACGGCTCGGTGTCCCCGGTCTTCCAGAACCTGCGGCTCGAACTCGGCGAGGGGCTCGGGGGGTTGGTCGCCCAGACCACCCGCCCGTACGCCACCGGCGACTACCGCACGGACGAACGCTTCCGGCACACCCGCACCATCAATGCGGGTGTCTTCGACGAGGGACTGGTCGCGATCCTCGGCGTGCCGCTGCTGCTCGGGTCCGTGCACGGCGGGGACCGCAAGGTGATCGGGGTGCTGTTCGCCGCCGACCGCACGCCCCGCTCGTTCAGCCCCGACGAGGTCGCCCTGCTGTCGTCCCTCGCCGCGCACGCCGCGATCGCCATCGACACGGCCCGCGCGCTCGACGACACCCGGGCGGCGCTCGCCGAACTGGCCGGTGCCAACGAGGTGGTGCGTGCGCAGGCCGCGGCGGTGCAGCGCGCGGAGCGGGCCCACGACCGGCTCACCGACCTGGTCCTGCGCGGCGGCGACGTGCGCGACGTCGCCGCCTCGGTGGCGGGACTGCTCGACGGGGCGCTGACCGTGCACGACCCGGCCGGACGGCCGCTCGCCGCCGTGCGGCACGACGGCGGGCCGTTCGCCGCCGACTCGATGGACGCCGGCTGGCTGGTCGCGGCCGCCGAGGAGTCCCGTACGACCGCCCGTGCCGTGGCCCGTTCGGGGCGGTGGATCTGCGCCGTGCTCGCCGGGCAGGAGCTGCTCGCCATCATGGTGCTGCACCGGGCGCGCCCCCTGGAGGACGCCGACCGGCGGATGTTCGAGCGCGCGGGCGTCGTGACGGGCCTGCTCATGCTGATGCGGCGCACCGTCGCCGAGACCGAGAACAGGGTGCGCGGCGAACTCGTCACCGACCTGCTGACCGGCTCGGGCCGCGCCAACCCGGTGCTGCTCGCCGACCGGGGACGGCGCCTCGGCGTCGACCTGGACCGCCCGCACCTGGTGCTGGTCGCCGACACCGAACCGGAGGCACGGGCACGCCTCGCGTCGGCCGCCGTGCGTCACCTCTTCGGGGCCCCCGCCGGCAGCGTCGGCGCCGAACACGCGGGCCACGTCGTGCTGTTGCTGACCGCCGACGGGCGGCAGCGCCCCGGCAGGGCGGCCCGTGCCGCCGCCGTCCAGCTCGCCCACCTGACGGGCACGCGGGTCACCGTGGGCGCCGCCGGTCCCGTCTGCGGGCCCGTGGCCATCGCCGACGCGCACGCAGAGGCGGTGCGCTGCCTGCGCGCGCTGCACGTGCTGGGCCGCCACGGCGACGGTGCCGCCGCCGCCGAACTCGGCTTCCTGGGCGTGGTGCTGGGCGACGGCCGGGACGTCGGCGGCTTCGTGGACGGCACGCTCGGACCGCTCCTGGAGTACGACTCCCGGCGCGGCACCGAACTGGTCCGCACCCTCGTCGCGTACTTCGGCGCGGGCGGCAGCCTGACCCGTGCCAAGGACGAACTCCACGTCCACGTCAACACGGTGGTCCAGCGCCTGGACCGCATCGAGGCACTCCTGGGCCCGGACTGGAACTGTCCGGACCGGGCGCTGGAACTGCAACTAGCGCTGCGGCTGCGGGAGTTGCGGCACTGAGTCCGGGTGCGGCGACCGGTCGGCCGCCGCCGCACCCAAACTCCCGTCGGCCGCTCGGCCGGCGCACCCGCGCTCCCGTCCGGCTGCCCCGTCAGCTCCCGTCCGGCTGCCCCGTCAGCCCCCGTCGGCGGCCTCCAGCAGCAGGCTCGCGACCGTCGCCGCGCCGCTCTCGCCCGTGAGCACCGTGTAGTGGTTGGTGCCGGGGGCGCGCAGCGGAGTGATCCGGGTGCCTTCCGCGACCGCGAGGCGTTCCTCGTCGTACAGGCCCTGCGGCTCGTCCATCAGACCGCGTTCCGCCCACAACAGGGTGGTGGGGGAGGGGAGTTGGCGTACCGCTGCCAGTACCTCCCGGTCGAAGAGGCCCACCCCGTCGGTGCGGACCGCGTCCAGGCGGCAGGAGGAGCGCATCTCCGGCTCCTCGCCCACCAGGTCGCGTTGTATGTACGCCTCGACCTCCGGTGTCCACCCGCCCGCGAACGCCGGGTGGACCTGCCAGAACGAGCGGTAGGCGGCCCGGTCGCGGAAGGTCGTCGACAGCCGGTCCATGGCCGGGCCGATGACCGCCGTCATCAGCTCGTCGGGGGAGAGGTGGGTGGGCGCCGGGAACCCGATGCCGCCGTCCACGAGCAGCACCCGGCCGAAGCGTCCCGGGTGCCGCACCGCGGCCAGCGCGGCCGTGAACGCGCCCATCGAGTGCCCGGCCAGTACGGGGGTCCGCAGCCCGAGCGCGTCCGCCAGCACGGCCGTGTCGTCGGCGTGCGCCGCGATGCCGTACGGGCCGGGCAGCCCCGCGCTGCCCGCCCGTCCCCGCAGGTCCGGGGCGACGAGGGTGGCGCGGCCCGCGAGGTGGCGGGCGACCGGGCCCCAGGACAGGCCGTTGGCGGTGATGCCGTGCAGGGCTAGCACGGTGGGCGCCCCCGGGGCCGCGGCGGGCCAGCGCAGGACGGCGAGGTCGCCGCCGGGCACGGGGACGCGCAGTTCCTCGAAGGGCAGCGGCTCGGGCCCGGTGGGGGCGGCCGGGGGTGCGGTGTCGGCGGTGGTCACGGCGTACGCCTTTCCGTCGTCTCGGAGGGGGAGCCGGGTGGTGGCACGGGGGCGGTGGCCCCGGGCGGGGCTCCGTCCGGGCCGGGTCCGCCGGCGCGCGGGACCTCCCGGCCGTCATTGTCGGGGGCCCCGGCCCCGGCGTCACCGTCCCCGCGCCGGGCGGAGGACGACGCGCGGGCCGCGCGGACCCGGCCCGGCAGGGCCGCGAGACCGCCGGGCAGGACGCCCACCACGACCACGAACAACACGCCCAGCAGGAACAGCGGTTGGCTCAGCGGGACACGCAGCACGCCGGGCAGGCCCGCCACCGCGGCCGAGTTGGCGACGTCCCCGAGCCGCTGGTCCGCCCACGTGTAGAGGATGCCGCCCAGCATCGGGCCCCAGCGGGTGCCGGAGCCGCCGAGGACGACCATCACCAGGAGCGACAGCGTGAAGTCGGAGCTGGTGGTGTGCGGGGTGGAACCCCCGGTCAGCAGCAGGTGCACGACCCCGCCGAGCGCCGCGAGCCCGCCCGCCACGACGAACGCGACCAGCTTGAAGCCGTAGGGCCGCAGCCCGAGCACCTCGACGCGGCGTTCGTTCTCCCTGATGCCCTCCCACACCCGGCCGGTCGGCGAGTGCGTCGTCCAGTGCACGACGGCCAGGGTGAGCGCGAGGAACGCGAGCGTGATCCAGTACAGGTTCGCGGTGTTGCCGATGCCGACGAGGGCGGGGGGCAGCCGGTCCGCGTCGACCGCGCGGCCCTCCTCCCCGCCGGTGCGGCCGCCCGGGTCGCGGGAGACCAGGATGGAGGCCGCCTGCGCGAAGGCGAGCGTCACCATCGAGAAGCCGATGCCCGTGACCCGCAGGCTCACCGAGCCCAGCACCAGCGCGAGGGCGACACCGAAGACCAGGCCGAGCACGGCGGACAGGGCGAACGGCAGCCCGGACTCCCGCATCACGATGTTGGTGGCGTAACTGCCCGCCGCGAAATACAGCGCGTGGCCGAAGGACAGCAGCCCGGTGCGGCCGAGGAGGAGGTCGTAGCCGCTGGCCAGCGCCCCGAACAGCAGGCAGAGGGACAGGAGTTGGAGACTTCCCGGACTGCCCACGGGGCCGTCCAGCAGGCCCGGTACCTCGACCGCGCTGTACGGCAGCACGAAGAGGAGGGCGAACAGGGCGACGGGCCAGGCGCGCAGCAGCAGCCGCCGGCCCGGGGAGCCGCCGCCCCTGCCGCCGCCGGCACCCCCGGGACGGTGGCCCGTGACGGCGCCGATCGGGTCGAACGGCCGGCTGTCGGTGACGGTGCCGCTCATGCGAGCCTCCCGGTGAGACCGCGCGGGCGCACCAGCAACAGGGCGGCGAGCAGGACGACGACGGCGAGGTCGCCGAGTCCGGCGGCGGTGTAGTAGTTGGTGAACTGCTGGACCAGGCCGATGACGACGGACGCGACGGCCGCGCCGCTCACCGAGCCCATGCCGCCGGTGACCACGACGACGAACGCGAAGATCAGCAGCGAGGTGCCCTGGCGCGGGTCGACCGAGCCGAAGTACAGCCCGCCGAGCGCTCCGCCGAGTGCCGCCGCGGCGCCGCCGATCGCGAAGACCAGGGTGAACGCCGTGCGGACGTCGATGCCGAGCGCGGTCACCATGGCCCGGTCCTCGACACCCGCGCGGACCACGAGGCCGTGCCGGGTGCGGTCGAGGAACAGCTTCAGCGCCGCCCAGACCACGACCGCCGCGGCGATCAGCACGAACCGGTTGGCGGGCACCTCCGCGCCGAGCATCCCCACGGTGTCCTTCAGCGCCCGGGGCCCGGGGAAGGTCAGGGCGTCGGTGCCCCAGATCCCGGAGAGCAGCGCGGGCACCGCGAGCGAGACGCCGACCGTGGCGAGCACCTGCTCGCGCGGGCGGGTGTACAGGGGCCGTACGACGGCGAGTTCGAGCACCACCGCGGCCACCGTGCCGACGGCCGTGCCGAACAGGACCGCCCACACGAACCCGAACCCGCCGGCGCCCGCGCCGGGCAGATGACCGGAGGCCGCCCACCAGGTGCCGTACGCCCCGGCCGAGAGCAGGGCGCCGTGGGCGAAGTTGAGCACGTCCATCAGTCCGAAGATGAGGGAGAGGCCGGACGCGACGAGGAAGTACAGCGCGCCCAGGCCGAGTCCGGTGAGGGTGAGCAGGACGACGGTGTCCATCAGGCATCGGCCTCCTTGCCGGTGGCGCCCGTCGAGGGGGCCGCGGGCGTCGGTACGGGTGGGGCGGCGCGGCCGACGCCCAGGAGGCGGCGGGTGGCCTCCGCGTCGCCGAGCAGGCCGGCGGCAGGGCCTTGGTGGGCCGTCCGGCCGTCGGCGAGGACCACGCAGTGCGTGGCCAGCCGGCGGACCATGGCGAGGTTCTGCTCGACGAGCAGCACCGGGACGGCCTCGGCGGCGCGTTCCAGTACCCGCGCCACCTCGGTGACGACCCTGGGGGCGAGCCCCTTGGTCGGCTCGTCGGCGACGATCAGCCGGTTGCCGTTCAGGAGGGTGCGTCCGATGGCCACCATCTGCTGCTGGCCGCCGGAGAGCGTTCCCGCCAACTGGTGGGCGCGAGCGCGCAGTTCGGGAAAGAGTTCGTGGACGAGCGGATAGTCGGGCCGGCCCTCGCCGCGTTCGGCCAGCCGCAGGTTCTCGGCGACCGTCAGACCGGCGAACACGCCCCGGTCCTCGGGCGCGTAGCCGATGCCGCGCCGCACGACCGCGTGGGTGGGCAGGCCCACGGTCTCCTCGCCGGCCAGGCGCACACTGCCCGTGCGCGGCACGAGCCCCAGGATGCCCCGCACGGTCGTCGTCTTGCCCGCGCCGTTGCGGCCGAGCAGGGCGGTGACACCGTGCGGGGCGACGTCCAGGTCGACGCCGTGCAGGATGTGCCGCCCGCCGATCAGGACCCGCAGTCCGCGTACGGCCAGCAGGGGTTCGCCGTCGCCGCTCACAGTTTCTCCCCCAGGTAGGCCTGCTGGACGGTCGGGTCCGCGGTGACGGCCTCGGGGGTGTCCAGCGCGAGCAGGCTGCCGTGGTGCATCACGGCGAGCCGGTCGGCCAGGCCCAGCAGGACGTCCATGTGGTGCTCGACCATGAGCACGGTGCGGCCCTCGTCGCGGTGCAGGGTGCGGATCAGTTCGCACAGCGCGGGGACCTCCTCGGCGCTGACCCCCGCCATCGGTTCGTCGAGGAGGATCAGCCGGGGTTCGCCGACGAGCAGCACGGCGAGCTCCAACTTCCTTTTCTCACCGTGCGAAAGGGCCTGTGCGGGGGTGTCGGCGCGGTGCGCCAGGCCGGTGCGGGCGAGCACGTCGTCGACCTCGTCCCGGAAGCGGGCGGCCCGCCGCCAGATCCGGTACGAGCCGCCGGCCGCCGCCTGCGCGGCGAGCCGGACGTGCTCGGCGACGCTCGACGCGGGCCACAGGCTGGAGGTCTGGAAGGTACGGCCGAGGCCGCGCCGCGCGCGGGCGTGCGGGGGCTCGGCCGTGATGTCGGCGCCGTCCAGCACGACCCGGCCCGCGGTGGCCGGGACGAGCCCGCTGACGAGGTTGAACAGGCTTGTCTTTCCTGCCCCGTTGGGCCCGATGAAGGCGAGGAACTCGCCCTCCCGGACGTCGAGGGAGACGTCCTGGAGGATGGTCGCCCCGCCGACGCTCCAGCCGACGTTCTCCAGGGCGAGAACGGGGCCGGCCGCGGCGCCGCCGGAACGGGCCGGTCCCGTCGGCCGTGCCGAAGGTGTCACCGGCACGGTTCAGCCCGCCATCGGCTGGACGGGCGGGGCCACCTCGCCCCGCGGCAGCGTCCGGACCAGTTCGGGTGCGGCGCTCTTGCCGCTGCCGGTCAACTTGGCCTGGAACATGGGCTGGAGCATCGCGTGGTCCTCGGCGCGGATCTGCTGCTCGCCCTTGACGCCCTGGAAGGTCCAGCCCTCCAGGGACTTCACCATCACGGAGGTGTCGGTGGCGCTGCCCTCGACGGCCCGCACGACCATCTGGGCCGCGGTGAAGCCGTCCGGGGTGAACAGGTCGGGGGTGCCGCCCGCCGCCCGCACCGACGTGATCATGGCCTTCTCGGCGGCCGTGCCCGCGGCGCCCGGGAAGTAGTGCGCGAGAAAGGTGATCTTCCGGCCGCCGGCCCCGAACACCGGGTACGACGCGGTGCCGGCCAGACCGGTGGTGACCTTCGCCGAGGTCAGGACGCCCTGCTGGTCGAGGGCGGTCCACAGGGCGGGCGCGGTTGAGCCGGCCCACGCCACGAACACCAGGTCGGGTTTCGCGGCCCTGACCTGCCGGGCGAACGGGGTCAGGTCGGTGGCGGCGGGCGGGGCGAGCACGGAGGACACCTTGGCGCCCTCGCCGCCGATGACCGCCTTCACGGCGTCCACGTTGGCCTTGCCGAAGGTGGAGTCCTGCGCGAGCACGGTGACCTTCTTGCCCTTGGCGTCGCCGAGCATCGCGGCGGCCGTCAGGGTGTCCTGGTAGGACTGCCGGCCGGAGCGGAACGTGTAGGAGTTGATGCCGGTCAGGGCGTCGGTGGCGGCCGGGCCGTCGAGGAACAGCACCTTGTTCTGGGCGGCGAGTGGGGCCATCTGGAGCGCGATGCCGGAGTCGGTGCTGCCCGCGAGGATCTTCGCGCCCTTGCCGATCAGGTCCTTGCCGGCGGCGACGGCCTTGGACGCGTCGCCCGCGTCGTCCCGCTCGGTGACGACGATGGCGTGCCCGTTCACCTTGCCGGTGCCGTGGGTCGCGTGGTCGAGGCCGGCCCGGAAGCCGTCCGCGTACTGCTTGCCGTACGCGGCGAGCAGACCGGTCTTCGAGTAGACCAGGCCCACCCGGACGGGGGCGGCGCCCTTGCCGCCGTCACCGCCCGCGTCGGATCCTGCGGTGCCGGCCTGCGCGCAGCCGGTGGCGAGGAGGGCGCCGGCCGCGAGGGCCGCGAGGGCGGCGAGGGCTCCGGTGCGGCGGGGGCGGGCGGCGGCCGGGGCCGCGGGTGGGCGCGTCGGGTTCACGGGGGTCGTGGGCATGGGGCCGGCTCCTGGCGGGTGGTTGCCGTACCGGCCCGTCCCTGTTCCGGTGCGACCGCTGCCCTGGGCACAGCGGGCGCACCGGACACCGCGGGAACAACTGCGGCGGACTCCGGCGGCGGCGCGATTGCTGACGGAGGGGACGGTAGAAGTCGCCCGCGGGCCGCCGACATGGTGGCGCGCACCGCTCCTGCCGCGGGGCTCATGTGCCCGCCCCACATGGCGGCGCCGCGCCGGTCCCGGCGGGGGCCCGCGCCCGGACGGGGACGGTCACGCGCGGCGCGCGGCCGGACTCCCGCGTCGCGCCTCGCCGTGCGCCCGGTCGGCCAACAGGTCCCCGAACAGAGCCGGTTCGGCCTCCGCGGCTGCCCCGCCCGCCCGGTCCCGGGGCCGGTCCCTCGTCAACGGGCCCGTGCGCGCGGCGTTTTCGCACTTCCGGGCGGCGCGGCGAGCGCTCCGCGTGTCCGGTCGGTCGCGTCGGGTAGTCGGGCGGGAACCGATCGGGAACCGGGTCGTACATAGTGAGCCGCGCCCTGGGGGGAGGGCCGGACGACCCCTGGGCGGTGACCCGTGCGTGCGGGTCTCCGGGGCGGTTCGAACCGCCCCCTCCGACGCCCGTGTCGCGGGGCCGGCCAGCCCGCGCCAGCGAGAGAACAGGACACAGAGATGAACAAGGTGGTCGTTCGCGCACTCCTCCTGCTGAGCGGCGTGGCCACGGCCGCGGCGCTGGTCGCGTTCCCGGCCGCGTCCGCAGGCTCCGCGTCCGCCGTCGTGGCGTCCGAGGCCGGGCCGAACGTCGTGCACAAGTAGCCCCGCCGGGACCGGGCGGGCGCGGCACCGCGCGCCGCCCGGCCGCTCATCCCGGAACCCCGAGGTCGTCGAAGATGCGGCGGGCGGCCTCGCGGGACGACAGCGCGGTCGCCGGGTCGCCGAGGGCGTCCGCGGCGGCGGCGACCCCCGCGTGCGCGCGGCCCGTCTCCAGCCGCAGACCCATGGCCGACGAACGGACCAGGGCACCGCGGTGCAGCTCCAACGCCTCGCTGTGGTCGCCGCGTTGGTGGTGGACACGGCCGAGGACGTTCTTGATCTCGGCCCGCCGGATCGCCCCGCTCACGTCCAGCATCGTCAGGGCCCGCGCCGTGCACAGCTCCGCCTCCAGCGGGCGGCCCAGGCGCTGGTAGGCCTCCGCGCGGTGGGCCAGGAGCAGGCCGACGGTGCCGGGCTGGGAGAACCGGTCGGGCTCGCCCGGCACACCGGACAGCACGTGCAGCGCCCGCTGCGGCCTGCCCGCGCCGAGGTGGGCGACGGCCAGTTCGGTCAGGGCGTACAGCTCGTGGTCGCACTCGCCGAGGCCGCGGTCCAGCCGGACGGCCGCCTCCGCCGCCTCCGCCGCCTCCTCGTGCCGGCCCAGGGCGTTGAGCGCGGACGCGGTGTTGGCCAGGGCCTCCGCCTCCTCCCGCCGGGAACCGAGCCGCCGGTGCAGGGTCAGCGCCCGGTCGAGCTGGGCGAGCGCGTCCTCGTAGGCGCCGAGGCTGGACAGGCACACCCCGATCCGGCTGAGGCAGGCGGCGACGCCGGGTTCCTCCGCCGTCCGTTCGGCCAGCTCCAGCGCCTCGTCGAGATGGGCCAACGCGCCCTGGAGATCGCCGAGTTTCCACAGCGCCATCGCCAGGTTGGTCAGGCTGATCCGCAGCACCAGCGGGTCGTCGAGGCGCCGGGCGGCCCGTACGGCCAGGGTCCCCGTGTCGCGGAACTCCGTCCACCAGCCCCGCAGGTTGAGGTAGAACGCCAGACCGCGCGGCAGGTACGCGGCGTGCAGGTCGGCCCCCGTGTCGTAGGCGAGCTGGGCGGCGGAGCGCAGCGCCGGGTACTCGTGGTCGAGCCAGCGCAGCGCGTCCGCCGCGCACGCGAAGCGGGGCACCGTGGCGCTGCCGGCGGGCTGCGGCACGGGGTGCGGGGCACGGCCGGGGAAGAGCAGGTCGCAGGCGCGCTCCAGGGCGAGCAGATAGTGGTCGAGGAGGCGGCGCACGGCCTGTTCCTCGCGTGCGGTGGGCTGTTCCTCGCGCAGGTCGCGGGCGAACCAGCGCACCAGGTCGTGCAGGGTGTAGCGGTCCAGGGTCTGCTGTTCGAGCAGGGTGACGTCGAGCAGGTCCTCCAGGAGGGACTCCGCCTCGCCGATGTCCGTGCCGAGCAGGGCGGCGGCGCTCGGCACGTCGAAGTCCGTGCCCGGGTGCCAGCCCAGCAGCCGGAACGCGGCCCGGTGCCGCTCGCCCATCGCGCCGTACGAGAGCTGGAGGCTGGCGGCGACGCTGCGTTCGCCGACGCGCAGTTCGGTGAGGGTCCTGGCCTCCGTGCGCATCCGGTCGACGAGGTAACGGACCGTCCACTGGGGGCGGTTGCGCAGCCGGGCCGAGGCGATGCGCAGGGCCAGCGGGAGGCCCGCGCACATCCCCGCGAGCAGGGTGCGGGCCTCGGGGTCGTCGTGCTCCACCGTCAGTACCTTGCCGAGGAGTTCGACGCTCTCCTCCATCGACAGGCTGCCGACGGACAGCCACTCGGCGCCGTCCAGTTCGACCAGCCGGGTACGGCTGGTGACGATGGCGGCGGAGCCCCCGGCGCCGGGCAGCAGCGGCTGGATCTGGGCCGCGTCCCGCGCGTTGTCGAGGACGACCAGCAGCCGCCGGTCCGCGGTGACCGACCGCCACAGCGCCTGCCGCCCGCTCAGCTCCTCCGGCATGCGGTCGCTGGGCACCCCCAGGCTGCGCAGCAACTGGTCGAGTGCGTCCAGGGGTTGGAGCGGCTGGTGGCCCGGGGTGAAGCCGTGCAGGTCGAGGAAGAGCTGGCCGTCCGGGTAGCGGGGCGCGGCGCGGTTGGCGACGTGCACCGCCAGCGCCGTCTTGCCGGTGCCGCCCATGCCGTTGACCGTGACGATGCGCCGGTCGTCGGCGAGGGCGGCCAGCGCGCGCCGAACGGTCTCCTGGCGGCCGGTGAAGTCCGGCAGGTCGTAGGGCAGGGTGCAGCGCACGGGGACGGGGTCGCGGTCCGTCTCCTGGTCCGCCGCGGGCGGGGACGGGGCGGGCGCGGGGCCGGACAGTTCGGGGCTGCGGCGCAGGATCGCCTCGTGCAGGCGGGCCAGTTGGGGGCTCGGGTCGGCGCCCAGCTCCTCGGCGAGCAGGCGCCGCACGGTGGCGAACTCCTCCAGCGCCTCGGCGTGCCGGCCGGTGCGGTACAGCACCGTCATGAGCTGTTCGCGCAGCGACTCGCGCAGCGGGTGCGCGTCCACGAGGGGGCGCAAGTACGCTGCCAGGCCGGTGAGTTGATTGGCCGTCAGGCACAGTCGTGTGTACTGCTCGACGGCCGAGAGCCGGGTCTCCACCAGGACGTTCGCCGCGCTGTCCAGGGCGTCGGAGGTCAGGCCGTCCAGGACGGGGCCGCGCCACAGGTCCAGCGCGGTCCGCAGCGCCGCGGCGGCCTCCCGGGGGCGGTCGGCGTCCTGGGCGACGGCGGCCGAGCGGAGCAGCGCCTCGAAGTCCAGGAGGTCGAGCTGGCCGGGGCCGACCAGCACCCGGTAGCCGGCGCCGTCGGTGTGCAGGGTCCGGGAGCCGCCGGGCAGGGTGCGGCGCAGCGTCGAGACGGTCTTGCGGATCTGGTGGGCGGCGGTGGACGGCGGCCGGTCGCCCCAGACGGCCTCCACGAGGCGGTTGACCGGGACGGTGCGCCCGTGGGACAGAAGCAGGAAACCGAGCACCCGTTCGGCCTTCGTGCCGCCCAGCGGTATCCGCTCTCCCGCGTCCCAGCACTCCAGTGCCCCCAGCACCTTGAGGCGTATGCCTTCCTCTTCTTCCCCCGCGTGCTCCACTTGTCCCCCTCCGCGTCACGCCGGGCGAGGTCAGCCGCCGGGCCGTGATCGTTACCGTCTGCCGGGGAAGAGTAACGGACCGGTATCCGATCGGGACATGAGCAAGGCAGCCTTATGGAGAATCGGTGAGCGACTCCGCGAATTGTTGTGGGGGTCGCCCCCGAAATCAGTCGAAACAAAACGGATTCTTTGCCGACTGGGGGAGGCGCACGTCCAACCTGCGTGATACCAGGGGGACTTGCGGCCTCGGAGAGGTATTCCATTGATCGCTGCCGACGTGCTGACGGAGAGAACGGACGACCGGGCGGCATCCGTCGGGGAGGGCGGGCCGACGCCGACCGGACGGGAGAGACTGGTCCTTCAGCTTCTGGCCGACGGGCATCTCGACGAGGGCATCGCGCGGCGGCTCAACGTCTCCGTGCGGACGTGCCGTCGGATCATCGCCGCCCTGATGGACAGGCTGGACGCCCGCAGCCGCTTCCAGGCGGGTGTGATCGCCGCGAGCCGGGGCTGGATGGACGGGCCGCCGCCCGGGGCCGCCCCGGTGGCGCCCGGGGCGGCACGCGCGGGCGGGCCGCCCTACCGGGTCGCGCACTGGCACGGTGACGGCGGCGGGCCGGAGCGGCCCCGGGAATCGTGGGCCGGCGGGAATCCGGCGGGTCCGGCGCCGCGCGGCGCGGAAAGCGCTTCCGGGGTCGCCGGGCGGCGCACCGGTCTCGCACAGGACGCCGCGATCTTTCCGACTTCCCACGTTCCAAACCTGGAAATGCGCCGCGGGGATTAATTTTCCCTGTGCCGCGGAAGTCCGCACAAAGCGGCCGGGAATGGCCCGGGAAGCGGTGGGCGCCGCGTTGACCTGCCCCTTTTGCGTGCCGACGATCTACGCGCGTCCAGCGACCGGTGCCGGTGCGCCGCACCGGCCGCCCACGGGATTCCGCTTACGGTCCCCCCGCGCGCGCCCGGCCCCGGATGCGGCCGACGCGGCCCGGCGGCCCGCCTCCCGGCGGCGCCCGGCACCGCCCGCAGCGGTCCGGGCCGCCCGGGGCCGCCCGGGGGCCGCCGGGCACCCGCCGGGGCGGGAAACGCGAAGGCGCCGAACCCCGCCTCATGACAGAGGGGTTCGGCGCCTCCCGGGTTCCGTGGACCCGGTTCCCGGACGCGTACTCAGTCGCCGAACGCGGCCGCCGCCGCGAGCAGCGCGTCGTTCTCGGCGGGGGAGCCCACCGAGGCCCGGACTCCCGCGCCGGGCACGGCCCGGACGACGACCCCCGCCCGGCCGCAGTGCTCGGCGAACACGGCCGAGCGGGTGCCCAGTTCGAGCCAGAGGAAGTTGGCCTCGCTCGGCGGCACGGTCAGCCCGAGCCCCCGCAGCGCGTCCCGCACCCGGGTGCGCTCGGCGACCGTGGTGTCCACCCGTGCCAGCAGTTCCTTCTCGGCGTCCAGCGCGGCCACGGCCGCCGCCTGCGCGAGGGAGCTCACGCTGAACGGCAGGTACGCCTTGCGGACGGTGCCGGCCACCACCGGGTGCCCCACCAGGTAGCCCACCCGCAGGGCGGCCAGGCCGTACGCCTTGGAGAAGGTGCGCAGCACCACCACGTTGGGCCGCTCCAGGGCCAGCCCGAGACCGCCGGTGGCGTCCGGGTCGCGTACGTACTCGTGGTACGCCTCGTCGATCACCACCAGGCAGTGGTCCGGGACGCGGTCGGCGAACGCCCGCAGCGCCGCCCCGTCCACCACGGTCCCGGTCGGGTTGTTCGGGTTGCAGACGAAGACCAGCCGGGTCCGCTCCGTCACGGCGTCCGCCATGGCCGTCAGGTCGTGCGCCCCGTCCCGCAGGGGCACCTCCACGGGGGTGGCGCCCGACAGCGCGGTCAGCAGCGGATAGGCCTCGAACGACGGCCAGGCGTACAGGACTTCGGTGCCCGGCTCGGCCATCGCGGTCACCAGCATCTGGGCCACGCCCACCGAGCCGCAGCCCACCGCGACACTCTCCTCGGGCACGCCGAGCCGCTCGGCGAGCCGGGCCACCAGCTCCGTGCAGCCGATGTCCGGGTACCGGTTCGCCAGCAGCGCCGCCCGTCCGATGGCGTCGACGACCTCGGGGGGCGGCCCCCAGGGCGACTCGTTGGCGGCCAGTTCGACCGGCGGGACGGCGGGGGCGCCGGTGGCCCGGCTCGGGCGGTAGCCCGCCATCCGGTCGAGCACCGGGCGGTGGCGGGGGAAGCGGACGGTGGAGCTCTCCTGCGGCATGGCGTCGGTCTCCTGCGACATGGGGCGGCTGCTCTCTGCCGGAGGCGGCCGGGGACGGGCCGCTCTCGCGCGGGTGGTGTGGCACGGGGCCCGGACCGGGGTCCGGGCCCGGTCCGGCCTCGGGCCGGGGAGGACGGGCGGCGGGGGTCAGGCCCCCGTCGGCGGAAGCTCGTACAGGGACGGCCCCGAGTGGATGCCGTGCGCGCGGTTCATCACCACGTCCCCCAACTCGGCCGCCGTGGCACGCACGTTGGCGCCGCCGTAGCCGTTGGCCACGGAGAACATGCCCCACAGCAGGTTCCACGGGCGCAGCTCGCCCTTCTCGTCCGGGAACAGCTCGGGAGTCGGCCGGACGCGGCGCTGCACGATGTGCGGGGTGCCGACCGCCGCGTCGAGCAGCTCGCGCCACTCCGCGTCGGTGAGGTCCGGGGTCCAGCCGAGGATCACTCCCCGGTTGCCGTAGAGGGAGTTGGGCTTCAGGACCAGCTCGCGGCGGTTCTCCACCGCGTAGTCGAAGAGGTCCGCCCGGCCGCCGTCCTCCAGCGTCACCTGCCCGGGGCGCACGGCGCGCGTCCACGGCAGCAGCCGGTCGACGCTCGCCCGCTGCTCCTCGGTGAGCAGCGGCCGGGTGTCCTCGTCGGAGAGCATCGCGAGGCTGCCCTTGCTCGCGTACGCGGCCGAGTCGAGCGGGGTGAAGATCTTCACCTCGCCGCGCTCGGCGGCGTCCAGGACCGGGTCGAGCAGCTCCGGGGCGTCGAGGATCTGCGAGATGGCGAACGTCCGGAAGACGATGTCGACCGGCTCGTCGCCGAGGTACACGCGGCCGTTGCGTGCCTCCAACTGCCCTATGTGGCACGGCCGGGCGTCAAGGCCCAGCTCCTGCCAGCGCAGGCACAGCTGACGCATGTACGCGACCTCGTTCTCGAAGTAGCTCGGCCAGTCGGTCAGTGCGACCACCGGCCGGTCGCCCGGCGCGAAGCCGCACTCCACCAGCACGTTGTTGACCTGCTCGCGCAGGGTGTCCACGTATCCGAGCCGGTGTTCCTCGGCGAAGGAGGCGAGCAGCGGGTGCTCCAGCAGGCCCCGGCACAGGTCGGCGTTGTCCATGCCGCCGATGGAGCTGCCGATGTTGAACTCCAGCACCTTGAAACCGCCGTCCTGGAGGAACAGGTCGGCGCGCACCTGCCGGGTCATCCGCGCGCCGCGTCCGCGCACCACGGCGGCGACCTGCGGTTCGCTGAGCCCGGCGGCCCGCGCGAACGCGGCGAAGTCCCCGCCGAACAGCAGCTCCGGCAGGCTCTCGACGGCGTCGAGGACCGTGCGGACGTCGTGGAAGGCGCGCACCCGCTCCTCGTGGCCGAGGAAGACCGGGCGGGACATGAAGGTGCCCTTGTAGAAGGCGGCGAGCATCTCCGACTCCGGGAGCCTGCCCACCAGTTCACCCGCCGTGGCCCCGGCCCGGGTCACCCGGCCGAGGTATTCCGCCGTCAGCGACTCGCGGTCCATGTGAGTTCTCCTTGCAGTCGTGTGGAAGGTCGCACGGCACGGTCGTCCGCCGCGCGGTCGGTCAGGCGGGCCGGGGACGCGCGCCCGGTGGCGGCGGACTCGGCAGCATGGCACCGGGGTTGAGGATCCCGGCCGGGTCCCACGCCGCCTTCACCGCCCGCATCAGGGCGACGTCGTCGGCGCCGCGGGTGAGGGGGAGGTACGCGGCCTTGGCCCGGCCGACGCCGTGCTCGGCGCTGATGGAACCGCCCGCGTCCGCGACCCGCCCCAGCACGGCGCGGGCGAGCGGCTCCTCGTCGGAGCGGGCCGCGCCGACGAGATTGAGGTGCACGTTGCCCTCGGCGAGGTGCCCGAAGACGACGGCACGTGCCCGGCCCGCCAGCAGTCCGGGCAACTCGTCGACGAAGCGCGGCAGTTCGGGCAGCGGCAGGGTGACGTCGAACTTCAGTGGCGGGCCGAGGGAGTTGACGGCCTCCGTGTGCCGTTCGCGGTAGGCGGCCAGCCGCCGCCGGGCGCCCCCGTCGGTGGCGACGGCGACCTCGCGCGCGGCGCACAGCGCGACCGCGTCGGCGAGTTCCTCCGTCGGGTCGTGCGCGGCCGCGCACTCCACGAGCAGGTAAACGGGGTGTGCCGTACGGAACGGCGCGGGGAGGGAGCCGTGCGCGAGGACCAGCGCGAGACCGTCGGCCGTGAAGAACTCGGCGAGTTCCAGGCTCTCCAGGCGCCGCAGCGGTTCGAGGGCCGCCACCGCCGCGGCCACCGAGTCCACGGCGAGCAGCGCCGCCGTACGCCGGGGCGGACGGGTGCGCAGGACCAGCCGCAGCCGGGTCAGCACCGCGAGCGTGCCCTCGCTGCCGACGAGGAGGCCGGCCAGGTCGTACCCGGTGTTGTCCTTGGGCAGCCCGGCCAGCCGGTCGAGGACCCGCCCGTCGGCGGTGACCGCCTCCACGCCCGCGACGTTGGCGCGGGTCGTGCCGTACCGCACGACCCGCTCGCCGCCGGCGTTCGTCGCCGCCATGCCGCCCAGCGTCGCCGAGTCGCGGGAGGCGAGGTCGACGCCGAACTCCAGCCCGTGCGGCCGTACTTGGTGCTGAAGCGCGGCCAGTGTCACCCCCGCGCCGACCGTCACCCGACGGGCCCGGGGGTCGACCGGGCCCACGCCGTCCAGCCGCCGCAGCGACAGCAGCACCTCGCCGCGGGCGTCCCCGCCCGGCACGGAGGCGCCGACGAGCCCGGTGTTGCCGCCCTGCGGCACGACGGCGACGCCCGCCCCGGCGCACAGCCGCAGCACCTCGGCGGTCTGCGCGGTGTCGGCGGGCCGCACCACCAGCAGTGAACCGCCCTGCCAGCGGCCGGTGAAGTCCCGTTCGTAGGGGGCGCGCAGGTCGGCGTCGGCCAGGACGTGCGCGTCCCCCACGACGGCCGACAGCCGTCGCGCGAGGAGGCGTACGTCCGCCGTCGTGACGGCGGACGGGGCGGCGGTCAACCGGTCGCCGCCTCTGCCTCCGCCGGTTCGGCCTTCGCCGCGGGCGGCTCGAAGTACACGGCGTCGGCCGGCAGCCGGCGCTCCGCCAGCCGCAGCATGAACGCGCCCAGCACCGCGGTGACCGCGATCACCAGCCACGGCAGCCTGCCGTCCTGCGAGACCAGCGCGGTGAACACGCTCGGCGCCAGGGCGTTGGCCAGCGCCCAGGACGACTGGTAGGCGGCCAGGTAGCGACCGCGCAGCGCGGCCGGGGCCGCCGCCTGGGCCAGGGTGCTCGCCGCGGGGCTGTGCACCAGCTCGCCGAACGTGGCGACGACGACGCAGGTCAGCAGCACCGTCATGGCCAGCGCGTTGTTCTCGGGGCGCACCGTGCCGAGGACGATCTGCCCGACGAAGGCGAGCACGAACAGGCCCGCGCCCGCCTGGGCCATGCCGATCCTGGTGCGGAACCGGCGCCGGGCGAGCGCCGCGACCGGCACCCCCAGCGTGGCGCACAGCGCGGTGTTGACGATGAACGCGCTGCCGATGAGGCCCTGCGGAACGTGCAGCCACTTGATGGCGAACACGGGCAGCAGGATCGTCAGGGAGGTGTAGCCGATGGCCAGCGACAGGTTGGACAGGGCGAGCAGGAGGAATGAGGGGTCCTTCGCGACGAGCCGGTAACCGCCCTTCCTGGACGGCCTGTTGCGGTCCGCGTGCGGGCTGGCCGGGGTACGGGTGGCGAGCAGCGCGGCGACGACGAAGCTGCCCGCGTTGAGCCAGGCCGCGATGACGTAGCCGTGGTCCCCGGCGGTCGCGATGATCAGCGACGCGATCAGGGTGCCGCCGCCGAGCCCGGCGTTGCCGAGGCTGCGGGAGAGTGCCTGCATCCGGTCCCGGTCGGTGCCCGAGAGGAGTTCGGCGAACCGCGCCTGGAGGGTCGACGGCGCGGCCCGGGTGCCCGCCGCGGTGACCAGCGCGAGCACCGCGAACGCGGGCAGGTTGTGGGCGAGCGGGTACAGGGCGAAGCCCAGCGCCCGCACCAGGTACAGCACGATCAGCACCTTCAGCGCGCCGAACCGGTCCACCGCCGCGCCGCCCAGCGGCAGCGCGGCGAGCGCGATCAGGCTGGTCACGGTGAGGACCAGACCTATCTGCGCGAGGGGCAGGTCGGTCACGTGGCTGAAGAAGATCAGGTTGAAGGGGACGTACATGCCCGAGCCGGTCGCATCGATGGCGATGCCGGCGATCAGGGCGCGTTCCCCCTTGAAACGGGGGCGCAGGAAGGACATTTACTCTCCAGTGAGGGGGCCGTGGGGGGCCGTTTCGATCGCGTAGAAGCCGGTGCCGTCCAGCCAGCGCGCGGAGAGCGCGTCCCGGGCGACGGCGCTCTCCGACTCGTGGGCGAGGAACACCCGCAGCGGGAACGTCCAGTCGTCCACGGACGGGCTGAGCGTGTCTCCGGGCCGGACCCGGAACACCGCGTCGTGGTAGCTCTCCAGCGCCAGCAGTTCGCCCATGCGCGGGTAGCCGGCCAGCACACCGCCGTCCGGCGCCACCATGTTGACGATCCGGGCATGCCGCGGCAACTCGTATGCGGCGGAGGCCCGTTGAGCGAACCGTACCGGGTCGGCGTACGCCTCGACGGTCCATTCCAACTGGCTCTCGCCGATCGCGGCCAGCGTCGGCACGTGCACGTCGGCGCCGCACAGCCGGGCCCCGGTCTCCACCAGGCGCGCGCCCTTCGGCGTCAGCTTCAGCTCCGAGTGCGCGGGCCCGTTGGCGATGCCGAGCGCGTCCAGTACGAGCAGCGTGTGCTCGACCAGCGCGTCCTGGTCCGCCCCGTGCCGGGGCAGCAGTTCGGCGCCGGCGGGCAGGTCGCGCACCCCGTTCGCGCCGATGTGGTGCATCTTCCAGATGTCGGTGACGTGGTGCGCGCCGTCCCGGCTGACGGTGTTGACGATGTACTCGCTGCCCACCAGGTACTCCTGCGCGAGCACCGTCCGGTTCTCCTGGCCGAGCACGCTGACCTGGCCGATCAGCTTCGCGAACGCGGCGCGGACCTCGTCGGCGCTGTCGCAGAAGTGGACGCCGTCGTTGCCGGTGCTGGAGACCGGCTTGAGCACGACCCGGCCGGCCTGCGAGGCGTACCAGCCGAGGAGTTCGTCCGCGTCGGCCGTCACGATCTGCTCGGTGCCGGGCACCCCGGCCGCCTTGACCGTCTCGATCATGCGGAACTTGTCCCGCCGGGCGGGGCTGAGCGCGGTGCCGTTGCCCGGCGTGCCGAGCAACTCGCCCAGTTCGTCGGCGAGATGGACCGCACGCTCGATGCCGGGCAGCACGCCGAGCGGCGCGTGCGCGGCGAGGGCCGCGGCCGTGGCGGCGGCGTCGCCGTCGTGCACCACCTCGGCGGTGAAGTCGTCCGGGCGGAAGCTCGCCGCGTAGACGTCCGGGATGTCCGGCGTGCTGCGCAGGTGCACGCAGTCGACGCCCCGGTCCCGGAAGGCCGGGGCCAGGCACCGGGCGCTGGCGTACGCGTCGACGAGTACCACCGTCGGGCGGCTGGTGCTGGAGGTCATGGTCGTCCCACCGTCCTGTGCGAGGTCGCGGCCCGGCCGCGTGCGGAAAGAAGGCCCGTGCGGGTCACTGGACGGCCAGTTCCACCGGGTCGCCGAACCGCATCAGCTCGCGGTACGACATGGCGCGGGTGTGGCGCATGGTGCGCAGCATCGCGATGGCGCTGCCGCCCGCCGAGTCGGCGGCGACGATCGACTGGTCGTCGCCCACCAGCGCCGCCGTCACCACGATGTGCCGTTCGAGGTCGTGCAGGTCCGCCTCCAGGAGCGCGTCGCGCGCGAGCGCGAGTTCCGGGTCGGTGACGGCGAGCTTGGCGAACGACTCGGTCTCCGTGCCGGCGAGCCGCCGCATGGCCTTGCGGAACGCCTTGTGCTCGGGCTGGGTGCGCCCGGTGAGCGCCGCGGGGACCGCCGGGGGCTGCATGGTCGGCCGGACCTTCGCGTCGTAGCAGGGCGCCGACATGTCCCCGGAGTGCAGCATCGCGGCGGTGAAGGCGCGCACCAGCACCGCGGCGTCCCGGAAGGCGGCGGTCGCTGCCTCGCGGTCCTCGTCGGCCATCGCGGCGATGCCGCGCGTGACCGCCGTCGCCGCCGCGAGGTTCAGCACGAAGTAGAAGTGGTGGGTGATCACCCAGCGGGTCAGCTCGTCGTCGGCGGCCGCCACCGGCGCCCCGGCGGCCGGACCGGGCACCGGCGCGAGCACCGGCGCGCCGGGCCCCGCGTCGAGCCGGGACAGCACCAGCGCCATCGCCCTGACCTCGGCGGCCCGGTCGTTCAGGTCGATCCGGGCATGGCGCAGGTCGGTCAGCGCGCGCAGCACGATCAGGCTGATCTCGGCGGTGCGGTGGGCGTCGTCGACCTCGGCCGTACGGACGCCGAAGTACTCGTGGTTGGGCACGATCGGCCGCAGGCCCCCGGTGTCGAACGGCGCCGTCCGCGAAACGGCCGCGAGGTGCGACACGCTCCCCAGGGCGGCCTCCAGGGCGGCGTCCTGCCGTGCCCGGTCCGCGCCCTCGGGGGCGAGCAGGGCGGCGCGCAGTTCGGCCAGCGCGCCGACGGCCGCCGCCAGCGCGTCGGCGACGGGCGGCGAGGGCCGGGTCCGGCAGTGCACGACGTTGTTCGACGGCAGGACGACCAGCGGGACGTCGGGGCAGGCGGAAGCCATGGCGGTTACCTCGGAATCGCGTCGGGGGCGGGGGCGGGGGCGGGGGCGGGGGCGGGTGCGGGGGCGTTGCGGGCCGAACCGGCGTACGGCGCTGGCGCGTTGGGAGAAGCGGCGGGCGCGTCCGGCGGGAGCGCCGCCCGGGTGAGCGGGACGTCCGGGTCGGCGAGCAGGGCGGTGTCCAGGCGCGCGGAGCGGGCGGCGAGCTTGCGGCCCTGCGCCATGTCGCGCGGCCGGTCCACGGTGAGCAGGGCCTCCAGACGGTCGCCGCGCAGCCACAGCACCGTCCAGCCGGGCCCGTCCGGCGTGCCGCGCAGCACCGTGCGGTCGGCCCCCGTGTGGTCCCCGGCGTACTGGAGCATGCGGCCGAACTGCTCGGACCACACGTACGGGACCGGGTCGTACACGGCGTTCTGGCCCAGCAGCGAGGCGGCGGCCACGTCCGGGGCGTTCAGCGCCGTGTCCCAGTGCTCGGCGGTGGTGCGGCGCCCGTAGCGGGCGGACCACCAGGACGCGCAGTCGCCGGCGGCGACCACGTCCGGGCGGGACGTGCGCAGCGCGCCGTCCACCACGACACCGGGCCCGGTCACGATCCCCGACCCGGCCAGCCAGCCGGTGCCGGGGCGGGCACCCACGCCGGTGACCACGACGTCCGCGGCCACGAACTCGCCGTCCGCCAGGGTCAGTCCGCCCTCGTCCACGGAGGCGACACGCACCCCGAGGCGCAGCGCGACACCGGCCTCGGCGTACCAGGGCGCGGTCAGCGCGCCGAGCCGGACGCCCAGCGCCTGCGACAGCGGAGCCGGCGACGCCTCCAGCACCGTCACCCGGCAGCCGCGCGCGGCGGCGGTGGCCGCCGTCTCGGCGCCGATCCAGCCCGCGCCGACCACCACCACCCGTGCGCCCGGCGTCAGCAGTGCGCGCAGCCGACGGGCGTCGTCGACGGTCCGCAGGACGTGCTGCGGGCCGGTGCCGGGCAGCCGCACGGCGTGCGCGCCGGTGGCCAGCACCAGCCCGTCCCACGGCAGTTCGCCCGCCGTGGTGACGAGGACACCGCCGGGGCGCCCCGCGTGCGGGCGCAGCCCCGTCGCGTGCGTGTCCGGCCGGAACACGCAGTCCAGCGCCGCCCAGTCCACCGGCAGCGCGGTGTCGTCGGCGGCGCCCGCGAGGACGTCCTTCGACAACGGGGGCCGGTCGTACGGCGGGTGGGGCTCGGCACCGACCAGGGTCAGCGCACCGCCGAACCCCCGCGCCCGCAGCGCCTCCACGGCGCGCAGCCCCGCGAGGCCCGCCCCGACCACGATCACGTTCTCCACGGTTCGCCCCTCTCCTCGCCCGCGACCGCCTCGGCCGCCGCGACCGACCTGGCCAGCGCCGTCTTCACGGGGATGCCGAGCCGGTCGGCCGCGCCCGCCACGTCCTCGTACTCGGGCTGGACGTTGACCGCCCGGCCGCGGTGCCGGGCCACCTTGACGCGCACCCGGACGCCGTCCAGGTCGACATCGGTGAACTCCCGTTCCAGGGCGTGCTTCTCCACCCGGTGCTCGCGCGTGCCGATGGTGGAAGTCTCCGCCGTGATCGTCTCCCGCACGGCCTCCAGCACCGGCGGCGCGCACAGGGCGGAGAGGGTGTGGGCGGGCCGGCCCTTCTTCATCAGGATCGGGGTGAGCCACGCGTCGGCCGCGCCCGCCTGGAGCAGCCGTGTCAGCACGTGCGGCCACACCCGCGGGTCGAGGTCGTCGACGTTGGCACTCACCACGACCTCCTGCGCGGGTACGGCCGCGCCCGCCGGGCCGGCCGTGGGGGTGCCCAGCACCACGCGGACCACGTTGGGCACCGCGGGCAGGTCGCGGGTGCCCGCGCCGGAGCCCGCGGCCAGCAGCCGCAGCGGCGGCAGGGCGCCCCAGCCGTCGCACAGCGAGAGCAGCAGGGCGACGCCGGTCGGCGTCGCCGCCTCGAAGTCGAGGCCGCCCGAGGACGCGGGTGCCCCCGCGTCGGCGAGCAGCCGCAGCACGGCGGGCGCCGGGACGGGGAGGTGACCGTGCGCGGCGCGCACCCGGCCCGAGCCCAGCGCCGGGGGTGTCGCGGTGACGCTCGTGATCCGCAGCGCGTCCACGGCGGCGCACACCCCCACCACGTCGGCGATCGCGTCGAGCGCGCCGACCTCATGGAAGTGCACGTCCTCGGCGGGCATCGCGTGCACGGCGGCCTCGGCCCGCGCGAGCCGCGCGAACACCGCGAGGGACCGCTCGCGCACCGGTTCGGGCAGCACCGCGTCCGTCAGCAGCGCGCGGATGTCCCGCCAGGTGCGGTGCGCCGGCGACTCCTCGGTGTCGACGTGCGCCTTCGTGGCCGACAGCCCGCCGCGCACGACCCGTTCGACGCGCACCCGCACCGCGCCGGGCACCACGGCGTCCACGGCCCGGCGCACCGCGTCGAGCGGGGCGCCCGCCTCCAGCAGCGCGCCCAGCAGCATGTCGCCCGCGACCCCCGCCGAGCAGTCGAACCAGGCGGCGAGGGCGGGCGGCCCGGGTGCCGCGGCCCCGGAACGGCCGCTCCCGCCCGGCGTGTTCACGAGCCCACCGGCACGGCTCGCGCGGCGTCCGCGTCGCGGTCCCGCACCGGCGCACGGCCGCGCCGGGTCATCCGGGCGGCGGCGACCGCCGCCCCGAACCCGTTGTCGATGTTGCACACCACGACGCCCGGACCGCAGGAGTTGAGCATCGTCAGCAGGGCGGCGAGCCCGCCGAAGGCGGCCCCGTAGCCGACGCTGGTGGGCACCGCGACGACGGGCGCGGACACGAGGCCGGACACCACGCTCGGCAGCGCGCCGTCCATCCCGGCGACGACGACCAGGCAGTCCGCCGTCTCCAGCCGGTCCCGCACGGCGAGCAGCCGGTGCAGCCCGGCCACGCCGACGTCCCGCACGAGCTCCGTCGTGCAGCCGAACTCCGTTGCCACGAAGGCGACTTCGCGGGCCACGGGCTCGTCCGTCGTGCCGGCCGTCAGGACCAGCACCCGTGCGCCGTGCGGGCGCGGCGCGGGGCCCACCGCGGCGCAGCGCGCCTCCCGGTCGGCGCGGACCGTGTCCGGGAACGCCGCCTCCACCGCGTCGAGCGCCTCGTCGGACAGCCGGGTCGCCAGGGCCCCGCGTCCGCCGGGCCGGGCGGCCAGCTCGCGCAGCAGCGTGAGGACGTGCTCGGTGTGCTTCCCGGCGCCGTAGACGACCTCGGGGTCGCCGGTGCGCAGCGCGCGGTGGGTGTCGAGCCGGGCGAAGCCCAGGTCCAGCACACCGTCGCCGCCCGCGAGCGGACCCGCGGTCAGGGTGCCCAGCGCCTCCTCGACGCCGCTGGTGCCCTCGGACACCCGGCGCAGCAGCTCCCGCACCTGTTCGCGATCCACGCTCACGCCTCCGTCGTCTCGTTGAGGGAACCGGACCTGAACCCGCCCGGATCCACGACCACGTGGGCGAACCCGGCCGCCCGCACGGCGTCCAGCGCGTCGGCGCACTCCCGTACGGCCGCCGTCGCCCCGAGGTCGACCTGCACCAGCGCCCGGTCGCCGAGGTCGCGGACCCGCAGGTCGCGGGAGGTGATCCGGGCCCGTCCCAGGGCCGCCCGCAGCGCGCGCTCGGCGTCCTCGACGCGGGCCAGCCGCTCCCGGGTGACGGGCAGCCCGTACGCCACACGGCTCGACAGGCACGGCGACGCGGGCTTGTCCCACGTCGGCAGCCCCCAACGCCGGCTGACCTCGCGCACCTGGGCCTTCGTCAGCCCCGCGTCGGCCAGCGGCGTCACCACGCCCCGTGCCGCGGCGGCCCGGATGCCCGGACGGAACCGGTCGGCCAGGTCGTCCGCGTTGGTGCCGGTGGCGACGTGCGCGAGACCCTCCCGGGCGGCGAGCGCGGTCAGCCGCCCGGTCAGCTCGTCCTTGCAGAACCAGCAGCGGGAGCGCGAGTTCTCGCGGTACCCGGTCACCTCCAGCTCCCGCGTGGTGACGAACGTGTGGCGTGCCCCCAGGGTCGCGGTGACGTTCCGCGCGGCGTCCCGCTCGGCGCGCGACAGGCTCGCCGAGTCACCGGTCGCGGCGAGCACCCGGTCGCTGCCCAGCTCGCGCAGCGCCGCCGCCAGCAGCAGCGCGGAGTCCGCGCCGCCGGAGAACGCGACGACCACCGAGCCCAGGCCGGCCAGTCCGCGGCGCAGTTCCGCGACCCGGTGCGCGAGCAGGTCCCCGGCGTCTGCGGGGGTGTGCGGGTCGGTCTCCGGCGCCGTCGCGGGGGCGGTCACTCGATGCCCAGCGCGTTCGACATCGGCCGCAGTTTCGCGACCGTCTCCGCGTACTCGGCCTCCGGGTCGGAGTCGGCCACCAGACCGCACCCCGCGTACAGCGACGCCGTGGCGCCCTCGACGAGCGCTGAGCGGATCGCGACCCCGAACTGCCCCTGCCCGCGGGCGTCCGCCCAGCCGACGGCCCCGGCGTACCAGCTCCGGTCGAGGCCCTCGTGGCCGGCCAGCCAGTCCAGTGCCGCCCGGCGGGGGTGGCCGCCGAGCGCGGGCGTCGGGTGCAGCAGCTCGACCAGGTCGAGGATGCCCGCGTCCGCGCCGTCCGCGAGGTGCCCGCGGACCTTGGTGGACAGGTGCTGCACGTTGGTGAGCTTCACCACCGACGGCGGTGTCTCCACGTCGACCTCGGCGCACGCGCGGCCGACGGCGTCGCGCAGCATCCGGACGACGACGTCGTGCTCGTGCTGGATCTTGGCGCTGCCGACGAGGTCGCGCTCCAGCGCGAGGTCCTCCTCCGGGGTGGCGCCGCGCGGGGCGGTCCCGGCCAGGCCGAGGGCGTGCACGGTGCCGTCCTCGACGCGCACCAGGTACTCGGGGGTGGCGCCGAGGAAGGTGTGCTCCTCGTGGTCGAACGCGAAGACGGTGGTGCCGGGGTTGGACTCCCGCAGCCGTCCCACGGCGCCCGGGATGTCGAAGGGCGCGGTGGCCGTGACCCGCAGCTCGCGGGCCAGCACCAGCTTCTCGAAGCCGCCCTCACGGATGTGCCCGGTCGCCCGGCGCACCAGGTCCTTCCACTCCTCGGCGCCCGGCAGTTCGACCCGGGAGCGGGTACCGGCGCGGGGCTGCGGCAGGACCGGCACGAGTCCGTCCGCCGGGACGCCCCGCAGCGAGCGCTCCGCCAGGTGGCCGAGGGCGTCGGCGACCTGGTCCGGGTCGCTGTCGTGCAACAGCGTCGCGTTCAGGCGCAGTTCGGCCGGGCCGCCGCGTCCCGCCGCGCGGATCTGGAGCGCGGGCACCCACAACAGGGCGTCCGGCAGCCGCCGTTGCTCGTGTCCGAGGTCCGGGCTGAACGCGAAACCGCCCACGGCCAGCGGCCCCTCGCCCGAGGGCAGGCCCGCCACGGCGGTGCCGCCGGTGACCGTGCCGGCGGCCGTGCGGGCCCACGCGGCGCGCACCGACGCCATCCGCCGCTCGCCGCGCCCGCGCAGGTCCTGCGCGGTGCCGAGGGCGACGACCAGACCGTCGTCCCAGGCCGACTGCCACAGGAACGAGCGCGGGGTGCCGCGGCGGGCGCGGCTCCACACGGCGACCGGGTCGCACGCGCCGAGCGGCGCGGCCCAGCTCGCCAGCACCGGGCGGTGCAGCTCGCGGGCGCGGGCGACCGCGGCACGGACGGTGGCGAGCAGGCCGGCGCGGCCGGCGTCGTCGAGGGGACCCGGCAGGGTCCCGGGTGCCGCGAGGGGGACGGTGTCGACGGGGAGCGTCACGTCAGTACACCCCTTCCACGGGGGTCGCGTCGCCGCTCACGGTGAGCGGCCGGATGTCGGCGAGGCCGTCCTGCGGGTAGGACTCCGTCGGCGCGATCCGCACCACGGAGTCGCGCTCCAGCGTCCAGGGCAGCAGCAGGTCGCGGGAGAGCAGGCTGATCCGGGCCTGCCCGCGCTCCCCGTGGCCGACCTCGGTCGTGGGGTGCTCCGGATCGACGACCCGGACCCGGCTGAAGGGGTGGAAGGGCACGAACACGCAGGTGCCGTCGGTCACTTGGGAGTCCGCCGAGGCCGGGCGCTGCGGCGCGATGCCCATCATGGTGTTGCCGTACAGGCCCACCACCGCGGCGTCGGGGAACACCTCGTCCTCCAGCGCCCGCAGCGTCTCGGGGCTGACACTGGTGCCCGCCCACACGATGCCGCGCACCTTGGCGCGCACCAGGTCGAGCAGGCGCTCGTCGGCGGCGATGGCCTCCAGCACGGGGGGCGTCGCGAACAGCACCGACACCGGCTGGGTGGAGAGCACGTCGCGCGCCTGGCCGAGGATGTGCCGCACGTAACGGCCCGCGTCCTCGCCGCGCCCCGCCTTCACCGCGGACTTCACCCAGCGCGGGTCGAAGTCGATGAAGTGGCAGAAGGTGCGCCGCAGTTGGGCCAGCAGGCCCACCGAGCGGCCCACGATGTGCGGGCCGGTCGGACCCAGGTGCAGCCAGTGCCCCTGCCCCTCGCCCGGCACGCCGTGCTCGGCGAGCACCTCGCTCACCCACAGCACGCCGTCGCGCCGCGACTGCGACTCCACGATGCGCTTGGGGCGGCCGGTGGTGCCGCCGCTGTCGAAGACCTGGAAGTCCCAGCCCTCGCGGCCCACCCCGGCGGGCACCAGGTCGTCGACGGAGATGTCCCGCCACTCCTCGCTCACGTCCGGGAACAGGTCCAGGTCCGCCCAGGTGCGCACGTCGGTCAGCGGGTCGAAGTCCAGCTCCGCCGCCCGCTTCACCCAGTACGGCGAACCCGTCTCCGGCGAGAAGTGCCAGCGCATCGCCGCGGCGACGAAGTCCTCGGGGGAGAGGGCGGCGTCGAAGGCGCCGTCCGGTGTCTGCTGCGTCATGCTTCCTCCTCGGTCGTGGGGAGCGCGGCTCAGACCTGCGCCAGGGAACGGGAACCGGCCGCCGGCAGGGTGCGTCCCACCGCCTCGGCGACCGGCCGCAGCCGGGTCATCAGCGCGGTGAACTCCTCGGCGCTGAGCGCCTGTCCGCCGTCGCACAGCGCGTGCCGGGCGTCGGTGTGCACGTCGATCAGCAACCCGTCCGCGCCGCACGACGCGGCCGCCAGCGACATCGGCGTGACCAGGTGCGGCTTGCCCGTGCTGTGGCTCGGGTCGACGATCACCGGCAGGTGGGTGAGCCGCTTGGCCTCCGCCACGGCGCTCAGGTCCAGCGTGAAGCGGGTGGCGCGCTCGTAGCTGCGGATGCCGCGCTCGCACAGCACGACGTCGCCGTTGCCGGTCTGCATCACGTACTCCGCCGCGAGCAGCCACTCCTCGACGGTCGCCGACATGCCCCGCTTGAGCAGCACCGGACGTCCCGACGCCCCCGCCGCGCGCAGCAGTTCGAAGTTCTGCATGTTGCGGGTGCCGATCTGGAGCATGTCGCTCTCCTCGGCCACGCTCTCCACGTCGCCCGGCGTGACGACCTCGGTGACCACCGGGAGGCCGGTGTGCCGGCGCTGCTCCGCGAGCAGCGCGAGGCCCGCGACCCCCATGCCCTGGAAGCTGTACGGGGAGGTCCGCGGCTTGAACGCGCCGCCGCGCAGCATGGCCGCGCCGCCCGCGACGACGGCCTCGCCGGAGGCGAACATCTGCTCGCGGCTCTCGACCGCGCAGGGCCCGGCGATCACGGTGAAGTCGCGTCCGCCGATCACGGCCTCGCCGGCCGGGCCCACCTTCACCTGGGTGTCCTCCGGGCGGAACGACCGGCTCGTCAGGCGCTGCTGGCCGGCGATCACCGTGACCCGCAGGACCCCCGGTGCCTGTTCGAGGGCGGACACCAGTTCCGGCGTGCCGCTCGTCGCGGTGACGAGCAGTGCCGCGTCGCCCGCCGCGGCGGACACCGTGACGAGCCCGTGCTCCCGGAGTGTTCCGGAGACGGACTCCAGCTCTTCTCGGGTTGCCCGCGGACGCATTTCCACGATCATGGGGAGCCTTCCAGACGGTCGGGCGGGTACGTGGTGCGGGGCGGCGCCGGGGCTGAGGAACCCGGCGCGCAGCGCCGCCGGAGAGGTCCGGCCGCGACGACCCCGCGACGTGCGCCGGAAACGTAACAACGCCCGCGGCGTCCCCGGCAGGGCGCTGGCAGCAAGCTGCCAACCTCCCTTCCCGCGCCCCCAACCCCCGTTCTGACGTGCTGAGATCGCCCGGCGTCCCCGACGTGGGGACGCGGTTCACCTGTCGACCGAGGGAGCGGACCGTGAAGGTCATCGACATCAGCCAGGGGTGGTACGAGGGGATGCCGTCGTACGACGCGCCCTGGTACCCGAAGTTCGGTGTGCGCCGTGCCATGACCCCGGAATCCGACCCCGCGGGCGGCGGGCGCACCTTCTCCGACCTGCACATCTTTCCGCACAACGGCACGCACGTGGAGTCCGGATTCCACTTCTTCGAGGACGGGGAGAAGATCGACGAGGTCCCCCTCGACACCCTCGTGGGCCGCGCCTGCGTCGCCGACCTGTCCGACAAGCGCGACCTCGACCCGGTCACCGGCGACGACCTGGAGAAGGCGCTGCGCGACGTGTGGCAGCGCGGCGACCGGCTCCTCGTGCGCACCGACCACCCGCTGCGCTACCTCGGCCGCGAGGACTACTGGGACAAGCCCCCGTACCTGACCGTGTCCGCCGCCGACTGGGCCGTCGACAACGGCGCCGTCCTGGTCGGCATGGACTGCATCACCGAGCGCCCCGACGACCGCAGCGGCCAGGTGCACCGCCGGCTGCTCGGCGCCGGCATCCCGATCCTGGAGAACATCCAGAACCTCGACCAGATCGGCAGCCCGGTCGCCCACCTGATGGCCCTGCCCATCAAGGTCGCCGGTGTCGAGGCAGCCCCCGCGCGCGCCGTGGTCGTCGAGGGATGGCCGAGCTGAACGGGAACCGGGCGGCCCGCCACGACACGGCGGGCCGCTCGTGAGCGGGCTGACGGCCGTGTCCATCACCCGGGCGACGACGTCGACCGAGGCCGCCGTCGACGAGGCGCTCGACCTGCTCGGCGATCCGCTGGCGGACGTCGGCCGCGGTGACCGCGTCGTCATCAAGCCGAACATGTTCCAGCGCAAGCCCGGCTTCCGCACCAGCCCCGAGCTGCTGTGCGCGGTCGCGGCCCGTGCCGCCGCCCGGGGCGCCGAGGTCTACGTGGCCGAACGCACCCACGTGCTCAAGGAGATCCTCGACGGCGCGCCCGTCCACCGCCACGCCAAGGTCGTCAGCTTCGACGACCGGCCGCTGCGCGTGGTGCAGGTGCCCGGCGCCACCTCGCTGCGCGTGCCGATCGCCGTCCCGGACCTCGTCCTCGACTGCGACTTCTTCATCGGGGCGCCCCAACTGCGCACCCACTCCAGCGTGGTGCTCACCAACGCGATGAAGAACCTGGTCGGGCTGCTCCCCGGATTCACCACCCGCATCGTGCACATGGCGGGGGTGGAGGAGGCCCTCGTGGACCTCAACCAACTGCGCCCGCAGCACCTGGTGGTGTGCGACGCGACGACCGTCATCGAGGACAACTACCCGATGGAGGGCACCACTCGGGACGTCGGACTCGTCGCCGCCTCCCGCAACGCGGTCGCCATGGACACCACGATGGCGGCGGTCGCGGGCGTCGGCTCCTGGGAACTGGCCTACCTGCGCGACGCGCACGCCCGGGGGCTCGGCCCCATCGACCTCGCCGACATCGACGTGCGCGGCACACCGGTGGAGGACGTGGCGTTCGGCATCCGCCGCGCCCCGGTCGACCTCACGCCGCCCCGCGAGGGCATCCACCTGCACGCCGAGTCCGCGTGCGACGACTGCCGCCGCTGGCTCGCCGCCGCGATGCATCTGCTGCGCTCCGAACTCCTCGCCTATCCGGGGGAGTTGACCATCCTGTCCGGCCCCATGGAACGGCTGCCCGCACTGCGCGGCGCGGTCGTCCTGGTCGGCAACGCGATGTACGAGCACCGCGACGCCGGCATCTACCTGGAGGGCTGCCCGCCGCGTGCCATCCAGACCGCCGGGCTGCGCCACGCGATGGGGGCCCCGGTCACCGAGGCGGAGTCCACCCAGTTCCGGGTGCCGAGACAGGGCACCGAACCGCACACCGACGGCGGGCCCGCCCGGCCGCCACTGGAGGAGTGGGTCTGACATGGTGATCACCGTTCCCGTCCTGCGCGACGGGCGGGAGTGCGCCTCGCGCGACACCCGGACGCTGCACGACGTGCACGGCGACCCGCTCGCCGAGGTGCACGAGGCTCCCGCCCTCACCACCCGCCTCGCCGTGCGGGCCATGCACCGGGCGGAACCCGTCGCCCAGGACGAACGCACGGCCCAACTCGCCAAGGCAGGCGAGCTGTTCGCCTCGGCCACCCTCGGCGGGGAGACCCCCGAGGAGTACTGCCGCGCGCAGGCCCTCGGCTCCGGCGTGCCCGTCGCGGTGGCCCGCCGGGCCCTGGAGCGGACCGGCGGCGACTGCGCCCTGCTCGGCGAGGTCGTCGCCCGGCAGACCCCGTCCGGCACCGGCGGCACGGCCCGCTGGGCCCGCCGGGGCACCGTGCTCGGGGTGGTCGCGCCCAGCAACCACCCCGGCACGCACGGCGCGTGGCTCCAGGCGCTCGCCATGGGCTACCGGGTGGCGGTACGTCCCGGCACCCGCGACCCGTTCACCCCGCTGCGCCTGGTCAGGGCACTGCTCGCGGCCGGCCTCGAACCGCACGGCGCGAGCCTGCTGCCCGGCTCGCACACCGCCGCCG
This sequence comes from Streptomyces sp. NPDC008150, assembly GCF_042956945.1. Classification (NCBI taxonomy): domain Bacteria; kingdom Bacillati; phylum Actinomycetota; class Actinomycetes; order Kitasatosporales; family Streptomycetaceae; genus Streptomyces; species Streptomyces sp. NPDC008150. The sequence goes on along the minus strand of NZ_JBIBHJ010000012.1, from coordinate 51,458 downwards.
ACGCACTCGTCGAGGCGGCCGGCCTCTCCCTCGTGTACGGCAGCGAGGCCACCGTGGCACGGCTGCGCGGCGACGCGCGGGTGCTGGTGCGCGGCCCCGGACGCAGCAAGTTCCTGGTGGACACCCCGCTCGACGACGCCGTCCTCGACCACCTCGTGGAGGAGATCGCCTCCGACGGCGGCGTGCGCTGCACCAACACCACCGCCGTGTTCACCTCGGGCGACCCCCGCGAACTCGGCGCGGCGCTCGCGGAGCGGCTGGCCCGGCTGCCCGCCCACCCGGTCACCGACGGGCGTGCCGTACTGCCGGTGCGCCCGGCCGCGGAGGCCGCGGGACTGCGGGCCGCCCGGGACCGCGCGGCGGCGGGGGCGGCCGACCTCACCGCCGGCCACTACGGGGCGGACGGCCCGCTCACCCCCGTGGGCGGCGACGGTGTCGCGCTGCGGCCCTCGGTGACCGTCCTCGACGACACCGCGCACCCCGCCCTCGGCACCGAACTCCCCTTCCCCTGCGTATGGGTGGCGCCCTGGCGGCCGGCGGACGGCATCGCGCCGCTGGACGACTCGCTCGCCCTGACGCTGCTCACCGGACGCGAAGGACTCGTCGCGCAGGCCCTCGCGTCACCGGGCGTGCGCACCGTCCTGCACGGCCGGGTGCCCCAGTGGTGGCGGGACCCGTACCTGCCGCACGACGGGCACCTCGGCCAGTTCCTCATGGAGGCACGCGGCTACGCGGCCGCGTAGCCGCGCCCGCCCTCCCGGACAGGGCGGTGCGCCGGAGCTCCCGCGGCGTCGGTTTTCCCCCCGCCACCGGCGTCCCGGCCCGGCGCACCGCCCGCACCAACCGCCGTACCGGACACCCGCGTTCGGCCCGTACCGCCGTGCCATCCGCCCGCGCGGGCCCGCCCCGCGATCCGCCCCGGACAGAGAGATCCGCCCATGGCCACAGGAACCGCAACCCTCGCCGACGTCGAAGCAGCCGTGCGCGAGATCACCGCGTCCGTGCTGGACCTGCCCGACGTCGAGTGCGACGCCAACCTCCTGGAACTCGGCGTGGACTCGTTCGTCGCGACCCGCATCGTGGCCGCGCTGCGCACCCGTTTCGACACCGAGGTCCCGCTGATCCTGCTCTTCGAGGAGCCCGAGGTCGCGGTCTTCGCCGAGTCGGTGCACGACCTCGTCGTGAACGGGCCGGAGGACTGAGCGATGGGCGTACCGGGGGAGTTCCCCTACGACGCGGGGATCCATCCGGCCGGGTACACCACCCGGCTGTGGACCATGCGCCAGCTCGCGGGCCTGTGCACCGCCGAGTCCACCAACGCCCGCTTCACCTACCTGCTGGAGATGGGCGAGAGCGGCCTGTCCCTCGCCTTCGACCTGCCGACCCAGCTCGGCCTCGACCCGGACGACCCCGCCGCCCTCGGCGAGGTGGGCCGCACCGGCGTGTCCGTCGCCACCGTCGACGACCTGGCCCGGGTCTTCGACGGCATCCCCCTGGACCGGGTGTCGGTGTCGTTCACCATCAACGCCACCGCGCCGATGCTGCTCGCCATGTGGATCGTCCTCGCCGAGGAGACCGGCGTACCGCCCGCCGCCCTGCGCGGCACCCTCCAGAACGAGATGCTCAAGGAGTTCCTCGCCCGCAAGGCGTACGTGTACGACCTGCCCACCAGCCTGCGGTACGCGCTCGACGTCATGGAGCACTGCCTGCGCGAACTGCCCGGCGTCAACCCGGTGTCCGTCTCCGGCGGTCACGCCCGCGAGGCCGGCGCGGACGCCGCCCTGGAGGTCGCCTGCGCGCTGGCGAGCGTCGACGAGTACCTGGGCGGCATGGTCGCGCGCGGTCACGCCGCGGAGGCCGTCGCCGCCCGGTTCAGCTTCATCTTCGGCACCGACATGGAACTCCTCAAGGAGGCCGCCAAGTTGCGGGTGGCCCGCCGCCGGTACGCCGAACGCATGCGGGACCGCTGGGGCGCCCGCGACCCGCGCGCCCTCAAACTGCGCACCCAGGTCAACACGTTCGGCTCGGCGCTCGCCTACCAGGAACCCCTCAACAACATCGTGCGCGCCACCGTGCAGGCCGTCGCGGCCGTTCTCGGCGGCACCCAGTCGCTGCACGTGTGCAGCTTCGACGAGGCCGCCCAGACCCCCGGGCCGCTGGGCGCCCGGATCGCCCTGCGCACCCAGCAGATCCTCGCCGAGGAGACCGATCTCGCCCGCTACGCCGACCCGTTGGGCGGCTCCCACGTGATCGAGGCACTGGTGGAGGAGGTGGGCGGGGAGGTGGACGAGTGGCTGGCCCGCATCGAGGCGCGCGGCGGGATGGCCGCGTGCGTGCGCAGCGGCTGGCTGGAGGGCGAGATCGAGGAACTCGCCTTCCGCGACCCCGGCCCCACCGTGGGCGTGCGGAACCCGGCCCCCAGCGCCTCCGAGTCCGCCCTGCTCGCGGCGGAGCGGCACACCGTCACCGGCGGCAGCCGCGACGTCCACCGCCCGCCGTGGGGGCCCGAGCTGGACCGCCTGCGCGCCGACGCCGCGGCCGGCCGCAACGTCCTGCCCGCGATGGTCGAGGCGGTCCGCGTGCGCGCCACCATCGGGCAGTTGTGCACCGCCCTGCGGCCCGCGGGCCCCGTACCGTCCCCCACGTCGTCCAGTCGGGAGAGCGATGAGTGAGCTTCTCGTTGACGCGGTGCGCCGGGGTGCCGGCCCCCGCGAACTGCTGGCCTGCCCGGTCCCGGAGTCCTATCGCGCCGTCCATCTGCGGCGCGCGGACGAGGAGTTGTTCCGCGGGCTGCCCCGGGACGCCAAGGACGTGCGCGAGTCGCTGCACGTCGGCGAGGTCCCCATGCCCGAACTCGCCCCGGACGAGGTGCTGGTGGCGGTGATGGCGGCGGCCGTCAACTACAACACCGTCTGGTCCGCGCTCTACGAGCCGGTGTCCACCTTCCGGTTTCTGGAGCAGTTCGCCCGGCGCGGCGGCTGGGCGGCCCGCCACGACCGCGACCAGCAGGTCGTCGGCTCCGACGCGTCGGGCGTCGTCGTGCGGGTCGGCAGCGCGGTACGGCACTGGAAGCCGGGCGACCGCGTCGTGGTCAACCCGCCCTACATCGACGACCAGGACCCCGACGCCCAGCGCGACGGCATGCTCACCGACTCCATGCTCGCCTGGGGCTTCGAGACCAACTTCGGTGCCTTCGGCGACTTCGCGGTGGTGCGCGCCACCCAGCTCGTGCCGAAGCCGCCGCACCTGTCCTGGGAGGAGGCGGCCTGCAACACGCTCTGCCTGGGCACCGCCTACCGCATGCTGATCGGCGAGCGCGGCGCCCGCATCAAGGCCGGCGACGTGGTGCTGATCTGGGGTGCGGCCGGCGGACTAGGCTCGTACGCCGTGCAGTTGGCCCGGCAGGCGGGCGCGATCGCCGTCGGCGTGGTCGGCTCGGACAGCAAGGCCGACCTGCTCACCGACCTCGGCTGCCACGCGGTGGTCAACCGCAACGCGGTGGGCCTCGGCGACGACGACAGCGATCCCGGCACCGCCTGGAAGGCGCTCGGCTCGGCGGTGCGGCGCGCGGTCGGGGAGGACCCGCACGTGGTCTTCGAGCACGTGGGCCGGGCCACCTTCGAGACCTCGGTGAACGTGGTGCGGCGCGGCGGCACCGTGGTCACCTGCGGCTCCAGCAGCGGTTACCGGCACTCCTACGACAACCGCTACCTGTGGATGCGGCTGAAGCGGATCATCGGCAGCCACGGCGCCAACATCCACGAGGCGTGGGAGGCCAACCGGCTGCTGCGGCTCGGCATGGTCGTGCCCGCGCTGTCCACCGTCTACCCGCTGGAGCAGGCGGGCGAGGCCACCCGCTCGGTGCAGCTCAACCGGCACGAGGGCAAGGTCGGGCTGCTGGTCCTCGCCGACGGGGAGGACCAGGGCGTCGAGGACCGGGACCTGCGTGAACGGACCGGTGAGGACCGGCTGCGCCTCTTCCGCCGCCACGCGGCGTCGAACCCGGCTCATCCGCACGGGAGTTCGGGCCGCGTCCGCGGAGCGGTCCCGGCCACGAGCGCGGCCGCCGTCCCCGCGCCGGTGACGGCCGCGGCCCCGGGACCGGACCGGTGAGCGCGCCGCCGCCTGCTACCCCGGCGCCCGCGCCGGGGCGCCTGTCCGCCGCCTCCGCCGCGGCCCGCGGCTCCGTGCCCGCCGCCTTCCGGCGCCGGGCCGCCGCGGCCCCCGGGGACGTCGCCCTCGCCGACGGCCGACACCAGTACACCTACGGCGAGTTGCGGCACCGCGCGGACACCCTCGCGCGCGCCCTCGGCGCCGCCGGGGTGGCCCCGGGCGACCGTGTCGTGGTCTGCCTGGAGCGGTCGGCGGCACTGGTCACCACCCTGCTCGCCGTCCTCGCCGCGGGCGCCGTCTGCCTGCCCGTCGACCCGGGGGAGGCGCCCGCCCGGCTGGACACCGTCCTCGACGACGCCGGAGCGGCCGTCGCCGTGTGCGACGCGACGGGGCGCGCCCTGCTCGCCGGACGCGCCCTGCGCCACGTCGCCCCGGACGCCCCCGCGCCCCCCGGTCCGCCCGCGCCGCTGCCGGAACCGGGCCCCGAGGACGTGGCGCTGCTGATGTACACCTCCGGCTCCACCGGCCGCCCCAAGGGCGTGATGGTCCCGCACCGTGCGGTCGTCAACCTGGGGACCGACCCGAACTACGCCGAACTCGGCCCGGAGGACCGGGTGCTGCACCTGGCGCCGGTGGCCTTCGATGCCTCGACGTTCGAGATCTGGGGCGCCCTGCTCGCGGGCGCGCGGCTGGAGGTCGCCCCGCCCGGCCCCCTCGCCCCCGCCGCGCTGGGCGCGGTGCTGCGGGAGCGCGGCATCACCGTGCTGTGGCTGACCGCCGCGCTCTTCCACCGCCAGGTGGACGAGGCCCCGGAGTCCCTCACCGGCCTGCGCACCCTGCTGGCCGGCGGGGACGTGCTGTCGCCCGCGCACGTGCGCGCGCTGCGCGCCGCCGCCCCCGGCCTCGCGCTCGTCAACGGCTACGGCCCCACCGAGGCGACCACCTTCAGCCTGTGCCACCGCGTCGGCCCCGACGAGGAGTTCCCCCGCTCGGTGCCCGTGGGACGGCCCGTCCAGAACACCGCCGTCCGGCTGTGGGACGAGCGGGGCGCCCCCGTCCCGGACGGCACCCCCGGCGAACTGTGGATCGGCGGCGCCGGCGTGGCCCTCGGGTACTGGCGCGACGCGGCCCGCACCGCCGAACGGTTCGTGCCCGACGCGCGCGGCGACCTCTGGTACCGCAGCGGCGACCTGGCCGTGCGGCGCCCGGACGACGGCGTCGTGGAGTTCCTCGGGCGCACCGACGGCCAGGTCAAACTGCACGGCCACCGCGTGGAGCCCGGCGAGGTCGAGCACGCCCTCACGGGCCACCCCGCCGTGCGCCGCGCGGCGGTCGCGCTGCGCGTCAACCACCTCGGCGACCCGCGCCTGGTCGCCTGGGTGGTGCCCGCGGGCGACTGGGAACGCCGTGCGCTGCGCGCCCACCTGCGGGAGCGGCTGCCCGCCCACATGGTCCCCGCGGTCTTCCTGCCGGTGGACGAGCTGCCCGTCACCACGAACGGCAAGGTCGACCGGCAGGCGCTGCCGGACCCGGACTGGCGCCGCAAGGAGAACTATGTCTGAGCCCCGACTCCCCTCCCCGGAACCGCCGTTCGGGGCCCCCGCGACACCGCTCGCCCGCGCCGTCGCCGACGCCTACCGGGAGGTGCTCGGCATCGACGGCATCGAACCCGACGACGACTTCTTCGACCTCGGCGGCGACTCCCTGACCGCCGCCCGCCTCGCCGCCCTGCTGCACGACCGCCTCGGACACGACCTGTCCCCGGCCGACGTGTTCGACCTCCCGACGATCTCCGCCCTCACCCACGAACTGGAGCGCCGCCGTGCCGACGCCTGAGACCGCGCCCCCAACACCGCCCGCCGCGCCCCGCGGCCGCCGTGACGTCCGGCTGTGGATCGGCGGCACCAGCGTCTCCATCTTCGGCGACGCGGCCCTGTGGATCGCCGTCGGCGTCTGGGTCAAGGACCTCACCGGCTCCAACGGCGCCGCCGGCCTGGCCTTCGCCGCGTACGTCATGCCCCGGCTCGGCGCCCCCTTCCTCGGCCTGGTCGTGGACCGCTTCCGCCGCCGCCCGCTGATCGTCCTGCTCAACCTGGTGCTCAGCGTGTGGGTGCTGCTGGCGCTGTTCGTGCACGACGAGGGCGGCGTCTGGCTGCTGTACCTGGTGTTGTTCGGCGTCGGACTCGGCGTCGGCATGCACAACGCGGCCGGCAGCGCCCTGCTGACGAACCTGGTCCACAAGGACGAACTGGGCCGCGCCAACGCCCTGTTGCGCACCATGCAGGAGGGCGGCATGCTCGTCGCCCCCGCCGTCGGCGCCTTCCTCTACCTGCGCCTGGGCGCCCACGTGGTGGCCGTCACCGAGTCCGTGACGTTCCTGGTGTGCGCCCTGTGCGTGTTCGCGGTGCGGGTCGAGGAGCCCGACCCCGAACCGCCCACGGGCAGCCGCACCGAGGCACTGGCCGCCGGGGTGCGGCACCTCGCCGCCACCCCCCGGCTGCGCGCGGTGTGCCTCACCATGGCGGGCGGCCTGCTCGGCTTCGGGTTCATCGAGACGGTCATCTACGCCGTCGCCGACCAGGGACTGCACCGCAGCGCCGCGTTCGTCGGCGTCCTCACCGTCGCCAAGGGCGCCGGCTCCGTCGCGGGCGGCGTGCTCGCCACCCGGCTCCTCAAGCACCTCGCGCCCGGCGAGGAGGCCCTGCTCACGGTGTTCGGGCTGTCCCTGATGGCGGCCGGCGTCGCCCTGCTGATCCTGCCCGGCGTCGCCCTCGCCCTGACCGGCGTCGTCGTGATCGGCCTGGGCATCCCCGGCGCGGTCGTCGGCCTCTACACCTCCGTGCAGCGCTACTCGCCCGCGAACCTCCAGGGCCGGGTGGCCGCCGCCACCAGCATGCTCGCCACCACGCCCCAGGTGCTGGCCGTGTTCACCAGCGCGGTCCTCGTCGCGCACGTCGACTTCCGGGTCCTGCTCGCCGTGATGGTCGTCCTCATCGGCTCCAGCGCCTCCTACCTCGCGGTGCGCCGCCGTTCCTTCGCGGCCCCCGCCCCGGCCCCGACGGAAGTGGAGACGACCGCGTGAGCACCCCGCCCCTCGCGCTGCCCCTGACGCCCCAGCAACGGGGCGTGTACTTCCTGCACTGCCTGGCACCGGACAGCGCCGTCTACAACGTCCCCGTGGTGCTGCGCGTCCGCGGCCCGCTGGATCCGCTGCGGCTCCAGCGGGCGGTGGACCTGCTGCGCCTGCGACACGACGCGCTGCGGCTGACCGTCGAGGAACACGACGGCGGCGTACGGCAGTTGGTGCACACGGCGGAGGACGCGGCGCCCGTCCGGGTCCGCGTGACCGCCCGGCCCGGCGCCGACCCGCGCGAGGCCGCCATGGTGGCGGTGCGGCACGCCGCCGAACCCTTCGACCTGGTGCGGGGACCGCTGTGGCGGGTCGACCTGGTGAGCACGGCCCCCGAGGACCACGCCCTCGTCTTCTGCTTCCACCACATCGTCGTCGACGAGATCTCCGCCACCACCCTCGCCGGTGAACTGCACCGCGCCTACGAGGACCCCGCCCTCCTCGACCCGGCCGGACCGGAACACTCCTACGCGCGGTTCTGCGCGGAACGCCCCGCCGCGCCCGACGCCGGGGGGCTCGCCTTCTGGCGGCGCCGCCTGGCGGGCCTGCTGCCCCTGCCGCTGCCGGAGGAACACGTCCCGGAGGAGCACGGCCTGTTCACCGGCGACCGGGTGCCCTTCACGGTGCCCGCCCGGGTGGCCGACCGGCTCACCGAGGTGTGCCGGACGCACCGCGTCTCGGAGTTCATGGTCTTCCACGCCGTCCTCCAGGTACTGCTGCACCGCTGGACCGGCAGTGAGGACATCGCGGTCGGCACCCCCATGAGCGGACGCACCGACGAACGCTTCCTGGACACCGTGGGGTTCTTCCAGAACACCGTCGTACTGCGCCAACAGGTCACCCCCGGGCAGGACTTCGCCGCCCTGCTCAAGGCGGGCCGGCGCACCGTCCTGGAGGCGCTCCAGCACCAGGAGACCCCCTTCGAGGCGGTCGTCGACGCGCTGCGCCCCGCCCGCGAGGGCTCCCGCAACCCCCTCTTCCAGGTCGCCCTCGTCTTCAACCGCCGCAAGGTGGAACAGGACTGGACCCTGCCCGGCCTGACGGTGGAACCGCTGCCCTTCCCCTGGAAGTCCTCCCACTTCGACCTCACCCTGACCCTCCAGCACGACCGGGACGAGATCACCGGCAGCTTCGCGTACAGCGCGCAACGCCTGACCCGCCCCACCGCGGCCCGCCTCGCCTCGATGTACCTCCGGCTGCTCGAAGGGCTGCTCGACGACCCTCAACTAACCTGTGGAGACGCGGAGTTGCAGACGTCCGAGGAGCGGGCCCGGGTGCTCGCCCTGGGCCGCGCGGCCGGCCGGCACGTACTGGACGAGCGGCTGCGGCCCCTGCCGCAGGGCTGCTACGGGCAGGTGTGGACCGGCGACCCGGAGACCGGCGAGGTGACGCCGACCGGCGAACGGGCCCGCTTCGACGCCGACGGCCGGCTCCGGCCCTGGCGCGACCCCGCCGAGGCCGCGCTCGCCGCGCAGCCCGGCGTGGCACGGGCCCTGGTCGCCGAGGAGGCGGGCGAACGGGTCGGCTACGCGGTCCCCGCCCCCGGCACCGGACTCCCCGCCGCCCGCGAACTGCTGGCCCGGCTCCAGCAGCGCGTTGCCGCCCACCTGGTACCGCAACGCGTCGTGCTGTGCGCCGAGTTGCCGCCCGCTCCGGACGGCCGGGTGGACCCGGCCACGGTGACCGCTCCGGCCGGCACCGGGGACGCGCAGGACCCCGGCGACGAGAAGCCGCGCGGCGCGACCGAGCGGTGCGTCGCCGCCCTCTTCGAGGAACTCCTCGGCGTGCCCGGACTCGGCCGCCACGACGACTTCTTCGACTACGGCGGCCACTCGCTGCTCGCCGTGCGGCTGGCCGGCCGGATCGGCGAGGAGACCGGCCGCGAACTGCCCGTCTCGGTGCTGATGAAGACCCCGACGGTGCGCGGCGTGGCGGCGGCCCTCGACGCGGCGCACCGGGGCGGCCCCGGGGTGGTCGTCCAACTCCGCGACGGCGCACCGGCGTCGGCCCCGGATGCCGCACACCCGGTGACGGTGGTCCTGCTGCACCCGGTCGGCGGCACCCTGCTGTGCTACGACGAACTCCTCGCCCGGCTGCCGGCCGCCGTCCCCGTGGTCGGCCTGGAGCGCGCCGCCGGACCGCACCCCGAGGACACCACGTACGACGCGCTCGTCGACCGCTACGCCACCGCCCTCGCCGCGGCCCTGCCCGGCCGCCGCATCGCACTCGTCGGCTGGTCGCTGGGCGGGGTGCTGGCCCACTCGGTCGCCGCCCGGCTCACCGGACTCGGCCACGACGTCGCCCTGCTGGCCCTCGTCGACTCGCTCGCCGGACGCACCCCGGACGACGCGGAACGCCTGGCCCTCGGCCGCGACCTGCTCGACGAACTCGCTGCCCGGGTCGAGGAGTTCGGCAGCGACGTGGTGGGCGCCGACGACACCGAACTGCTGCTGGTGCGGCGCCTCGGCGTCGACCCGGCGGCGCTGCGCCGCACCCCGCCCGGACAGGCGGCCGCCATGCTGCGCGGCTGGGGCGAACTGCTCGGCCTGGCCGCCGGGTGCCGCCCCGTGCCCGTCACCGTCCCCACCCGGCTCTACCTGTGCCGGGACAACCCGCCCGGCTATCCGGACGAACTGGCGGCGAGCTGGCGGGGGTTGACCGGCCCGACCGGGCGGATACCGGTCCCCGGCGCGCACGTCGAGGCACTGGACGCCCCCGCGGCCACCGTGATCGCGGCGGACCTGACCGCCGCGCTGGCGGCGGCGGAAGCCGGGCGGGCCGGCGCGGTGGCGGCGTCGTGACCGCGCCGTTCGCCCCCGACTGGTACCGCTCCGCCGGCGTCCGCTCCCGGCCGCGCCGGATGCTGGACGAGGACCTCGACGCGGGGCTCCACGTCTTCCCCGAGCACCTGGTGCCGCACCTGCGCCACGAGGCACTGGCCGGCATCGGCGAGACGGCCCGGCGGACGCTGCTGGCCCAGCACTTCTACCAGTACATGCTGTTCACCACGCACCTGGAGACCAAGGTGGTCAACCGGGGCGCGGCGATGATCGCGCACGGCGAGACCGACCTCGACCTCGACCACCGCGACCGGCAGGACGCCTTCAAGATCTACTGCGACGAGGGCTACCACGCGCTGTTCAGCATGGACGTGGTCCGCCAGGTCGAGAAGAGCCTCGCCGTGCCCGTCCTGCCGTACGACTTCGCGCCCCGCGAGGCCCGCCTCGCGGAGACCGGGCAGCGCTTCCTGCCCGGCCGTGAACGCCTCGCGCAGTTGCTCCAGGTGGTCGCCTTCGAGACGGTGGTGACGCGCTACCTGGCGCAGATCCCGCGCGACGAGGGCGTGTTCAGGGTCGTGCGCGCGGTGGTCGGCGACCATGTCGACGACGAGGTCCACCACCACGCCTACTTCGTCCACTTCTTCAGGGAACTGTGGGCCGGGCTCGACCCCCGGCTGCGCGTCGAGGTCGCCTGTGCGATGCCGCACCTGGTCGACGACTGCCTGCGCCCCGACCTGGCCCCGGTGCGGCAGGCGTTGCTCGCCGCCGGGGTGGACGCGGCCACGGCGGACGCGGTCCTGGACGACTGCTACCGCGAGGAGTCGCTGGCGGCGGCGGTCCGCGACGGAGGCCGGCACACCCTGCGGCTGTGCGAGTCGGTGGGGGCGTTCGACATTCCGGAGGCGCGCGAACAGGCGTACCTGCTGGGCCTGTTGGACCGGTAACGGGGCGGGCGGCGGCTCCCGGGGCTCAGGTGGCGGGTGCCGCCGCCGTCCCGCCGAGGTCCACCTCGGCCGGGGCCGGCCACCCCGCCGGCCAGTGGCGGCGGACCGTGCGCCGCCAAGTGCGGTTGTCGGCAGGGGTGTTGGTGTTGGCGGTCAGGGTGAGCCGCACCCGGGGTGCGGGGGGTGTGCCGTCCGCCCCCGTGCGTCCCAGGTCGACGTGCGCGTGTTCCACCCCCGGCAGCGCGGCCAGCGCGAACTCCACCTCGGCCGCCACCGCCCGGCGCCCCACCCAGTCCCGTACCCGCCCGGCGTCGCCCAGCAGCCGTACCCGGTCGTGTCCGTCGATCCACGCCGTGAACGTGCCCGGCCGCGGGTCGCCCACGTGCCCCAGCCGGCCGGGCACGCCCCGCGGCAGGACCCGCCCGTCGGCGGTGGTGACCCGCAGCGCGAGTCCCGGCGCGGGACGGGCCAGCCACAGGCCGAGGGGGTCGTCGGGGTGCCACGCGCACGCGCCGAGCCGTCCCAGGACCGGGTCGGCCAGCTCCAGCCGCAGTGGCCCGACGCGGCGGGACAGTGCCGCCGCGCGCGCCGTCGGCTGGAACTCCGCGACGCCGCCGTGCACTTGAGGGGCCGGACCGGGAAGGTCTTCGGCGGCCGGTGCCGTCACGTGGCCCTCGACCAGTGCCGACAGGGGCGCGTCCGGGTGTTCCACCGCGCGTGCCAGCAGCCGCGCGTACCCGTCGGTGAACCGGGCCGCCGCGGCCGGGGACAGGACGGACGCCGCGTGGTCGAGCCGCCCGTACACGGCGTCCGGCTCGCGCCGCAGTTGCACGATCAGGTCGAAGGAGCGGGTGGAGTTCGGCGCGAAGAAGTCCCACACCGCGTCCAGGCCGGGCACCTCGCCGAGGTCCGCCGCCACGGACGGGTACGACACCCCGACCCCGTCGAAGGCGCCCCGCGTGACATCGACGCCGTGCCGTCGCCGCAGCTCGCGCAGTACCCACGAGAACGGCACCCGCCGGAAGCGCCGTACCGTCGCGAGTGCCTCCCCGGCCACCGCGAGCAGCCGGCGGAACGTGGTGCCGGGCGGCACGTCGAGCAGGCACGGCACCACGTTCACCTGGAGGCCGATCCGGTCCCGGGTGCCGGGCAGGCTCGTGTCCACCGGGACGCCCAGCACGAAGCGGTCGTTGCCGTGGGCGTGCAGGAGGGCGGCCACTCCGGCGAGCAGTCCGGTGAACATGCTGACGTCCGCCCGCGCGGTCAGCTCGCGCAGCCGCGCGGCGGTCGTCGCGGACAGGTCGAAGCGCGGCGTGGGCAGCACCGGGGCCCCGGCCGCGCGCGGCGGCGCGTCGTCGCGCGGCAGTGCCAGGCCGGGCAGCCGCGGCAGGTCGGCGGCAAGCCAGTGCCCGACCACGCTGTCCAGTTCGGCCGCGTCGACGGGCTCACGCGTGGCCCGCGGGGCCGCGGGCGCGGGCGTGCCCGGGTGCTGCCCTCCCGGGTGTTGCCGTTCGGCCCGCAGTGCCGCGAGGAAGGCCCGCGCGAAGACGAACTTCGACCGCCCGTCGAAGGCGATGTGGTGCACGCCGAGGACGAGGGTGCGGCGACCGGGGCCGTGGTCGAGGAGCGCGTGCGCGACCGGTGCCCGGACGGTCAGGTCCCACGGTCCCGCGCGGTGTTCGCGGTACCAGGCGCGGGCCGCGTCGCGCTCGGTGCCCTCGGCGGCCGGCAGCCGCACCGTCTCGAACTCCAGGACCTCGGCGACGGGGCGGACCGACAGGAACACGTCGTCGCCCCTCGTCACCACCAGCGCGCGGGTCTGCGGATGCGCCGCGCACACCGTCGCGCAGGCCGCCCGTACCTGGTCGGCCGTCACCTCCCCGCGCAGCAGGACGGACAGGAAACCGCCGTTGACCTCGTCGGGGTGCAGCAGCTGCTCCAGCCAGATCGCCTCCTGGGCGGCGGACAGCGGCACCAGGTCCGGGTCCGGACCCGGCACCAGGTCCGGTTCGCGGTCCGCGTCCCGGTCAGCGGAGGACGGTTCCTGTTGCGGCGGCGCCGATGTCACCTCGGGCGACCTTTCCGTTGCGGGTGAGCGGGAGTTCACGGACCGTCAGGAACCGCACCGGCACCATGTAGTCGGGCAGTTCGGCGGCACACGCCGCGCGCAGCCGTGCCGCGTCGACCGTGCCGTCGCCGTCGCCGCCGGAGCCCAGGACGAGGTAGGCGTGCAGGGCGGTCGAACCGCCCCGGCGATGCCCCACCACGGCGGCGCGCCGCACGCCCGGGACCCGGCCGAGGACCGCCTCCACCTCGCCCGGTTCCACGCGGTAGCCGCGCACCTTGAGCTGGTCGTCGGTGCGGCCGACGAAGTGCAGCAGCCCGCCCTCCCGGCGCACCCGGTCCCCGGTGGCGTAGACGCGGAGCATCCGGCCGTCCACGTGCGGCAGCCGACGGAACCGCCGCGCGGTCAGCTCGTCGTCCCCGAGATACCCGACCGCCAACGCCCGCCCCGCGACCTGCAGTTCGGCCTCGTCGCCGTCCGCGAACGGGCGCAGCAGGCCGTCCGCCGACAGGCGCAGCAGCTCCGCGGAGACCGCCGCGGTGCCGAGCGGCGGGTGCACCGGCCAGCCGTCGGGGTCGCCGGGCGGCAGGCGGTACTCGGTGACCACGTGCGTCTCGCTGGGCCCGTACTGGTTGACGAGCGCGGCGTCGAGTCCCGCGAACAGCGCCCGCACCTCCGCGTTGACCACCAGCCGTTCGCCCGCCGTGACCACCTCGCGCAGCGCCTCCGGCCGGTGACCGGTCACCGGGACGGCCACCGCGAGGGAGAGCAGCGCCCCGACCGGCAGGAACGCGCGCGCGATCCGCCGCTCGGCGAGGAACTCCGCGAGCCGGAACGGGTCGAACCGCGTCGCGTCGTCGGCGACCACGAGCTCCGCGCCCGCGGCCCAGGTGGCCGCCAGTTCCTGGAATCCGACGTCGAACCCGACGGAGGCGGCGTGCAGGGTGCGGGGCGGCTCCGGGTGCCGCCAGCGGTCCCGGTGCCAGGCGGCGAGGTCCGCGAGGACCACGGGCGGCACGGCGACGCACTTGGGCGTGCCGGTCGACCCGGAGGTCGCCACCACGTAGGCGAGTGGCCCGTCCGACGCCGACGCGCCGGCCGGGAGCGGGAGTTGGCCCGACCCGTCGGCGGCTTCAACACCGATCCGGTCCACCGCCACCTGTTCCGCGTCCGCCGGCACGGGCGCGGTGTCCGGGTCGCGCAGCACCAGGCGGGTCCCCGCGGCCCGTACGATCCGCGCGAGCCGCTCCACCGGCAGCGCGGGGTCCAGCGGGTTGACGGCCGCGCCCGCCCGCCAGACGCCGAGCACCGCCGCGCAGCGCCACCAGCCGCGCGGGCCGAGCAGCCCCACGGTGTCCCCGGCGCGCACCCCGCGAGCGGCCAGCCCGGCCGCGATCCGCGCGGACTCCGCGTCGAGTTCGGCGTACCGGTGGGCGCGTCCGGCGTGGACCACCGCCACCCGGTCGCGGTGCCGGACGCAGGCCCCGGTCAGCAGTGCCACCAGGGAGTCCGGCGAAGGGCCGCCGCTCACAGGGCGACGGTGACGCCGGAGGCGAGCCAGTGGTGCAGCTGCACCGCCGCCTCGATGCTCATGCGGGTGACGCCGACCCGCAGCCCGAACGAGGGGTCGTCGAGCACCGCCGCCACCCTCGACGGCTCCAGGAGGTCGTTGACCGGGTTGGACCGGTCCGCGGTGATCGCGCGCAACTGCTCGCGCAGCGCGGTGCGGTAGGCCGGGTCCTGCACGGTGGGGAAGGGCGACTTGCGCCGCCGCAGCACGTCGTCCGGCAGCAGGTCGCGCACCGCGGCGCGCAGCAGGCTCTTCTCCCGGCCGTCGGCGACCTTCATGTCCCACGGCACGTTGTAGACGTACTCCGCGAGGACGTGGTCGCAGAACGGCACCCGCCCCTCCACCGAGGCGGCCATGCCCAGCCGGTCCTTGCGGTCCAGGATGACCCGCAGGTACCGGGTCATGTTGAGGTACGTGATCTCGCGCATCCGGCGCTCGCGCGGCGACTCGTCGCCGTTCAGGGGGACTTCGGCGAGCGCCTCGCGGTAGCGGTCGGCCGCGTGGCCGGGGAAGTCGAGGCGGTCGTGGACGTCGCGGCGCAGCAGGCCGGTGAGGAACTCCATCCGGTGCGAGGCGCCCAGCCACGGGAAGCCCTTCGCCCGCACGTAGTACGGGTCGTGGAACCACAGGTAGCCGCCGAAGAGTTCGTCCGACCCGTCGCCGGTGAGGGTCACGGTGGAGAACCGCCTGACCTCCTGCGAGAGCCGGTACAGCGAGACGTACATGTCGAGGCCCGCGACCGGCCGCTCCATCGCGCGCACCACCTCCGACTGCCCGGCGGGGTCGGTCAGATGGCCGCGGTCGACCAGCAACTCGCGGTGTTCCGTGCCCAGATGGGCGGCCATCTTCGCGACGTACGGGCTGTCGGGGGAGTCGTGCACCTCGTCGGGGCGGAAGTTGTCGAGGTGGTAGGCGAACTCCATGGAGAACGTCCGCAGCGGCTCCGCCCGCCCGTCCGCCGCCAGCACCCGGCCGGCCAGCGCGCACACCGCGCTGGAGTCGAGGCCGCCCGAGAGCATGGACGAGATCGGCACGTCGGCGGCGACCTGCGCGCGGACGATCTCCTCCAGCAGTTCGCGCACCCGGTGTTCGGTGGTGGCCAGGTCGTCGGTGTGCGGGGCGGGCGTGAAGTTCCAGTAGCGGTGCCGGCGCAGCCCGTCGCGCCCGCGGCGCACCACCTCGCCGGGCACGACCTCGCGCACACCGCGGAACGCGGCGCGGCCCGGGGTGGGGGTGAACGACAGTGCTTCGAGCAGCCCTTCGCCGTCGACGACCGGTGCCACCACCCCCGTCGTGAACAGCGCCTTGGGCTCCGAGCCGAAGGCGAACCCGTCCGGGGTGTCGGCGTAGAAGAGCGGGTAGATGCCGAACCGGTCGCGGATCAGCACCAGTTCCTCGGTGCGCACGTCCCAGACCGCGAAGGCGAACATGCCGCGCAGCCGTTCGGCGCAGGCCGCACCCCACTCCTGGTAGGCGCGCAGCACCACCTCGGTGTCACTGCGTTCGCGGAACTCGTGGCCCCGGCGCCGCAGTTCGGCGCGCAGCTCGTCCGCGTTGAACACCTCGCCGGTGTAGCTGAGCACCACCGTGGCCGCGCCGGACGGATCGGTGGCCACCATCGGCTGGTTGCCGCCGGTCAGGTCCACCACCGCGAGCCGCCTGGGCACCAGCAGCGCCCGCGGCGCCACCCACTCGCCGACGGCGTCCGGGCCGCGCAGCGCGAGCGCCCCGCGCATCGCGGCGAGGACCTCCGTACGGCGGGACAGATCCTCGGTGTACGAGATCAGACCGACGATGCCGCACATGACAGGCCACCCCCAGGCGTGGAACAACCGACAGAACCCGGCCGACGGAATCCGGCCGACAGAACCCGCGAGAACGTCCGCCGGGAGCGGGACGTGAGCCAGACAGTAGGCGAGCGCGTCCCGCCCCAGGCGCCCCTGACAGCTTCCGGCCACATCCGCCCAGCCCCCTTGCGGGGCGCGTCCCGCCCGCACCCGCCGCCCGCACCCGCCGCCCGGCCCACGCCCCGGCCCCGTGGGGTCCCGCGCACACGTGCGGGCCGCCGTCCCGCAGGAACGGCGGCCCGCACGCCGACCGACGACGCACCCGTCGCGCGGTCGTGACTGCTCTCACCCATCACCCGCCCCGCGGGACCTCCCTCAGGTCCGGGCCGCGGATGCTCCGCTCACGGCATCTCCGGCCGGCGGAACGTGTCACCGTCGCCGATCTCGTCGGTGCCCTCCATCTCGATGCCCTCGGTGTCGATGCGCTCCTTGCGCACCCGGCCGTGGACGGTCTCGGTCTCGGTGTGCTCCTCGACGCTCAGCCGTACGCGCTCGACGGCCACCGCCTCGGTCTCCACCACGGGCCGTTCCTCGTAGAGGGTGACCTCCTGTTCGGCCTCCATGATCTCCGGCCCGGTCAGGGCGGCGTCACGGTCCGCCTGCGTGATCGGCTCGCGGACGACGTAGACCTCCTCGTGGCGCAGCGGCACGCTCTGCTCCACCTCCTCGGAGACCACGTACTTGCGCAGCCGCGCGCGGCCCGCCTCGTGGCGTTCGACGCCGACCCGCATGCGTTCCTCGGAACGGGTCATCGAACCGTCCGCGTCCAGGCCGGAGCGGATCGTGGCGTCGTCGTCCACGACGGCGCCCGTCGGCATGTCCCCGACCATGCCGGGCCTGGCCGCGAGGTCGGCGTCGGCCGTCAGGTCGGCCTCGTCGGTCAGCCCGCGGTACCCGCCCGCACCGGTGCCGGTGTCCGTCACGCCGGCGTCCATGCCCGCGTCCGTGCCGGTCGCGTCCCTGTCCTTGTCCAGGTCCGTGCCGGTGTCCCGGTCGCCGGACGTCGCCGCCGCGGCCCCCACCGCGCCCGCCGCGCCCGCGGCCGGTGTCGCCGCCCAGCCGTCGCCGCCGGGGCGGTTGGCCCTGGCCCACGCCTGGTCCCAGGCGACGCCGTAGTAGTCGTACAGCCGGTGTTCCTCGTCCTCGGAGAGATGGCCGCCCGAGTCGATGTCGACGTTGGGCGCGCCCTTCACCTTGTCCTTGGCGTAGGGCACCTCCAGGTGGTCGCCCGCCAGCGCCGCCTCACGAGTGGGGACGAAGGACTCGCTGGATCCGAACCAGCCGGTCTTCACGCTCACCCACTCCGGCATGCCGGTCGCGTCGTCGAGAAAGACGTGTTTGGCTTCGCCGATCTTGTTGCCGTCGCTGTCGAAGACGGCATGGCCCAGGACGGCCGGTATCTGCTCTTGGGTGATCACAGTCCATCACCCTCCTTCCGGAGCGATTCCCTTATCGGGTCACCCCTCCAGAACGGACGAAACGGACTTAAAAAACAAAATTCACATCGTGCTCAGAGGTTTCGAAGCGGAGCGACAGTGCCACGGGCGTGGGCTCGCGGAAGTGCGCCGGAGGTGGTAGACGCGTCCCGCCGGGGCGTCCGTCACCCCTGCGCGTCCAGCTCTCCCCGCACCCATCGGGACGGCGAGAACACGTACAGGTCGAGGATGCCCGGCGGGTCGGCGAGCCCCGGGCCGCCGTCCGCCGCCCAGGTCCGTATGTCCGCCGCCGCGTCGGTGTCGTTGACCAGCCCGAGCCACACCGGGCGCCCGCCCGCGCGCCGGCCGTCCGGAGAGGGCTGCACGACGACCACGTTGGCGTGCTCGCAGGTGTCGAGGCAGTCGGTGGCACGCACCGTGGCGATGCCGTCCAACTCCCGTCGCAGATCGCGAAGTTGGGCCGCGTGGTCGATGCCGGGCACCTTGTCCGTGCCGCAGCAGCAGCCCCGGCAGACGGTGACCGTGCACCGGCCGGCCGCGGCGGAGGGGGAGTTGGCGCCCGGGGTGCCGCCGGCGCGACGTGAACGCTTGCTCAAGGGGGTGCCTCCGGAGGCGGTTCGCTGCCTGGCCGCCCGGGGTGCCGCCGCGCGGGCCGATCCCGCGTGACCTGCGACGCGACGCCGAACGGCACCCGCAGCGTACCCGCAGGGCCGGCCGCGCCCGGCGCCGGGTGGCGGCCGTCCGTCACCCGCGCGACCGGGGAAATGTGTTTGCGGACGCTCATCGCCGGGGCTCGCCCGTGAGGATTCGATGAATCCCTCCGGCCGGGCACGGCACCGCGGAACGGGCCCGCGGGCGGTCCCGGACCCGCCGTCGGCCGCCGTTTCACACCTTTCCCATAGGGAAGCTCCGTACGGTGCCGGGCATGGATTTCTCCGCACCGATCGTCGTCGCCGGGGCCCTGGTGGGGCTGGCCGTGGGCCTGACCGGCATGGGCGGTGGAGCGCTCATGACACCGATCATGGTGATGGTGTTCGGCGTGAACCCCACCGCCGCGATCGGCAGCGACCTGGCGACCTCCGTCTTCATGAAGCCGTTCGGCGCCGTCGTGCACCATCGGGCCGGCACCGTCCGCTGGGACATCGTGCGCTGGCTGCTGCCGACCGCCGTCCCGGCCGCGTTCGGCGGCGCCCTGCTGCTCCGCGCGCTCGGCGACGGCGACGTGCTCCAGCAGCGCGTGAAGTACGTCATCGGCGGCGCCCTGCTGCTCGCGGTCGTCGGCATGCTCACCCGCATGTGGCTGGACAGGCGGCGCGCCGCCGACGACACCGAGGACGCGCACGTGCCCGTGCGGCCCGTCGCGACCCTGCTCATCGGCCTGGTGGGCGGCGGCATGGTCGGCCTGACCTCGGTCGGCTCGGGGTCGCTGATCGTCGTCATGCTGATGCTGGCCCACCCGCGCCTGAAGGCGAACCACCTCGTCGGCACCGACCTCGTGCAGGCCGTCCCGATGGTCGCCGCGGCGGCGGCCGGTCATCTGCTCGTCGGCGACGCCGAGTTGGGCCTCGCCGCGACGCTGCTGATCGGGGCGGTCCCCGGGGTCGTCGCGGGTGCCCTCGTCTCCAGCCGGGTGGCCGGCGGCGCGCTGCGCTGGGTGCTGACCGTGCTGCTCGCGGGATCCGGGCTCGCGATGCTCGGCGTCTCCTCGACGGTGTTCCTCGTGACCTGCCTGGTCATCGCCGCGGCGGGTGTCACGGCCGGTCTGCTGGGGCGGCGACGCGGGCGGGTTCCGGGCCCGCGCGCCGGCCGTGCCGACACGGCCGGGGACACCGCCGCGGGCACGCCGGGGGAGCCGCGGGCCGACGAGCGTGTGACTGTCTCCTCCTGACGGAAACAGGGCTTCGATTCGCCCGTTCCGATCCCGGTTTCGATCGTTCCCGTACAGATCGACGACCACAGGAAGGACAGCGAACCGGGACCTCATTCAGAGGGGATCGACAGGACCACCGGGTAACCTCGCGGCCTGCGCGGTCCCTCGCCAGGCCGTCTCCCGTCGTGGTGATTTCGCGAACGCCCGTCGGGGGAGTCCCGGGCAACCCGGTCAGGGTTGTTATATTGCGCAACCAAGCAAGTGAGGCGGCTCCCGCCGTGCCCGCCGAAGACCGCCGGGTACGCCGGTTCGCCGCGCCGACGGCCTGGACGGCCCCACCGTTTCTGGGAGTGCCCGATGACCGACCCGTGGGACGGCTCCGCCGGCCAGGCCACCCGCCGCCACCAGGCCACCGGCCACCCCGCACCCCCGGGCATGCCCGGACCGAGAACCCGCGAGGCACCGGGCCGCAAGGCACCGGACCGCGAGGGCCCGGACCGCGACCGGGACGCCGACGGGCCGGGGCGCCCCGGCGAGGAGCGGCCGACGGGCGGACGCGCGGCGGCCCGCGCCGCCTCGCGCTCGCGCTCCGGCGGCGGGCGCGCCCGCAACAAGTCCGGACGCCGGGCCAGGCCCGTCCGCCGCCGGCGCGTACTGCGGGCCATCGGCATATCCGTGTCCCTGCTGGTCCTGATCACCGCGGGCGGCGGCTGGTGGTTCTACCAGCACCTCAACGGCAACATCAACAGCCTCTCGCTCACCGACGGCACCAACGGCGACAGCGCGGGCAAGGAGAAGGCCGACGCCTTCGGCCGGACCCCCATCAACATCCTGGTGATGGGCAGCGACGGCCGCACCAGCTCGACCGACTGCAAGCTCGGCGGCGGCTGTTCCGAGACCGGCGTGCAGAGCGGGCAGAACGCCGACGTCGAGATGGTGCTGCACGTGTCGGCGGACCGTTCCAACGCCACCGTGATGAGCATCCCGCGCGACACCGTGACCACCGTCCCGGCCTGCAAGAACACCCAGACCGGCAAGTCCACGACCGGCTACACCGGCATGATCAACAGCGCCCTGGCCTACGGCCCGGCCTGCCAGGTCGCCACCGTCCACAAACTCACCGGCATCCCCATCGACCACTTCATCCAGGTCGACTTCTCGGGCGTCGTGAAGATGTCGGACGCGGTCGGCGGCGTCTCCGTGTGCGTCAGCGACAACGTGTACGACACCTACTCGCACCTGAAGCTGTCCAAGGGCACGCACACCCTGAAGGGCGTCGCCGCCCTGGAGTTCGTCCGCTCCCGGCACGGCTTCGGCGACGGCAGCGACCTCGGGCGCACCTACGCGCAGCACATCTTCCTCAGCGCGATGATCCGCAAGTTCAAGAGCGCCGGCACCCTCACCAACCCGACCGCCGTCTACAAGCTCGCCGACGCGGCGACGAAGGCGCTGACCGTGGACGACGGGCTCGGCAGCATCAAGAAACTGGTCGGGCTGGCGTCCGACCTCGACAAGGTCCCCGCCAAGCGCATGACGTTCACCACCATGCAGACCGGCGCCGACCCCAACGACAGCAACCGGCTCGTCGTCGCCGCCAGCGCGCAGAGCCTGTTCTCGACGATCGTCAACGACCAGTCGCTGACCACCGGTTCGGGCAAGAAGTCGAAGGCCGCCACGGCCACCGCGACCGCCTCGGCGGTGCCCCCCGCCGAGATCGCGGTCACCGTCGAGAACGGCACCGGCATCACCGGCCGCGCCGCGACGATCGCGGACACGCTGCTCGACAAGGGCTACAGCCCGGACACCACCACGGGCAACACGCCGACCACCGCGTCGACGACGACGCTCACCTACGGCAGCGACGACAAGTCCGCCGCGCAGACCGTCGCCAAGACACTGGGACTGTCCTCCTCGCACCTCAAGAAGGGCACGGACAGCGGGCTGACCCTGGTGATCGGCACCGACTGGTCCAGCGGCACGACCTACCCCGACAGCAAGGCCGACACCACCGAGGCCGTCCAGAACGCCCACGCGCAGACCGCCGACGACTCCAAGTCCTGCGCCCCCGTCAGCACGTACAAGACCGTCAGCGTCAACGGTGTCGCGATGACCCCGACGCAGGCGTACGCGGTGTCGACGGGCAAGAAGGACTCCGACTCCTGACACCGGCACCCGGCACCGGCTCCTGACACGACTCCGGCACCGCCGGCCCGCCCCCCGACGCGGCGGCCGCCCCCGCCGTCCGCGTTCACGGACGGCGGGGGGACACCCCGCCGGGCCCGCCTAGACTGGGCCGTCGCGCGCACGGCCGCCGGGACGCGTCCGTGGCGCGAGGAGACACATGCCCGCGCCGGAACCGGGGCCGGGCCGGAACGGAGAGCGCAGTGGCGGCAGACCGCGGTGGCCACGAGGACCCCTCGGCACAGGTGCTGGAGGCGGCGGCGGCCGCCTTCGGCCTGCTCGCGTCGTCGGCGCGGCTGCACATCATGTGGGCGCTGGCCCAGGGCGAGAGCGACGTCACGCATCTCGCCGACCGGGTGGGCGGCGCGCTGCCCGCCGTGAGCCAGCACCTGTCGAAGCTCAAGCTCGCCGGGCTGGTCCGCTCCCGCCGCGAGGGCCGCCGCCAGGTGTACTTCGTCGGCGACCCCGAGGTCGTGACCGTCGTGCGCCTCATGGTCGGCCAGCTCAGCGTGCGCGCGGGCGAGGACGCCGAGGAGAGTGCCGCGCCCGTACGTGTCCTGCGCGGTACCGGTGCCTGAGAGCGCCGCCGCACGGCCCGGCGGAACGGCCCGGGGCCGGGGCGGCCCCCGGCAGGTCGGGGACCAGGTCCGGGACAGCCCCCGGGAGCAGGACGTGCCCACCGTGCTGGAGGTCCTGCGGCGGCTCGGCACCGGCCCCCGTGGCCTGACCGAGCCGGAGGCCGAACAGCGCCTGGCCGCGGTGGGCCCCAACACCGCGCCCGCCGCCGGGACGGCGTCCTGGGCCGGGCTGTTCCTGCGCGGCGTGCGGGACCCGTTCACCGCGGTGCTGCTCTGCCTCGCCCTGGTCTCCGCGGCCGTCGCCTCCTGGGGCACCGCCTGCGTGATTCTCGCCCTGGTCGCCGTGTCCTGCCTGTTGCGCGCCACCGGCGAGCACCGCTCCGACCGCTCCGCGACCGCGCTGCGCGACATGGTCTCCGGCACCGCCACGGTGGTGCGCCGCGCGGCACCGGGCGAACCCCCGCGCGAACGGGAACTCCCGGTCGGCGAACTGGTCCCCGGCGACGTGATCCGCCTCGCCCCCGGCGACCTGGTCCCGGCCGACGTACGGCTGCTGCGCGCCCACGGCCTCACCGTGCACCAGGCGGCGCTCACCGGAGAGTCGGCGCCCGTCGGGAAGGACGCCGCCGACCCGCCCCGCCGGGTACGCGCCCGCGGCCCCGCCGAGGTCCGCGGGGGCGTGCCCGGCGGGGCGTTCGGACGGCCCCAACTGTGCTTCCAGGGCAGCGGCGTCGCCACCGGCAGCGCGACGGCCGTCGTCCTGGAGACCGGACCGCGCACCCGCTTCTCCGCGGCCCACGACCCCGGCGGCGACGCCACCGGCACGGCCGCCGGACGTCCCGCGTCCGCCTTCGACCGGTCGGTGCGCGGCGTCTCGTGGATCCTCATCCGCTTCATGCTGCTCACCCCGCCGCTCGTCCTCATGGCCAACGCCGCGCTGCGCGGACGCGGCCTGGAGACCCTGCCGTTCGCGGTAGCCGTCGCCGTCGGACTCACCCCCGAGATGCTGCCCGTCATCGTCACCACGTGCCTGGCACGCGGCGCCCTGGCACTGGCCCGCACCCACCGCGTCATCGTGCGACGGCTGCCCGCGCTGCACGACCTCGGCGCCATGGACGTCCTGTGCGTCGACAAGACCGGCACCCTCACCCAGGACCGGCCCGTCGTCGCCGAGGCCCTGGACGCCGCCGGCCGCCCCGACCCCGAGGTGCTCCACTGGGCCGCAGCGAACGCCTGGTGGACCCTCCAGCTCGCCGACCTCCCCGCCCCGGACGCCCTCGACGAGGCGATCCTGGACGCCGCGCAGGCCACCGCCCGGGACGCCGCGGCACCCGTTCCCGGCGGCGCCCACGACGGTGTGGACGCCGTGCCCTTCGACCCCGCCCGCCGCCTGTCCACCGCCGTGCTGCGCACCCCCGGACGCCTCGGCACCCACACCCTCGTCGTCAAGGGGGCCGTGGAGAACGTCCTCGACCGCTGCGCCCTGGACCCCGCCGAGCACGCCCGGCTGCTCGCCCTCGCCACCGACCGTGCCGAGGCCGGCCACCGGGTACTCGCCGTCGCCCTCGCCGAACGCCCCGCCCGCGCCCGCCCGTACACCCCCGCAGACGAGCACGGGCTCGCCCTCCGGGGGCTGGTGCTCCTGCGGGACGCCCTCGCCCCGACCGCCGGCCCCGCCCTGACCGTGCTGGGCGAGCGCGGGGTCACCGTCAAGGTGCTCACCGGCGACCACCCCGGCACCGCCGTACGGGCCTGCCTCGACCTCGGCGTGGACGTGGACCCGGGGCAGGTCATGACCGCCGACGACGTCGACCGGCTCGACGACGCGCAACTCGCCTCCGCGGCCGTCCGCACCGCCGTCTTCGCGCGCTGCGCCCCCGAGCACAAGGCCAGGATCACCGCGGCCCTGCGCTCCGCGGGACACACCGTCGGGTTCCTCGGCGACGGCGTCAACGACCTGCCCGCGCTGCGCGCCGCCGACGTGGGCATCGCGCCGCGCGGCGCCGTGGCCGCCGTCCGCGAGGGCGCCGACGCCGTCCTCGCCGAGAAGGACCTCACCGCGGTCGGCCACGCCGTCGCCGCCGGACGGGACGCGGGCGGCAACATCGCCACCTACCTGCGCGTCACCCTGTCCTCCAACCTCGGCAACGTCATCGCGATGCTCGCGGCCGGCCTGCTGCTGCCGTTCCTGCCGATGCTCCCCGCGCAGGTCCTCGCCCAGAACCTGTGCTTCGACGTGGCGCAGCTCGCCTTCGCCCACGACCGCCCGCACCCCGCCGTGCTGCGCCGCCCCACCGTGCTGCGCCCGCGCGAACTGCTGCGCCTCATCGGTGGGTTCGGGGCCATCAACGCCGTCGCCGACCTCGCTACCTTCGGCGTGCTGTTCCTCGCCTCGCGCGGTTCCGGCGGCCTCGACGACGCCTCCGTGTTCCACTCCGGCTGGTTCACCGAGAACCTGCTCACCCAGGCCCTGGTGATGGTCCTGCTGCGCGTCGGCCGCCCCACCGCCCGGCGCGGCACCCCCGGCGCGGTCGGCCTCGCGGCGCTCGGGCTGAGCGCGGTCGGCCTGCTGCTGCCGGTCTCCCCGCTGGGATCCCTGCTCGGCCTGACCGCCCTGCCCGTCACCTACTACGCGCTGCTCGTCGTCGTCCTCGCGCTGTACGCGACGGCCCTGCGCGCGGCCTCACGCCGCTGGGAGCGCGGTCACCGGGACCGCCGCGAGGCCGCCCGCGTGTGACGCGGAACCCGCTGAGGGGCGGGTGCCGTTCCCCGCATCATGGTTGTACAGTTGCGCAACAAGGCAACAATGAAGGACGTGCCGCGGCCCTGCCGTGCCGTCCTCCTGCGCACGGAACATGCTGCGCACGGAACATGACGAAAGGGGTCGGCGGGATGCTCCGCAACGGACTGGAACCCTGGCACCTGCTGATCGTGGCGATCGTGGTCATCGTCCTCTTCGGCGCCAAGAAGCTGCCCGACACCGCCCGCG
The DNA here is from genome assembly GCF_042956945.1 of Streptomyces sp. NPDC008150. Classification (NCBI taxonomy): domain Bacteria; kingdom Bacillati; phylum Actinomycetota; class Actinomycetes; order Kitasatosporales; family Streptomycetaceae; genus Streptomyces; species Streptomyces sp. NPDC008150. The sequence goes on along the minus strand of NZ_JBIBHJ010000012.1, from coordinate 25,955 downwards.
CGCTGGGCAAGTCGATGCGCATCCTCAAGAGCGAGGCCGCCGCGATGAAGACCGACGACGGCGCCCGCCCCGCCACCGTCGTCCCCGCCGAGCACACCGCCACGACGGAACCGGCCGCGCAGACGCCCGCCCCCGCCCCCGCCCCGGTCGCGCAGGCGTAGCGGACCGGGTCCCGGACCGGAACGCGAACGGCCCCCGTCGTCCCGAACTGCCGGGACCACGGGGGCCGTTCGCCGTACGCGCCGCCTCAGCGGGCACCGGCGGGCCGCGCCGGCCCGGCCGGCCCCGCCGCGTCGGCGGGCTTCACCGGTTCCGCCGGCTTCGCGCTCTCGCGCCGGAACGCCCAGTCCATCCGCGGCTCCATCACGAAACGGAAGACACGCTGCACCGGCGGGGTGCACAGCACCGTGACGACGGACCCCGCGACGAGCGTCGCCGCGATCTCGCCGAGCGGGCGGTGCGTCCACGCGTGGGCCGACCAGTGCCAGTGGTTGGCGGCCTGGATGACGAACCCGTGCAGCAGGTAGCCGTACAGCGTGCCGGCCCCCAGTGCCGTGAACCACGTACGGCGCCGGGGCACAAGCGCCAGGAAGGCGGCCACCAGGACGGTCGAGCAGCCGAACAGCGCCAGCGTCATCACCGGGCCCGTCCACGACGCCGCCCCCAGGTTCTCGGCACCGGTGCGGTGGAAGAACCAGTTGTAGTTCATCCGCGGCTCGGCCCAGTACGCCACGAGCAGTCCCGCCAGCAGCACCGGCACCGCCGCGATCCGCGCGCGGCGGGTGCGGACGAGCTGGAAGTGGGCGGGCTTCAGGATCAGGCCGAGCACGAAGTAGGGCAGGAACTGGAGGGTGCGCTGGAGGTCCAGGTCCTTGCCGACCGTGGGCGACAGCGTCACCAGCATCGCCACGGCCAGCGCGACCACCAGCGGCATCCGGACGATCCGCCACACAGGGGTGGTCAGCCGCCATATGAACAGCGCCGCCAGGAACCACGTCAGGTACAGCGGGTCGAGCAGGGTGATCGCACGGTCGGGCTCACCGTCGGTCCACCGGGTGAAGAGCGTGTACGCCGTCTCGAAGACGATGTACGGCACGGCGATCCCGGTCACCAGCCGCTTGATCTTCGCGGGGCTCGCGTCGAAGTTCCGTGAGAAATAACCGGAGATGACGATGAACGCCGGCATGTGGAAGGCGTAGACGAACATGTAGACGGCCGTGACCGTCCGGCTGCCGCTGCGCAGGGGCTCCATGGCGTGCCCCATCGCGACCAGCACGATCGCCAGGTACTTCGCGTTGTCGAAGAACGCGTCACGCTGCTTGGCCGGCCGGGGCGCGGGAGCGGACTCGGGCGTCGGGGCGCTCACGGGCGCGGACCCGTGCCCCTGCCCGGACACGGGCGTCGGCCCGGCCGCCGGAGACGCCGGGGGCAGGGACTGCGAGAACGCGGAGCGGCTGTCGGTCGCGGAGGCGGTGGTCCGCGGGCCCTCGGTCACCGGCCCGGTCCGACGCCGTGCGGGAAGCACCCGCGATGACAGGGGCGAAGGCGAGGGGCGCTGTGCGGCATCCCCACCCCCTGACCCATCCTTTGCACTTCAAACATTTCTTGACCCTGCGATTGCCCGACGATTTCGAGCACCATACGACACGGCGACAACACTGGTCCCCGGCGGTGCGGTCCCGAGACGGCCCGCCGGTGCACCGGGCGGCGCACCTACGATGGAACGATTCCGAAGTCGCCGTCGCCGGAAGGGAGTCGGGGTGTGCCGGAAGACCGACGGCGTCCGGGCCGACGGGGGCAGGGCGAGCTGGAGGGCCTGGTCCTGGCCGCGCTGCGCGACGGGGACGGGCCGGTGACGGCGGGCGGGGTCCAGCAGTGCCTCGGCGCCGGCCTCGCCTACACGACCGTGATCACCATCCTGACCCGGCTGCTCGCCAAGGGCGCGGTGACCCGGGAGCGCGTGGGCCGGTCCTTCGTGTGGACGCCGGTGTCGGACCAGGCCGGCCTGGCGGCGCGCAAGATGCGCAAACTGCTCGACGCGGAGAGCGACCGGCAGGCCGTACTGGTCCGCTTCGTCGCCTCACTGGGACCGGACGACGCACACCTGCTGCGCACCCTGCTGCACGGGGCGGGCGACGCCGACGCCCCGTGACACACCACCAACACGCCGCTCTGGGAACGGAGTTGGTGCGGCCCGGAGCCCGCCGGGCGGGACCGCGCGGCACGGCCGGGCGGGGAGGCGGGTCCGGCCGCGACCGGACCGCGCCCGGCCGGAGCCGGCCGGACCGGGGGCCGGCCGAACGGACCGGGCGGGCCGGATGGGCCGGCGGACAGACCGCGGACGGGTCCGGGACGGATCAGGGCCGGACCGGCCGGGGACCGGTCAGAGGTCGAACTCGTGCGGCGGCAGGTCGAGCGCGAAGCACGCCTCGCGGACCACGGCCTGCTCGGTCTTGTCGAAGTCGCCGTCGGCGCCGCCGATGACGATGCCGATCTGGATGACGGCACGCGCCTCGGCAGGCTTCTTCTTTGCCTTGGCGATCTCCTGGAGAACGCTCACCTTGCCGAAGGCGAAGTCGGCCGTCAGCTTGTTGAGGTTGTCCTCGAAACGGCGGCGCAGGTCGTCGGCCGGGAAGTTCTGCAGGACCTCGTTGGTGCCGATCAACTGGGCCACGCGCTGCCGCTCGGACGGGTCGACCGTGCCGTCGGCGGCGGCGACGAGCGCGCACATCGCCATGCTCGCGTCGCGGAACGCCCCGCTCTTCAGGTCGTTCTTCTTCGCCACGAGCTGGGTCTGCATCTGCGACGCGGACTCCTTGACGCGGTCCCACAGGGCCATGAGAACTCCATACCTTCGCCGGGGACCCGGCCCGCCCCGACGGCGCACCGCGGCCCCACTGATATCTACAACACCGTAGAAACTAGCGACGTGCCGGATAAGTTCCTTCCGTTTCCGCGAAGTTCACGCCCCGCCGCACAGCCCGGCCCGGCCCGGCACGGCCTCGGCCCCGCGAGCGCAGAGGAGCCGCAGATGCGGCCGAGAACCACCTCTTCCCGCCGCAGAAACCGGCCCAAGTCGTCCCCTGTGGCGCATGTGCGTTTGTGTACCCGGGGCCCGCGGGTATCGTCCCCGGGGAGGTGACGGAGCATGACACTGCCCATCACTGAGGACTCCGGGCCGGCGGCCGACCGGCCGCCCGCGCGGCTCGCCCTGACGGGGGACGTCGCCCGGCCGGCCCGGATGTCCGTGGACGACCTGCTCGCCTGGCCCCAGCACCACGTACGGGTCAGCTTCGAGTGCGCCACCAGCGGCACACGCCACCACCGGTTCACCGGACCGCTGCTGCACACCGTGCTCTCCGCCGCCGGCCCCGGCTTCGACCCGGCGCGGCGCAAGGACCGACTGCGCTTCCTGATCGCCGTCCACGGCACCGACGGCCACCGGGTCCTGCTGTCCTGGGCCGAGATCGACCCCGACTTCGGCCGGGCACCCGTCCTGCTCGGCGTCAGCATCGACGGCGTCCCGCTCGACCGGACGGGCCCCCAACTCGTCCTGCCCCAGGACCGCTGAGGGGCCCGGCACATCAGCGGCATCACCGGCATCCGCGTGGACGGCGGCTACCCCGGCCCGGGTTGAGGACCGGGCGGCCGGCCCGTCCCGTCAGCCGCCGGTCACGCGCGTCCCCTGCGACGCCCGCCGGCCGGACCGGACGCGCCCGTCCTGCCCGGACGTGGCGGACGACGGCCGCGCGGTCGCCAGCTGGGCCGGGAGGGTACGGGTGGCGGCCCGCTCGCCGGGTGCCTCCACGGTCTGCCGCACGGCGGTCTCGCGCAGGTGCCGGCTCGGTGTCCCGGAGCCCGACGGCAGCCACGACCACACCCCGACCATGGTGGCGACCGCCGCCGCCGCGACCAGCAGCCGCCCCGCCCGCAGCAGTCGGCCCCGGCGGTCCAACTCCCGCCAGGCGGGCGCCGATCCGGACTCCGCGCGCTGCCACAGCTCACCGACCGGCTCGCCCGCGCAGGAGCCGGGGAGCTGCGCCGGAGGCGGAGAGACGGGCGGAGGCGACGGCGGCATCACCGGGGGCGTCGTGGCACCGGCCGTGCCCGCGCCCGTGACGGCGTTCCCGCCGACGCGTTCCCGCGCGGAGGGCTCCCTCGGGGCGGACGCCCGGATCGCGCTCTCGCTGTCCGAGAGGAACCTTTGCCAGACCTCGTCGGGGAAACGACACGCGGGGTCCGCGGACTCCCCGTCCCCCGGCTCCTCCGACCCTCCCGGCACCACGCCGTCGCCCGGCTCTCGACCTGCCACAGTTCTTCTCTTTCCCGTCCCCGGCCCGCAGGGCCCACCCCGTACCGCCCCGTACCGACGGACCCGGACACATCGCGGGCGGACCGCCGCGGCACGTGCACGCGTTCCGCGCCGACGCGAAATGTAGACGACCATCCTGTGGCCGGCCCGTGAGAACCCGCGCGCCCGCTGTCAGCGCCGGCCGGTGCGCGGACGCCGCGGTGCCGCGCGGCGCCGGAGGTCAGAGACGGTCGACATGGACATTCGTCGACTTCACCCGGGCCGTGGCCTCCATGCCGACCTCCAGGCCGAGTTCCTCGACGGCCTCCCTGGTCAGCAGCGACACCAACCGGTGCGGTCCGGCCTGAATCTCGACCTGGGCGGCGACGTCGCCGAGTTTGACGGCGGTGACGATCCCCGGGAACGCGTTGCGCACGGAGGTGACGGAGGCCTCCTCGTCGCCGTTGCCGCTCCTGGCCAGCTCCACGGAGAAGGCGGCCAGGTCCTTCCCGTCGACGAGCCGGCGTCCGCCCTCGTCGCGATGGGTCGCCACCCGGCCCGCGTCCGCCCAGCGGCGAGCGGTGTCGGGGCTCACGCCGAGCAGCCGAGCCGCCTGGCCGATCGTGTAGGACTGCATGGCGTCACAATAGGTCCATCCGCCGCCGACCCCGCCCCCAGCAGGGTCGTTGCGCCCCGGGGAGCGCGACCCGGGCACCCGGTCACGACGACGGGCAGTACGAGCGGTACGGCAGTGCGGGCGGTTCGGGCGTACGGACACCTCGACGGCACGTGCCGAGGGCCGTCGCCCCCGGCGCCGCGCGCATTTGCCGGATCGCGGTCGCGCACGGTTGCGGACGGAACCGCGAACGGGCCCCGGCCGCACGGCGGTTCGTCCCAGGTGGCGCCTCTGATCGCCGGCCCGCAGGCCGCGCGAACGCCCTCGGACGCGGCCCGGTGGTTGCCGCACGCATCGGCGTTCGGGCGCGACACGGCAGGTCGCAAGCCGTGTCGCAGTTGGGCCGAACGGGTGATGTGGCGTAAGAATTGCCTGGTGCAGGCGACAACAGCGAGGCAGATCGGGGGGAGCCGGTGAACAGCCACGACGTCACCGATGAGCAGTGGGAGGGACTCGCCCAGGTCGTTCCGCTGCGGGGCCGCGACGCATGGCCGTCCGCGGTGGGCCACCGCGCGCTGCCCGAGGCGCCGACGGAGACCAGGCGCCGTTTCGTGGTGCTCAGAGTGAACGTGTTCGCGGATGCCCGTGAGGTCGCGGAGACGGTCATGGCGGGCATCCCCGTGCTGCTCGACCTGACGGGAGCGGAGAAGGACGTCGCCAAGCGCGTCCTCGACTTCAGCACCGGGGTCGTCTTCGGCACGGGCAGCGGCATGCACCGCGTCGACCGCAACGTGTTCCTGCTGACACCGGCGGACACCGAGGTCAGCGACCTCATGGAGCAGGCGGCGGGCGACTCGGCGTACTGACGCGGCCCCCGGTGCGCGCGAGGCGCGCGGAGGGCGGCACGGTGTCCCCGAAGTGCCGCCTCGCGGGCGGACGTTCACCCGTGACGGGTGTACGTTCCCCCGATCGTAGGAAGGGCCGCCAGGCGTAACGGTTCACCGGCCGGGCGGAGTCCTACGGTCCGCACATGGCCGTGCCGTATCCAGCGCTTCCCGAGCCCGCCGCGTCTCCGCCCACCGCGGCGGCGCCCCCTCCGTCCCCGCAGGACCCCGTCCCGTCGGCCGCCCCGGTGCCCGGCGCGGCGTTCGTCGCCACGGTGCCGCCGCCCGCCTTCCCGGCGCCCCGCACCGGCCCCGGCCCGGCAACCGCCGAGGGACGGCGGGACAACCGCGCGGGCCGTCCCGACCGGCCGTGCGTCACCGAACTCAGGCTGTCCGCCTTCGCCGGCCACCGCGGCGCCGTGTTCCCGCTGGGCCCGCTCACCTTCTTCGCCGGCCCCAGCGGCAGCGGCAAGACCACCGCACTGCGCGCCTACGAGGCACTGGCGCGCCTCGGCGGCGGCGTCCCGCTCGGCGAGGCGTTCCCCGAACCGTCCGGCTGCGTGCCCGAACGGGCCCGGCCCGACGCCCAGCAGCGCCGCGGATTCCGCATCGGCTGCACCGTCGACGGGCCGGCCGGGCCGGTCCGGCTCGACGTCGCCGTCCAGGCCGAGCCCGAACTGCGCGTCGTCGGCGAGCGGTTGACCGCGGGCGGACTGGTCCTCCTGGAGACCGCCCTGCGCGACCCGGGCCGCCGATTCGTCCAGGCCGCCTGGCACACCGCCGGTTCCGCCCCCGTGACCCGCGGTCCGCTGCCCGACGACCGCCTCGGCACGGCGCTGCTCCCGCTGCGGGTGGCCGGCAAGACGGACGGGCAGCGGCACGTCCTCGCCGCAGCCGAGCAGGTGGTGGTCGCCCTGCGTTCCGTCTTCGCCTGCGACCCGCTGCCCGGCCGGATGCGGGCCGACACCCCCGGCGGCTCCGGCCGGCTCCTGGGTACCTGCGAAAACCTCGCCGACGTGCTCTGGCGCACCCGCACGGAGTGCGGACGCCGGCACGCGCAACTCGTCGCCGCGGTACGGGCGGGCTGCGCGGGCCCGGTGGCCGACGTCGTCGCCGACCTGGTGGGGGAGGGCGGCGGAGGACACCTGGTGCGCGCGCTGCTCGACCGCGGCGACGGGGTACGGACCGCCTTCGACCGGCTGGGCGACGGCGAACTCCGTTACAGCGCACTGGCGTTGGTGCTGCTGACCGGACCGGGCGTGCTGGAGGTGGACCCGGCGGGGGAGGTGCCGTCGGCGATGCAGACCCTGACCGTGCTCGCCGACGGCTTCGACCGTGGCATGGACCTGCGGCAGCGCACGGAACTGGCGGAACTGGCGGCGCGGATGTGCGAACGCGGCCACATCCGGTGCGTCGGCGCGGTCAGCGACGCGGGATGGGCCGCCGGAGTGGCGGGAGCGACGGTGGTAGACCTGAATCCGTGACAGAACCCTTGGACGTGGCCACCCTGCAACGCCGGCTCGCGGAGTTCGCCGCCGCGCGGAACTGGCAGCAGTACCACACCCCGAAGAACCTCGTCGCGGCGCTGAGCGTCGAGGCGTCCGAACTCGTCGAGATCTTCCAGTGGTTGACGCCGGAGGAGTCCCAACGCGTGATGGACGCACCCGACTCGGCCCATCGCGTCACGGACGAGGTGGCCGACGTGCTCGCCTATCTCCTTCAGTTGTGCGAGGTGCTGGCCATCGACCCCCTGGCGGCCCTCGCCGCGAAGATCGACCGCAACGAGTCCCGCTTCCCGGCCGTCGGGGGCGGGTGAGGGGGCGACGGGGGCGACGGGGTCGGCCGGGGCGAGAGGCGAGCGGGTGAGCGGGTGAGTGGGTGAGCGGGTGAGTGGGTGAGCGGGTGACGGTTCGGGGGGCGTGCGAGGGCCGCACCGAACGAGCCCGCGCACTTCGATCACTCTCCGGAGTTCCGTCTCTCTCCACAAGCGAAGGGTTGTCCACAGATTTCCGTCTTCCTATGGCTTTTTCTCACGACGAGCTTCACTCTTAGTAGCGGAAGAAGCGATGCGGGCGGCGCACGCAAGTGCGCCGGGACGGACGGGGCGGCGCATGGAGGCGGTGCGGCTCATCAGGGCGAGCAGGCAGGCCCTGGCGGACAGCGAGGACGCTGCGGAGATCATGGTGGAGGTGTGGCAGGCGCAGGCACTCGCGCAGGCCGTGGGCAGCAGGCTGGCGGTGTCCGGCCCACCCGAACTGCGCGGTGAGGCACTGGGGTTGACGGAGCTGACGGGCCGGGGCTGCGGCGCCCTCGACCGCCCGGACCTGGGGCCGGGAGACCTGCGCGCGGCCCGCCTGACGGACGTGGGGGACGCCCGGCTGACCCTCCGATGCCTGGGCGACCTGCTCGGCGAGGTGGGCATGGCGCTGGTCGGCCTGGCGAGCGCCGCGGCCGACGAGAGCACGTACTGGCAGTGCATGGAGGCGATCGACGCGGCGGACGAGGCCCGCGACCGCGTCCTGGAAATGCTGCGCCGCCTCGCGGCACGGGACGAGACGACAGGGGAGGGGGAGGGGAGGGGCGGGGAGGGGGCGGGCCCCCTGGTCAGGCCGGCCGGTTCGCTTCCGTAGCCTCGCGGCGCACCGCGTCCGCCAACAGGTCGAGCATGCGGCCCAGTTGTTCCCGGTCCTCGGGCAGCGCGGTCGCCGAGCACATGCCGACCACGGACGCGACCACGTCCGCGGCCCGGACGTCGGCGCGCAGGGTGCCCGCGGCGGCTCCCGCGTCGAGGATGACGCTCACCGCCGCGGCGAGCCGCTCGCGCGACTGGGACACCGCCACCGCGCCGGAGGCGAACACGGCGCGCAGGGCGTCCGCCATCTCCCGCTTCACGGTGGCGTAGTCGGCGAAGCGGTCCATCCAGCGGCGCAGCGCCCGCTCGGGGCTGTCCACCGCGAGCAACTCGCCCGCGGCGGAGCACAGTTGGGCCAGCTCCTCGCGGTACAACGCCTCGACCAGTGCCTCCCGGGTCGGGAAGTGCCGGTACAACGTGCCGATTCCCACGCCCGCCTGCTTCGCGACGGACTCCAGGGACACCTGTGCCTGCCCGGACGCGAAGGCGTCGCGCGCGGCGCCGAGCAGGCGTGCGCGATTGCGCGCGGCGTCGGCGCGCAGTGGCTTGGGGATCTCGTCGTTCGGCATCAAGTGGAGGTTACTCCGGTTCTGCTACGCTCGACGATACGGAGGAGCCTCCGGATTCTGTTTCCCCGGGCGGCGGCCCCTCCCGCGTGCCTCCGTGCGCCGTTCACTCCCCGCGCTGTCGCACGCACATATCCCTGCCATGTCAGGAGCACCCCCGTGACGACCTCCTCGTCCTCCTCCTCACCCTCGGACCCCACCCCCACCCCCTCTCCCGCCCGGCCCGGCGGCACGGCGAAGCTCGGTGACCACGCGGTCGCACGCATCGGCTTCGGCGCCATGCAGTTGGAGGGCTCGACCGGCGATAGGGAGGCCACCGCAGTGCTGCGCGCGGTGGTCGCAGCCGGCGTGAACCACATCGACACCGCGCAGTTCTACGGCGCCGGCATCTGCAACGACCGCATCCGCACCGCCCTGGCGCCCTATCCCGACGACCTGGCCCTGGTCAGCAAGGTGGGCGCGGACAATGGCCCCGACGGCGGGCTTGTCCCCGCGCAGCGTCCCGGGGAACTGCGCCGCCAGGTCGAGGCGAACCTCACCGCGCTCGGTGTCGAACGGCTCGCGGTGGTCAACCTCCGTCGGCTCGACATCCCCCCGGGGCTGATCGCCGAGGGGGACCAGCGCGTCGACCTCGACAGTCAGCTCGCCGAACTGTCGGCGCTGCGGGACGAGGGCAAGCTCGGCGGGATCGGCCTGAGCGCCGTCGACGCGGACACGCTGCGTGCCGCGCTGCCCGCGGGGATCGTGTGCGTGCAGAACGGCTACAGCGTCCTCGACCGCTCGGCGGAACCCGTCCTCGACCTGTGCCGCGAGCACGGCATCGCGTGGGTGCCGTTCTTCCCGCTGGGCTCCGCCTTCCCGGGGCTGCCGAAGGCCACCGAGAACCCCACGGTGGTGGCCCTGGCGACGGAACTCGGCGCCACGCCCGCCCAGGTTGCCCTCGCCTGGCTGCTCGCCCACTACGACGGCACGCTCCTCATCCCGGGCACGTCCAACCCGGCCCACCTCGGAGAGAACCTCGCGGCGGGGGACGTGGTGCTGCCCGCGTCCGCGATCACCGAGCTCGACGGCCTCGCGGCGCCGGGCCGCATCGGCTGAGCGGTCGGGCGGACGGGTCGCCGCGGATGGTGGATGGCGGATGTCGGAGGCTCGCGCGGATTCGTCCACCGTCGCGGAGCCAGGGCGGGGCGAGCCTGAACCGTCGCGGAGCCGGGCGGACCGGAACCGGGGTGACCCGCCCGGACGGTTGGGGGACCGGGAACCCGCCTACGCCCCGGCCCCCGAGCCTGCCCCTGCCCCTGCCCCGGTCGCCCCCCTGCCCCCTCCCGCGTTACCGGCGCTCCCCGCGTCCCCGCCGCCCGTCGGCTGGAGATCAGGGCCGGGGGCAGCGCCGAGGTCCGCGCCGAGGTCGGACAGCTCCGCGTTCAGGGCCGCCATCAGTTCCTCCATCTGCTGCAGCAGCCCCTTGGGCTGGGCGGGGCCACCCTGCTGCGGTACGGATTCTTCGGACATGACGGCCTCCTCGGCCCCCGGCCCCCCTCGGGGAGGCCGCTGCGGTGACGCTCCGGTGCTGGTCAACCGGGCGTGGGTGCCGGGCGGTCCGGCTCCGCCCGAGCCAACGATCACCGCCGGGACGGGACACTGGCGCGGGCGGCGGCCGGGCGCGCGGTTGACGACATTCACCCGCCCGTGGACACCGGGCGCGGCGGGCGCACCGAGCACGGCGGGCAGGGGGCGCCGGTGGCGGTGGGGCCCGCCCGGCAGTGAGCGTGCAGGATGGAGACATGGATCTCCGCATCTTCACCGAGCCCCAGCAGGGGGCCACCTACGACGACCTGCTCACCGTGGCGAAGGCCACCGAGGAGCTCGGGTTCGACGCATTCTTCCGCTCGGACCACTACCTCCACATGGGTTCGGCCGACGGCCTGCCCGGCCCCACCGACGCCTGGATCACCCTCGCCGGGCTCGCCCGCGAGACGAAGCGGATCCGGCTCGGCACGCTGATGACCGCGGGCACCTTCCGGCTGCCCGGCGTCCTCGCCATCCAGGTCGCGCAGGTCGACCAGATGTCCGGCGGACGTGTCGAACTCGGCCTGGGCGCGGGCTGGTTCGAGGAGGAGCACACGGCGTACGGCATCCCCTTCCCGAAGGAGAAGATCGGCCGTCTGGAGGAGCAGCTCGCCATCGTCACCGGGCTCTGGGCGACCGGGGCCGGCAAGACCTTCGACTTCCACGGCAAGTTCTACGACCTGACCAACTCGCCCGCGCTGCCGAAGCCGGCGCAGGCCAAGGTGCCGGTCCTCATCGGCGGGCACGGGGCGACCCGCACGCCGCGGCTCGCCGCCCAGTACGCGGACGAGTTCAACATCCCGTTCGCCTCGGTCGAGGACAGCGAGCGGCAGTTCGGGCGGGTCCGCGCCGCGGCGGAGGAGGCCGGCCGGGGCGCCGACGACCTCGTCTACTCCAACGCGCTCGTCGTCTGCGTCGGCCGTGACGACCAGGAAGTCGCCCGCCGGGCCGCCGTGATCGGCCGCGACGTCGACGAGCTGAAGGCCAACGGCCTCGCCGGTTCGCCCGCCGAAGTCGTGGACAGGATCGGCCGGTACGCGGAGATCGGCGCCCGGCGCATCTACCTCCAGGTGCTCGACCTGCACGACCTCGACCACCTGGAACTCATCTCGGCGCAGGTCCAGTCGCAGCTCGCTTGATCCGAACGGCTGTACGGTGGTGGGCCGTTGACACGTGAGGGCCGCCGATCGGTGGCCGGCCGGGCGGAGTCGCCGGCCGGTCACCCGGAACCCCCGTGTCCTTCCGCCGCCCGCCACCACGGAGGAACAGCCTTGCGCCACCGCGTCGTACTCCCCCTCTTTCCCGCCCTCGCCTGTGCGCTGCTCCTCACCGGGTGCGGCAGCGATCGGGTCGGTGGGTCGGACGCCGCCGGAGTGCGGGCGGAGCCGGGCGGGCGTCCGTCGGGCAGCTCGTCTCCCGGCCCGGAGACCGACGGCGTAAGGATCGTGCGGGTCGACGTCCCTTCTTCCCCGGCGGCGTCCGCCTCCGCCGCGGCGACGTCGGCGGCGGCTTCGACGCCGGACCCGTCACCGTACGTCGTCAGGCCCGACGCGCTGTCCTCCAGCGGCTTCGCCGAGTACGGGGCGTCTTCGACCGGCGAAACCGGGAGCGGGGAGTCCGAGGGATCCGGGGGATCCGGGGGATCGGGGGGATCCGGGGGATCCGGGGATTCCTCCGCGCCCGCTCCGAACGCCCTGTCCGCCGTCTACGAGGTCACCAATCACGACACCTCGGCGATGGTCTACACGGTCACGTTCACCTTCACGGACCGTGAGGGCGGGGCGATGTCCGTGGTGAAGGAGAAGGTGACCGTGCGGGCGGGCGCCACGGTGCGCGGGACCGTCCGTCCCGGGTCCGCCGTGCCGGGCATGCCGGCGATCGTCGGCGTCCACGTCAGCGGGGTCACGCGCGTCCCCCTGGACGAGGCGCCGGGTGCGGCCGGGCCGTGTCCAGCGTCCGGGGTGCGGATCACCGCCGACGACGGGGACGCCGCGATGGGTCTGCGCGTCGTCGGTCTGACCGTGGTGAACTGCGGCAGCAGCCCCTACCACCTCGACGGCTACCCGCAGTTGACACTCCTCGACGACGGGCGCGAACCGGTGGACGGCGTCAAGGTCGTCGAGGGCGGAAAGGGCGTCGCCCTCCTGGACGGCTTCGACGCCCCGCCGGCCCCCGTGACGCTCGCGCCCGGTCAGAGTGCCACGGCGGGGATCATGTGGCGCAACACCACGGGCTCCGGCACCGCGGTGAACGTGCCGTACGTCGAGGTCCGGGCGAAGGCCGGCGCCGCGCCCGTGATGGTGACCCCGCACCTCGACCTCGGCACGACGGGCAAGCTCGGGGTGAGCGCCTGGAAGCCCGCCACCGGCTGACGGAAAGGGGAAAACCGGTGGTCAACGGGTGGAGCGACGGCGAGACTCGGACACATGCTCCTGACGATCAGCACCACAGGCACCCCGGAGCGCCCCGCCACCGACCTCGGTTTCCTGTTGCACAAGCATCCCGACAAGGCGCAGGCGTTCTCGACCTCCTTCGGCACCGCGCACGTCGTCTACCCCGAGGCCGACGCCGACCGCTGCACGGCCGCGTTGCTCCTTGAGATCGACGCGGTGGCGCTGGTGCGGCGCGGAAAGGGCAAGGGACGGGGCGGCGCCCCCGACGCGGCGCTCGCCCAGTACGTCAACGACCGCCCGTACGCGGCCTCTTCGCTGCTCGCGGTGGCACTCGGCAACGTCTTCTCCAGCGCGGTGAAGGGCGTCTGCGCCGCCCGGCCCGAACTCCCGGCGCGGGCACTGCCGTTGCGCGTCGAGGTGCCGGCACTGCCCGCCCGCGGCGGTCCCGGGCTGGTGCGCGCCCTGTTCGAGCCGCTGGGCTGGACGGTCGCCGTCGAACCGGTGCCGCTGGACACGGAGTTCCCCGACTGGGGCGACTCGCGCTACGTGAGTCTCGTGCTGGAGTCGCGCACGCTCACCCTCGCCGAGGCGCTGCGTCATCTGTACGTACTGCTGCCGGTGCTCGACGACGCCAAGCACTACTGGGTCTCCGACGACGAGGTGGACAAGCTGCTGCGGTCGGGCGAGGGCTGGCTGGCCGGGCATCCGGAGCAGCGGCTGATCACCAACCGCTACCTGTCCCGCCGTTGGTCCCTGACCCGGCAGGCGACCGAGCGGCTGGAACTGGTGCGCCTGGCGGAGGCGGACGACACGCAGGTCGAGCAGATCGACAACGCGGTCGCCGACGAACCGGACCCGGACCCGGCCGAGGCGTCCGACGGCACGGGAACCCCGCAGGCGCGGGCAGCCGCGACGACCGCCGAAGCAGGGGTGGCAGCAGCCGAGGACGCAGAAACCGCCCCGACCGCGGAGGGCACGCCGGAGGCAGCGGACGCCCCCGGGAGGCCGACGCCCCTCGCCGTGCTCCGTCGGGACGCGATCCTGCACGCCCTGCGGGCCGCCGGCGCCGGGCGGGTGCTCGACCTCGGCTGCGGGCAGGGCCAGTTGGTGCAGGCGCTGCTCAAGGAGCCCCTGTTCACCGAGGTCGTCGGTGTCGACGTGTCGATGCGTGCGCTCACCATCGCCTCCCGGCGGCTCAAGCTGGACCGGATGGGCGAGCGGCAGGCGTCGCGCGTCCGGCTGTTGCAGGGCTCGCTGGTCTACAACGACAAGCGGCTCAAGGGGTACGACGCGGCCGTGCTCAGCGAGGTGATCGAGCACCTCGACCTGCCGCGGCTGCCCGCGCTGGAGTACGCGGTGTTCGGTTCGGCGCGTCCGCGCACGGTGATCGTGACGACGCCGAACGTCGAGTACAACGTCCGTTGGGAGACGCTGCCCACGGGGCACGCCCGGCACGGCGACCACCGCTTCGAGTGGACGCGCGCCGAGTTCCGTGCCTGGGCGACGGCGGTGTCCGAACGGCACGGCTACGACGTCGAGTTCGTGGCGGTGGGCCCGGACGACCCGGAGGTCGGGCCGCCCACGCAGCTCGCGGCGTTCACCCTCGCCCCCGCGGACGGCGGGAACGCACGGCCGACGACAGCTGACCACGAGCGAAAGAGGGAGGAGAAGGCAGCATGACCACCACGCACCCGAACCCGGACGAGAACGCGGACGAGAACCCGGCAGGGTCCCAGGCCCGGAGCCAGGCTCGGAGCCAGGCAGGGACGTCCGCCGGTACGTCCGCCGGTATGTCGGCCGAAACGGCACCCGCCGGCCGTGTCCTTCCCGTCACCGACCTTTCCCTCGTCGTGCTGATCGGTGCCTCCGGCTCCGGCAAGTCCACCTTCGCGCGGCGGCACTTCAAGCCCACCGAGGTGATCTCCTCGGACTTCTGCCGAGGGCTCGTCTCGGACGACGAGAACGACCAGAGCGCGACGCGTGACGCCTTCGACGTGCTGCACTACATCGCGGGCAAGCGGCTCGCCGCCGGCCGTCGCACCGTCGTCGACGCGACGAGCGTCCAGCAGGACAGCCGGCGTCAACTGATCGAGCTGGCACGGAAGTACGACGTGCTGCCGATCGCCGTCGTGCTCGACGTGCCCGAGGAGGTGTGCGCCGAACGCAACGCGCACCGCACCGACCGGGCCGACATGCCGCGCCGGGTCGTGCAGCGCCACGTCCGCGAACTCAAGCGCTCGGTACGCCACTTGGAGCGTGAGGGCTTCCGCAAGGTGCACGTGCTGCGCGGCGTCGCGGAGGCGGAGAACGCCACCGTCGTCACCGAGAGGCGGTTCAACGACCTGACGCACCTCACCGGCCCGTTCGACATCGTCGGCGACGTCCACGGCTGCGCCTCCGAACTGGAGTCGCTGCTGGCCAAGTTGGGCTACGTGGACGGTGTACACCCGGCGGGCCGGACCGCCGTGTTCGTGGGCGACCTCGTCGACCGCGGCCCCGACAGCCCGGGGGTGCTGCGCCGGGTGATGTCGATGGTGGGCTCCGGCAACGCGCTGTGCGTGCCCGGCAACCACGAGAACAAGTACGGCCGCTTCCTCAAGGGCCGCAACGTCCAGCACACCCACGGCCTCGCCGAGACCATCGAGCAGATGGACCGGGAGAGCGACGAGTTCCGCGCGCAGGTGAGGGAGTTCATCGACGGGCTCGTCAGCCACTACGTCCTCGACGGCGGCAGGCTCGTGGTGTGCCACGCGGGTCTGCCGGAGAAGTACCACGGCCGCACGTCCGGCCGGGTGCGCTCGCATGCGCTGTACGGCGACACCACCGGTGAGACCGACGAGTTCGGCCTGCCCGTGCGCTACCCGTGGGCGGAGGACTACCGGGGCCGTGCCGCGGTCGTGTACGGGCACACCCCCGTGCCCGAGGCGACCTGGCTCAACAACACGATCTGCCTGGACACCGGCGCGGTCTTCGGCGGCCGGCTCACCGCGCTGCGCTGGCCGGAGCGCGAACTCGTCGGCGTGGACGCCGAGAAGGTCTGGTACGAGCCGGCCCGGCCGCTGCGCACCGAGGCGCCCGGCGGCCGGGAGGGGCGTCCGCTGGACCTGACGGACGTGCACGGGCGGCGCGGTGTCGAGACGCGGCACGCCGGCCGGGTCGGCGTCCGCGAGGAGAACGCGGCGGCGGCACTGGAGGTGATGAGCCGCTTCGCGGTGGACCCGCGGCTGCTGCCGTACCTGCCGCCGACGATGGCGCCCACCGCGACCTCGCACCAGGAGGGTTACCTGGAACACCCGGCGGAGGCGTTCCGGCAGTACGCCGAGGACGGGGTCGCGCGGGTCGTGTGCGAGGAGAAGCACATGGGTTCGCGGGCGGTGGCGCTGGTGTGCCGGGACGCGGAGACCGCGCGGGCGCGCTTCGGCGTCGAGGACGGTCCGACGGGTTCGCTGTACACGCGCACCGGCCGTCCGTTCTTCGACGACGCGGCGGTGACCGAGGAGATCCTCGGACGGCTGCGGTCGGCGGCCGACGCGGCGGGGCTGTGGGCGGAGCTGGAGACCGACTGGCTGCTGCTGGACGCCGAGTTGATGCCGTGGTCGCTCAAGGCCCAGGGGCTGCTGCGCACGCAGTACGCGGCGGTGGGCGCGGCGTCCGGCGCGGTGTTCCCGGCGGTGCTGTCCGCGCTCGGGGCGGCCGGCGGGCGAGGTGTGGACGTGACGGACCTGCTGGCCCGGCAGCGCGAACGGGCCGCCGACGCGGCCGCGTTCACCGACGCGTACCGGCGCTACTGCTGGCGGACGGAGGGTCTGGACGGCGTGCTGCTGGCCCCGTTCCAGCTCCTGGCCACCGAGGGCCGCAGCCTCGCGGGACTGCCGCACGACGAACAGCTCGCGCTGCTGGACCGGTTGGTCGAGCACGACGGCAGCGGTCTGCTGCGGACGACGCGGCGGCTGTACGTGGACACCGGGGACCCGGAGTCCGTACGGGCGGGCGTGGACTGGTGGCTGGAGATGACGGGGCGGGGCGGCGAGGGCATGGTCGTCAAGCCGCTCGGCGCGCTGGTGCGCGGCGAGAAGGGCCGGCTGGTCCAGCCGGGCATCAAGTGCCGGGGCCGCGAGTACCTGCGGATCATCTACGGTCCGGAGTACACCCGGCCGGAGAACCTGGCCAGGCTGCGCGGGCGTTTCCTGAACCACAAGCGTTCGCTGGCGGTCCGGGAGTACGCGCTGGGCCTGGAGGCGCTGGACCGGCTCGCGGACGGAGAGCCGCTGTGGCGTGTGCACGAGGCGGTCTTCGCGGTCCTCGCCCTGGAGTCGGAGCCGGTCGACCCCCGTCTGTGACAGGGGAGTTGACGCCCGCCGGGGAGTGCCGCGAGCCGGAGCGGGGTGGGGTGGGGTGGGGTGGGGTAGGGCGGGGTGCGGGGCCCGGCCGCGGGCTGGGCCGGCGGGGACCGCGCTCCTCACCCCACCAGCCGCAGCCGCTCCTCGCACACCCCGACCCGGACCGTCTGCCCCCAGGTGAGTTCGACGGCGTCGGCCTCCATGCCGTCCCCGAAGGCGACCAGGCGTTCCGACTCGACGGTCACGGTCAGCCGCCGCCGCGCGGCGAGGTCGCCGGAGACCAGGGACGTGCCGGTGGCGGGGGAGGGCCACGCCTCGCGGACGAACCACAGCAGCCGGTCGTCCGCGGGGCCGGGCAGCGGCAGCACGCTGTGGCGTTCCTGCCAGACCGACCGCAGCCAGCCGGTGGCCCCGGTGCCGGTGCCCACCAGCACGCCGGAGGAGGCCTGGGACTCGACGGCACCCCTGTCGCCGTCGAGCCCCAGGCGGTAGCGGGCGGTCTGGTGGCCGGGGGCGCCGAGGTAGATCTCGTTGAGCGCGACCAGCCGTTGGGCGTCGTCGGTGACCGCCTCGACCATGGTCAGTCCGGCCACGGCCACCCGGTCGGCGACGACCTCGGGGAGCAGCCCGGCGGCGTCGGCCGCCCGGTGCCGGACGAGGACGCCGGGATTGCGGCCGGGTTCGGCGTCGATGCCGACCACGGGCTGCCCGGCGAGGTACTTGGCGGCGTTCGCGACGAGACCGTCCTGGCCGACCACGACCACCACGTCCTCCGGTGCGAACAGGAAACGGTCCAGGTCGGCACGTTCCACCAGGGCCTGACGCAACGTCAGGGGGATCGCGGCCGTCACCTCGGCCAGTGCGCGCCGGGCGAGGTGGTGCCGGTGGGCGACCTCCTCGATGTCCCGGCCGCGGGAGGAGAGGAAGAACGCGGCCTGCCCGTGCGTGCCGTGCCGGGCCACCAACTCCTCGTACTCCGTGGTGCGGTGGACGAGCACGACGCGCGGGGCGAGGCTCACGCCCGGTCCCCGTCGCCGTGCCCGGCGCCGTCGGCACCGCCCAGCTTCGCGAGCAGGCCGGTGAGCACGTCGGGGGAGACGGTGACGCTGTCGATGCGCGGCAGGTTCTCCGCGAGCCGGGTGCCGGTGAGCGCGTGCAGCGTGGCGACGTCGACCTCGGAGTGCACGCGCAGCCAGGCCGCCTGTGCCTGGGCCCGCGCCTCGCCCACCTCGCGGGCACCCTCGGCCTCGGCCCTGGCCAGCCGTACGGAACGTGCGGCCTCCGCCTCGGCGAGACGTTCGGTGCGCGTGGCCTCCGCGTCGGCGAGGCGGACCGCGCGGGCCGCCTCGGCGCCGGCGCGCACGGCGTCGGCCGCGGCCTGCTCCTCGGCCTCCCGGCGGGCGTTGGTCCCGTGCTGGTCGACCAACTGCTCCTCGCGGCGGGCGAGTTCGATTTTGCTGGCCAACTCGTTCTCGGCGATGGCCCGTTCGCGCTCGACGGCGACGGCCCGGCGTTCGTAGGTGGCGCGGTCGGCCTCCTGCTGGATCTGTTCGCGGGCGGGGGTGCGCAGCGCGCGTTCCACCTCGGGCTCCGGGCGCAGCGCCACCACGCGGACGGCGACGACGTCGATGCCGGTGGCCGGCAGCCGGGGTTCGGCCGCGAGTCCCGCCGCGACGCGCTCGCGCACGGAGCTGACCCCGTCGGCGAGGGCGGCGGCGAGGGAGGTGCGGGCGAGTACTTCCAGCGCGTGCTGCTGAGCGGTCTCGGTGAGCAGCGTGCCGAGCTGCTCCAGCGGGGCGCCGCGCCAGACACCGGTGTCGGGGTCGACGGAGAAGTCGATGCGGGCCGCCGCGACGGCCGGGTCGCTGACGCGGTAGGTGACGGTCGCCTGTACGGAGACGTCCTGGAAGTCGGAGGTCCGGGCGTGGAAGGTCATCGTCAACTCGCGGTCGTCGACGGGTATTTCGGAGAGCGTGGAGCTCAACGCCCGGTACCAGAAGCTGAGTCCGGTGCCGTCGTGCGCCAGGGTGCCCGCGCGGTGGTGGCGGATGTGGGCCGTCGGCGCGCCGCGCAGGTGGCGCCAGCCGAAACGGCGGGTGATGTCGGCCATGGGTGTCCCCGGTTCTCCGTGGTGGCGGGCGCGCGGCCCGGCGTTCGATCTCGTCTCTATGACGATAAGGGGAGGTGCCGCTTATCGTCAAGGGGACGAGAATGGTGAGGGGTGCGCGGACCGCGCCGAGGGGCGCCGGATCCCGCGGATACGGGCGAGCCGTGGGTGAATCCGGCCCCCGGTGGTCAGGATGGAACCATGGGATTCCACGTCGACTCCGAAACCGGGCGGCTGCGCCGCGTGATCCTGCACCGGCCGGATCTCGAACTCAAACGGCTCACCCCCACCAACAAGGACGCCCTCCTCTTCGACGACCTGCTGTGGGTGCGCCGGGCGCGCGCCGAGCACGACGGGTTCGCGGACGTGCTGCGCGACCGGGGCGTCGCCGTCCACCTCTTCGGCGACCTGCTCACCGAGACCCTGGAGATCGGCGAGGCCCGCACCCTGGTCCTCGACCGCGTCTTCGACGAGAAGGAGTACGGTCCGCTCGCCACCGACCACCTGCGCGCCGCCTTCGAGAACCTGCCCGCAGGCGAACTCGCCGAGGCCCTGGTCGGCGGCATGACCAAACGGGAGTTCCTCGACGCCCATCCCGAACCGGCGTCCGTGCGCTTCCACGTCATGGACCTGGACGACTTCCTGCTCGGGCCGCTGCCCAACCACCTGTTCACCCGCGACACGTCCGCCTGGATCTACGACGGCGTCTCCGTCAACGCGATGCGGTGGCCGGCCCGGCGCCGGGAGACCGTCCACTTCGAGGCGATCTACCGGCACCACCCGCTGTTCGCGCGGGAGAGGTTCCACGTGTGGTCCGAGGGGCAGGCCGCCTATCCGTCCACCATCGAGGGCGGCGACGTCCTGGTCATCGGCAGGGGCGCCGTCCTCATCGGGATGAGCGAGCGCACCACCCCGCAGGCCGTCGAGATGCTCGCGCACAAGCTGTTCGCGGCGGGCTCCGCCGAGACGATCGTGGCCCTCGACATGCCCAAGGGGCGGGCCTTCATGCACCTCGACACGGTGATGACGATGGTCGACGGCGACACGTTCACGCAGTACGCGGGCCTCGGCATGCTCCGCTCCTACACCATCGAACCGGGCGTGGGGGAAAAGGAGTTGAAGGTGACCGACCATCCGCCCGAGCACATGCACCGGGCCATCGCCGCCGCCCTCGGCCTCCAGGAGATCCGCGTGCTGACGGCGACGCAGGACGTGCACGCGGCCGAGCGCGAGCAGTGGGACGACGGCTGCAACGTCCTGGCCGTCGAGCCCGGGGTGGTCGTCGCCTACGAGCGCAACGCCACGACCAACACCCACCTGCGCAAGCGCGGCATCGAGGTCATCGAGATCCCCGGCAGCGAACTGGGGCGCGGACGCGGCGGTCCGCGCTGCATGAGCTGCCCCGTCGAGCGGGACCCGGCGTGAGCGACGTCACGCGGCGGCGGCGGAGGACGGGCGGAGGGCGACGGCGGAGGACGACGGGCTGTATAGATTTGCCGCTCTACGTATATAATTTCAATTTCCATCCCCCCGTACCTGCCCCCGTATGTCTTGGAGCGCTCCCATGGCGACAGTCCCGACCGCCCTCGCCGGCCGCCACTTCCTCAAGGAGCTCGACTTCACCGAGGACGAGTTCCGCGGTCTGGTCGAGCTGGCCGCCGAGCTGAAGGCCGCCAAGAAGGCAGGGACCGAGCAGCGCCGTCTCCAGGGCCGCAACATCGCCCTGATCTTCGAGAAGACCTCGACCCGCACCCGGTGCGCCTTCGAGGTCGCCGCCGCCGACCAGGGCGCGTCGACCACCTACCTCGACCCGTCGGGCTCGCAGATCGGGCACAAGGAGTCCGTGAAGGACACCGCCCGCGTGCTCGGCCGCATGTTCGACGCGATCGAGTACCGCGGCGACAGCCAGGCAGCCGTCGAGGAACTCGGCGCCCACGCGGGCGTCCCCGTCTACAACGGCCTCACCGACGACTGGCACCCCACGCAGATGCTCGCCGACGTCCTCACCATGACCGAGCACGGCACCCGCCCGCTGCGCGAGACCGCGTTCGCCTACCTCGGCGACGCCCGCTTCAACATGGGCAACTCGTACCTGGTCACCGGTGCCCTGCTCGGCATGGACGTGCGCATGGTCGCCCCCAAGTCGTACTGGCCCGCCCAGGAGATCGTCGACCGGGCGCAGGCCCTCGCCGCGGAGAGCGGCGCCCGGATCACCCTCACCGAGGACGTCGCCGAGGGCGTCGCGGGCGCCGACTTCGTCGCCACCGACGTCTGGGTCTCCATGGGCGAGCCCAAGGAGGTGTGGGACGAGCGGATCGCCTCGCTCTCCCCGTACGCGGTGACCATGGACGTGCTGCGCGCCACCGGCAACCCGGACGTGAAGTTCCTGCACTGCCTGCCCGCCTTCCACGACCTGGGCACGAAGGTCGGCCGCGAACTCCACGAGAGCCACGGCGTGGACAGCCTCGAAGTCACCGACGAGGTCTTCGAGTCGGCCCACTCGGTCGTCTTCGACCAGGCGGAGAACCGCCTGCACACCATCAAGGCCGTCCTGGTCGCCACCCTCGCCTGACACCGGCGGGCCACCCCGCAGGCCCTATCCTGAACGGCGGCCGGAAACCCCCGCCCGGCCGCCGCGCGACCTCCCCCACGCACCCCCCACCCGGTCGCACCCGTACCACCAGAAACGAGCACCGCCCCCCACATGTCCAGCCCCCGCACGTCCGGTTCCGGCATGTCCGGCCACCGGTTCAAGTCCCCCCAGCTCCTCCTCGCCGAGTCCGGCGCCGACCGCGAGGGCCACGGTCTGCGCCGCACGATGGGCCTCTTCCAGCTCGTCTGCTTCGGCGTCGGCGCCATCGTCGGCACCGGCATCTTCGTCGGCCTGTCCGACTCGGTGTCCAAGGCCGGCCCCGCGGTCGTCGTCTCGTTCGTGCTCGCCGCGATCACCTGCGTCCTCACCGCCTTCGCGTTCGCCGAACTCGGCGGCGCGATCCCCGTCTCCGGCTCCTCGTACTCCTTCGCCTACGCGGGGCTCGGCGAGACCACCGCGTTCCTCGTCGGCTGGTGCCTGCTCCTGGAGTACGGCGTGTCCGTGTCCGCCGTCGCCGTCGGCTGGAGCCAGTACGTCAACGAACTCCTGCACAGCCTCACCGGCCACCAACTGCCCGCCGCGCTGTCCGCCGGGGCCGGGGACGGCGGCGTCGTGAACCTGCCCGCGGTGATCGTCATCGCCATGGCCGCCGTGCTCCTGGTGCGCGGTGTGCGCGAGAGCGCGCGGGCCACCGCCGCTATGGCCGTGCTGAAGATCGCCATCCTGATCGCGTTCTGCGCCATCGGGTTCTCCGCCTTCGAGGACGGCAACCTCACGCCGTTCGCCCCGGCCGGGATCGGCGGCATCGGCGCGGGCACCACCGCCGCCTTCTTCTCGTACATCGGCTTCGACGCGATCACCACGGCCGGCGAGGAGGCCAAGAAGCCGCGCCGGGACATCCCCGTCGCCATCCTCGTCTGCATCGGCCTGGTCACCCTGCTGTACTGCGCGGTCGCCCTCGCCGCGATCGGCGCCATCGGCGGCGACGCCGTCGGCGGCCGGCCCGCCGCGCTGTCGTACGTGGTCAACGAGGTCACCGGCTCCACCGCCGGCGGCGCGGTCATCGCGTTCGGCGCGGTCGTGGCCATCGCCTCGGTGGTGCTCGCGGTGATGTACGGCCAGACCCGCATCCTGCTGTCGATGTCCCGCGACGGTCTCGTCCCGCGCGTCTTCGAACGGGTCTCCCCGAAGACCGCGACGCCCGTCTCCGGAACCGTGATCGTCGCCGTCGTCTTCGCGCTGCCCGCGGCCTTCGCCGGGCTGGACTCCGTGGTGAACCTCTGCACGATCGGCACGCTCGCCACCATGGCCGCCGTCAACGTCGCGGTGATCGCGCTGCGCCGCCGCGAGCCGGACCTCGCCCGGTCCTTCCGGGTGCCGCTGTACCCCGTGGTCCCGGTGCTCGGCGTGGCCTTCTGCCTGTACCTGATGTACGAGACGGGCTGGCGGACCTGGGTGCAGTTCGCGGTGTTCCTCGTGGCCGGCGCCCTCGTCTACGTCCTCTACGGGCGCCGCCACTCACGGCTCGCCCTCGCGGCGGCTACAGCGGACGACGCTGCGACGGCACCGCCGGGAGCGTGAACCACACCGCCTTGCCCGACCCGGTGGGGCGGTGACCGCACGACGCGCTCAGCGTGCGGATCAGCAGCAGGCCGCGCCCGCCCTCCTGCCACAGGTCCGGCTTCGGGTCGGTGGGCCAGGTCAGGTCGTGCGGCGGCGCCGGGTCGGTGTCGTGCACCTCGACCTGGCAGCCGGTGGGCAGCAGTTCGACCACCAGCTCTATCGGGGCGTCACCGGCGGTGTGCTCGACGGCGTTGGCGACCAGCTCGGCCGTGAGCAGCTCCGCCGTGTCGCGGTCGGCCGCGTGGTCGAGTTCGGACAGCGCGGTGCGCACCAGGGCACGGGCCACCGGCACGGCGGCCGTGGTGTGCGGCAGCGCCATGCGCCAGAGGGCGGCGGGCGAGAGGGGTTCGTGCACGACGGGTCCGTTCATGGAGAGCAGGCTGTCCTGCTTTCAACCTTAGGAATGGTACGGCGCCGTCGTCAGAGTCGTCGGACGGCCTCCGGCCGGGACCTTCGGCCCCGGCTTCCCGCGGCCTACCCGCTGTGCCGGTCCCTCGCGCACCCCGGCCGTCCCCGTTACCGTCCTGTCGACGATCCGTGACCCGCCTCCGCCGCACGGTGACCGGACCGTCGCTCTCCGCGCCCCGCACCGCCCCCGCCCCGCTCCGGGCACACGGGAGCCCCCGGTCCGTCCGCGAGGGACGGCAACGGGGGCCCGGCCGTTCGGTGCCTGCCGTTCAGGAACCGGCGCCGAACGCCGACTCGACCATCCCGGCGGTCAGCGTCGCGCCGTCCGCTGGGTCGATCAGCAGGAACGCGCCCGTACGGCGCGACACCGCGTACTCGTCGAGCGCCAGCGGCTCGGCGGTGCGCACGGTGACGCGGCCGAGATCGTTGACGACGAGTTCGTCCGCGCCGTCGATGTCCTTGACGATCGCCTTGACGGTCCGCGTCGTGTGCCGGAGCAGGACCCGGTCGCCGACCCGCAGTGCCCGGTCCGCGAGGTGGCAGACGGCGGCCCGCACGTCCTGGGTGAGCGCGGGCGCGTCGACACCCGCGGTGATCATGTCGCCGCGCGACACGTCCCGCTGGTCGGCGAGACGCACACTGATCGACTGCGGCGCGTACGCCGCCGCGACCTCGCTGCCGAGGACGTCCAGGCCGTCGATCACGGAGGTCTCGCCGGACGGGTGCACGGTCACGGAGTCGCCGACGCGCAGGGTGCCGGAGACGAGCTGGCCGGCGTAGTGGCGGTCGTCGCCGTCGCGAATCACGTACTGCACGGGGAAGCGGGCCGGCGCGTCGACCGGGTCGGTGCCGACCGGCACGCTCTCCAGGAATTCCAGGAGCGGGGGGCCGGTGTACCAGTCCATGTGGGCGGAGCGGTCGACGACGTTGTCGCCGACGAGCGCGGACACCGGGATCGGCGTGAAGCCGGGCAGGCCCAACTGGGCCGCGTGGCCCGCGAAGTCCTCGACGATGCGCTCGAACACGGCCTGTTCGTAACCGACGAGGTCCATCTTGTTGACCGCGACGACGACGTTCGGTACCCGCAGCAGTCCGGCCACCGCGGCGTGCCGCCGGGTCTGCTCGACGACGCCGTTGCGCGCGTCGATCAGGATGATCGCGAGCTCCGCGGTGGAGGCGCCGGTGACCATGTTGCGGGTGTACTGCACGTGGCCGGGGGTGTCGGCGAGGATGAAGCGGCGCCTGGGGGTGGCGAAGTAGCGGTAGGCGACGTCGATGGTGATGCCCTGTTCGCGTTCGGCGCGCAGGCCGTCGGTGAGGAGGGCGAGGTCGGGTGCTTCCTGGCCGCGGCTCGCGGAGGCGCGTTCGACGGCTTCGAGCTGGTCGGTGAGGACCGACTTGGAGTCGTGGAGCAGGCGGCCGACGAGGGTCGACTTGCCGTCGTCGACCGAGCCGGCCGTCGCGAACCGCAGGGTGTCGACGGTGTCGCCGGCGGAACCCGTGGTCCCGGCGGGCGGGACGGTGGTGGCGGTGCTGGTGGTGCTGGTGGTGCTGGACATCTTTAGAAGTACCCCTCGCGCTTGCGGTCTTCCATCGCGGCCTCGGAGAGTTTGTCGTCGGCGCGGGTGGCGCCGCGCTCGGTGAGGCGGGAGGCGGCGATCTCGGCGATGACCTGGTCGAGGGTCGTGGCGTCGGAGTCGACGGCGCCGGTGCAGGACATGTCGCCGACGGTGCGGTAGCGGACCTGGCGCTTGACGACCGTCTCGTGGTCCTTGGGCCCGCCCCACTCGCCGGCCGTCAGCCACATGCCGCCGCGGTCGAAGACCTCGCGCCGGTGGGCGAAGTAGATCTCGGGGAGGGTTATCCCCTCGCGGGCGATGTACTGCCAGACGTCGAGTTCGGTCCAGTTGGAGAGGGGGAAGACGCGGACGTG